>JAGXGB010000054.1 GCA_024636955.1 Bacteroidales bacterium
AAAGGGTAAAGGCTAAAGGAAAAAGGAAAAAGGCTAAAGGCTAAAGGCTAAAGGATAAAGGCTAAAGGCTAAAGGCTAAAGGCTAAAGGCTAAAGGCTAAAGGTAAAAAAGGCTAAAGGCTAAAGGCTAAAGGCTAAAGGCTAACACCTAGATTGCGCTGCGCTTCACTCGGTGACCGCCCGACGCCATAAATGGACGTGTCTCTACTAAACAAACGAAATATCTGTAATAACCTCCCGACCAGCTTGTTTATTGATGCTTTTTACAAGTTTCTTTTTGGCAAATTCCAGCTCGAATTTTAGGGCTGCCGAGCTTAGCTTTACTATCATCACTTTGTTCCTGATGAAAATATGGTCGGTTTCCTTTGCTATCATTGGTCCTACAATAGGCTCCCATAAAGAGATAACCTTCCCTTCATAGAATTTTTCATTGTGCCTGTACTGCTGCAGCCATGCTTCAATGGCTTCTTTTAAGGTTTGATCGTTGGTCATGGGTTTATTTTTGAACTGAAGCAGTGCCGTTTACTATATTAAAAACAAGGTGATCCTGATTTGAATCCTTAAAGATCATGTTGATACGCTCAGGTTGTGTATCAGTAATAAACACCTGGCCGAAGCTGTTTCCTCCCACCAGATTAACTATTTGCGATACCCTCTTGAAGTCGAGCTTATCAAAGATATCATCAAATAGCAGTATGGGTTTATAACCTTTAATGTTTTTCGTATACTCAAACTGAGCCAGTTTAAGGGCAATCACGTACGACTTTTGCTGTCCCTGTGACCCGAACTTTTTCACCGGGAGTCCTCCTATTAGCAAATCAAGGTCATCTTTATGAATGCCACCGGTGGTATATCGCATCAGAAGATCGCGTTCAGCAGTCTGAACAAATACATCCGCTAAAGCGCGATCAGAAAGGTCAGAATGGTAGGTTATATCCACCACCTCCTTGCCGTTACTTATAAATTCAAAGTATTGGCGGAACACGGGGATAAAGCCCTTCAGGAATTCAGTGCGCTTTTCAAATATCCTGGCAGCAGGTGCTTCCATTTGTGCCCCGTAAATATCAAGGGAAGTCTGGTCAAAATACCTTTTCTCACTGAATTGCTTGAGCAGTGCGTTTCGCTGAAGCAATGCCTTATTATAGCTTATCAGGTCATCAAGATAGAACTTATCAAATTGAGAGATAACACTGTCAATGTACTTGCGCCTGATATCACTTCCCTCGTTTATAAGGTCACGGTCGTAGGGTGACACCATAACCAGCGGGAATTGTCCAATATGTTCAGCCAACCGGTCATAGTCCTTGCCATTAATCCTGAACTGCTTCTTTGCATTGCGTCGCTGAATGCAACTTACCTCATCAAGTTGACTGTCAGTGCGCTGGAACTTCCCGTGAACGGCAAAGAACTCTTCACCGTGCTTAATATTTTGGTTATCAAGGAGATTAAAATAGCTTTTGGTGAAGGCCAGGTAGTAAATGGCGTCAAGGATATTGGTTTTTCCTTCCCCATTATCGCCTATAAAGCAGTTTATACTTTCAGAGAATGAAAACGAACTTTCAGTATAATTCTTAAAGTTATATAACTGCAGATGCTTTAAGAACATAACATTAATTTTAGTTTTTCTGACAGACGCTTTAAGTACATAACATTTGGTTTAGTTTTTCTGAAACTCTTTGCAATAACCAAACAGGCGTTGAAGCAGCCCCTGTGATTCCTATATTCCTGGCATTGGCAAACCACTCAGCCTTCAGTTGCTCTTCCGTTGAAATTCTATAGGTATTTTCATTTTCCTCTTTGCAGATAGCTGCGAGGTATGCACCATTCGAGCTTTCTGCGCCTGAAACAAATATGACAACATCATGATCAGAAGCAAATAATCTCAATTTTGGAACACGTGCTTTAATACTTCCGCAAATTGAATTAAAAACCTGCATATCATGCTGATTTCCGCCTGCATCCCTTACTTTTTGCATTATGTTAAAAACGAAGGTGTCATAATCAGACACATTTGTAGTTGTTTGAGCAAATATGCACATTGGCTTCACCATGTCAATGCCCGAAAAGTCATCAGATTGTTCTATAATGATAGTGCGGCTCTGGCTGTAACCAACCAAACCTTCAACCTCAGGATGCTTCTTTTTCCCGAAGATCACCACCTGTCCACCAACTTGCTGCATCTGAATGCTGCTAATCCTTACCTTTCGCTGTAAAAGCCTCACAATATTGCAGGTAGCATCAATAACCTCATTATCTGAAATTTGAAGCTTATGCTGCATATCGGGTGAAACACCGTGTGCCCTTATGAGTACCTTCGAGTGGTGAACCTTGTCAATATCAGCAGTTGACATCACACTTAAGCCGCTTTCTTCAAGTCGCTTCAGCTCTTCATCACAATGCACCAGCTCACCGAAACTGTATACATTACTATTGTCCTGCAAAAGCTCATCCGCAACAGCTATTGCTTTAGTTACACCGGGACAAAACCCGGCCAGAGGATCAATGTTAATAGTAATGTCCATTGGATTCATTTCCTACAAAAATACGAAAAAGTTGAAGGGAAAAATGATGTTCTTGGTTCTGAGTTCTGGGTGGTCCCCGAGTTTCACATATTAATTCCTAAGCTGAAGATGTTGGGGGAGCCTGATATGTGGTAGGCTGAGCGGGCGTAGCTGAGATTGAAGCGTGATACCCTGAAGCCAAATCCCCAGGAGAAGCCAACGGTTGAACGTTTGGTTTCAAGCTTCATTTCCTGGCGGCGCTGGTAGTTATATCCAAACCTGACACTGAAGTTCTTTGAAGGAACAAATTCGCCTCCAATAACCACGTGCCTCATAGCTTTATCAGCAATCTCGCCCACTTTTGATTTTTCTTTAAGCTCACCGGTAAAAGGATCAATATTATCATCAGCCGGATCAGTGTATGTAAGATCCCACTTCTGCAGGTTGGTGAGCAACAGTGAATACCTGAAAGGCAGATGCTGAAGCTTTTTAGAAAGTCCAAACTGTACTTCCAGTGGCAAAGGCTCCCTGTTGCCGGGGGTAAATTCAGTTAACTGCATGCCAATATTTCGGGCAACCAGCGACATCATAAAACCTGCTTTTGGTGCATGGTATGAACCTGCAACATCAACTGCAAGGCCGAATGAATTGAATGATTCAAAACTTGAATAAACAGCCTTTATATTAGCCCCAATGCTAAAGGAAGAGTCAAGCCTCCTTCCCCACCCTATTACAGGCGCAAACTCATTACTTGAGAACTCACCGTTCACTTCACCTGTTTCATCCGTGCGGGTGAATGTACCATAGTCAATATACTGCACTGTTGCAGCAAAGCTTCCAAATTTCTCAAACGTTCTCGAATAACTAACAAACCCATAACTGATATCAGCATAATTATCAACGAAATTCAATGAAATGTCGTTATGCATTTCAGCGTTAATCAGGGAGGGATTGTTTAAACCGATACTCAAATCATTATCATCAATGGCAACAAAATTATAACCAAGCGCGGCAACCCTTGCTGAATTTGGCAGGTTAAGGAATGAAAATGCCTGAGTACCCCCCTTTTGAGCAAATGAATTAGTACAAAGCGTCCCTAATATGGTAATGAATAACCCCTTTAAAAGTAGATTCACGTTGGCGGTTTTATTAGTTATACGTTGCAAATGTAATACACACCTGCCGGATTTTCTAACAAACGGAGGGGAATTGATTATATTGCCGGGAAGTGCATAAAAATGATCTCTCCCCAGCCCTTCTCCTCAAGAAGGGAGTTCAATTAGTCATTTTCTTCGTAGTAATAAGAGTAATCAATCCCTCTCATAAACATTTCACGGTCGTTTATTTTGCCGGTGAGCGCTTTTGCCAAAAGTGTTTTTAGAACACTACTATTAGTTGGACTTAGCATCATTGCGTTCATGTAATCGCTCTTGCTTATCTTACTCCAGTCAACGCATTTTTTGAGGTGTTTTTTTAGTATCAAATCCAACCATATTCTGGTAGTTCTGCCATTACCTTCCATAAATGGGTGTGCAATGTTCATCTCTACATATTTGTCAACGATTTCGTCAAATGTAGTTTCGGGCATTGCTTCTATTTGCTTTAATGTGTCGCCTAAAAAACGTGATACGGCAAATTGAAAACCACCTTTTGAAATATTTTTCTGTCTGATTTGTCCGGCAAAATCATACAATCCACCAAACAAATAACCATGTATTTGTTGCAAACCCTTGGTTGTACCAACTTCTAAGCTGTTGATAAAAGAACTGTCAAACAGTGCATACGCTTTTGTTTTGCTTTTACCATCTATACTTTCATCACTGTATGTAAACCATTCAATAAACCGGTTTGCCTTTTTGCCCGGAAATTCTTTTCCTAAGGCAATAATACCATTGTAATCCAACATATCGGCCAAACGCTTTTTGCCGTCGGGTGCAAGGAGTTTCAACTGGGTAGTGGCACTAACCACTTGGCTGTTTTCCTTTTTTAATTTGGCTTTAAGATATTTCCAATAGTTACGGGTTTTGGTGTAGTCATCCTGGTCGGTAAGCACAGCTACAATATCCAATACACTAAACCACCACCTGGCGTTTTGCTCGTCCCAAACGGCTCGCACTTCGCGGTCGTCAAAAAAACGTATGGATATTTTTGCATTACTCATAAGTCCTTACTTCTACAATTTCATTCCATACAAGGGTCTGTTCACAAATATACAATGTTCACGTAACGTGAACAAGGAACTTAGTTAGATTAATCTTTAAACCCAAATTGAAATTAATCAACCCAATCATTGTTGGATCACCTGAACCATCTAAGCCAAATCTGGTATAGAATACTATTTCTGGTTTTGTGGAAAAGAATACGGAAATATTGTCTGAGACTATCTTCCTGTCATATTCAAGCAAGAATCCAATGCCTATTTTATTGTTTTCCCATTTATTTCGATAGTAGGGATTATCATCAATTTCCTTTACAGGTCAGTAAGAATCATTGGTAACCAAAGAATTTCAAAAATTGCTCCAACTATCGCATAGCGATAAACATTTATACTTTGACCAATAACCCACACAGTCATCGCTACCAGATTGATTAGTAAAAGGATTATAAATAAGCCATTTCTTCTGTTCTCAGTGTTCCTCATCTATAGTTTTTTACTTGTATACTCAAAGTGCTTGTTTTGGACCTGATGGGTGCGGGTGGTTAACGGTAACAGGATTGGAGTGTGCCTTCTACTACTTCACAATAAACTTCCCGTTGCCAATAGCCCCATTGTTCCCCGAAAGGGTGTACATGTATAAGCCGGGCTTCAGGGTGGTGAATGGAATTGTGGTGTTGTTAGTGATGGCATAGGTGGTCAAAGCGGCGCCTGTTGGACTGTAAATGGTCAGTTTTGCTGAAGATACCGGCGCATCCCACCTGATGGTTATATTATCGGTTGCCGGATTTGGGAACACGGATGATTGCATGGTTAGCATATTATTTGCCTTTTCCACGATTACCGGGGTATAATAAGGATTGAGCTCCATGGAGAAGCCCAGTTCGCCCATATTATAGGAATTGTCGACCATCCGCGTAAGCATATGCCTGAAATAAATTTCATCCTCCATGCCTTCAGGAATAATCAGGTCGTCGCGGGTGTACAGGTTATTATACTCGGGAAGCCACTCATCAACCACTTCCCAGCCATCCTCACCATAAAATGACCAGGTGTACACAGCTATGTTATCATAACCGTCATAGGTATAACTTTCCTTTTCCATGGGAATGGACCATGCCGCATCTTCCCAGTAACTTACAAGGCGGTCTTTCAGCTCGCCATTGGCATAATAAACGTAATCGGCCTTATAATCATTCTCCATCTGGCCGGTGGCATAAATTGACTTGCATAGCTCACTGGTAATACGGCCATCGGTAAGATAATAGGTCACTATATAATCATTGATCCATCCATTCTCATAGCTGAACCAGTTTTCAACGATTGTGCTACCTGTGTATTGGTAATCCACTTTCTGCGATGGTACGAAGGTTGTCCAGTTCCAGTTATAATAAACTTTGCTTTGAAGAGCGCTGTCGGGATAGTAAGTCCGCGTTTCTATAAAAATCTGTTGCCACTGACCTTCATTATATGCGTATGATACTATGCTGTCATTCAAACCCATCACATTATAAGTATAATCGTCCTTCCATGAATCAAGCCATTCGCCGTACCATGATTTTTGCAGCGTGCCCGTTAATTGAAAATCATCATTGTAGAAATACATACCTTTTTCGCCATTGGTATAATTGCCGGTCAGCATTTCATCGTATTTAATGATCATGCTGTCGAGCCTGTATTTAACCACATTGTCAGCATACATTTTCTGCGACTGCTTCTGGTAACCGGGTTGATGGACGACACCCCGTGAATGTCCGGGTTTCAGCTTTTTATCGCTTTTGCGACCTGAATGTATCGGAATGATTGTAGACTGTGCGATAATATTACCGCAGAAGAGGCAAAGAGCCACGGATGTAAATATCTTTTTCATAGGATTGGGTTTAGAATGCATCAAAGGTCATGAGTAGCAATGATTGTGGCTGTGAAGATAATATAAAAACTGTTAAGGTATGTTAAGGGGGTGATGATTACACAATTCGTAAGGTCCCTCCCTTTCGGTCGGGATGACGATTGATGGCACAACCTTGAACTAAAATTTTATATCCTCACAAACTTAAATGTCCTTTTTTCCCCGTTGGTTAGTGTTATACGCAGGTAGTATGAGCCGCGGCTTAAATGTTCAACAGTGAAGGTAACGGACTTTGAGCCGGGCTGGAGTAAGAACAAGTGCTTTCCATTCACCATATAGCAGTCAATCCTTGAAATCAATATGTTGCTTTCAGCGGTCAACTCTTTAAGGGTGGGCACCGGCCACACTTTGATGTCAGCCGGCCCTTTATAATAATTCAATGTATCAAGTGATACCCATACGGTGTCACTATTACTGCATCCTAAGCCAGTGGTAACTTCCACCCACACTTTTAGCGGGTTGTTAGTAAATGAATCTTCTTGTATAGTGACCGAATGACTTGTTGTTCCGTCGTACCATTTATACCGGTAATCATCACCACCCCTGGCAGAAAAAGCCATGGATTGATTAAGCATGATGGTAACATCATTTCCCAAATCAACCTTTGGAACAAGGTGAAACAGCACTTTCACTGTGTCAGTTGCCCTGCATTGATAGGGATCAGTGATTATTACTGAATATGTGCCTGTATGGTTCACAGATATTGATGTGTAATTTTCTCCTGTACTCCAGATGTTTTCAGCGAATGGCGAATCTAATGTAACATATTCACCATCACAGGCATCAATATCAGGACCCAGATTAACCACAGGACTGGAAACTTTGATGTACACGGTATCGTAGTCAACAAAGCCAAATTCATCTGTAGTCTTAACATGATAGTATCCTTCCTCTTTAACATAAATACGCTGTGTTGTTTCATTGGTCGACCACAGGTAACCGGCATATCCTTTACCGGCATCAACCATGACAGAATCATTCTGGCAGATAACCCTGTCGGGACCAAGGTACAGGTCGATGGAGTAGCTTGCCACGGCTTCTTCAACACTGGATATTAAGTACAGATTCCGGTCATTGTAGGGTATACATATCCCGTTTATCCGGTCCAATCCGTTAAAGTCGTTTTCCGGCTCAGTGTAGTCCTTTAGAAATGTCAGCCTTCCGTCACTATGATCCCGGAAAAACAATCCCAGTGAATTATTGCTTTCTGATGACGTATATACGAAAGTATCATCGTTTCTTACTGCAATTTGCTGTATCCTTTTTAAACCATTTATGCCAGTGGTTTCATAATCCAGCAATTGGATAACATTTAATTGATGGTTGATTGTATCAATAGCAAAGGTTACAAGCGTATTTCTATCATCGTATGAAGCATAAAGGTTTTTCTGATCGTTGCTTAATGCGATATCTGTAAGTCCGTACAACCAATGATCAGGTATTGAATTACTCTCAAAGGTTGACAGTAAGGTGAGCCCACCTGTGGTTTTATCGCGGCCAAGCATCTTGATAGTACCAGCATTTGTATTCCAGATAAATACGTACTTCCCGTTCTCACTGACTTTAATATGGTCGAAGTGTTGTCCTGTATCCTCAAACTTAAAGATATTCAAAAACTGCAACGAACCGTTTACAGGATTACAGCCAAACTGGACTATTCCCCTCTGATTAAGAGTTGATACCACATACAGATGCTCGCCCGATGGTGAAAATGCCAGGTCAACAGGTGATTGAATTAAGCCAAATACATCTGACTCAACAGAATCTATCAGTGTAAGATTATATGCATTGCGGTCCACCCTGAATATCGCTATACCATCATTTTCCCAATTACACAAAGTGTAAAGATAATTTCCGTCTTTACTGATTACGGAGCGTTCAGTGCGCACTAACATTTTAGAGTTTTGATTTCTGTTATCGGCAAAGTTTTTGAATATCAGTTTCCCGGTTGTGTCATTCCGCTGAAATATGGAAATGCCATCAGCATTTGAGGATACAAAAACCATTTTCTGCTGCTCATCGGCACAGATGCTTCTTGGATTCCATAATCCGTCAATAACCGAACTGTCGCCATCCCGAATCATTCGTTCATACGTAAGATTTCCATCGGGTTGATTTCGTTTGGCAATATGAACCCCGAATTCCCAGTACGATGCTCCGAATACATAATTATTATCACAGATGATAGCTGAAGTGCTGTATCCGTAGTTTAAATGGTTAGTAGTGTCAGCAAACCGCAGTGATCCGGTGAACTGGAATTCATCATCCGACAGGCGTCTTGAAAAGGTAACAAATGAAAGGTCGCCTGTGGATATTACATATATATTCCTGTCATCAGGAGCAACAGTAAGTGAGTATGTGCTGTTTAATCCGTAAACACCCTGCTCATTGTTTTTGAACTCAGTACATAAAGTAAGATGTCCGGTGAGTATGTCCCTTGAATATACACTCAGTGAAGCAAATCCTGCAACGTAAACAAACCTGTTATCATAGCTTATATCAATAAAATAGCATGAAAACACCTCCTCAGTGACAGTTTGAGTAAGACTAAGCATGCCGTTACCGGGATTCACTTCGTAAACAGCAATCTTATTATCCATATGTGAAACCACATACACAAACCGGCTGTCCCTGCTCAGCTTAAGAGCTTCCGGCCACGACAGTCCGCCCAATGATTGCAGGTGAGTTAAATAACCTGTTGACTTATCTATTCTGAAAGTGGATGTTTTCTTATCATTATTGGAGGCTATGTACAAAAACGAACCATCATTTGATATTCCCATTTCGCTGGCACCTCTCAGTCCGTCAATTCCTATATCAGTATCATAATATATGTGCAGAAGCTCAAGTGTTCCGGTAGTGATATTCCGTTTATACAGTGAAACACAGTCAAGCCAGCTTGAACTTACATACAAATACCTGTTATCGGGGCTTATTGTGATACAGTCAGGACCTTCAAGTCCGGCATGACCGTCATTTGCATATTTGTAAGCTTCAATAAATAAAGTACTTCCTGTGCTTTGGTCGTATCTGAATACTGCAACAGTATACTGGCTGCCAACATAAATATATTGTTTATCAATACTATATGCAACACAGCTTGCGCCAGGCAACCCATAAACACCATCTTCATGCTGTGATATTTTCCCCAGGTATGAGATCTGCGAAAACAGACTATGATTGGCGATTAGTAAGAGAATAAGAAAGATAGTTTTCCTGGCAGTTTTATTCATTTTAAGGGATTCGGTTTTTAGTACGCACAGTGTTTTATCATCGTTCCTACAAATGTATAAAGAAAGGTTTGATGTAAAAAATCGTTAGTGAAGAATTTTGACGCAATCACTGTGCCTCTGAATTAGACAGTAACCCTGGCTTTTAAGCCGGGGGTGGGGATGGATAGAACCTCTCTCTTCTCAATCTTCTCTTACTTCTCTGGGTGCTTGTTTTACAATGAGGAGGAAGCAGAAAGGGAGGTAAGCACGTAACGCCTTATTTTCTCATTGTATCAGATAGATTACACAATTCTTTTCTTCCTATTAATAACCTTCAAAAGACCCCACAATATCGCGCCACTCAACACCGCGCTACATAATGCTTGAAATATGGCTTCTTTTAGTTCTTTACCATCTTGGATAAAAAATATGCTCATGATGGAGATGTAGATAATCACTCCGAGTGAAATGGCTAATATTTTACGGTTTTTTGAGGGGTGCATTTCCATAATACTAAAACTGGATATTTAGTTAACCAATAATTAATTACTTTTCACTTCCTGATAAGCATGATTATTTACAATTTCACAACCTAGATTTTGGCTGAATATATCTGTCACTATGGCTCAATACCAAGAATTAAAAGAGGAACTGGCGGGTTTCCTCGTCCGTGCCTTAATACGTTGTAAACCTCGCCCTCATAATATGCGACTCCAGACGACATTAATGATTGCATTTTCTTAGTAGGAAGTACCTCAATACCAACGTTTATAACTCCACCTGAATAGAAAAGAAGATGCTTTACAAATAAGTCGAATGCAACAAAAGCGTACTTCCCAAATTGAACCTCGATTGCTACTCCATCTTTAACAAAGTCCGTTTGCTTAAACGAAGATAAAGGATTGCTTATTCCATTTTTTATTAAATGTTCTTTCTGGCCTTCATATGGTAGAGGAACAATTTCTTGCATCAATTTTCTGTCTGTAGTCAGGTAATATTTATATCTACTTTCATTCCATCCTTTGCTTCTAAAACTTTCAATAAATGCTCGATTCAATGCAATCGGACTAAATAGCATTTTACCGATCATTGTCTTTTCTTTACTTTTCTTTGTCATTAAAGACTTAGCGTCAATATTTTCAATGACTTTTAGAATTTCATCAAACAATTCTTTATGATGTACAATGAGATATTCTTCACCGTTCAAATGTGAATATTTTTGTGCAATTTTCATGGATGCTTTTCATTTAGTTCAGTCGATTTGCCATTCCCATTTATAAAGTCGAGCTTTAACCATTCTTCAGGAATTTTTGCAATTTTGTCATTGACTGCAGGCTTATGAATTGGTTTATTAATTGGACGAAATTTTAACTTCCCATCTTTAAAATCTTTGATTCTTTGTTGCGCAATTTTACAATATTCGATTTCTTTCTCAATACCTATAGCATTTCTCTTATTTTTAATCGAGCCAAGAACAGTTGAACCTACACCTGAAAATGGATCAAGCACCCAACTATCTTCATTAGTTAATGCCAGTACACAACGTTCGACAAGTTCAATTGGAAACTGACAAGGATGCTCTGTTTTTTCTGGATGATTTGATTTTACATTTGGAATATCCCACATACCACTTTCCCAATCTTGTTGAATAATTCCCCATATATCACTTGGATTTTTCCCAAGTGGATTGCCAGATGGTAAACCTTTATTTGGCCCTTTGAAATGTAATTTTCCTGGGTATTTTGATGGTACTCTCACATTGTCAAGATTAAAGATATAATCATCTGTCTTACTAAACCATAACAGAGTTTCATATCTTCCGCTAAAGCGGTTACTAGCATGAAGCCCATGACCGAAATGCCAGATAATTCTATTCCTTAATTTGAGTCCATGCTTTTTGAAAATTTGATAGTAATAAAAATCAAGAGGAAAAATTTCACCTTTGTCAACGAAGTTACCAACCTGCCAGCATAAATTTCCTTTATCTGAAAGTGTCCGAACAAGTTCGTTAATTATTTCTTCTTGTGTTTCTAAGTACCTTTCAATGCTGGTCTTTGTTTCATAAGATTTGCCAATGTTATATGGAGGTGAGGTTATTATTAAATCAAACTTTTTATCATCGAACTTTTGGAGAACACTAAAGCTGTCACCAGTCAAAATTTGATAGTTTATACTAGGGCTTAAAAAGTCAAATAAAGGTTCTTTAGCTTTCATTTTTAGTTTTAGTTTCTATGCAAATTTAATTAAATCTGTCTTGAAAACTGTAAACATCCGATAAATCACTTCTCATTTAGACATTCTTGGCAAATATCAGTTAGGGCCTTTCTATATCCTACTTAGGATTTCGTTGAATCGTGCCAAATTGCAACTAAATATCCAAGTTAAGAATGTGAGAATAAATTTCGCTGTAATCAACAGTATTTATTCTTCATCAAATGTCAACCAATTTGTTACAAGAGAAGAATATTCTTCAAAAGTCAATTCGTTTTCTACCCATTCGACAGATTTACATAAATCAGGTAGATTACTTTTGAAACCTTCAAACTCTTTAGCGATGATAGAAGCACTTGGTATAACTTCATTTGTCCTTCTAGTCAACCAATCTCTCACGCATTTGATAACTTTTTCCGGCTCATTATTATGTGCTTTTATATCTTGACCTGATATGTCGGATATAAATTCCTTGAATCTATATTGGTCACTCTCAATAATTAGATATTCCTTTTCTCTATGTCTTTTCTGTCCCAGGTGGAGTGCACCTATAAAAATCCCTAACTCTAATGGCATATTAAACCGAGGAAGACCGTTGTGTTCGTCAAGTCCAACTCTTGAAATATCGTGTATTGAATATTTTGATTCGTTAATTATTTGTATGATATTATTAATCCTAATTTTGGATGTATCATCAGATTCTTTTGAACATCTCAAAATAAAACCGCAGCGATGGACAGTAAATAGGATGGCGTTAAATAGTTCTTTGTAATCATCGTCAAATGGACAATTCAAAAACACACTTTGAGCATAATCCTTCATTTCTTTTTAGTGTTTTTTGATTTATTACGTACTGCAATAACAGCCTTTTCAGCTTTATTGGCGGTACTCTTCTTTACACTTGGATTAGATTTCACGCTTGATTTCTCTTTTACAACTCCTTTAAAAGGTTTACCATCGGATTTAACATCCATAAACCTTCCAGTTTCAGAATCTCTTTTGATGTAATGTCCAGTTGATGGATTGTAAACCTGAGTCCGTTTACTAACCGATCCTTTCCTTGAATCTTTCCCTGTATTCCTAGCCATTATTTGCTTTTGCTTTTAACCCGTGTGATTTTCTTTTACTGTAGTTTTAGGGTGTTTGTTACCGTAAATTCAGTAACATACTTCCCTGCTTATGAATGTCTGCCCCTAACTTATTTTAACGCATGTTGTTGGTTCAATAGCTTATGCTGGTGGGGCAGCTTACTCGATTGTGCAAAGTTTATAATCCTGCATGTATTTTATTTAAAATTGGTAATTCTCCATTATGAAGTTCAAAATGATTAACCCAACCTCTTTCTAATTTTGAAATCCCGAACTCATCATTTCTTAGTGAATATGAGAACCAGTAAGCTTTTCCTAATATTGTTAGTTTAGTTTTTTCTGGCGAATCAAGATGTTGCAAAAATCTATTTTGTAAATTTATGGTTTTCCCAATATAAAGAATCACTTGTTCAAAATTTGAAATCACATAACATCCTGGTTTTTGGGGGATTCGTTTATATTTTGAATAATCAAACTCTTCTGTTTCCTCTATCCTTGGATTCAAGTCATTTATTATCATAATTGTATGTCTGAAATTTCATTTTTTGCTATTGAAATTGCTTTATTTATTTCAGTTGCATATTTTCTTACTGCAGCTTGATTTAGTCCAGAAGCATCATTTCCTTTTTCCCAGAAATGTGGTAAACTTATTCTTATATGCTCGGTGTCTAATTTCTCGAATGCCCTTTTAAATAATGATTCAATTGAATTTGTTTTAAAGTCTTTTTTTAGAAATAATTGAGAAAATACTGCTGGAGAAACTTGATTAAATAAATCTACACCAATTGTTTTATAAAGAGCTGAATCACTAAGGTTGCCTTCTGGGTTATAAATGTTTGTAATTGCTTTCCAATAATTTTTAAGTATATTATTTCTTATCTGAACATCTTCTGTTCTCATTATCGGATTGTTTGAACTTAGAATATATTTTTTTATTGAAGTTACGAAGCTATTTTGTTTGATAGTTGTACCATTAGAACTTATTTCGTTTGCCATCTGAATTTTTTTGTACCATGGTGAATCAGATTCTGAATTTAAATATTCTGTTATGATCAAAGCGTCTCTGTCCTCTGCTTTTAGTACTTGCCTTTGAATCCATTTTGGTAAGGTTGGTATTTCTTCGAAATTCACCATGTTGGTTAGTCTTGAATGAATTTGTTGAACTATTGAAGTATCAACAGATTTTTGGGTTGAGTTAACAATCAAAAAATGACACATCTGACTTATTTCATCAAGATTTACGGCAATGTTTGCTGAAATCTGGAAATTTTTAATTTCAGGAATATCATTTGCTGCTTCAATTAGACCTGCAACTCTATGTTGGCCATCTACTACGTTAAATGGCCCAACCTCATTAATATCAAATGAAATCGTATTAGATGTAGGGTCATAATTAATATTCTTGTCTGTAGCTAAAAAGATTGAGGTTGGTAAGAAGGCATCACCCTCTTTCCATGCTTGAGTCAAATATTCAGCTAACTTCTTCTTTCTTTTTTCATCTAATACCCTTTGATAACCTTTAGTTGAATCACTAGAATCCAGTCTCTCAATTTGGTAAAAATTTGGTTCAAGTAAATCCGAAACAAATAAACTTGTAGAATAAATTGTTAATCTACCTTGTTGAATTTTTGCAGCTGCTCTTGTTATCATTATTATATATTTTTGTTCGTAGTAAAGCGTTTCTCAAAATTTGGCACAACTCGTCATTATACCTTTTAGTAAATCATTCCTACAAATGTATAAAGAAGAATTAATGTAAAAAAAACTGATCAGTACCATTTGCGTAAAAGAGGGTCACGAATCAATGCTTTCTCTCTACGAGAAAATTGCCCCACATCTTAATGAACCGCCGTATAAGAGACCCCTGCGTAAAGTGGTGTGAGAGGTTCTCCTTATTAGTGTATGCTGGTGGGGCAGCCTACTCGATTAGCCACTGGCATTATTCATTTAATCCAAGTGTGTAATTCTCATTTTTTGTCCTTGATATATGATTAATCACTTCCAATATTTGATAGCTTTTTTCGTCCACGATATAAGTATTCAAGTCTTTGTTAAAAACGCTTCTTTTTTGAAGTCGTACTTTTAATATATCTCCTCGTTTAAATGCTTCGAAGTTCAATCTATCTTTGAGTTTCTCATCTTTTAATGATGCCATTATTGGATAACCATTCCATATAAAGCCCCATTTTGCATTTCCCTCGAAATGAACTGTCTTAATTATGATTGAAATATCGTCAATCTCAATCTTTTCCGTTTCCGCAATTTCTTCCGTTAATTCAATTTCAGACTTAATATATTTAGGAAAGTCTATTTTGGGAATATTTATTATTTTCTTGTCATTTTGTGAAATATCAAGACTGGTAATGTTATCATCTTTTGAAACTATTTCAAATGTTTTATTGATTGTCTGTTTCACTTCTACTTTCTGGTAGATATTATATACTTGAGTTGTAATTTCCTTTTTATTTTTAGAATCTATGCTCTCTATTATTTTCGCAACATCATCAACCGATAATTTATTGTCATTTGTCAGAATCCAAACGAGCAACAATCCGGACAATGTGCCTGCAACAATTCCACTCAAAGTATTAAGTAATTGGTTTTCATATTTAGGACTAATCCTAATTTTGAAACTTCCATTTTCTGGAGGTGAAACCTCTACTATTAAGTCAGTATCAGAATAACCAAGACCGTTATTAATCTTATACAGCAACTTTCGATAGCTATCTAAAAATTCGGTCAGAGTCTCAACTCTAATGTGACTTTCTCCACCAAATCTTATTAGAAATTCATTATCCATGTCATTAAGTTATTATCAATTTGCAAAGGGCATTTTTGCCTCGTGGCTAACTCGTCGGTGAACCTTGGAAATGTTATTTCCCGTAAATCAGCTGTATAACCTTACCTTCAAGTAAATTCTATCAATTTCTTCAGAGATATAAACTCTATTTATATTATCCCTCTTCGCACGTAAAATTATAATAATTACCTCTCACTACAAAAAATAAATTTATACAAGTCAGTCGAAGAAGTCATTCGCGACGTTCTACAAGTCATGAGATAAGGTAAGGCATGCTAGTGATTTTTGCGCCAAAATCCCAGTTAACTCATGCACTGAATTAATCTTAACTTCTTTTGTCTGGTCAGAATAAACGGATAATGAGGTTACCTGCTTATGACCAGTTTTTAAGAATTGCTTTGCAAGTGTATTGGGATCTTTGGTTCTTATGGCGTCCACGGTGCAGGTGTATGTATTATCAGGAGTAAAAATACCTGCCTGATCCTGCATGAATAGCTTATGATACATGCTAGAGTTGGCAACCGAATAGACGCTAAAGGCGAGAATGTTGTCAGGTTTTATCAGCGATGATTCGTGAAGATTGATGTCGAGATAGTAAAAGATAATATAGGCGTTATCAAGCGATTCTGAAATAGAGACACCCTTTGTAAAATTATTGAAGTCATTTTCATTCAGCATCAGGTTACAATGCGCAATTGAGTCGTATGCCCAGTACTTCGCAGCTTTATAATTGCTTATCCCCGG
>JAGXGB010000055.1 GCA_024636955.1 Bacteroidales bacterium
GCGCTCAGGATGTTGATGTTCATATTACAGACAGCACAGGCTATTCCGGCCTTTATGAAGTCAATTTATACGTGATAGACACTTACACGCAAAATGCATGCCTTGTGGCACAAAAAAAGAACCAGACTGGACCCATCGTGGAATTCGATTCATCTGTTATTAGCCTGATATGCGTAAATCTGGTAAGTGATCAGATTGACCGTTATCGATACATTGCAAATGTAGCACAGGAAAGTGCTAGTGGAAGCGGTCATAACTGGACACCCCTACTTGATACAGGCGAAATGTGGGGACAGTATGATGTTTACGTAACGTTATACTAAATTAGATGTTCCGATGTGCTTTATTAGTGGGACTTTTAATAATATCCACATTCAGCAAAGCCCAGAAAGAATATAGCAACTGGCATTTTGGCAGGCATTGTGCTATGACCTTTAACAATGGGTATCCTGAACCATTGCCTATGGGAAATAACACGCGTGATGGTGCTTCAATTAGCGATTCCCTGGGCAATCTGCTTTTTTACACTGATGGCAGAGTGGTTTATGACCGCCTGAATAGACCAACTCCAAACGGTGTTGGATTGATTGGAAATGCGGGAAGTATGGGGCATGGAGTTATAATTGTTAAGTTACCTCAATGTGATAGCTTGTATTACCTGTTCAAGGTGCAAGGCTTATCTGTCACAAATCTTCCTGACACTTGTTTCTCATATTCAGTGCTTGATATTAGCTTAAATAATGGATATGGCGATATTATTGCAGGGCAAAAAAATATAAACATTTATCTGCCCCTACCAGGGTATGCTTTTAACAAAATCACATCCGTAAGGCATAAAAATAATAGGGATATATGGATCATAACCCGCAATTTTCCAGGTAATAAATTCTACTCTTTTTTATTAACTCCAGAGGGATTAAATACAGTTGGCAAGATCAGTCCAAGTCTGATTAATATCATTAATAATGAAAATGGTCAATATTTTGGTGAAGTAAATGTAAGTCCCGATGATACTAAGTTTGTTGCTTGTTATGAAGAATTTGGAAAAGTTGAATATGGCTCATTTGATACTGAAACCGGTTTATTAAACCCTTTGTTTATTTTTGAGACTGATACCATATGCGGTCATCCAAATGGAACCAGATCGCCAGTTGGTCTGGAGTTTTCCCCAAATTCAAAGCTTTTATATGTCAGTCATTTTTCTGGCAGCATTAATCATTATGCCTGTTCCAAAATACACCAGTTTGATGTATCGGTAACTGATTCTGCCCTTGTTAAGCAATCAGAATATATTGTTGGTATAGGTATATCCGGAAAACTTCAGACAGGTCCTGACGGGAAAATATACGGAGGACTATTTGACGATAATACATTGAGTGTTATTAACAATCCAAACGAAAAAGGCATTTTCTGCAATTATTCCTTTCGCTCAGTACCCTTGGGGAATGGCAACAGGAAATATTCCTACCGCTTACCCCAAATGCTCCAAAAGTACTTCTCCTATATCAATTACACTGCAGCTTGCATCAATCAACCCACACTTTTCAATCCCAATATATATCCGGTGCCTGACTGCGTGTACTGGAACTTTGGTGATGCTTCTTCTGGTGTCAATGATACCTCCACATTTCTGAATACTTCTCATGTCTATCATACTCCCGGAGATTACTTTGTTACCCTGATTTCTTACTGGCAAGGGGGCAGGTCTGATACTTCTGTTAAAGTGATTTCTGTTTTACCGGCTCCTTTCCCCAATATTGGTGATTCAGCATATATCTGTAAGGGCGATTCCGTTACTTTTGAATCTGATACCTTTGACGCCTACCTTTGGAGCAGTGGTGAGACCACCCGATCAATCACCGTGGCTGATACTGGCACATACTGGATTGAGGTTACCAACGATCTTGGTTGCCTGGGAAGAGATTCTGTCAGGGTTGAGTATTTTCCGGCTCCTATGTTGGGCGACTCAGTACTAATTTCACCAACAGCCTGTAATGGCAGTACCGGGGCCATCAGGGAATTAACCATTACGGGCGTAGAACCTGTTTCAGTCTGGTGGCTTGATTCGTATGGTAATCTGGTTGACACTACGCTTGACATTTACAACCTGCCTGCCGACTGGTACTTCCTTTGGGCAACTGATGGACGTGGATGTACCAATTCCATTCAAAAGTATTATGTTCCTGATGCAGGGGATGTTCTTATCCAGTCGGTTGATCACCAGCCTTCATACTGCGAGAAAAACAATGGTACTATCACCATTACAGCCGTAACAGGTCTGGGTGATATGCTTGAATACTCTATACGCCAGGATGAGTGGCTGGAAAATGAAGGTAATTTTACCAATCTGGAGCCGGGTGAATACGTAGTGAAAGTCCGTGTTATCGACAGTACCGGATGTCAGGCCACATGGAGTGATAAAATTATCATCACCAATGAACCTGGGCCTTTGGTAACTCCATCAACAGAACCTGAGATTGATAACAATCACAATGGAACAGTTACCCTCATCGCTGAAGGGTTTGGTGATTTAACTTACATGTTGAATAGTGTTGTACAGGACACCGGTTATTTTACCGGTCTTGCGCAGGGCACTTACTACTATCAGGTAATTGACCAAAACGGTTGCATCACAGCCGATAGCATTACAGTAATTAACATTCAGGGGTTTATTCTCTCGGCTATTGCAGGCAATGATACCATCTGTTTCTCACCTCAGTTGCTTACAATTCCTGTAGAGGTTACCAATTTTAACGGGGTGAAGGCATTTGAAATCAGCCTGCGCTATGATGCTGCCAAAGTAACCTGTCAAAACTATGCCGGATTAAACAACCAGTTGGAAGGATTAAGCGTTGAAGTGTTCCCATCAATTGAACGGGTTGTTGCCTCGTGGTCAGGCACTGACCCAGTAACATTTCTAGCCCCGGAGCAGTTGTTTGAGCTGGTCTTCACAGCAAACGATACCGGATATAGTCAGTTAGCATGGGATCTGGCAGGATTAAGCTGGTTTGAAGGAGTGAATGGACCTATAAACAACGTTGAATATACAATAGGCCAAATGCAGGTAAATGAACCTGCCGGTATCAGCCTGAATCATCCTGCCGTATGCTGTGAAGGCGGAATACTCACCATTGCACCTTCTGTAACAGGTACCGGCCCATTAACTTACCAGTGGCAATTGCCTGATGGCAGTACCGAAAACAGGGATATGTTTATCAGATTCAATGCCGGACAGGAATACTCAGGTAACTACAGTATTAAAGTCACAGATGCACTTGGATGCGAGGATTTAATTTTAGTACAGGCACAGATAATACCTCCACCTACCGCCAACTTCCCTACCAACAACGACACCATTCCCTTTGAACAGATTTATCAACTGGAAGCCACAGAGGGTTACGCTTCCTACGAATGGAATACCGGTGATACTATTTACTACATCACTGTCAAAACAGAAGGCGATTACTCAGTAACCATGAAAACCGCTGAAGGCTGTGAGGCCATGGAAAGCGTGTACATGCAGGAAACTTTCATCCCAATTCTAGTCCCCAACGCCTTCACCCCAAATGGCGACGCATTGAACGACACCTTTAAACCGGTTGTAAATGCAGAACTGGTGCGCCAGTTTAGCATGAGCATTTATAACAAATGGGGGCAGCGCATTTTTGACACCACCAGTGCATCAGAAGGATGGGATGGTAAGGATGTTTTACCCGGGATATATAACTGGGTGATATCCTATTCCAATGTGGTTGGGAAGGTATTTCAGTTGAAGGGAAGTGTGATGGTTGTTAAGTGAGTGACTCCTAACCTTCTGTCACTATACTGGATGATATCTTCCATTAGTAATGAAAGATAGTAATACCAGCTTCCGAGTATTTAAGTTAAACCTCCGTTCGTATTCGGTTTTTCTCAGCCTCATTATAGGTTCATTCTGCATTCGGTTTAGATTCGTTCTAGCCTCATTAGCTTAACCGAGGCTGGAACGAAGCTAAAAAGAGGCTAAAACGAGGCTAAGTAAAAGGAAGCCTTAACCAATCATTTTTATTCCCTCTTTTTGAACATTGTATCCGTGTTGTATGATTGTTTGATGCTGACCATGAGAACGATCCTAGTCGAGCTACGGCAGTTGGCTGTTTTTATCATCAAGAAGGAAGAAGACTACCGGCTGAATTTCTCTTTTAGAAATTCATAAACCGTTGTATTCATTAGAAGCAGTAACAATCCATACACTGAATCTTCAACCGGTATTGTGCCAATGCGGATCGCCAGGTTACGGGTATCATCATACCACACTACGGGCTCGGGTGTGAAGAGACCGGTTAGTGCGCCGTTTACTATAAAGAATGGTATAAGGATTATTCCGTATGTGAAGTAAAAACGCCCCAGATAATCTGGTTTAATAAAGATCAGGTGTATAAGTAGAAATGCTGCTGTTGCTATGAAGGTTACTAACGTGTATGTTCTATCAGGGTTAAGGAAAGCTACTGCAGTGAGCACAACTATCAATGTAATGGTTATCGCATTAGCGTACTTTCCCAGATAGTCCTTTTTAATCAGGTAGTTGAAGGCATGGTATGTAAAAAGACATGCATACGGGATGGCAATGAAGAAAAGCAATTCCTCAATGGGGAGATTGAAAAAGTATATTCCCAGTAAATGGTCGGGATTAAAGCCCCAAACTCCAATTGAAGTTTTAATGATATCCCACGGGATGAACACTAGCATTGTAACCAGCATTGCCGGGAAAAGATATTTCCAGTGATGATGAAAACGAAGCCTTTGATCAAAACTTGCTATCAGTGGTACAGATATGGCCGCGAGGTTGATCAGGAGATAATAGGACATTGTTAATCTATGTTGTTCAGTGCGAATTAAACCCTGATGTTGAAAGCGGTTTAATGAATAATGAGCTGTGCTTAAGCATTTTCACGAATTTCGTGTTGCCTGTTTTTCTTATACTCCTGAATATAATACCGTATAGGCGCAATCAAAAAACCGAAGTTGTGGTTTGAATGCGGCGTATGATGTTCGAGATGGGCTTTTACAGTAGCTCTTAGGTACCTGTTAGAAAAGTTCTTGAACATGGGCACTCTTTGATGCACATATACATCATGGAAAAGGAAGTAAGCAATTCCATAAAGCATTATGCCAATGCCTGTACTGAGCAGGTAGCTGTTTCCATTAACTACACCAAAATATATGAGCAGAATACTGGGAATGGCAAAGATGATTGCAAATACATCGTTCCATTCTATTTTACGGCCGTCCCTTATATGGTGATCTTTATGAAGAGACCATAGGAAACCATGCATTACATATTTATGGGTAAACCAGGCCATAAATTCCATAAAGAGGAAGGCTGCTATAACTATCACTATGTTTATTATCAGTTCCATATCTTCAGAATTTTAGATTTTGTAATATTGTCATAATTAAGTGCAGAGTGATTATCAGTTCCTTCTTTACAGGCTGCGGAAATAATCTTCAACCCTGTCAAATGCTATCCTGAACCAAATAGTATATTTCTCAGGGTCGCGGTTCATATCTTCCCTGATAGTTTCAATTTTCGACATCCTGAAAGCTGCTACTTCATCCTCATTAATTTGAGGCAGTTTATCAGATATGCCTATAAACACATGGTCATACTCGTGTTCGGTAAGTTCGTTTGAAAAGGGTGCTTTATAGATGAAACTGAAAGCTTCAGTAAAATCACAATCAAAGCCCATTTCTTCAACCATGCGCCTGTGTGCCGCGTCAAGCGTTCTTTCACCGGGGCGCGGATGGCTGCAACATGTGTTGGTCCATAAGCCGGGTGAATGGTATTTACTTAAACTGCGTTGCTGCAGCATTAATTTACCTGATGAGTTAAAGATAAAGACAGAAAAAGCGCGATGCAGCCTGGCTTCCACATGGGCTTGCATCTTTTCCATTGTGCCTGTTTCTTTATCCTGATCATCAACCAATATTACAAGTTCTTCCATTTTCAATGCTTTACTTAAGTGTTTTTAAGAATTCTTTAACGGTCAATTTCTCTTTTTGGTTTAGATTTTTTGATCCAAGAAGAAAATTTGAAACGAAATTAAGCACTTTTTGGTCATTGATCTTACTAAAACCACTTGCCAGGTTTTTAATAAGGAGGTTTTTGTCGTTTTCAAGGTCATCTTTATAACCCAGAAAGCCGGGTGCCTTTTCCTGCGTAGCAAAACGAAGGAATCTTATCTCGAAGTTACCGGGAGCAGCTTTTACTGCATCATCCAGCAAACGGGTTCCTTTGCGGAAGTATGATATCTTACGGGCCGGATTGGTAATACATTTAGGCGCCGCCGCTGATGCTGCTCCGTAATATGCTTTCAACAGGGGTTCGGTAGGCTCTTTTTTACTGAATAAATCAGCTAGCTTAAGCGCATTACATTCATCAACTGACATGCCATAATACAGTTCGCGGGCATCAGACAAACTTACAACCTTTTGTGCCGATACAGAAACAGTTAAAAGCATTAAGCCAATTAAAAGTACGGAAACTGTATACTTCATATTTCCCTATTTATTAAAACATGTTGAATTGGTGCTTAATAAGAGAGGTGAAAAGTAACTTGTACTTTGTGGAATTTGAGATCCTGATGCGTTCAAGCATTATTCGCGATGAATTCGTGCTTTTTATCTTCATAAACAGGATATAAAAATAGACATAAGCAATATAGACACCAAGCCGTGTTTCGCGGGGCAACTTCTTTATTCCTTCAAGGCCGTTATGGAAGTCAGTTGATATATCGTCCTCAATCTTTTTCTTGATCTCATCATTAAACTGCTTCAGGTCGATGTTCGGGAAATATGACCGCCCGAGGGTCTGGTAATCATTCTTGAGGTCACGTAGGAAATTAATCTTCTGGAAAGCAGCTCCCAATCTCATAGCCGACCATTTTAGTTCATCGTACTTTGCGCTGTTACCCTCGCAGAACACACGAAGGCACATCAGGCCCACCACTTCAGCAGAGCCAACGATATATTCGTTGAATGAATCCTGGTCATATCTAATGTCCTGAAGGTCCATCTCCATGCTGTCGAGGAATTTATCAATCAGTTCTCTTTCGATACCATATTTATTAACAACCCACTGGAAGTTATTGAGGATAGGATTTAAACTAATTTTTTCTTCAATAGCCTGATAGGTTTCATTCCTGAAACGCTGGAGTAACAAGGGTTTATTATAGTCATGAAATGAATCTACAATTTCATCAGCAACTCTCACAAATCCATAAACGGCATATATAGGATCGTGAAATCTGCTGTGGAAGAGCTTAATTCCTAAGGAAAATGACGTAGAATACAGGTTTGTTGTATATTTACTGGCTTTTCGCGATACCTGGTCAAATAGATCTTTCATACTGTGGTAGTTTTTTCAATTAACTTAATAATTTCATTAGCTGCCATTTGTCCTGAAATAATTGCCGGTGGAACACCGGGTCCCGGAACAGTAAGTTGTCCGGCATAGATCAGGTTTTTGATCTTAGGGTTACGCATTGAAGGTTTAAGAAAAGCAGTTTGTAAAAGTGTATTGGCTAAACCGTATGCATTCCCCTTAAAAGCATTGTAGTCTTTTTCAAAATCACTGTGTGCGTATATTCTGGTGTAAACCAGGTTTTCGGAAATATTTCGTCCGGTGTACCTTTCTAATCTCATTATAACATGCTCAAGGTACTTTTGTCTCACCTCTTCAGTATCCTCCAATCCTGGAGCTACCGGAATAAGTACCATTAGATTTTCATGGCCCTGTGGTGCCACTGTATCATCAGTTTTAGATGTGCAACTCACATACACTGAAGGATTTTCAGGCCAGGCTGGCTTCAGGTATATTGAGGCAGCATGCCCTTCAAAGTCTTCGTCGAAAAGCAGAGTGTGATGTTCCAGCTCAGGAATGCGGGAGTTAAAGCCCAGGTAGAAGATAATGGAAGATGGCGATAGCGTTCTATTATTCCAATAGGAGGCATCGTATTTACGGTATTCTTCGGGCAATAGCTCTTGTTCAATGTGATGGTAATCGCCCGAAGCAATGACATAATCGGGTTGAAACTTCTTTATTGAATTGTTACTTGTGGTTTCAACATTGTAAATTAACTTCTCACTCACATGTATTGCGGTAACCTCGGTATTATAAATAAAATCTACGCCCAGTTCCCTGCAAACTTCAACCATTGCTTCAACCACCTTATACATTCCACCTTTAGGATACCACGTACCCTGAACCATATCACTGTAATTCATCAGACTGTAAAGAGCAGGCGTTGATTCGGCAGTTCCACCCAGAAAAAGTACCGGAAATTCAAGCATTCGCCTGATAAACGGATTTTTGAAATATCGCTTTGTATATGAAGCAAAGGAATTAAACATGTTCAATTTAAAACCTGCCTTAATTACCTTCCAGTTCATGAATTCAGTAACGGAGTGGCTTGGCTTGTGAACCATTTCACCCATGCCGATATTATATTTAATACCTGCCTCTTCAAGGAACTTCTTAAGCTGTATACTGCTGCCCGGTTCAAGTGATTCATAAAGTTCATAAATTTTATCTACACCGGCAGGAAGTTGCACTTCATTGTCTTTTCCGAAGTATATTTTATAAGATGGGTCAAGCCTGAGTAATTCGTAATAATCAGAAACCTTCTTGTTAAAATCAGCAAAGAATGTATCAAACACATCAGGCATCCAATACCAACTAGGTCCCATGTCGAAAGTATAACCACTATGGCTAAACTTACGCGCACGTCCTCCGGCAGTACTATTCTTTTCAATAACAGTTACTTTATGCCCGGCTTTCGCCAGATAAGCCGCTGCAGAAAGTCCTGAGAATCCGGCTCCTATGATGAGTATATTGCTCCTTTCGTTCATATTACGTTGAATGATTCTAAATAACAATGATGGTGCATTAATTGTTTAGAGATGTTAAGGAAAAAGTTAAACACATGTAGAAATAATTGAATCCGGGTTTGTCAAAACCACTATAACATCACATTTGGATAATAATTTCAACAACTTCTTATGAGAGGTTATACCTTAAATAGTAAGAACGATTGGTGATATAGATTGTAGATTCACTTGATTTAAGTTAATAGTAACATAGTATAAACAAAGTATCAACATTGTACAATGTATAAGGTTGATACAAGGATGGTATGAAGGTGGTACCAGGTTGCTATTAAGTTGGATCAAATAAAGCATAAGTGATTCACCGCTGAATTTTTGGTAGCATGAACGGTAATTTCAATGAGTAATAAATACTCATACTTATTGAATGAAAAATTTGAACGATTGTTTTAGATTTGTGTTCCTTTAAGATTGCTGATACATCATAGACCTGAAAATGCTATTTTATGAACAAAACTATTAAAAGAATTATATCTTACACTTTGATTATAGGGGTGTTAATAATTATTATAGGCTACAGGGCAGAATGGTTTTCGCAAGAAGGAACTGTTGAAAACAGAACCGAAAAAGGAGATGAAGTGTTGCCTGTTTCTGTGTTTGTTGTTTCACCCGGGGGACTAACTGATCTTATTGTTGCAAGTGGCACAGTATTGGCTAATGAAGAAGTACAGTTAAGTGCTGAAGAAGCAGGCCGTATTACATCAATTAATTTTGTTGAAGGGTCCACTGTAAAAAAAGGTGCGGTGTTAGTTGCAATCAACGATTCAGAACTGGTTGCCCAATTAAACAAAGTGAAATATAACCAGAAGCTGGCTGAGGAGCGTGAGCAACGATCGCGCACATTACTCCAAAAGGAAGCTGTTAGCCAGGAGGAGTACGATAGAATGTTAACTGACCTTAATACGGTTAAGGCTGAAGCATCACTTATAATGGCTCAGTTGGAGAAGACTAAAATAATTGCTCCATTCACAGGCACTATAGGTTTAAGGCAGGTTAGTGAAGGTGCGTTTGTTACACCAGGCCAAAGAATTGCTACCCTTACACAACTGCAGCCTGTAAAAATTGAGTTTTCAGTTCCGGAGCGTTTTGCACAATCGGTTACAAAAAACAGTAAAATAAAATTTACTATGGAAGGTGATACAAACAAATACACAGCAGAGGTATATGCTGTGGAGCCTTCCATTGATCCTTCAACAAGATCGGTTAGTGTTAGAGCTCTGCATCCAAACAAGAATCATGAACTTAGGCCCGGCAGTTTTGCTCGTATAGAATTCAAATTGAATCACATGGAAAATGCTTTACAGGTACCGGCTCAGGCTGTAATCCCTGAACTTGGCGGTTATAAAGTTTTTAAAATCAGCAATGGGATGGCAGTTCAGGCAGAGATTAGTGTTGGCATACGTACAAGTGAAATGGTGCAGGTTACCCAAGGGCTTAATCCAGGTGATACAGTAATTACCACAGGTATTTTACAGCTCAGGAATGGGATGAGGGTAAGTATTTCAAATATTTCAGAATAAAGCTAATGAGTCTTTCATCAATAAGTATTAAGCGCCCTGTACTTGCATCTGTTATGTCGATAGTAATCGTGCTCTTTGGTGCAATAGGGTTGGTATCAACCGGTGTACGCGAGTACCCTAGTGTTGATCCCCCAATTATTACCATCAGTACTTCATACGTTGGGGCCAATGCTGATGTTATTGAGTCGCAGATTACAGAACCTCTGGAAGAGTCAGTAAATGGAATTGCAGGTATCAGAACACTAACATCTGTCAGCAGGGATGGAAGGAGTACTATAAGGGTTGAATTTGACCTGGAAGTTGATCTTGAAACAGCAGCTAATGACGTCAGAGATAAAGTGTCGAGGGCAGTAAGAAACTTACCACCTGATACTGAACCTCCTATAGTTTCAAAAGCTGATGCTGATGCAAGTCCTATCATTTTTCTAAATATTAAAAGTCAGCAGAGATCATTACTTGAACTAAGCGAAATAGCTGAGCGTACATTTAAGGAACGGCTTCAAACCATACCAGGCGTTAGTGAGATCGCGATATGGGGAGAAAGAAGGTATTCAATGCGTTTATGGATGGATCCATTTAAGTTGGCAGCTTCAGGATTAACGCCTCTTGATGTACGAAATGCACTTGAGAGAGAAAATGTTGAGTTGCCATCAGGAAGAATTGAAGGTGGAAGTGTTGAACTCACTGTGAGGACAATGGGACGATTGACCGGGCCTGAAGATTTTAATAACCTTATTTTGCTGCAACAGGGTGACAGGATAGTAAGATTCAGAGATATTGGGTATGCAGAATTAGGATCAGAAAACGACAGGTCAATTCTTCGACTGAATGGTATTCCTATGGTAGGGAATGTAGTAATTCCACAGCCGGGTTCAAATCATATTGAGATAGCTGATGAATTCTACAAAAGGGTTGAGCAGATTAAAAAAGATCTGCCTTCTGATATCACACTTGGTTATGGTTTTGATACTACGCAGTACATACGCGCATCAATATCGGAAGTTGAGCAAACAATATACCTGGCTTTCTTTCTGGTTGTACTTATTATCTTTCTCTTTTTACGCGACTGGCGCACCACAATCATACCTGTTATAGCTATACCTATATCACTTATTGGGGCCTTTTTTGTAATGTATATGGCTGGATTTACAATTAATGTGCTAACCCTCCTGGGTATAGTACTTGCCATTGGGCTGGTTGTTGATGATGCAATTGTTGTGCTCGAGAACATCTACGCCAAGATAGAAAAAGGGATGCCACCGATGGAAGCTGGTCTTAAAGGAGTACAGGAGATTTTCTTCGCTGTTATTGCAACTACTCTGGTGCTTGCAGCGGTGTTTCTTCCGGTGATTTTTCTGCAGGGTATCACGGGAAGACTATTCAGGGAATTTGGCGTTGTTATGGCTACTTCAGTGATGATATCCTCATTTGTGGCATTGACTTTAACGCCGATGCTATCAACAAAAATACTAAAACAGCGGGAGAAACATAATTGGTTTTATAATAAAACTGAACCTTTCTTTATAAGATTAAATGAAGCTTACGAAAATTCACTTAATTGGTTCTTTGCTCACAAATGGGTTGGAGTGCTAATCTTTGTAGGTTCGATGGTCATCATCTTTGGATTAGGAAGATTACTCCCTTCAGAATTAGCACCCCTTGAGGACAGATCAGGCATGCGGTTAATTGCCAATGCACCTGAAGGAAGCACATTCGAATACATGGATCAGTATATGACTGAGATAACCGATGTTTTGCTGGATGAAGTACCTGAATCAAGTGCTCTCATCACTATCACATCACCGGGTTTTGGTGCTTCAAGTTCAGTGAATTCAGGTTTTATAAGAATCAGGCTTGTTGACCCTGATGAACGTGATCGTTCACAGCAACAGATAGCTGATGATATTGCCGAATCTATTACACGCTTTTCAGGCGCTCGCACCTTTGTTTCGCAGGATCAATCTATAGGTGGAGGTGGAGGCGGTATGCCTGTGCAATATGTTATACAGGCTCCCAATCTTGACAAATTAAAAGAGGTGCTTCCACCTTTTATGGCTGAATTACAGCAAAGTAACAAGTTCCAGTTTGTTGATCTGAACCTAAAGTTTAATAAGCCGGAGTTGCAGGTTGAGATTAATCGTGAGAAAGCACGAAACCTGGGTGTATCAGTAATAGACATAGCTCAAACGCTGCAATTTGCATTGAGCGGTCAGAGGTTTGGTTATTTTATTATGGACGGTAAGCAATACCAGGTAATAGGGCAGCTCTCACGGCCATATCGGAGTGCTCCAATTGATTTACGCTCTATAAATGTGCGTAACAACCGCAATGAAATGATACAGCTTGATAATTTAGTTAGCATTGAAGAAGGAGTTAATCCACCACAGTTATTCAGGTATAACAGGTTTGTTTCAGCTACTTTCTCTGCTAATCCTATTGAAGGACTTACTATTGGTGATGGTATAAAAGAAATGGATCGTATAGCTGATAAAGTACTTGATGATACATACTCTACCTCATTAGCTGGAGCATCAAAGGATTTTGCTGAGAGTTCATCAAGCTTAGTATTTGCTTTTATGCTGGCACTTTTGCTAATATATCTGGTGCTTTCAGCGCAATTTGAAAGTTTCAGGGATCCTTTGATCATCATGTTTACCGTACCTTTGGCTTTGGCTGGCGCAGTGCTTACATTATGGTATTTTGAAAAAACTCTCAATATCTTTAGTCAGATAGGAATTATAATGCTTATAGGTTTGGTTACAAAAAATGGTATTCTGATAGTAGAATTTGCTAATCAACGAAAAGCTGCAGGTTTAAGCAGGTTAGAAGCTATCAGGGATGCATCGGCCCGTCGGTTCAGGCCAATACTTATGACAAGCCTTTCAACCATACTAGGTGCTTTGCCTATCGCGCTTGCACTAGGTGCCGGTTCAGAAAGCAGGGTTTCAATGGGGGTTGCGATAATTGGAGGACTAACATTTGCAACTATACTTACACTTTATGTGATACCTGTTATGTATGATTACATCTCAGGTAAAACAACACGACTGAGTGTTACTGAGCAGGAAGCTGAGGGAGATGCAACACCAGTGTTTCGGGGAAAAGACAATAATGATTGAAAATTAGATATTATAGAAAGAGGCGAAACTGTAACAACTTTAACCAGTAACTGTTAAACCATGCGATTTTTGATAACGAACATTCTTCTATTTATTTTTTCAGGTGTATTTTCACAAACAACTGCACAATATCTTTCAGCTGAACAAGCTGTTGCAATTGCTTTGGAGAATAACTACTCCATAAGATTGTCGCAGATGAATGAGAATATTCTTGAGAATAACGTTACCCTGGGAAATGCAGGATTCTTACCTGAAGTTGAAGGTTCAGCCAACAGAAATAACAGTATCACCAATACACGTCAGGAGTATCTTAGCGGACAAGAAAATACACGGGACAATGCAAAAGCTTCATCATTAAATGCAGGGGTTGGAATGGATTGGACGCTTTTTGACGGTTTTCAGATGTTCACTGGATATGATATCCTTAAAAAGAACCTTGAAGCCGGCAAGTTACAAACAAGACTGGAGGTTGAGAATACCATTGGCAATGTACTTAGCCTGTACTATAATATAGTGGAGCTTAAGCAAAAGGTTAAAATGCTTGAGGCCTCCGTTTCCCTTGGAAGAGCAAGGTCAAATATTGCTGATGAAAAGCTGGCAATAGGAGCAGGTTCACGCCTTGAACTACTGCAAGCGAGGGTTGATATGAATTCTGATATATCTGACCTACTCAATCTGAATGACATGATTACCGAAGCAACTGTAAGAATGAATCTGCTTCTTGCAAGGAATGCTGATGAGGAGTTTGACGTTGAAGATACTATCATTCTTATGCCGCCTGCTGACTTTACTACACTCAAATCGCAGATGGAAAAGAACAATGTTAACTTGTTGCTTAGTCAAAGTGACCTCGAACTTGCAAATTTAAACCTGAAATTAATAAAAGGCAGGCGATATCCTGAAATTGGAGTTAACCTGGGATACAATTACAACCAACAGGAAAGCGAATCAGGATTTGTAAAGTATGGAAGATCAGATGGTTTTAATTACGGACTAACTGCCACAGTGCCAATATTTGATGGCTTCAACAAGAACAGGGAGATCAAAAATGCCCGCATTGGTTTTGAAGTTGCCGCCTTACAACATGAAAGCTACATGGCTGACCTTCAGGCTGAGTTGCATGCCACCTATATTGTTTATAATAACAAACTTAAAACAGTTGAACTGGAACGTGAGAATATGCAGACTGCCTTTACCAACTTCGATATTGCGAATGAAAGATTTAGGTTAGGGGAGTTGTCGGGTATAGAAATACGGGAAGCACAGCAAAATCTGCTTGCTGCGCAGGATAGGCTGATAAACCTGGTATATCAGGCCAGGTTGCTGGAAATAGAATTGCTTCAACTAAGTGGAGGAATTTTACCTGATTAGTTGAGTAGTAAGTTATTTGTGGGCCACACAAATAGACCACAGTGCCGACGGGAAATACAATAGTGTTGGATGGTGTTGAAAACACTTCATTAAACATCCGAAAATCAGTTAAATAAATTCTCAAAAAAAGTTTAGCTGAACTCTTGTGTAATTCAAAATAATGTTCTATTTTTGCAGCCCGTTAAAAAAGTATCAAAACAGAATAAAGGATATGTATCTAACCTCAGAAGTAAAGAAGAATATATTTGCCGACAATGGCAAAGATGCCACCGATACCGGTTCTCCTGAAAGCCAGGTTGCGCTTTTCACACATAGGATTCAGCATCTTACTGGTCACCTTAAGATCAACAGGAATGACAAAGTAACCGAGCGTTCACTGGTTATGCTTGTAGGTAAACGCAGGAGTTTACTTGGCTACCTAAAGAAAAGAGATATCCAACGATACAGGGACATCATCAAGAAACTTAATATCAGGAAGTAATCCTTCCTACAGAATTTATAACTCAAAGAGGCAATTAAAAACGGTTGCCTCTTTTTGTATCATTAGAGGTGCAAATATTTTAACTGTTTATAATACCGATGATTATAAAGAGTAGTTTTGTAGCACGAAAATTGGTCATTCCCGATCAATCCATTATATTGCCTCTACAATTTACAATTATATGCAAGGAAAATTAAAAACATTTGACATTGGAGATGGAAGGACTATCTCTATTGAAACCGGTAAGTTAGCCAAGCAGGCTGATGGTTCCGTTGTAGTTCGTATGGGTGACACCATGCTTTTGGCAACCGTTGTAGCACGTACAGAAGCTGCTGAAAACGTTGATTTTATGCCTCTCACGGTTGAATATCGTGAAAAATATGCATCATCAGGTAGATTCCCCGGTGGTTTCTTTAAAAGAGAAGCAAGGCCTTCAGATTATGAAGTGCTGATATCACGATTGGTTGACAGGGCACTCCGTCCATTGTTCCCCGATAATTTCCATGCTGAAACACAGGTGTTCATTACCCTTATATCACTTGATGCAGAGGTACTGCCCGATGCTCTTGCCGGCTTAGCTGCGTCAGCGGCATTGGCTGTTAGTAATATCCCATTTAATGGTCCGATTTCAGAAGTTAGAGTTGCCAGGGTTAAGGGTCAGTTTATGATTAACCCACCTGCATCATTATTAGCAGAAGCTGACCTTGATGTTATGGTAGCAGCATCTATGGATAATATCATGATGGTTGAAGGTGAACTTAAAGAAGCTTCAGAAAAAGATATTATTGAAGCATTGAAGATAGCACACACAGCAATTAAAGTACAATGTCAGGCTCAGTTAGATCTGGCTGCTATGGTTGAAAGTTCATCACCAAAGCGCGAATATAACCATGAAACCAATGATGAAGAGTTGCGTGCAAGTATCAGGGAGTTCTGTTATGATAAAGTTGTTGCTGTAGCAAGCACCCCTTCAGCAAAACATGCCCGCGGTGATGCATTCTCAGCAATACTTGACGAGTTCAAGGCAACACTTACTGAAGAAGAAGCAAAAGAAAAAGAATTCATGATAAAACGCTATTATCATGATGTTGAAAAAGAAGCAGTTAGAAATGTAGTACTCGATAAGCGTCAGCGACTTGATGGCCGTAAACTTGACGAGATACGTCCTATTTGGTGTGAAGTTGATTACTTGCCTGCAGTGCATGGTTCAGCTATTTTCACAAGGGGCGAAACACAGTCACTTACTACTGTTACGCTTGGAACCAAGCTTGATGAGCAGATTATTGACGGTGTAGTTATTGATGGTAAGGTGAATTTCATACTGCATTATAACTTCCCACCATTCTCAACCGGAGAAGTTAAAAGATCAATGGGTACCAGTCGCCGCGAAATTGGGCATGGTAACCTTGCACTACGTGCATTGAAACCAATGATTCCTGGCACTGACCTTAATCCTTACACTATTCGCATTGTTTCTGACATACTTGAATCAAACGGTTCATCATCAATGGCAACAGTTTGTGCTGGTACAATGGCACTTATGGATGCTGGTGTGAAACTCATTAAACCAGTTTCTGGTATTGCGATGGGTCTTATAGCCGATACAAAAACAAATCGTTATGCCGTATTAAGTGATATACTTGGTGATGAAGATCACCTCGGTGATATGGACTTTAAAGTTACAGGTACTAAAGATGGAATCACTGCTTGCCAGATGGACATCAAAGTTGACGGACTATCGTATGACGTACTCGCACAGGCGTTAGAACAAGCACGTGCAGGCAGAATGCATATACTTGGTGAGATGGAAAAAACCATCAGCACACCACGTGAAGATTACAAACCACATGTACCTCGCATAGTAAAGATGACTATTCCTAAAGAATTTATTGGAGCAGTAATCGGACCGGGCGGCAAGGTAATTCAGGAAATGCAACGTGAAACCGGTTCAACCATCGTTATTGAAGAAGTTGGTGAATTTGGAATTATTGATATCGTTTCAAATAATAAGGATTCAATCAATGCGGTTATGGATAAGATCAAACGCATAGTTGCAATTCCCGAAATTGGAACAGTATATCATGGAACAGTTAAGAATATTACTACATTCGGTGCGTTTGTTGAAATACTTCCAGGTAAAGATGGATTATTGCATATTTCAGAAATTGACCATACCCGATTAAAAGATGTAGAAAGTGCTTTAAAAGTAGGTCAGCAAATTGATGTTAAACTCATTGAGATTGACAGCAAAACCGGCAAACTTAAACTGTCGCGCAAAGTGCTACTCCCAAAACCAGAACAAGAGAACAATTAAAAAAATAATTTCATAGCAGTTATCTGCCCAACTAAACAAAGGGAGAAAATGAGGCAATTAAAGATTACTAAACAGGTTACTAACCGCGAAACAGCTTCGCTTGATAAGTACTTGCAGGAAATCGGTAAGGTAGAGTTGATTACAGCAGATGAAGAGGTTGCCCTGGCACAGAAAATTAAACAAGGGGACCGTCATGCTTTAGAGAAACTAACTAAAGCCAATTTGAGGTTTGTGGTATCTGTTTCAAAACAATACCAGAATCAAGGATTAAGCTTGCCCGACTTGATTAACGAAGGGAACCTGGGATTAATTAAAGCCGCCCAAAGATTTGATGAAACCCGTGGATTTAAATTCATTTCATACGCTGTATGGTGGATCCGCCAGTCAATTCTTCAGGCTTTGGCTGAGCAGTCACGAATAGTAAGGCTTCCACTAAATAAAATAGGTTCTATCAATAAAATCAACAAGGCTTACGCCAAACTTGAACAGGAATTTGAAAGAGAACCTAACTATGATGAAATAGCCGGATTACTCGAAATCAGTGAAAATGAGGTAAAAGAATCAATGCGTAATTCAGGTCGTCATGTTTCTATGGATGCACCTTTAGTGCAGGATGAAGACAACAACATGTACGATGTACTTCGCAGCGACGACAGCCCAACCCCTGAAACAGAACTGCTTTATGAATCACTTCGCAAGGAAATTGAACGTGCTGTATCAACACTAACATGCCGCGAAGCTGACGTTGTAAGATTGTATTTTGGTTTAGGTGGTGAACACCCACTTACACTTGAAGAAATCGGCGAACGCTTCGACCTTACGCGTGAGAGAGTACGGCAAATAAAAGAAAAAGCTATCAGGCGACTGAAGCACACATCAAGGAGTAAGATTTTAAAGACTTATTTAGGATAAAACCTTATTTAGGTTATAACCTTATTAAAGATCAAGAAAAGCCCGGTTTAATTGCCGGGTTTTTTATTTATGGTGGCTAAAGTGTTGTTATCACCCATAACACGCTATTAAATAATCAACCAAAAAATACTGTACCTTCGCATTTAAAAACAGGAATATGAGTCAGCATTTGATCGCACCTTCATTGCTTTCAGCCGATTTTGCCAACTTAGGCAAGGATATTGAAATGGTTAATAACAGTGAAGCCGATTGGTTTCATGTTGATGTAATGGATGGTGAATTTGTGCCTAATATATCTTTTGGGATGCCGGTTATAAAGGCAATAAGCAAACATGCATGCAAACCTCTTGATGTTCACCTCATGATTGTTAAGCCTGAAAGATATTTCGAAGCTTTCAGGGACTGTGGTGCTAACATTTTAAGTGTACATATTGAAGCTGTGCCACACTTACACAGGGCAATGCAGCAAATCAAATCTCTTGGAATGAAAGCTGGAGTTGTTTTAAATCCACATACCCAGATAAATCTGCTTGAAGATATTATAACAGATGTTGACCTTGTGCTGCTTATGTCAGTTAATCCAGGTTTTGGCGGTCAGAAGTTCATTGAACAAACATACGACCGGATCATGAGGCTAAGTAAACTGATTAAATCGAAGAAATCAAGTGCACTGATAGAAATTGACGGCGGCGTAGATCTAAATAATGCCTCCTTACTAATTGCGGCCGGCGCTAATGTTCTGGTTGCCGGTAATACAGTTTTCGGTTCCACTGATCCCATGAATACAATCAAACTTCTGAAACACATTAAATAATACAAACCAGCTTATGCTGAATGTGTTTTATTGTAAAGCTCAAAACCGACAGCTGATAGCTGACAGCCCAAAACTGAAAACTGACAGCTGATACGGACTACTAAATTACTGATTGCTCAAAGCTGATAGCTGAAAGCTGAAAGCCCAAAACTGAAAACTGAAAACTGACAACTGAAAACAGATAACAGATAACTGATAACTGTTTGCTGATTGCTGATTGCTGATTACTGATTGCTGATTGCTGATTGCTGATTGCTTAAATCTGATAACTGATTGCTGAATGCTGAATGCCAAAAATCTCCAGATTGATAACCTTATAAAATAAAATGCAATGAATAATGTATTGAATGGGCTGAAGCCTGAACGTATCTACCACTATTTTGAAGAAATATGTCAAATACCCCGTCCTTCAAAGAAAGAAGAGAAAATTGCTGCCTACATTGTAGAGTTTGGCAAGAAGCATAATCTCGAAACAATTGTAGATAAAACCGGCAACATAATAATCAGAAAACCTGCAACCAGCGGAATGGAAGGCTTAAAATCATTAGTTCTGCAAAGCCATATTGATATGGTGTGCGAAAAGAACAGTGATACTGAGCATAACTTTGATACTGATCCTATTCAACCATTTATTGCAGGTGAATGGGTGAAAGCTAGGGGAACAACGCTGGGTGCAGATGACGGTATAGGTGTCGCAGCACAACTTGCAATACTTGAAGCTACTGACATAGCACATGGTCCGATTGAATGCCTTTTTACAGTGGACGAAGAAACAGGTTTGAGCGGAGCATTCGGACTAGATCCAACAATTTTGAAAAGTACCATACTCTTGAACCTTGATTCAGAGGACGAAGGAGAAATATTCATTGGTTGTGCCGGTGGTATTGATACTGTTATCACTTTACCATGTGAAATGCAAGAGGGTATAGCTAATGCAAAGGGATATAATGTAAAAGTTAGCGGACTTAAAGGGGGCCACTCAGGTGACGATATAAACAAAGGATTAGGCAACGCTAATAAGATACTCAACAGGATACTTTGGGAATCATCGAAGTTGTTTGGGCTAAAAGTTGCTTCCTTCAATGCAGGTAACCTCCGTAATGCCATTGCACGCGAGGGAGAGGCTATTGTGGCTATCCCTGCGGATAAAGCCGGTGAATTTGAAACATTTGTGGCTAAATTCAACGATACCGTTAGAGCGGAATATAATATTACTGAACCGGGACTTTCAGTACAAGCCCTTGAAACAGAATATCCCAAAAGGGTAATGAGCGACGACACACAGGTGAAACTTCTTAACTCATTGTATGCATGCCCGCATGGTGTTATCGCTATGTCGCAGAGCATTGCCAATTTCGTTGAAACATCTACAAACTTAGCGGCTGTAAAGACTAGAAAGGATCACATTGAAATTACTACTAGCCAACGTAGCTCAGTGGAATCAGAGAAATACGATGTCGCCAATATGATTGCATCAGTATTTAACCTCGCCGGTGGTAAAGCAGTTCATGGAGAAGGATATCCCGGCTGGACTCCTAATCCTAACTCAGAAATATTAGAGATATCCAAGGCTGCGTACGAAAAACTATTTGGAAAATCACCCAAGGTACTTGCAATTCATGCTGGTCTGGAGTGCGGACTGATAGGTGAGAAGTACCCTAAAATGGACATGATCTCATACGGTCCAACCATAAAAGGAGCTCACTCACCCGATGAAAGGTTGAATATTGATACTGTACAGAAGTTTTGGGATCTCACTATTGAGATTTTGAAGAATGTGCCAAAGGCATAATGCTTTATTACAAGATAAGCTACTATGAACAGAGGGCTGACTCATGAGAGTCGGTCCTTTTATTTATCAGAATTTATCAATGCATTGTTCAGATGTATACATCTTAAAAAATAATCCATAATTTTGTTGTAATTGGTTTGGCTGCATTATCACGATAAGTTGTGTTGAGAATAGTAGCATTCAAAATCTTCAAATGGCAAAAGGTACTTTTAGTTTAATCTTCTTGTTGTTTGTAACAATGGGTATTGTCAAAGCCCAGGTTGCTTTCTTTGATAAGTTGTCAGACGAAGCTTTGGAACTTACGAAGCAGAATGTAGTTTATGATCCAACTTATTATAAAATTGATTACCCTAATGGGGATGTGCCAGTTGGTAAAGGCGTTTGTACAGATGTAATAGTTAGAGCATACAGGAATTTGGGCATTGACCTTCAGAAAGAAGTGCATGAGGATATGAAGGCAAATTTTAATAAGTATCCGCGGAACTGGGGACTTAGCAAGCCCGACAAAAATATTGACCACCGAAGAGTACCAAACCTAATGGTATTCTTAGAAAGGCATGGAAAAGTAATACCGATTTCCAACAAGGCGAGTGACTATTTGCCCGGCGATATTGTTTGCTGGAATCTTGGAGGAGGAATAACACATATCGGTTTGGTTGTTAATAAAAAGTCCCGGGATGGTAACAGAAATCTGATTGTGCATAATATTGGCGGAGGGCAGGTTATAGCTGATTGCCTGTTTGATTATAAAATTATTGGACATTACCGATATAAGAAATAAGTTACACGTAGCAAGTAAAACTTGACGTAATTGAAAATTAATATGGCTGAAAAGAAATCAAAACTGGTTGAAATAAAAACCAAACCTACCACTGAAAGTGTGGAAGAATTTATTAACAATATCAATGATGAGCAGAAACGAAAGGACAGTTTTGTGCTGATTGATATGATGAAAAAGGCAACAGGGGATGAGCCTGTATTGTGGAGCAGTTCAATTATTGGATTTGGTAATGTTAGGTACAAAAGTCCTAAAACCGGAAGGGAAGTTGACTGGCTTAAAATTGGCTTCGCTCCCAGGAAGGCTAATTTTTCATTATATCTTACTATGGATATAAAGCAGCATGAAGTAGCTCTTAGTAAACTTGGTAAACACAAAACGGGTGCAGGTTGCCTTTACATAAACAGATTGGAGGATGTTGATCTGACAATCTTGGAGAAACTCATACACACTGCATTAGGAATCAAATATTAAATATGTGGATAAATACAAGTATTGCATAATATCCAACCAATGTTAGACAGTATTATATCAACAGATAAAAGCAAGCTTGATGTGCATGCTATTCATGACTTTCTGGCTAACAGGTCGTATTGGGCGAAGGGAAGAAGTTATGATACAGTTAAACAAAGTGTAGAAAACTCACTATGTTTTGGCATGTATAACAGTTTTGGTAAACAGATTGGTTTTGCACGAGTGATTACAGATTATTCTGTGTTTGCTTACATACTGGATGTTTTCATTTTGGAAGATTACAGAGGCAGGGGATTAAGCCTGAAGCTAATGGATCATATATTACAGCACCCTGATTTGCAAGGCTTACACCGAATAATGCTGGCGACGAAAGATGCCCACAGTTTATATGAGAAATTCGGGTTTCAACCTACCCGAAGTGCTGATAAGTTGATGGAGATAGTGATTTAGGGATAATAATCTGTCAGAAAGAATGGTAAATGAACTTCCATTTTTTGAATTTCGGGTTTAAATCTAAAAATACTGCTCTCACACCTGTTATTAACACATTCGTCGTAAAATAATTTCTCTCAGTTTGTTGCATAACTATCTTTGTCCATAAACATTCGTAATAAATACTCTATGATGCATATATTTAGTTATTTTGCTTTTAATCTTAGGCACTGCGCACACCAGAAAGCAGGATTATTAGTTCTTGTTTTAATCAATGTTATTGTAATGACATCCTGTGCTACCAAGAGCAGTAGTTTAATCGGTGAAGAAAGTATATATACACCTCATGATAAGGAAATTTATAAAAAAATAGCCGATCTGGATAGCATTTTCTGGAAAGCATACAACGATTGCGATATAGAAACCCAAGGACGGTTATATTCTGATAGTATCGAGTTTTATCACGATCAAGCCGGGTTAATAACCTCCAAGCAACTTATCCTGGATGCCACAAGAGCTAATATATGCGGAAAAATACGGCGCAACCTTGTCAAAGGTAGTCTTGAAGTTTATCCTATACCGGGCTTTGGGGCAGTGGAGATTGGAAAACATACATTCCAAAGTACTACCGATAAGGATAGCACTCCTTCGCAACCAGGAAACTTTGTCATAATTTGGAAACAAGTAGGTAATGAATGGGTTATAACTCAGGTTATTAGTCTTCATTAGTAAATTATCTTCCAAGCAATACTCCCATTCTCAATACAGGGTTATTGTAAGGAGTATATTCTTGCTCAGTTAAATTCCAAAGTGCCATAATGAAGAAGTAAGAGTTTGCAGTAATTCTTTGCCTTAATCCGCCACCAACGAACAGGCTATTAATATAGGTATGAGTTGGGTTTCGAATGATCTGTCCACCAACGCTGGATATATCGTCAAAGTTATACCTGAGTCTTTCAAATTCAACATGAGCAAATATATTTTCAAGAATATGATACCTACTGTATAAACTGCCACCAAACATGTGGCTCTTTAAATCGAACTTCTCACCAGTAGTTTGATCGAAATAGAAGTCCTTGTATCGGTAATATTTATACGTAAGACCAATACCGCTCTCAAGCTTAGGAGTTAGCTTATAGCCTATTACGGGTGATACATCTATAAAAGTAAGAGTGCCAAACTGTAGTCCAAGTCCACCACCGAAAATAATCCGCTCAGAAAATGGAACCCTATATTCTTTTTTCTCCTGGGAATAAGTGGATATAGATAAGCTAAGTAGTAAGCAAGTTATTAAACTTTTCATAGCAGTATATTTTTCTGAGTTCGGCAGTTAATTATGCCAAAATTACATAAGGCATAATCTATTAACAACACTTTTCAAGCAATTATTACTAAAAACTGAAATTATACCCCTTCCATAAACTAAAGTTTTACCTCATCCATAATAAGAGTAATAAATCTTAAATTAGATACTTCAAGGATATTCTCCCTCTCGTCATGGACTCTTGTCTCTGATTTCCCATAAACTCGAATAGTCAAATTGCTTTAACAACTTCGTTCACTAATACAATGCTTCAACTCATTACAATAGAAGGATTCTGTGCATAAGACATAGACTTGCTCAATATAAAACATTGAAAATCAATGATAAACCTGCAAAACAAAATGAGGTTTTCAGCGTTAATAATCTGGAGTTAACAATGCTGCAGATTTGGAAGCCCCCTCAGGCTACTTAAGTCATAGTAGCGGTATGTACTGGCAATGTCATTTTTTTTTAGCAAGCTAGCAGGTTGATAATCAAGAGAAGTTCTATGATTAAGAAAAAAATAACCAAAAAAAATCAAAAAACATTTGGAGGAGAAGTAAAAGTGTGTACTTTTGCAGTCCCAATTCACGCAGTAAGAATGCTGAAAGGTGGGAGTTCATTGAGGGAAATTGCGGGGTAAAATAAAATTTAGAAAAACTTTTAAATTTTGTTGCAGGA
>JAGXGB010000013.1 GCA_024636955.1 Bacteroidales bacterium
ATATGGTAAATAATCTGAAGAATAAGTAGAAGGAGAGTAAAACTATTATCAGTTTCAGAAGACCGGACATTACAATTGCAATTAGTTCGTATAATAATTATAAATGCGAAATTAATTAAATTTTGCTGACACTATGAGTACGCACGTACTCTAAACATACAAAATTATAAGGTTATGGTCTAAAAGCCTTTAAGGGATACAACAAAAGGAGATAATTCAAGATTATCTCCTTTTGTATACCTTTAGTCAGCTTTTAGCTGTTAAATAAACTATTTAGGGCGTGTTTCGTCAGAAACAGTAAGTTTTTTCCTGCCTTTAGCTCTCCGTGCAGCAAGAACTCTGCGTCCATTGGCTGTGGACATACGCTCCCGGAAACCATGTTTGTTTCTTCTTTTCCTTTGTGACGGCTGAAATGTTCTCTTGCTCATTATTGTATTTTTTAGGACTGCAAAGATATAAATAATCTTTAAACTCCAAACAATATTTACACTTTTTTTTAAGCCAAAGAAGGAGTTTTAGAAGCCTTGTCTGGAGCGTTCTTCAGAGTTTCTGTTAAAAATATCCAGAACTTTTCAACTGAGGCAATGTGCACCCTTTCATCAGGTGAATGCGGTGACCTGATGGTTGGACCAAAAGATATCATGTCCCAGTTAGGATAAACAGCTCCTAATAAACCACATTCCAATCCAGCATGAATTGCTTTAATTTCAGGTATCTTTCCGAAACGGTTGTTGTATACCTGCTGCATAGTTTTCAATATTGGTGAATCAGGATTTGGTTTCCATCCCGGATATTCTCCCTCGAATACTACCTGAGCATTTGCCAGTTCAAAAATACTTCCCATCATAACTGATAAGTCAATCTTGGCTGAATTTACTGAACTTCTGAGTAAACACTTAATCACAACTGTATCGTCGAAAGTGTTTATAATTGATAGATTCGTTGAGGTTTCAACCAGTCCTTCCATTGCGTTGCTCATACGCATAACACCGTTTGGGCATGCATACACTGCACGTAACATTCTATTCTGAGTATCTTTATCCATCACTGATGAAGGCATGTCAGTATCTGAAACTGATATACTTAAGGTAGGCTCAGTAGCTGAGAGTTCAGATTTAATTGTTTCAGTAATTTGTTTAATGCAGTCAATATATGCTGCTTTCTGATCCTGTGGAACCGTAACTACGGCAAAGCCTTCACGTGGAATGGCATTACGCATATTACCGGCTTCAATGAGTGCAAGTTGCAGATTGTGATCTTTAACTCCATGCCATACAAGACGTGTTAATATTTTGCATGAATTGCCTCTACCAAGACTAATGTCAAGTCCTGAATGTCCACCCTTTAATCCTGTTACATTAATTTTAAGAGCAGCAGCACCACTTTCAGGTGATGTTTTTTTGAAGTTAAAAGTGAAAGTACCATCGATACCACCGGCACATCCAAAATAAAGCTCCCCTTCATCTTCTGAATCAAGGTTTATAAGTATGTCACCATGCAAAAGGCCTGGTTTTAATTCGTTGGCACCAGTCATACCGGTTTCTTCATCAATAGTGAATAAGGCTTCAACAGGACCATGAACCAAATCAGTTGCTTCAAGTACTGACATTATTGCTGCAACTCCCATACCATTATCAGCACCTAAGGTTGTACCATTAGCTTTAACCCATTCACCATCAATAAGGGTTTCAATAGGATCTTTTTCAAAGTCATGGGTTTTATCGCTGTTCTTCTGTGGAACCATGTCAAGATGGGATTGCAATACTATTCCCTTCTTGTTTTCCATGCCTGGTGTAGCTGGTTTGCGGATTATTACATTTCCGACTTCATCAACTATGGTTTCTAATCCAAGTGATTGACCAAAATTACGCATGAATTCAATAATTCTTGCTTCTTTCTTCGAAGGCCTTGGTATCTGTGTAAGACTATGGAAGTTTTTCCATACAGATTCGGGTTTAAGGCTTAAAATCTGATTGTTCATATTAAGTTAGTTTAAAAAATATGTTTTACTATTATTAGCAAATCAAGGTTTAAAGGTACGAAAAATTGGCAACCCGCTTCAAATTTGTTGCAAAAGTCTCATAGAGTATTACAACCGAGGTTAACCAAAAAAGAGTATAGATGCTAATTAAAACCATAAATGTACCAGGTGCTTAGTTTCAAAAAAAGGCTCTTCAAAAAAGTCACTCAGTGGGTATACCTTATTTTTTACACCTGTTTTTATTAGCTCCTCTTTTAATTCTCCGCCTTTGAGATATAATATCCCATTGTGCAGTGGATTAATGGATCGTCTTGTAATATTCTTCTTCGTCAATTGGACAAATTCAGGTAAAGAGATGACTGCCCGACTGATTACAAAATCATACCTGAAAATAATTTCCTCAACCCGGCTTTGAGTTGCGGTAACATTTTCGAGCCCCAGAGAGGATACAACCTCATTAACAACTTTTATCTTCTTTCCGATTGAGTCAACCAGATGGAAATTAGCCTCAGGAAATAAAATGGCAAGAGGAATACCCGGGAAGCCACCTCCAGTGCCTACATCAATAACAGATGTTCCGGGCGAAAATTTTATAACTTTTGCAATCGCTAACGAGTGAAGCACATGATGCGTATACAGATTATCAATGTCCTTACGCGAAATAACATTTATAGCCTCATTCCATTGCCTGTATAAATCATTTAATTTAATAAAGCTGTCTATCTGAGCAGGGGTCAGATCTTTAAAGTATTTAGTAATGATTTCCATCGCTTAATTTGGTTTGTATGGCAATGTCACTTCAACTTCTGTGCCTATGCCAATGCTTGAATGGATTTTTACAGACCCGTTATGAAGCCTGACAATATTATTTATTAATGATAGTCCAATGCCATGGCCTCTTTTATTCTGAGCATTGGCTGCTCTATAAAAAGGTTCGAAAACATGTTGAATGTCATCAAGAGCAATTCCTATACCCCGATCTACAACTTTTAAAATGACATTTTCCTTTTGATAATCAATGATTACATCCACAGGCTTGTTATTGGAGAATTTGAATGCATTGTCAATCAAATTGATAAATACCAGCTTAAGTAGGTTTTCATTTCCAAATACTGACAGATCATGGTCATCATCATTCGTATTATCATTTATCCCGATCTCAATCTTGAGCTTAGGATTTAATAGCATAAATTCAGACTGTGTTTCAATTAACAACTCATCCAATCTTACTTTATTAAGCTGCATTGATGAAATTTCCTGTTCTGAACGTGCTATTTCCAAAAGGTTATTCGAGAGGTTGGTTAAACTCTTTGCATCATCAAGAACCGAAGACAACACTTTTTTGTATTCATCGGTTTCTCGGTCATTCATCAGCACAACCTCAATTTGGCTGGTAATGGAGGCTAACGGCGTCCTTAGTTCATGGGAAGCATTCGAAACAAAGATTTTTTGTATTTTAAAGGCTGTTTCAATTCGGTCAAGCATTCCATTAAAGGTTATAGATAGATGGGCTATTTCATCGTGTCCATTCCCTTCATTTACCCTTTGAGCCAAATTATTAGCGCTAATAGAAGATACTTCAGATATTACATTGATAATTGGCTTTAATGCCTGCCATGAAAAATATCTACCAATGAGAATAATCACCAATATTGACACAATAAACCCAATAGTAAGCACTAAAAACAAATTTTTTAGTTTGTCCATCCCATATATGTCAATAGCTGACGCTATAACAACAAACCGCCTGAAGTCATTACTATATAAAAGTCCTAAAGCTTCCCGGTCACCTTGTTTAAAAGAGTATTCACCATCATTCCGGATTTTTGAGAGTAGATCTTCATCTATAACTATACTTGAGGATTTTGATGATGAATAGATCTTACTTTTTTTGAAGTAATCAAACACTGTTACTTCCACACCAATGAGTACGCTATAATTTGAACTATCGATAATTCTGAGTAGGTTGTTGTCAATCTCTTTTACATCTATGAGTAGTTTAGCTGTATTCACGCACTTTTCCTTCAAGCGCTGATTAAACTCCTGCTTACGATAATTTGCTGATAAAAGGTAAATTATTAGGGAGAAAGCTAGTAACAAGCTTCCCACAACAAGGGCAAACCTGAGAGTTAGCTTATTTCTGATCTGCATTACCGTGCACTTCTTTTAAAACATAGCCCATTCCAATTTGAGTATGAATAAGCTTCACTGGATAATTTTTGTCAATTTTCTTTCTAAGGAAATTCACGTATACCTCAATAACATTGGTGCCAGTATCGAAATTTATATTCCATATTTTGTCAGCAATGTCAGCTTTTGATATTACTTTTCCTGTATTTCTGACTAAGTATTCAAGAAGAGAAAATTCTTTCGCCGTTAATTCAATGTTGTTATCTCCCCTTTTTACTGTTTTACTTTCTGTATCCATTTCGAGATCAGCAACTCTTAAAACTGTTTGCTTTTTTTTATTAGCAGGGATTCTTTTAAGTAATGCCTTAATCCTAGCCAGTAATTCCCTGAACTCAAAAGGTTTAACAATATAATCGTCTGCTCCTTTGTCGAATCCTATTAATTTATCTTCTGTACTTCCTAAAGCAGTAAGCATTATTATAGGTATCTGCGGATCACTATTTCTGATTTGTGAGCACAATTCGTAACCATTTATAATCGGCAGGTTTATATCAAGAATGATAAGGCCATATTCATTTGTATCTGCAAGACGTTTACCAATAAACCCATCATAGGCTACATCAGTTTCGAATCCGTTTTCCTCCAGTCCTTTTCTGATGGAATCGGCCATTTTAACATGGTCTTCAACAATTAATATCTTCGGGTTAGGCATAATTCAACAACTAAGGTAGTTTGACCACTAAATTAAACATTTTAGCGTATCATTCAATATTCTTCAGGTCCATTATTTTGAGTTAATTATCTTTGCGTGGAAATATAAACGTATATGCCTCTCAAATACTCATCCTTCTCATTGTTTTTGTTGTTTTTTACATTCAATACTATTTATGCTCAAAAAGCAACACCAAAAAACAACTATGAGAAATACATTGAAAACTTTAAATCAATTGCCATAAAGAAGATGCAGGAATATAAAATTCCTGCCAGTATTACGTTAGCCCAGGGATTACTTGAATCTGGAAGTGGCAATTCTGACCTTGCTGTAAACGCAAATAACCACTTCGGTATAAAGTGCCACAAGGAATGGACCGGAATGACTTATATCATGGATGATGATGAAAAAGGAGAGTGTTTTAGGAAATACGCTTCTGCTGAAGAGTCATTTAATGACCACTCCCAGTTTTTAATAACAAGGCCCAGGTATGCAAACCTATTCACACTTGACATCCTTGACTATAAGGGGTGGGCACATGGATTAAAAAGTGCCGGTTATGCTACCAATCCCAGATACGCGGAGATGCTTATTAAAATTATTGAGGAGCATCAACTATTCTTATTTGATAGCGGATATCAACCTCAACTATCTGAGTTGATTGCCGATGCTAATCCTGTTCCATTTGACGATTCGAAGATTGATCCTAAAGTGCATGTTATTGCAAAGAACAATTACGAATATGTTGAGGTTACTTCAGGCAATAGGAACATATATGTCAACAATGGTGTTAGACTTATATATGCCAGAAAAGGTGATAAAGCAATGACTATAGCGGATGATGTCGGTGTGCACACCTTTCAAATATTGCAATACAATGAATTAGGAAGGGATGAGACAATAAAGGAAGGCGCAGTAATATACATTGAGCCCAAGAAGAGTAAAAGTGATACAAAGTACCATGTCATTGTTGAAGGAGAAACTATACGGGACATTGCTCAAATGTATGCCGTAAAGCTCAAAGTTCTTTATAGAAGAAATGATCTTAAAACTGGCCATGAACCTGCTGTCGGTACTAAGGTCTTATTAAGAAAAGATAAATAAGTTTCTTACCTGAGCAAATGCATCTAACATAGAGAATTCATTGTTTGCTCGGCCGTATTTAGGCTGAGGCAATTAGTAAATATATTATTCCATGATTAAGTCTGGTTATAACTTTTAATTCACTTATTCAAAGCTTTAAAGTCCATCTAATTCTGTTAAGATCAATTTATTATCCCAGGTGGTAACAAGAATTTCCCTCATACTACCACCTGGATTAAAAATTATGGGATCAGAATCAGACTTAATTGAAGGGCCCTTATATATTTTACCTTTATTATTGAAGCCGGTAATCTCATTGTTTTCGTTATTTCTGGCAAATATCCAAACATCTTGTGAAGATGATGAGTAAACAAAAGGAATCCCGAACTTACCCTTAGTATTAACGGCTGCGATTTTTTCCTTCAATCGGTTAAAGGCAATGATTTGTTCTTTCTCAGCAAAAACAAAATCCATTGAACCATCAGAATCAAAATCAGTATAGGTAAACCATGGGTTTTTACTAAAGTTTCCAAATGATGACTTGCTTATTTTCCCTTTCGCATCAATATATATAAGTTCACCTTTGTCTGAAACTGAAATGAAAATTCCTTTGCTGTTTGTAGTGTTTGCAAAAAGGCTGGTTTGTTCAGAGAGTTGTAAGCTCTTGTCAACCTTAATCCTTTCTTTACCTCTTCTGTCAAAGATCCGAACAGAACCATTAATACTTTTGAATATAAGGTAGTCCTTGCCATGTGTTCGGTAAAACTCTATTATACCTTGCCCGGATACTTCAGGCTTTTGCCAATCAGGTAATTCAACACCCTGCATTGTTATATTGTAAATCCTGTTATCGGTTCCAACATATAGTACACGATACTCGTTTTTATTATCATAATCAAAAACAGAAATTTCGCTTTTGGCAGTTTTGGGCAATGTTATGGGTGATTCTTTAATTTCCTTACCTGACTGATCAATTACATGCAACTTGTTTTTTGTTGATATCAAGTAATGAGTTCTGCCATTACGGTAAAAATCAATTTCTGCTATTTTTGAAATAATTGGCGCCTTAGCATCATATATCCACAATTTTCTGCCACTGTGATCATGAACATTAATCTTGTCATTTGACTGAATAGCCGCGATTAGTTTATTATTTTTTGATTTCCCATTTACTATTTGAATGTTGGAAAATCCAGTCTTCATGTCGATTGTCTTCTGTCTGTTTCTATTATTAGTTATAAGATCATCAGGTTCATCTAACTTAGCTTTACTTATGCCATTTTCATTAACGCTTCCCGTCTTGGAAGTTGATTCTGACTTACCTCCAATTCCATAACTAGCGTCATTGTTGATATCACTTTTTTTAGCTTCTTTCTTAGTAATTGTTTGTGGTTTGGGAATGAGCCAAGCTAATGTATACTGCAAATCATTACCAGCACTATACTGCATACCTATTGATGAGTTTTCCTTCAAAAAGTTAACAAGTTCTGTATTTGGTGATGAACCGGACTTAAGAAGCCATTTGCCAACAATATCCGGTCTTATTAAAACAAACACATTTGAGTTACCACCTGACCATTCTTTTTCGAATTTAAACTCCTTGCTGTTTGATATGCGTTTATTGGATTCAATAGCTTTCAACATTATTTTATTTGGAGAGAAAATTACATGCTCACCAGTAAACCGGCAGTATAGTTTTCCAGGTATATTAAATAGAGAGCCCCAAAGTTTGGAAGGAAAAGATACGAAATGCATGTTGAAAATTGAATCTTCTATAGGCTCAAGGTATGGCTGTAAATAGGCTCTTGCACTGTCGATATTCGAATGCCTGATCATCATCATCATTCCGGATTTATCACCTCTGAAATAATCAAGAGTGTAAATCATGCTCACCGAGTTGCCAATCCATGCAGCTATATGCTTCTTCTTGTTGAATATTTCTTTATTTGGCTGATCGATGGACGAATCAAAACCCTTAACATGAATGGTATCGCCTTTGAAGTAATGACTGGTGTACAATTCCTGATCACTCAACGACATTGATATTGCCATACCAGTGTTTTGTGGATAATCAGATAACTCATCAAATGCAACCGGCTCCTGGCCAATAAAAGCATGTTTAGACATGGTGAATGTAAAGCCTCCAAAAAGTACTTCACTCTTTTTGATATTCAGGTCAAAGGTTGTCCACTGATCAAAAGGAGTGTCTTCTTCCAGTCTTTCAGATAAATGAGGAACCAGGGATGAAGCTAATATCTTAGTATTCAAGATAATATTTGCATCTACTTTTTTTCCTCCTGTATTGTAAAGTTTATTGAACGACTCATTGGTTGCTATTGAACTGTCCTGTACAAGGCTATTAAATGAGTTTATCAATAATGAACTATCATTACTGAGTGCAAACACACCTTGCTTCAAATAGTACCAGCTACTAACTCCTTTATGGGTTATACTATATAAGCGATTATCAACTTTTGTAATAGAATATTCACTACTAGTCGCAACGCTTTTAATGTGATCGTTTATTGAACCTGAACTTGACTTTCCAATAGACGTAACGATTAACATACTCATCTTGTCTGCATTGCTTGGTGCAAGTGCGAATATCACTTCATTTGATTCAAGAAATTTGACCAGTTTTGGATTGTTATATGTAATTGTGTCAATGTAACTATTTAGCGTTGTGAAAATTTCTGTTGTACTTAGCAAATCAAAGAGGGAAGATTTATTGATAGCTTCAAAAAAATGAAATACATTTTTTGTTTTAACAATGACTGATGCCTCAAGTGGTATTGCATTTATGATTGGTGATACAGGTTCCTTAAGGAATTTATAATAAGACCTGGCGGCAGATCCTACGAAAATAGCTATTACAGAAATTATCGCCAGAATTATAATGATCCTCAAACTTCTCACAAAACACAATTTTAATCAAAGATAGAATCAAATGCACCGTGGCATTCAAGAAACGCAACTTACTAATGAACAATAAATTGTTAATAAAATGTATCAATTGATGAAAGTGACGGAAAAATTATTTAAGTTTGAAGTTAAATAATCACTTAAATGAAATTCCAGGCGGTTGTATCTACATCCATAAAGCCATTATTGTTGCTTTTGTCTGTGACTGGTCTTTTTTTTACAACAATACAAGCTAAAGCCCAGAATAAATATACTGATGAAGAATGTAAGCAAAGAACCGGATTTGAATACGGGGCAATAGCAGGGATTTATGTTGCTGATAAAACATCGGCTGACTTCTACTCTGGAAGACCTGACAAGGAAAACTATGTAAATTACGTCTTTAATAACTCCCATTGGTATGAAGAGTTGTGGAAGATGGATTTCTTCAAGGACACAGCCTATGTTTTAGATTACCCTGAAAAAATGAGTTACGCCCCTGCATTCTCTTTTGGGCTATTTGTAAAGTATGACCTTAATTGTAAAACCGGAATTTACGCTCAGTTTTATTATGTAAAGTTAAGGGCAAACGATATTGTAACCGTTGAGGTTGATCCTCCAATTGAAGCATTGTACGAAAGAAAGATCAGGCATTGCCCAATCATCGGGATTGAAGAAAGAAATATACTTGACCTCGGTGTTTCACATTCATTTGGGCTTAACAGAGTATCCCGTTTTTCAATCGGTGGCGGGATAAGCATGAATAATACCATAGTTAAAGAGCATTCAATTTATATTTCGGAAAAGGAGTATAATCTCATGCGGATTTATGGTAATAACCTTTATGTTCCGAACAGTAATCAGCAAATATTTCAAGTGAGACAGGGAGGCATTGGTTTTGGAATGTTTGCCAGTGTGGGTGTTAGATTTGAATTCAGCCCTGTGGTGGCTATTGAGCCTGGGGCTTCTGTTCATTTCATGAAAATTAATCTTGATGAATTATCAAGCTTGACACCGCAAATGAACTTTTATCTCAAATTATCATTTAGAGATCTTTTGACATTTAACTGATCCTTTTGACGTTTAACTAATCTTTTAAGTTTTAAATGATCTACAAAGGTTTCTCTTACCTTTTAATGTATTTTGCAATTTAATTTAACCCTTCAAGTTCTAACACTAACTGATCACTCATGTGGAAAGATTTTCTATGCCATGGGGTAACACCGTGCTTGGAAATTGCCTTGCGGTGTTCGGGAGTAGGGTAGCCCTTATTATGTTCCCACCCATAATCAGGAAATTGGGAGCTCAATGATTGCATATATTCATCACGGTGTGTTTTTGCGAGAACTGAAGCAGCTGCAATCGACATGTACAATCCATCGCCTTTAATGATGCATTGGTGCATTAATCCCGGATAAGGGTTAAATCGATTCCCATCAACAAGTAAGAGTTGGGGTACAACACTTAAGCCATTAACTGCTATATGCATCGCCTTAATTGAGGCTTGAAGTATATTTATTTCATCAATCACTTCAGTGCTAACACTGGCAACACACCAGGATATTGCATCGCGCTCAATCTCCCACCTGAGCTTTTCTCTAATGGCAGCCGTTAATACTTTTGAATCGTTAAGAATGGGGCTGTAATAATTATCAGGCAATATTACCGCTGCTGCAAACACGGGACCCGCAAGACAACCACGACCAGCTTCATCAGTGCCAGCTTCAATAATATCAGAGAATGAATAACGGCATTTTAACATCTACTGTACAACAACACGGTTAATTATAATTGAAATAATCAGTAATAGTATTAATATATCCTGTATTCTGCTTTGTTTTTGATAATGAACAGAATAGCTGAACATGATTGACATTGAAATATAAACTAATGGTAAAACCAAGAAAGAAGAATTACCGCCTATCGCCAAAGTTACAATGCTAATGAATGAAAATTGAAAAGTCAGCCACATTCTTTTTCGAACATTTATTATTTTCTCAGATGCAGTGTTTATGAAATAGAACATGCTTGATAAGTAAATTAATGCCAGTATAGCAAGTGTTATTATCTGATATGTAGTTGGAGCAGTGAAGTCGATTCTGAATGTTTTAAAGAAATTTCCATACAGATCAAAGAAATAATCAAGATTGTCATACCAGTACCATGCAAAAAGCATGTAAATGTAAGGGATTGATAGTCCTATAAATGAGATAACCCATTCCCGAAATGAATTCACGCTATAAGTTAAAAAGCCAAGCCAAATAAAAATGATGAAAATTATAGTTTGCGGTATTATTAGTGAGGAGACTGAAATCGCTATAGTTGCAGTTAGAATTTGTTGATATGGGTATTGTTTACCAAAAATACCAACCATGTTACTAAAACTAAAAGTAAGTAACAGCATTATTACTAAGCATCCGGTAAATTGAGTTGTTTCTGGAGAAAATAACAGGAATAATGACAGGATGCTTGAAGTAATAAATGATTGTCGGGGTAATATTTCAGTTGATTTTCCTATCTTGTTTACAAACAGAGATATCAGTGTAATCAATATGACATTAATCACCTTACCTAATGTGGGGTTCAATGAAATGAAATCCTGAATCCATATACCGAGTGGAGCCGTGTATAGATTTGATTGATTGGATTTAAAACTTACAGGAGAAGAAAACAAGTAAAATAACAGGATAATCCCAATGATTAAGAAATGGACATACTCGCCTGATTTAGTTAGTTTTTTAAGCATTTATTATTAACGAATTATTAAAGGATGTCAAAACCAATGTCATTTCTAAAATACTTATCACTAAAATTAATGCGTTCAGCTCTCTCAAATGAAAGCAGTAAAGCTTCCTTTGCAGATTCTGCCAGGGATGTAACAGCAATCACTCTGCCCCCATTCGTAACAATATTTTCATCTTTATAAGTTGTGCCGGCATGAAAAATAAGTGTGTTGGCATTGCCTGATTTTAGATCAGTAACCTTATAACCCTTCACATATTCACCCGGATATCCGCCAGATACAAGCATCACTGTTGCAGCCGATCGTGGGTCAATTTCAATGGTTTTGTTTATGAGATTGCCATTTGCACATTCAAGGATGGTTTGCACAATGTCGGACTTTATACGAGGAATCACTGATTCCGTCTCAGGGTCACCCAGTCGCACATTGTACTCAATTACAAAAGGTTGACCACCTACATTGATAAGACCAAAGAATATAAAGCCCTTATAATCAATATTGTCTGATTGCAATCCTTTGATTGTTGGTTGAATAATCCGGTCTTTAACCTTTTGCATGAAATCCTCATCTGCAAACGGGACAGGTGATATTGAGCCCATTCCCCCGGTATTCAGGCCTGTATCGTTCGCTCCAATGCGTTTATAATCTTTTGCCTCTGGGAGTAGGATCCATCCATTACCATCGGTAATTACAAAGACTGAAAGCTCAACGCCATTTAGAAACTCTTCAATTACGATTGTATCCGAAGCAGCACCGAACCTTTTATTCAGCAGCATATCTTTCACCTGCCTGAGTGCTTCTTCGTATTCATCAACAATTATAACTCCCTTACCTGCCGCTAGTCCGTTTGCCTTAATAACGTATGGAGGTTTTAAGGTTCTGAGAAAGGTTGCGGCATCCTCTATTTGTTCGGAATTGAAAGTACTGTATGAAGCTGTGGGAATATCGTATCTCGACATGAAGTCTTTTGCAAAATGTTTGCTTCCTTCAAGTTGAGCACCTTTTTGTGATGGACCCAGTATTGCAATATGATTTAACTGATCATTTTCTTTAAAGAAATCATAAATTCCATTTACCAATGGCTCTTCAGGACCAACGACTAAAAGGCTTATATTATTAACTATGCTAAATCGCCCTAAGGCTTCAAAGTCATTAAAGTCTATAGGAACATTTTCCCCATGCTGCATTGTACCTGCATTTCCAGGAGCAATATATAATTTATCACAAAGTATGCTCTTCGAAATTTTCCAGGCTAAAGTGTGTTCCCGGCCGCCTGAACCTAATAAAAGAATGTTCATTTCATTTTTTAGCAAAGAAACGAAATATCTGAACTTGTCAGGTTATGAACACCATAAAAAAAGCCTCAATGAAGAGGCTTTTTATTTGACTAACGAGCAGCTTCCTGCCGCTTTTTTTCTGCAATCTTTTTCAATGCTTCTTCCTGAACTGCTTTAGTTACTGGCATATACTGATAGAATTCCATTGAATAGTTTGCTCTTCCGCTGGAAAGGTTCCTTAAAGAAGTTGCATAACCAAACATCTCCATCAGAGGAACGTATCCATTTAGTTTCTGTGATCCTTTACGATGACGACGCATACTTTCAATTTTACCACGTCGCTTGTTCAGATTGCCAACAATATCACCGATATAATCATCAGGTGTGTTAATCTCAATCTTCATCACTGGCTCAAGCAAAACAGGGGAGGCTTTCATAAAGCCTTGCTTGAAACAAATTGATGAGCAAATCTGGAAAGCAAAGTCGGATGAGTCAACTGGATGGAACTGGCCGTCAAGTAAAACAACTTTCACGTCAACAACCGGGAACCCGGCTAATACTCCGTCAGCAAGAGTTTTTGTAATTCCTTTGTTTACAGATGAAATATATTCAGCTGGTATTGACCCACCTTTGATTTTATCAATGAACTCATATCCTTTACCTTCGTTGGGCTCAATACGAAGGTAAGTCTGGGCAAACTGACCTTTACCACCGGTTTGCTTTGAATGGCGGTATTCGACTTCAATTTCCTGAGTTATAGTTTCCCTGAATGCCACTGAAGGTTCTCCAACAACTACCTCAATACCAAACTCATGTTTCAAACGATCAACCAGGATCTCAAGATGAAGTTCTCCCATTCCTGCAATTACAGTTTCTTCAGTTTCTTCATCAAACCTGGCGTGGAATGAAGGGTCTTCATTTACCAATTTTGAGAGAGCTTCACCTAATTTCCCCTGATCTTTGCGGGTAGCAGGGTTTATCTTTAGCTCAATAACACTGGGTGGAATGTGAATTGATTCGAGATGCAATTGCTGATCCATATCACATAAAGTATCACCTGTTTTGGTGTACTTCAAACCAATGAATGCAATAATATCACCTGGGCCTGCTTCATGAATTTCTTCACGGTCTTTAGCATGAATCTTTAATATTCGACCAATACGTTCAGGTTTACCCTTGGTTGAATTCATTATCTGCATACCGTTTTTTACAGTACCTGAATAAATCCTAACGAAGGTTTGTTGCCCAACGTAAGGGTCATGTATTAATTTAAAAGCTAAACCTGAGAAAGGCTCTTTAGGTGACGGGTTGCGTTGACGTGCTTTATCATGGTCATCAATGTCCATACCTATCACTGCACCTTTATCTATTGGTGATGGCAGATAATCAACAATAGCATCCAGTAATTGAGTAATACCCTTGTTTTTATAAGAAGCACCGCAAAAAACTGGCGTTATAAGAAGTTTTAAAGTGGCATCACGACATGCTGACTTTAGAAGATCTAAAGGAACTTCTTTGTCTTCAAGGTAAAATTCTAGAATTTCTTCATTGAATTCAGCAACTTTTTCAATAATCATCTGGCGGTATTGAATCGCTTTTTCCTTCAACTCCTCAGGTACTTCAGTCACTACTGTTTCCTTACCGTCAAAAGTATATACCTTCATCAGGATCAGATCAATCAAAGATTCAAATTCTTCCTCTTGACCAATAGGAATTTGAAATGCCAAAGCACGTGCATCAAGGTTCTGGTTCATTTGATTAACCACCTCATAGAAATCTGCACCGGTTCTGTCAATTTTATTCACAAATGCAACTCTGGGTACTTTATATCTTTCTGCTTGATTCCAAACAGTTTCACTTTGAGGTTCAACACCACCAACTGCACAAAACAAAGCAACCATACCATCAATAACCCTGAGAGAACGTTCAACTTCTATTGTGAAGACCACGTGACCAGGTGTATCTATAATGTTTATCTGATAGTCATTCCATGAACAGGTAATAGCTGCTGATGCAATTGTAATCCCACGCTCCTGCTCTTGTTTCATGAAGTCCATGGTTGCTTGACCATCATGTACTTCACCTACTTTTCTGTTAACGCCTGTAAAGAAAAGTAAGCGTTCTGTGGTTGTTGTTTTACCTGCATCAATATGGGCAGCGATCCCGATATTTCTTAGTTTAATTGTTTGCATTAATCGATTAATTAGCTTTATTTTGATTTGATCCAAAAAACAATCAGTTGATACTTTTGATTTTCAGAAAGATATAATTTAAGAATTTCCAAAGGGGGATGATAAAATGATATCCTGAAATGGGCGGCAAAATTACAAAAAGAATTAACAACTTTTACCAGGATATTTCTTAATTTAATATTATGAGAATAATTAAGTTTCTTGCTTAACTTATAATCAAAGTTTTCAAGATTAGGCTTATGATTGTTATCGCTTTTCAAATGAAAATTCTTTTCTGAATATGGTATAAAAAGCCACATTGCAACTGAAAATTCTTGGGTAAAAATAGCATATGGCATTTTAATTATGGAGCAACTGGATAGTTGCAAGATGTTATCATAAAAATTAATATCAAATTTTTGTAACCCTAAGCTAAAAAATACGTCTAAATTTAAAATTGAGGGAGCGCATCAGGGATTAATGCTCATTATAAAATAAGACAAGTATGCCTTTTGAAAAAGTTATTAAGTCGTATTTTTCAATCTATTTTGAGCTTTCAGTGTGGATTACGGCACTGATACTGCTTGCATTTATGGCACCAACTGATAACCATGCAAGTCTTTGTCCGCTTAACTCTACAGGAGTCGCTTTTTGCCCTGGTTGTGGATTGGGTCATTCTATTTCATGGTTGTTTCACGGTAACATTTCTGCCTCCATAAAATCGCATCCTCTTGGCATAGCTGCTGTCTTTGTACTTTTAACCAGAATTTATACACTTATTAAATATAACATTAGTGATATAAGTAAACCAAACAAACCAATATCATAATTCTCACATCCAAAAAAATCACAAAATGGCAAATGCACTATTACATCTACCTGAATTACAAGGTATAGAATTAAGTCACGTTCAAATGTTAATTAAAGACTATAGTGATAAACAAGCAATGCATTTCGCTTCAATCTATCGCTCAAGAAGGCGCGACCCTCAGCTTATCCTATTAACTTGTTTGGCTGGTTTGCTAGGGATTGCCGGGATTCATAGGTTTCTTATAAATCAGATAGGTATGGGAATCCTTTACTTTTTCACTGCCGGATTATGTTTCATAGGTACCATTGTTGACGCTATCAACTACCAAACGCTTGCATTTGATTATAATAGACAGATTGCATCTGAAGTAGCACAATATGCTGATAAGTTTACAGATTAGAAAATACAATATAGCTTGCAAATGTTAGCTATATGTATGTCTATAGTTACCTATATATCTTTCTTAGGTTATCAGGGCTTAGGTTGTCAGGGCTTAGGTTATCAGGGCACCGGTTAATTCTTTGACCTTTGCAATGCGATGTTTTATCAGGTACTCTTCAATTCCTGCTATAATCTTAATAGTAATGGCCGGATCTATGAAATTTGAAGTTCCTATTTGAACTGCCGATGCTCCGGCAAGTAAAAACTCAATTGCGTCAGATGCAGAGGCTATGCCACCTATGCCAATTACCGGTACTTTTACTACTTTTGATACCTGCCATACCATTCTAAGTGCAATTGGCTTGATTGCCGGACCTGATAAACCACCGGTTATTGTTGAAAGTACTGGTTTGCGCTTTTCGGAATCTATGGCCATTCCCAATAACGTGTTAATTAATGAAATTGAATCAGCACCTGCCTCTTCAACCGCCAGAGCTATGTCAGTGATGCTGGTTACATTTGGTGAAAGCTTAACAATCAAGGTCTTGTCGTAAACTTCTCTAACTGCCCTTGTAACTGCCATGGCTGAAGGGCAACTTGTTCCAAAAGCCATTCCCCCTTCCTTAACATTCGGACATGATATGTTCAACTCAATGGCAGCTATATGATCAAGCTTATTCATTTTCCTTGCAACATTCACATACCCTTCTATGGTGGAGTCTGAAACATTAGCAATTATATTAGTATTGTATTCCGTAAGCTTTGGATAAATCTCCCTCACAAAGTATTCAATTCCTTTATTCTGTAGTCCCACAGCATTTAGCATACCCATAGGTGTCTCAGCCATTCTTGGGTATGGATTTCCTTCACGATGTTTTGATGTTGTGGCTTTAACAATTATTCCACCCAGGTCATTAACATCAATGAAATCGTCATACTCTCTTCCATAACCAAAAGTTCCCGAAGCTGTTAAGACGGGATTTTTAAGCTCAAGATTGTGAATCTTTACTGTGAGATCTGCCATTGAATTTAAATTAGAAATAAAAAAATACAAACTTAACAATCATGTAGTTGAGCAAAACTTTTAACCCTAATCCAGTGAGCATCCAATTTCATTTTCAACTGTCCAACCCTTTAACGTTGAACTTTCAAATACAGGACCCTCAGTACAAACACAAACATTGCCCTGAACACTTTCAACTACACAACAAAGGCAGGCTCCTATGCCACAAGCCATAGTATTTTCCAATGAAACCTCGCATGGTATCTTATGCTTTTCGGCATAATGAGCCACCGCCCGCATCATTCCATCAGGTCCGCAACAGTATATTTTACCAAAGCCTGCATGGGAAGAAAATATTGAGTGGGCCGTAACCATGCCTTTTTCACCTAAACTTCCGTCTTCAGTAGAGATAAAAACATTGCCGTATGCTTTATACTGGTCGTGAAGTAAAATATCCTCTCCGCTCTTTCCACCTATAAGAATATTCACCGTATTACCGTTTCTATGAAGTTGCTCTGCCAGAAAGTAGAGTGGCGCAACCCCGCAACCACCGCCAACTAAAAGAACCTCCTCGTTTTCAGTAATGCTAAAACCTTTTCCTAAAGGAAATATAATATCCACACTGTCGCCAGCTTCCAACTCCGATAAACTCTTTGTTCCTTTACCAACCACTTTAATTAGAAGATGAATAGTGTTCTTGTCGTAGTCAACCCGGTGAATTGAAAAAGGACGACGCAAGTATGTTGATTCTGATCCATTTACTTTGATTTCAACAAATTGACCCGGCAACATTTCAGTCAACGGAGAATGCGATTTCAATTCAAGAAGATTGTGCTTCACATTAAGTGGAGTATTTTCAACTACCACTAATTTAGCTATTTGTTTTTTCATATGCCAATTACTAAGTTACTAAAAAGTCCGTGTTTAAACGGACTTAATTTTCTTTTTAGTTATTCCCCGGATATTGCAATAAATTTTCTTAGTTATCGGTACTTTTTGTATCACCAGGATCATTGCCAGTCTCACTCTCCTGATCTTGTTTTAACTCTAATGGTTCAGCAACCTCTGTCTTTGACTCAGTTGAGTCCACAGTTGTATCTGCTTCCGATTCAGCTGGTTCTTCATTCACGAGATCGATTAGATTGTAAGTGAGCAAGAGATTATACCAATTGATGATTTTTTGCATGTGTGATACATACACCCGGTCTTTATCATAATCGGGCAAAATCTCTCCGAAAAACTGTTTAACTTTATTATTGTCAGTTTTATTCTCAGGAGCGGCTTGTCCGTTAAGTTTTTCATGCATTGACTTTAGAACTTTTCTTAAGGGTATATCACCGGCTTCGGTATAAATACTGATTTCCTCAAGAGTGCTTATTTTGTCATGCGTGAAAGCCTGGATTCTTTTCTGATCAACAATTGATTCCACAATAATACCATTCTTGGCTTGTGCAACCATCTTAAAGAGTCCCGGTTTTCCGGTAATTGCCATGATTTCCTTTAATTCCATAAAATAGTACGATTAGTTTTTTGCAAAAATAAGGAATTTGATGAAAGGTAGTGCTATATTATCTTATAGTTTCTGTACTCTCCGGGTCTCCAACCTGTATGGAGTTCTATATTATGTAGTATGCGTGATTTCAAGGGCAGTTGTTTCTTACTTGGATCGAAATCAAACTTCCAATTTAAGGCTTTTACTCTATTTTGCATAACTTCAGGATGAGAGCCTTTAAACAGCGATAATGAATCAATTTGAGAATAATCAAATGAACCGACTTTTGGGATTTTTTTCTCTACCCATTCATCTGTATGCCAGAGTTTGTTGAACGATTGTTGTTTAGCCTGCTGGGCTTCAGGAGGTTTGACCCAGCCATAGTGATACATTTCAGCATTAACACTTTTGACATTAAGCGGCCTATCTGATTTCCTAAATCCTTGTGCATCACGGTATGACCTAATTGATTTGTCATTCCTTATAATTCTAACTTCTCTTCTATACCATCTGCGGCTATCACCAATGAAATCATATGAACCATAAAAGTGAGTATAGTTTAAGAGTAGGCCTTCCACTTGCTTATTATCTTTCCACTTTAGCATTCCTTCTTTAATTACCGGTAGATATTTTTCATGAAGCACTTCATCACCCTGAATGTATATTGCCCAGTCGCTGTCATCGCTTATAGCATCGAAAGCTTTATCTGTTTCAACAGCCAATACTTTGCCGCCTTCTCTTAGAGTGTCGTCCCAAATGGTTTCAATGATCTTTATCTTGCTTGAACCGATATCTTCAATAAGCTTACGTGTGTTATCTTCCGATTGTCCTACTGCCACAATAACTTCATCGCATATTGGCAAAATAGAATTAATAGCTTCAACTATTGGATAATCGTATTTTATCGCATTTCTGATGAAGGTAAAACCTGATATTTTCATCTGCTTATTTTTGCGCAAAGGTATTAATTGGAAGTGTTAGTTGGGATCTATACTTTTATCATTGCAAGGAATATTCTTTTTGTTCGAGATTGACAGGTAATGATCTGATAATGCATAGACACGCCAGGGCTTGGTGGAGAATAAGACTTTTAATGGGATAGACAGTTCAGGGTTGGTACAGAATGTTGTTTTTATTGGGATAGACACGTCACCGGCCTGAATACAGAAGCAAAAGCAAAACCTGTTCTTATGAGTGAACAGGTTTTATGTAAAGCAATTCGTTATGGATTGAAAGAATGACTACTATTTTGCAGTTTCGGGTTTTTTCTTTCCCCATTTAATAAGTACTGACTGAACGTCCTTGAATTTAATAGGCTTTGGCAGATAGTCCACCATACCAGCATTCAGATAACGTTCCCTATCACCGGTCATAGCGTTTGCAGTAATAGCAATAATCTTTGGCCTTTCACTTTCTGGATAACGTTCGCAAATTATTTTGGTGGCCTCCATACCATTCATAACAGGCATCTGGATGTCCATCAAAATAATATCGTATTTCTTTCTATCGAGCATTTCAAGAACCTTGCGGCCATTTTCAACTGCATCAATTTTGTATCCCATTTTACTGAGGAGGGTAATAACCAGATCCTGGTTAGTGATATTGTCCTCAGCAAGTAAAATCCTCATCGGCAATTTTTCAGCAAGGTTTTTATCAATATTATGGTCGGCAAGATTATTCCTGCGGTTTCTGGTTTCAGCAATAACCCTTAGTACTTCTTCAAAAAGCTCGGCTAATTTGATTGGCTTAGAGAGCTGTGCATCAAAAATTTCTGTTGGTAGTTTGTTGATTTTTCCTAATGAAGTTAACATTATCATAGGAATATCACCCTTAAAAGGTATTGATTTAATAATCCCACCCAATTCGAGCCCATCCATTGATGGCATCTGCATGTCGATTACTGCCAGTTCAAATGGTTCTTCTTGTTCTTCAATAACCTTTAGTGCTTCTTGTCCTGAGCGGGCAGTGAAAGGAATCATTCCCCATGATTCAAACTGAAGGGTAAAGATGTGGCGATTAGTTTCATTGTCATCAACAATTAATACCCGGCTATTTTTTAATTCCGGAATCTGACCGCGTACGTATAATTTGGTTTTTCCTATACCCGAAGTAGCCAATTTTAGACTAAAGTAGAATGTTGATCCTTTACCTACTGAACTTTCAACCCAGATATTGCCACCCATCAGATTGATTAGATGTTTTGCTATTGCAAGACCAAGTCCTGTGCCTCCGTAACGGCGTGTTGTAGATGCATCTGCCTGAGTGAAGGCTTCAAACATAATGTCAATTTTCTCCTGAGGTATGCCGATACCACTGTCTTTAACAGAGAATTGCAATTCCTGATAACCTTCGCCATCCTCAATTTTCTCAATAGAGATAAATATTTCTCCTTCTTCGGTAAACTTAATGGCATTGTTGATCAAATTCACCATAATCTGGCGAAGACGATTTACATCACCAACCAAAAATGGCGATACATCCGGCTGTATAAGATAAAGCAGGTCAATGCCTTTTTCTATTGCTTTTGGTGCAAAGATATCAAGGGCATCTTCAATGCAGTTGCGTAACTCAAATGGAGCCTCCTCAATCATCATTTTCCCTGATTCTATCTTTGAGAAGTCAAGAATGTCATTGATGATTGTCATCAGGTTATCGGAACTAACCCTTAGGGTTTCAACATAATTCTTTTGTTCCGGATTCAAAGGCGTATCAAGAAGCAAACTGGTCATACCTATCACACCGTTCATTGGTGTTCTTATTTCATGACTCATCATTGCCAGAAAGTCTGATTTCATCATGTTTTCCAGCTTTGCTTCATCTTTAACTTTTATAAGTTCACTCTCCTGAAGTTTGAGATATTCAAGCCTGTTCAGTTCTTCTTTAAGTGATTTTATCTCCTCAAGAAGGCTTTCGCGAGAATATTGGGAATTATTTTCCATGTTTTCCATATACGAATAACATCAATGATAAGGTGCAATTTGTTTTCGACCTACTAAAGTACAAAACAAAATGATATCCTGTATAACAATTGGATTAAATGACTAATCTATTTATTCTTTAATGGTGCTTTAGTCAAATTGTAACCCTGAATTAACAATTATTCTTAAGAAATTTTCAAGTATTGTGCGGTATATGATTCCTTAATTCCTATAAGGTTTTCAGGGGTTCCTTCATAAACCAAATTACCTCCCATATCGCCACCTTCCGGACCCAGATCAATTATCCAGTCGGCACATTTAATAATGTCAGGGTTATGTTCAATGACAATAACACTGTGGCCTTTAGAAATCAGAGCGTTAAAAGAATCAAGTAGTTTTCTGATATCATGGAAATGCAAGCCTGTTGTTGGTTCGTCAAAAATGAAAAGGGTAGGCTTTTCGGCACTCCCTTTAATAAGGAAGCTTGCCAATTTTATGCGCTGAGCTTCACCACCACTAAGGGTATCTGATGATTGACCTAGACGTAAATATCCTAAACCTGTTTCAGCTAAGGGCTGAAGTTTCATCACTATTCGCGCTTCTGTGTTGTGGTTTTTAGCATTAACAGAGAAGAACTCTATTGATTGGTCAACAGTCATGTCGAGGATGTCGGCAATGTTTTTTCCCTGATATTGCACATCCATCACCTCCTCCTTAAATCGTTTTCCTTACAGCTCTCGCACACCAGGTGGATGTCAGCCATAAACTGCATGCCAATTTCAACCATTCCTTCACCCTCACACTCTTCGCATCGTCCCCCGGCAATATTGAAGCTGAAAAAACCTGGTTTATAGCCTCTGGTCTTAGCCAGTGGCTGGTCAGCGTATAATGCTCTTATGTCATCATAAGCTTTAACATAAGTAGCAGGATTTGATCTTGATGACCTTCCTATTGGGTTCTGGTCAACCATTTCAACATCACTAATCCTGCTGTAATCACCTGCTATCATATCAAATCTCCCGGTTTTATCACCGTAACCTCCGTATATTTTCTTTAATGCAGGAAACAATATCCTTTTAACCAGCGATGTTTTTCCCGAACCACTAACCCCTGTAATAGCAACCAGAATATTGAGCGGAAATTTAACTGTAAAACCTTTTAAATTATTCTCACGAGCTCCCATTATTTCGATATAGTCAGTCCAGCTCCTTCTTAATTTGGGGATCTCAATTTTCATTTCTCCTGTTAAATACCTGGCGGTGAGGCTACCATTAACTGAGTTGAGTAGTTGGCTGAAAGTGCCAGCGAATACTATTTCACCGCCATTTTCACCAGCTAATGGACCTATATCAACAAGATAATCTGATTGACGCATGATTTCTTCATCATGTTCAACAACTATAACTGTATTACCCAGTGCTTTTAATTGTTTCAGTACTTTTATGAGCAAATGAGTATCGCGGGGGTGAAGCCCTATGCTTGGCTCATCAAGTATATACATAGAGCCAACCAGGCTACTCCCCAATGAAGTTGCCAAATTTATACGTTGCGACTCCCCACCTGATAGTGTTGATGACAACCTGTTTAAAGTAAGATATCCTAAACCAACATCGAATAGAAATTGCAGCCTGTTTCTAATCTCAACAAGTAAACGTGAAGCAACCGTCTGATCAGTAATATCAAGTTCAAGTTTTTTAAAAAGCTCAAGTGACTGACTGATGGGCATAAGCACAATATCAGTTATCGTTCGCCCATTTACTTTAACATAATTCGAGTCTTTCCTCAATCTGCTCCCTTTACAGTCCGGACAAACAGTTTTGCCCCTGTATCTTGAAAGCAGCACCCTGTATTGTATCTTGTATGTTTGCTCTTCAACAGACTTGAAAAAATCATCAATACCTTTAAAATAATTATTCCCTTTCCAGACTATACTCTTCTGTTCATCACTTAATTCATACCATGGTTTATGAACCGGGAAATTAAATTTATAAGCATTCCTGATAAGTTCACTTTTCCATTCACTCATTTTGTCGCCCTTCCAGCAAGCAATAGCATCCTCATATATTGAAAGACTCTTATTTGGAATTACCAGATCTTCATCAATGCCAATGATACTGCCATAGCCTTCACAGGTTTTGCATGCACCAAAGGGATTGTTAAAACTGAAAAGATTTACTGATGGCTCCTCAAAAGTGATACCATCGGCCTCAAACCTACTTGAAAATGTTTCAGTCCACTGCTTCTCACTGATCTCAACAACACAAATACATGTGCCTTCACCTTCATAAAAAGCAGTCTGAATTGAATCAGCCAGTTGTGATGGCAAATCAACATCATCCTGACGCACAGTTACTCTATCAATAATCAGGAAGTAGGCAGAATTTTTATCAGGCTTCTGGTCAATAATATCTTCAATCCTTTGCGCAGTATTATCTTGCATTATCCTACTGAAACCCTGTTGCAGGAATATCTTGAGTTGACTGTTTAAGTCGCGGTCATGTTTCAAAATCAGTGGGCACATAATTGTGGCCTTAGTCTCGTTATTTTGCGATAACAACCAAGTAACAACATCATTTACTGAATCGCGCTTAACAACTTTACCTGATAAAGGTGAATAAGTCTTACCTACCCGGGCAAAAAGCAGTTTGATGTACTCATATATTTCTGTGGAAGTACCAACTGTAGAACGCGGATTTCTTGAATTAACCTTCTGTTCAATAGCAATAGCAGGTGAAATTCCAATGATTTGATCTACTTCGGGCTTGCTCATTCTGCCAAGGAATTGCCGGGCATAGGCGCTAAGGCTTTCCACATACCGTCGCTGGCCTTCAGCATATAACGTGTCAAATGCCAGGGAAGATTTCCCTGAGCCTGATAATCCTGTAAATACAACTAATTGATTTCGCGGGATTGCAAGAGAAACATTCTTCAGATTATGTATTCGGGCTCCTTTTATAAGGATGTTTTTTTTTGAATCTATATTAAGCATTCAGTGTAATTTCAATTGGCAAAATTAATTTTTTTTAGTTTTCTTTGTATTGTATGGTTTTTTACTATACATTTGTTCTCTAAAGGAAACCTTTCCTTATCAATACTGTTTCAAAGTACAACTAAAACCATAGGAGATAAATTATCGGATAAACATCTACGCTTTTAATTACTAACATAAAAGGAGGCGCCATGTTTGCCCAAAGCGTTAGCGATCAGGAGCTAATAAACAGATATTTATCGGGTGATGAATTCTGCCTGGAACAGTTAATACATCGTCACAAGTCAAAAGTCTTTTCCTATATCCATATGGTTATAAAGGATAAGCAAACGGCTGATGACATCTTTCAAGATACCTTCATTAAAGTAATCTTTACTCTAAAATCAGGGTCTTACAAGGAGGAAGGAAAATTCATTCAATGGGTTATGCGCATTGCACATAACCTGGTGATTGATTTTTTCAGAAAAGCTAAAAGAATCCCTGTTGTTGAAAGCCAGAACGACGATTATAATATTCTCGACAATCTGAGCGTATACGATGAATCTATTGAGGATCGTATGATAACGGAGCAAATCCATCAGGATATACGTAACATGATAGAGTACCTGCCCGCTGAACAGCGTGAAGTACTCATTATGCGACATTATGCTGATATGAGCTTTAAAGAAATTGCCGAACAAACGGATGTGAGCATCAATACCGCCCTCGGACGTATGAGGTATGCACTTATCAACTTGAGAAAAATGATGGAACGAAAAGAAATTAAATTGTCAGTATAAAGTTAAAAAGGGTTTTAATGGTAGCTTCATATACCTCTAACAAGAGTTTTTATTGTAGCTTCATTTACCTCTAACAAAGTTTTTATTGCAGCTTCTCTTACCTCTAACTAAGTGTAAATCTTTATTAGGTAACTTACATCTAACTATCAATTTGCTGCTCCTTTAACATGATTTCCTGACGAAAAAATATTTAGAAATAATTTTCTCTTAAAGATAATAATAGGCTGATTCTTAACGTTTAATTAAAAACGCAAAACAGCCTATGACAAAAAATTTTACACACTTAAAATTCGATTCTGAGAACAACTCCTCAAATGAACAAGATGAATTTTGTGACAACAAAATGAAAGAAAGTCCGAGTGACTCAGTAATCAGAAATTTGTTAAACTACTCAAGAGCACTGTCAGTATTTACAGTCAAGCTTACAGGTAAAGCTCATATGGTCTTGCTTAATTAATAGTAATGTTGGTTAATTGAAAAACTGCCCCACTGGTCATGGGGCAGTTTTTTTTGGTACTAACGCAACAATAAAATAAGCCAAAGTTGCAAGTAAAAAAATAACATTAACAGTTCTTGCAAAGGGTGGCGCATATGCCGGAAATAATTGACCTGAAAGTACAATTAAGTTTAAAAAGAGAATCGCAAATATTACTAGCTTACTGTATTTCATGAATAACTTATTGTTTGTTAGCTGGTGTTTGCTAAAAGTTAGCTGGTTGTTTACTGGTTGTTATATGGGGTTGTTAACGGGTTGTGATCTGGCTGTTAACTGACTGATTGTTAGCTGATTTAGGTAACTGTTGTTAAGCGCCTATTAAAACCCTAATGGCATTTCAAAAGAATTGAATGGGGAAAACGGATCACTGTGAAATGAACTCCTGAAAGGTGATGAGTAGTGGTGGTAATTGGAGTTGCCTTGCTGCATTTTTATTGATGCACCGATATAAAGACTTTCATTCAATTGATAACCTAAACCAAAAGCTACTCCTTGAGCCTCCATATTGATTGCATTAGGGTTCAGCCTGCTATTCAGTGCCGGATTAATAGTTTTGAATACAGTTCCTGAAACTGTTAGCTTTTCATTCACCCTATAAAGTCCTGAGGTATGCATTGTTAGAGTGTTGATTTCACCTGAATGCTGCCTGATCTCGCCCGTGTTACTAATAAGTGAGGTATTGTTCAAAAGAGTATGTGAGTACGATACTCCAGCAGAAATTGTCAATTTCTTATTCATAGGTATTGAAAATGAGGGATTAACAAAAGACTGCAGGAAATTGCCCTGGCCGAATGTTCCAAAGCGCATCCCAGTTTCCATATTAAACCTCATGGGCGAAAACGGTGAAGGCAGTCCGGCACCTGTATGAATACTTCCCTCTGTGATCTGAGTATGAGGGATATTCTCAATTGCTTCCTGAGCTTGCATTGTGAATGGTACCAATGCCATAATCATTAGGAACAAATATCGTTTCATCTTATAGTCTTTTATTAAGGGTTTTTCTTTTAAGGGGAACAGTTATCAACAACAAGTATCGATTAATCAGTAGCACGTATCAATTAATATACTGAAGAAAGAATACTGCACAAAAACTATGCAACTTATTGGAAAAATATTTCAAATAGAACCTTACTTCAAAGTGAAGCCCGCTTCTTTTACATCCCGTGAATTACCACCAACAAATACTTTAAACTCACCCGGTTCAGCTACAAACTGGAGATCACTGTTGTAGAATTTGAGATCTTCGATGTCAATTGTGAAACTAACCTGACTTGATTCGCCCTTCTTTAGCATGACCTTTTTGAAGTCCTTTAGTTCTTTAACCGGACGGGTTATACTTCCAACCATGTCGCGAATGTATAGTTGAACTACTTCTTCGGCATCATAGTCACCTGTGTTGGTAACACTAAATCTAATTTCAATTTCTTCTCCGGCACTCATGGAATTCCTGCTTAAGATTGGTTGACCGTATCTGAAGTCAGTGTAACTCAAACCATAACCAAAGGGATACAGGGGCTCATTTGAAACATCGAGGTAGTTTGAGCGGAACTTCTGAAACCATTGCCCTTCAGGTAGTGGTCTTCCTGTGTTTTTATGATTATAAAATATAGGAATCTGACCAACATTCTGAGGGAAAGTAGATGTTATTTTTCCTGACGGAACAACATCACCAAACAATACATCGGCAACCGCGTAACCTGCCTCACTTCCTCCAAACCAAACATTAAGAATGGCTTGAATATTTTCATGCTCCCATTTCAATACCAGTGGACGGCCGGTAAAGACAACCAGTACCACAGGCTTTCCTGTCGTAAGAAGCGCTTCTATGAGCCTTCTTTGATTTGCAGGTAACTCAATATCAGTGCGACTTGATGATTCACCACTCATTTCCGCGGCTTCTCCCATAACAGCTACAATAACGTCGGCTTTACCTGCAGCAGATAGTGCTTCATCTATTAATACTTTTTCTGGTCGCCTATCCCAACCAGTATTCTTCCCAAACACACTAACCCTGGCCTCGAGTGTTGAATCACTGTAAACGTTCGACCCTTTAGCGTAATGAACCCTTCCGCTTTGTCCCATCAATTCCTGTAGTCCTTGCATAACTGAAATTCCCTTCGAAAAATCAGCTGCTACACTCCAAGTCCCCGCCATATTTTCTTTGGCATTAGCCAGAGGACCAACTAATGCTATTGAATTTGTTTTTTTGATTGGCAGTACTTTCCCTTCATTCTTCAGCAATACAAAACTACGTGCTGCTATGTTACGGGCAATTTTCCTGTTTTCTTCAGTATAAACTTCTCTGGCTGATCTTTGGGGATCAGCATATTTATATGGATCATCAAACAATCCAAGCTTATATTTTGCTTCAAGAACCCTGCGACATGCCTGATCAATTTGTTGCTCTGTTATTTTCCCTTCTGAAAGTGATGCTTTGAGAGTTGTCAGGAACCCCTCACCAACCATGTCCATGTCAATACCTGCCTGTAATGCCAACGCTGATACTTCTTTAAGACCACCTATACCGTGGTCGATCATTTCATTGATGCCAGTATAGTCAGTTACAATAAAGCCATCAAAGCCCCATTGATTGCGAAGCACTTCAGTCATTAACCATTTGTTAGCTGTTGCAGGAATTCCGTCAACCTCATTAAATGAAGCCATAACACTGCCTGCTCCTGCATCAATAGCACCTTTGTAAGGGGCAAAATACTCGTTATACATTCTCAATCGGCTCATATCAACTGTATTATAATCACGCCCGGCTTCCGATGCTCCATACAATGCAAAATGCTTTACACAGGCCATAATTGTATTATTAGCCGAAAGATCATTTCCTTGGTAGCCTCTCACCATTGCAGCAGCCATCTCGTACCCCAGGTAAGGATCTTCACCGTGTCCTTCAGCAATCCGTCCCCACCGGGGATCCCTGCTTAAATCGGCCATAGGAGAAAACGTCCAGCATATGCCATCTGCACTTGCTTCCTGAGCTGCAACTCTGGCACTTTGTTCTATTAAAGCCCTGTCCCATGTGCTGGCTAATCCTAATGGTATTGGGAATACAGTCTGGTATCCGTGAATAACATCCATACCAAATATCAGGGGTATTTTAAGTCTACTTTCTTCCACTGCTACCTTTTGCACAGCCCTGATCTTATCAACTCCTTTAATGTTAAATAAACCACCAACATTGCCTTCCTTTATTTTCCTTCCAATATCAGAGTTTGCAGCCTGACCAGTAACAATGTCACCAGAACCTGGTAAATTCAACTGGCCGATCTTTTCTTCAAGAGTCATCTTTGCCATGAGGTCAGTTATGAAATCATCCATTTTTTTGTTACCTTGTTCTTGTGCAAAAGCATTTAAGGTTGCTACAAACAACAGAGAAACTAATGTAAATTTCATCATTTTCATTTGGTTGAAGATCAATGTAGGTTTTTTCATTTTTTTCGTGGTTGAAGAACAGTTTTATTATATCTTTTTCTTGACTTTTTTAATCTACTTTAATCACTTCGCTAATCTTTGAAATGCCATTTTCATTAAAAGATTCAATGCAAAAATAGTAAGGCTTTTCTTTATCCATAGTTTTTAGCCAATATTCATTAGCACCATAAACCAATATGTTATTGTAAAGTTTATCAGGACGAATGCCCATGTAAATATTATACCCAACCGCGTTATCAATCTGTTTCCATTTGATCCAGGCACTGCGCTTGTCATTTTCGGTCCTTAGCACAATAAAGTTGGTTACGGTATCAGGAATACTTCCATGTCCATTCCCAAATACCCTCAAACCGCTGATTGCAAATTTCCCGGTAGGCATTGCAATGTTCTCCAGTTTAATATATCGCGCTTCAACGGTTTCAGGCAGTTCAACATAATCATGAGGTACATCGGTTTTGTTATTGCTTTTATCGATCAGTATGTTCCACTTTTCGCTGTCTATTGAATAATACATCTTATATTGATGGTATACATTCTTCGACTTACCTAAAAATTCAACATCCTGATCGGCATAATTGATTTGTACCGCCCTAATGGTAGAAACATTGCCAAGATCAGTTGTGATCCATTCGCCTTTATTGCCTGATTCTGCACTCCAGTATGTTTGAATCTTTTCGTCAACAGCATAGTTAGGATGGTATCCTCCAAATGTTGAGGACACCGTAACGGGTTTATTGTAATTAAGCAACATCCAACCTGTAAATCGGCTTTTAAGATGATCGGTTTTGCCTGAAGGAAGGTAATGCGGATAATCACCAAAGGTGGTGTTGCAATACATTACATCATCCGTATCGAAACCGGCTGGCCACAATCCGTTACGGCGTTCAAAGTTGTTCTTTACTGAAATGGCCATTGTACTAACATGCCAATAGTTGCCATATACATCTTGAAAAGTAGACCCATGACCTGCACCTCGGGCGAAGCCTCCCGGCTTATAGGCAAATGGCATCGACTCATGCCTGAAAGGGCCAAGGGGATTATCTGAAATAGCTACCCCGTCAGCATAACCGCTGAATTCAGTGCCAGGAGCTCCATATTGTAAATAATACTTGCCGTTATGCTTATTCATCCATGCACCTTCAATGAAGGGATTGAGAAAGGTGTTATCCATATGCTCCCCAAACCGGTGCCATCCATACCGATCCTCATTCAATAACAGCACTTCTTTGCGAGTGCCGTAAGGCTCAAAGGTAGTCCTGTTCATTCTTACTCCATATAAAGGAAACATGTTGCTGCTACCATTGTACATGTATAGTTTCCCATCGTCATCGACAAAAAAAGCAGGATCCCACCCCCCAATGAGCAATGAGTCAATAGCCTCAGTCCAAATGCCTGATTTAGGATTAGTACTCATCCAAATAGGGAATGAGGAAGTGTATGTTGAACCAAAAGCAAGCAATGTATCACCTTGCACCCATACAGCCGGGGCGCACAAGTCATCGTACACTTTATGATATGGCTTCAAAAAGTTCCGATGAATAAACTTCCAACTCAGCAGATCATCACTCCACCAATAGCCCCATTGATTGGTTGAAAATAAGTAATAAGTGCCCTTGAACAATGTTATCACCGGATCAGCTGTTGCACGGTGCTTCCCACCTTTTGAGAAATTAGGAATAGGCGTATAACCGTAATCAAGGTTCATCGGATTGCAATAAGTCTTACTCTGTTGGGCATTACTGTATGTAACCATAAAGAACGTCGTGAATATTAAAAACAGTATTCTCATCAGAAGTATGATTTTTATGAAGTTATTTCAAATGAGGACTGGTAAACCCAAGTTTCTTTAACCCACCTTGTACTTCTTCGCAACTCATGAAAAGATCCCAGAGCAATCGGCTTCTGTAATTCTCAATCATCACAATGATGGGTCCCTGGTCAATTGCCAGATGTGATTTTGCATACCAGCCTTCGCTTTCATTAAAAGCATCCACAAATCCGTACTCACTCCAAATTTTTTCTCCTAAATTATAGTATAAGTTTCTCATAACCTGCATTGAATAATCAGGAGTGTAAGGAAATGACGAAAGAGCTGCAGTTGGTGAAATAACCCCAAGGTCGTTTTCGGGCGAATGAGCACTGTAGCCTTCGTGGTTGTCACTAGCAGTGAGGCCCCAGGTGCTGCGACCGTAGCCGGTGTATTTTTTGGGATTATCAATGCAGTATGCCCTGTTTATGAGTGTATGGTTGACATTTTGCTCCCAATAGTTTGCATAAGAATCCTGCAACCCATAAGGATCGAGACCAAGGAAAGAATAATGAGCAAAGAAAAGCGGACCACCATAATCGAATCCCAAAGGTAATCTATGCTTATAGTATTCCTTACCATTCTTGAAAAAGTTGCTTTTAGCCCAACCATGATGATAAACATCAGCATCAACAGGATGCCTTTCGGCACTTGCAGCCAAAACATAAGTTATCAGGCATTCATTGTATCCCCTGATTGGGAAGTTCATCGACCAGCCGTTATCAGGACTCCAGTGCCAGTATAACACCTTTTCTCCACCACGGGTGAACCAGTCCCACTCAATATCGTTCCATAGCCAGTTTATCCTGTTCCTTAGCTCTGATTCAACAGGGGTGTCGCGATTAAAGAACTGCCTAACCGTAAGTAGCCCCTGGAAGAGATAGGAAGTCTCAACCAGGTCGGCTCCATCATCTTTCCTGCTGAAAGGTATAGTTTGACCTGTTGCACCATTAATCCAGTGTGGAAACACACCATGATAGGCATCAGCCTTTGTCAGGAACTTAACCATCCTAAGTATGTGATGGGCTGCCGAATCCCTTGATATCCAACCCCTGTGTACTGCTACAACAGTGGCCATAACACCAAATCCTGTTCCACCGGTGGTAACCACCTCGTCTCCATAATCAAAAGCAACATTACTTCTTTCACGGGCCATTCCGCTAACAGGATGTGCAAAATCCCAGAAATAACGGAAAGTTTGCCTTTGTACAACATCCATGATCTCTTCGTCAGAAAGGCCAGGAATAATGCCAAGTACTGGTATAGTATAAGGATCAGGAGAATGTTGTTTATTCTGTGCCTGGCATGAGTAGGTAAAAATGCTGCACAGTATCAATAATGAAAGGTTTCTCATTCTGATATAAGTTGTTATAGGAAAACGATTTTTACGACGATAAGTTCCGCCGGCTATTTTTCAAAGATAAGGATTTTAATCAAAAATATCACAGTTAATATGCATATTTACTTGTTATAGGATAGCTTATTATGTTAGTTTTTTTTTCTTAAATTCACCTCAAAAAACTTAATGCCCCGATCAGTCCTTTTATACTTGCTTTTCTGCTTTTGTGCCGTCACATCTCATGCCCAGGTTTTAAGAGGGATTATTGTTGATTCAGAGGGTGTGCCTGTGCCTTACTCAACTGTGTATATCAGGGAACTTTCTCTTGGTTCAGCAACAAATAGTGAGGGAAGGTTTGAGCTTAAGCTTAATGCAGGAACCTATGTTTGCGTTTTCCAGAGTATGGGCTATCAAACAGTGGTTAAGGAAATCAACCTCAAAAAGGATTCTCCGGCTTTTACCATTGAACTACCTGATATGGTGTACGATCTGAGCACTGTTGAAATTAAAGGCAGCAAGGAAGACCCTGCATACGGTGTTATGAGGCAGGTAATTGCAAATGCCCCTATGTTTGCCAATATAGTCAAGCATTATAAAGCTGATGTTTATATCAAAGGAAGTCTGACTATAACTGGTATATCAAAGCTAGTAAAGTGGATGGCTAGAGACGACCTTAAAGAATACAATATAAAAGCAGGTGATACATACATTGAAGAATCAGTTAACGAGATAACTTATACTGGTCCCGACATAGTAAGGCAGAGAGTAAAATCCATTAAGAGCAATTTCCCTGATTTCGGTGAAAACAGTTCAAATAGTGCCATGGGTTTTATTTCAGGTAATATATACCAGCCACGTGGTTTCGGGAGTGCTATATCACCTGTGAGGGCAGGAGCTTTCACTCATTACCGCTTTAGATATGAAGGCCGCACGCGATACGGAGATTATGCCATTCACAAGATCACAGTAATTCCTAAAGGTAAAGGCTCTCAATATATACAGGGAACCATCTATGTGGTGGATGATTTGTGGTGCTTGAGCAATTTAAATCTATTCAAGGATGAACAAATGGGTGTGAAGCTGCACCTCTCACAGAATTACAATGAGGTAAAGGATGGTGTGTGGTTACCAGTGTCAAACCGGCTGAAAGTTGAAATGGACCTGCTGGGAAATAGCGGATCATTTGACTACCATACATCCATTCAGTATAAGGAGTTAATTGTAAACATTCCCAAAACCCAAACTAACATAGAAAGTAAAGCTCCCGATAAGGAAAATGAAAATAAGGTTATTGCCAAAAGCAACATCCCTGACAGGCAAATAGATTACCACAAGAAGATAGACACTAAAATTGCCGGGAAGCAAAAGGTAATTAATAAATTGGCGCAAAAGGAAGAACTAAGCACAGCCGAATCCTACCGCCTGGCCCGATTGCAACAGCAACAGCATGATTTGAGAATAAAGGACTCCCTGCGGTTTGACCATGAATTTATTGAATCGTATAAAACCATTATTGACACCAATGCCCGAAAACATGATACAGCATATTGGAATACCATCAGACCAATACCTTTATCAGGTAATGAACTAACAAGTATAAGGGCAGCTGATACCATTAAGCTCCGTGGAAAAACAAACACCGACTCTACAAAAACTTCAGGTTATAAATGGATTGGCAGGTTGTTCCTAGGCGGTTATTTCATCAATGATACTGCAACAGAACTCCGGAATCGCGGATTAATAAATCCTGTTAACATTAGCTTTAACCTGGTGGATGGATTGAGGTATCAGAATAGCATTTCTATGACCCGCCGACTGCCACAAACACAATCAATCTCTCTGTCTCCAATGCTGGGTTATGCCTTTGGCAGGAAAGTTCTCTACGGCGAATTGCCCATATCATGGAAATCTGAATCACTTAACAAGCAAGCTGGTATCAGGGTGGGGAAGCAAGCGGTTGACTACAATCCCGATGGCATTCACCCACTTGAAAGTAGCATTGAAGCTCTGGTTTTCAGGGAGAACCCCGCTAAGTTTTTTAACAGTGCTTATCTCGACTTAAAGTATAGTATGGAACCGGTACACGGACTAACATCAGTGTTTCAGGTGTCATTTTCTGAGAATAAAACACTTACCAACGTAACTGATTACTCGGTCTTTTACAGAAAGAGCAAGGAGTTTGAACCCAACATACCTGATAACCCGGTATTTGCTATGACCGATCATCAAGATCTTACCACGGAAATAGCGCTCCGCTATAAACCCGCACCTTTCTACTATATAAGCAATGGGGTCAAAAAAACTTACCGTCGATTTAATGATTACCCCGAATATAGCCTTATATGGAAAAAGGGTATTCCTGCCGGTATATTCGATACCGACTATGATCTAATAAAAGCTGTGGTGCATCAGCAGAAGCGCCTTGGAATTAAGAACAGACTTAACTACAGGGTTGAGGCAGGGTATTTCATTAACTCAAAAGCTATGTGGTTCCCACAATTCCAGCATTTCGCCAAGAGGCCCCTTATTGCTGGTATTAAGGAGTTTTTCCCATACTTCCTGTTACTCAACAGCTATGAGTTCAGCACCAACCAATATTTCGCAGCCGGGCATCTGCAGTATAAATCGCCCTTTATAATGCTAAAGCGACTGCCAATATTGAGAAACAGGTTATGGGATGAAAGCTTTTTCTTCAGTTACCTATACTCGCCACAGCATAAAAATTATTTTGAACCCGGCTATGGCATCGGTGGAATTATCTTTAACCTTGGCGTTTTTGCTGGCTTTCAGGGCTTTGAATATCAACAGGCTGGTGTGAGGTTATCAATCACGATCTTTACCACCAATGAGGTTAGTTTCTGAGTAGAAGGCAGATTTTTAATCCTTATATTTTTATTTTTTTTGGTATTTGGTATATCAATATACTTTTTTATATTTACATCATTCCTTAATAAGTCCAGAGGGGATTTTTAAGATATTCAAAATCAACTTTTTATCAACATTTATACCATCTTTTCCATGAAACGTGTATTGGGAGTTGCGGTAATTCTAGTTGTCGCTTTTTTATTTAATGGATGCGCAGGTATCTATAAAGATATAAATCCACCTGTATTACATTATTATAACAGCGATGTGAGCGATGGTATCGGCTTTTCCTATAAGTACGATGTGCTTACTGAACGAGGTAATATGCGTTACGCAAAGAAGGAAAGAAGGAAGGGTGTTAAGCTGGTTGCTGTAAAAATAACTAATAACTACGATACTACCTTGAATATTGGCCGCGATATTATTTTTTTTTCAGGCAACGACCAAGTCACTATTATAAATCCTTATGTAGTTCAAAGTTTAATCAAACAGTCAACAGTCGGTTATCTTTTCTATCTGCTTTTAACCCCACTGCAATTCAATACCATCGATCAGAATGGAAGGGTAATGGAATCTTATAACGTAGGCTTAGTCATGGGGCCGGGTATCACGTTAATCAATATGCTTACTGCAGCAAATGCCAATGCCCGACTGGGCAGGGAACTTGCAAAGTATAACGTGATGAACCGCGACATACAAAGCGGTGAAACTATTTACGGTCTTATTGGCATTATGGACACTGGCTTTAACCCACTATCCGTTAAATTAAGATATCCTGAAGATCAGGCTGAAAGAGATTACTTTAGATAGCTGTTATAGCTTCGCTCTTCCCTTCCATGTAGTTTCCCTGGCGTAAAACTCATTGTGCGGTAACACGGTGTTTTTCCAATCTGTTTCTAAAGTCCATCCAATAATCTCAGTCATAACTGATATTTCAAAAGGCTTTATGATATAGAATTGAGCACCAAGCTCTTTGGCTCTGGTTATTTCCTGTTCACTACCTGATGTTGTATACATGGCAACAGGCACATCTTTCCACTTGCTTGAATTTCTTATCTCCTCCAGACACTCAAGTCCTGATTTTTTGGGCATGTTAATATCAAGAAAAATCATCTGTGGCTCGTCAGGTTCACCATTCAAATACTGCATTAGCTCATCGCCGTCAACAAATGTCAATAACTTGAGTTCCATGCTTATTGCTTTTACTGCCATAGAAAAGAACATTCTGTCATCTTCATCATCGTCAGCCAGGAATATGGTTTGTTTTTTATCTTTCACATCTTCATTTTTTGTATTTAGCATATTACAGCTTTTCCGATGCCAATATGGCTGCTATTTCATGTTTTTTTTTGCCATATCTTCTCCTTAATGAAAAACTCCTGAGGAGTTAATACAGTTTTTTCCCAATCCATGCTTAATGCCCAATCAATGATTTCGGCCAATTTAGATAATTGAAAAGGTTTCATAATGAATACCTGTGCACCAAGTTCTCTCGACCTCTCAATGTCATTCTCATTTCCTGAGGTTGAATACATGGCAACAGGTATATCCTTCCAATCTTCACAGTTCCTTATTTCCTCCAAACACTCCAGTCCAGAAAGCTTGGGCATGTTAATATCCAGAAATAGTATGTTCGGTATTTCAGCCGCCTTATCAAGATAACTGATTAATTCCACACCGTCATTAAAAGCTATAAGTTTGAGCTCCTTGTCAACTGCAGCTACTGCCATGGAAAAAAACAATCTGTCATCTTCATCATCTTCGGCCAGAAATAAAGTGTGGCTTTTGTCTTTCACATCTCCTCTTTTGTAATTAACATAATCAGGCACAAAAAGTTATATCTAAAATACGAAGTACTATGGTCTTCTCTCCCAGTTTCTAATTAAATGGCAGGCATTCCGCTTCTACAAAACCTGTATTTTTGCATAATGGAACAACAGCCAAATAACCCGCTACATGGGGTAACTCTTGAAACTATTGTGAAGGAGCTTGCGGCTCATTATGGATGGGAGCGTTTAAGTTATTATGTTGACATCAGGTGCTTTAAGGATAATCCTTCTGTACAATCATCGCTCAAATTCCTGCGCAAAACGCCTTGGGCAAGGGAGAAAGTTGAAGATCTCTATGTGAGCTTGGTCAATCGTAAACGTTGATATAGCTGACTATGCGATGGGGAAAAGTCTAAAGAAAGTAATCGTGGTGGGTGGCGGTCCTGCCGGTATGTTTGCTGCCTGGTGCCTTAGCAGCAATTGTGAAGTACATCTGTTTGAACAATCCTCATCACTTGGCAGGAAGCTTCTGGTAGCAGGTAAAGGCGGACTCAATATTACCAACTATTCAATTCAAAAGATCAGGGAAGTATACATACCTGAAGGTTTTATGAATCGGGCACTCGATGATTTTGATAACAACGCCTTGCTCACATGGCTTCACAATATCGGAATTCCCACCTACATCGGCAGCAGTGGCAAAGTATTTCCCGAAAAAGGAATCAAAACAATTGAAGTAGTTCAAAAAATGACCAACGCACTGCTTGAAAGAAATGTTACAATTCATCTCAACCATAGGCTTATCAGCTTCGCATCTGATAATATGTTTTCTTTCGAACAGATCAGAAGAACTGACCAGAATAGAGTACATACTGCACCTATTGAGCAGATTGAACAAATTGAACATTCTACAACTATTGAACAATCAAATGACACTGATAGTCCTTTTACTAAAACATACACCGCCGACTATTGCATACTGGCACTTGGTGGTGCTTCGTGGCCACAAACAGGATCTGATGGATTGTGGGTTAACATGTTTCGTGAAAACGCTATTCACACCCTTCCGTTCTTGCCCTCCAATTGCGGCATCAATATTGAATGGCCTCCTTATATCAGACAGTTCCATTCAGGCAAGCCACTTAAGAATATCACCATTTCAGTATGGACAAAAGGGGAGGAGACTGCAGCCCCTTTACAAGATACGATGAAGATGCAAGAAGCTCTGATAACCGACTATGGATTGGAAGGTGCTGCTATTTATGGAATAGTACCTAATCTCAGAACAAGCCTGGCTGCAGGAACTAAAGCCTATATTTCTATCGACTTTAAGCCAAAGAATTCTATGGAGCAGTTACTGAAGAAGGTGTCATTTGGAAATTCAAAAAATACAAGCAGAACATTAAAACGATCAGATTCAATAGTACCTGACTATAAAAACCTTCTTTCATTGAACACTGAGCAAATGGCACTTATCAAAGCTTTTACCCAAAGGGATATACTTACCAACAGGGAGCAATTCTGCATGGCGGCTAAAAACTTAATAATTCCAGTGCAGTCACTTAGGCCAATTGATGAAGCAATTAGTGTGGTGGGTGGAATAAGCATAAATGATATCAATGAGAACTTCTCCCTGAAATCAAATCCTTCGATATTTGTGATAGGTGAAATGGTAAATTGGGATGCACCCACCGGGGGCTTCCTTTTGCAAGGCTGCTTTTCAATGGCCGCCCTGGCAGCTAATTCTATTATTAAAGCTTAGCGCCTGCTTCAGCTATATCACTAGCTTTGGCATCTTCCATGATAATATCATAATTGTAACCATGTCCAAAATCCTTGTTCAGTATTATAGTACCCTTAAAGGTCACAATTTGCCCTTCGGCCAATGAATCCATGGTAGTAACGGTTAAGTCGTAACCATCTTTATGGCGTGAGCCGTCCTGTATATGAGCCCAGTTTTTACCCATGATATTCATATTGTACTTCACAACCATTCCCCTGATGGTAACTTCCTTACCGTTAAGCTCAGACTTGTTCTCGTGAAGCTCAACAATGCTTATGCCTCCGGGTGCTTTTTCAATCTCAAGTTCCTGAACTTGCCTTGGGTTTACCTTTCCCGGAGAAACAGGAGCCGGTTTCTCGTATGTGAGTGCCGCATCATTCACAAACATAATTGACTCAAAAGTTTTATCAAGTTCCTTGCTTTTAAAATCCTTCATCTCGAAAGCATCGGTATAGTATATCACGTCACCTTCTTTAGCATCAAGATGAGTGGTCGCCATCCAGAATTTATGGTTGTCCTCAAAAACCTGGAAATAGGAGTATGCTGATCCCTGCTTCACTTCAATAATGGTAGCTGCACGCATACCCTCAGGTAAATTAGCGGTTACATCGGCAGCTTTCCTGTTACAACCGACAACAAGAATTAATACAACGGATAGAAATAAAAATGTGATTTTGCGCATTTCAACTGGAAATATTACGTGAATAACTTTGATTTTAACAATCATGACCGGTTAGCCCGGAATTAAAAAGCAAAGTAACAGGAAAAAATGGTTTGTTCTAATGG
>JAGXGB010000014.1 GCA_024636955.1 Bacteroidales bacterium
GTAAAAGATTATAGGGGAAACCTGATAAACTGTTTGAGTTAACCTGATTAACGATTAAGTATTAAAGTAGATAATATGCAATACAAAACAATAGAAATTGAAAGAGGAGATCGCGTTGCTACAGTATGGCTGAACAGGCCGGAGATAAGGAATGCTTTTAATGAAGTAATGATTGGGGAACTTATCAGTGCCTTTAAGGAATTACAACAGGTGGAAGCTGTTCAAATAATAGTGCTGAGAGGAAAGGGAAAAGCCTTTTGTGCCGGTGCTGACCTTAACTGGATGCGTGATGTTGCTACCTATTCCTATGAGCAGAATTTAAAAGAGAGCCTACAATTGTCGGAGTGTTTCAATACAATTTATAATTGTCAGGTACCCACTATTGCTGTGGTACATGGAGCTGCAATAGGTGGTGCAAATGGATTACTTGCTGCTTGCGATATGGCAATATGTGATGATGAAACAGTTTTTTCATTATCGGAAGTTAAGATAGGTATTGTGCCGGCATGCATATCGCCATTTGTAATAAAGCGAGTTGGCGAGTATGGCTCTAAAGAATTGATGTTGACTGGCCGCAGGATTAATGGAAAAGAGGCAGAGTGGTTTAGGCTTGTAAATAAGTCACTGCCTACACGTGACCTCAACGATTATCTGGATAAGCTTAAAAGTATGCTGCTAACCAGTGGTCCGAAAGCTGTTGGGCATTGCAAAGTGCTTATTGATCAGGTATCAAATAAGATAACACTCCAGGAGGCCCTTACGTATACTGCTAAAATGATTGCTGAAATCCGCTCATCAGATGAAGGGCAGGAAGGCATGGCAGCTTTCCTTGAAAAGCGCAAACCAAACTGGGTTAAGGAATAAAAAATGAAGATAAGCAAACTACTTATTGCAAACCGCGGAGAGATTGCACTACGCATAATACGGACTGCCCGCACAATGGGCTACACGGTTGTTGCAGTTTATTCTGAACAGGACAAGCATGCGGCTCATGTTTTAGAAGCGGATGAACGTGTATATCTGCCGGGAGAAACACTGGCTGAAACATACCTCAATATTCAGGCTATTATTAAAGCAACAAAAGATACGGGTGCTGACGCCATTCATCCCGGTTATGGTTTTTTGTCAGAAAATCCCTTGTTTGCCGAGGCTTGCGAGAAAGAAGGTATTGAGTTTGTAGGGCCTTCTTCTTTCTCTATAAGGGCAATGGGCAACAAAATTGCTGCCCGTGAAATTGCTAAAAAGCATGGCGTGCCTGTTACACCCGGTATAACCGGAACTCCGGAAGAATTGATGAAAAATCATCATGAAGTTGGCTTTCCTGTATTGGTAAAAGCTGCTGCAGGGGGTGGAGGAAAAGGAATGCGCATTGTGCGTTCAGAAAGTGAGATGGCTAATGCATTGCAGTCAACCGCAAGCGAAGCAGCCAACTATTTTGGGGATAGCACTATTTACATAGAGCGCTTTTTTGAAAATCCCCGCCATATAGAGGTGCAGGTTTTGGGCGATAAGCTTGGCAATATGATTCACCTTTTTGAGCGTGAATGTTCAGTACAAAGGCGACACCAGAAAATAGTTGAAGAAGCACCTTCGCCAACACTTACCAATGAGGTTCGTGAAAAAATGTGCGCTGCAGCAATTATACTGGCTTCTTCTATTGGCTATTACAATGCCGGGACTATTGAATTCCTTGTTGATCATGACCTGAATTTCTACTTTTTGGAGATGAATACGAGAATTCAGGTTGAGCATCCTGTAACAGAGATGATCACAGGTGTTGATATTGTAAGAGAGCAATTCCTGATAGCCGAAGGCGAGAAATTGTCATACGATCAAAATGATCTGTCAATAAACGGACATGCTATAGAAGTGCGGGTATATGCTGAAGATCCACAGAATAACTTTATGCCTTCACCCGGAACCATATTGCAGTATTCATTTCCTGAAAACGGGTCAGTTCGTGTTGACGATGCCCATCTTAAAGATGGAGTTCAGATATTCAGCAATTTTGACCCTATGATTAGCAAAGTTATTGCTCATGCTGATGATAGAATCGGTGCTGTTAACAAGCTGGTTGAATTCCTGCCAAACTATACAATACTGGGTATAAAGACAAACCTGTCATTTCTGGGTGTATTACTTAAACATTCAGATTACATTGAAAATAAGGTGCATACACGATACCTTGATAACCATCTTAAAGAATTGAATCAACGTTTTATTGAGTCGAAGGATGCCCTTGATCAACAGATACCTCTTTCAGCAGCAATGCTATATAGCATGTTGAATTCAAACGGAGCCAGCTCAAAAGATTATAACAACGCTTTATCAGTAGATACTACTAACCAGGCACTTTGGAACGAGATAGGCTTTTGGAGACTTTCGGGAAAGATAACTGCTGTACTTGACACGCAGGATTATGTTCTTGATCAGCATTCATTAAAGCAGAAGTCACATATAAGTAAGAATGGTGCAGGCTTCAGATTACAGCTTAATGATGAGGTACATGATATTTATATGGTTAAGGCGCCTGACGCATCAATACACATAAGATATGCCGGCCATGAGTTTAATTTCTATCGTCCCGATGTAGCTCCCTCAGATATTACATGCTTTACGGCCGTAAAAAGTCATAAGACTGATTCAGGAGATATTGTATCGCCAATGCCGGGCAGAGTTCTTTCTGTTAAAGTTGCTGAAGGCGATAAAGTAAAAAAAGGTGATTTGCTTATGGTTATTGAAGCAATGAAGATGGAGAACAACATTATGGCTCCATATGATGGCTTAGTTGAAAAAGTGGATGTTAAACAAGGTGATAATGTTGACAACACTTCGCACCTTATTCACCTGTCGAAAGAAGATAATGTCAAAGAAAATATTTAATTGTAAATAGGAACAAATGGACTACAACCTTAGTGATGAGCATAAAATGATACGCAATACAGTGCGTGATTTTGCCGAAAGAGAAATACGCCCTGTTGCACAGGAACTAGATGAAAAAGCCGAGTTCTCCCTTGAATTAACACGTAAACTTGGCGAATTAGGCCTTTTTGGAATATACCTTCCCCATGAGTATGGAGGCCAGGGCATGGATTATCTATCATACATTATTGCTGTTGAGGAACTTGCCAGGGTTGATGCTTCGCAGGCGGCAACAGTTGCAGCCCATAATTCACTGGGAATAGGTCCGTTATACTACTATGGCACAGAAGAGCAGAAAAAGAAATATCTGCCACAGCTTTGCACGGGTGATGCATTATGGGCATTTGGATTGACTGAGCCCGATGCCGGAAGTGATTCAAGAGGATCTAAAACCAAGGCAGTTATAGAAAATGGAGAATGGGTGATCAATGGCTCTAAAATATTTATCACAAATGGTTCTGCCAGTATTTCAATTGGCACTACAGTGCAAGCGGTAACAGGAGAAAAAGATGGTAAGAAGGAATTTACAACCATTATTGTTGACCGTGAAACAAAAGGATTTACCCGTCAAACCATGCATGGTAAGATGATGTGGAGAGCTTCTGATACTGCACAACTTTTCTTTGATGACTGCCGTGTGCCAGAATCAAATATCCTTGGTAAAAAAGGCGAAGGTTCAAAGATTATGCTCGCAACCCTTGATGCAGGCAGGTTAAGCATTGCAGCAATGGGATTAGGATGCGCCCAGGGAGCTTATGAACTGGCATTGAACTATTCACAGGAAAGAAAACAATTTGGGCAATCACTTTCCAAATTCCAGGTCATCTCCTTTAAACTTGCTGATATGGCCCTCAAGATAGAACTTGCACGCAATTTATTATATAAGGCATGCTGGTTGAAAGATACAGGTCAGTCCTTTGCCAAAGAGTCGGCAATGGCTAAGCTTTACTGTTCAGAAATTGCCAAAGAGGTAGCTGACGAGGCTGTTCAAATTCATGGTGGCTATGGTTTGATGAAAGACTATGAAATTGAACGCTTTTACCGCGATCAACGCCTTTTGCAGATTGGTGAAGGTACTTCGGAAATCCAGCGAATGGTCATTGCCCGGTATATACTTTCATGATCCATAATTGCAAAACATTATCACATCTGCATGGTTAAATGTTTATGATACCTCGAAATGATGTGATAAAGATTACAGAGTCACCGCGCGATGCCCAACAAGGGTTACCATACGTAATTCCCGCTGAAAAAAGGGCTACCTACATCAATTCCCTGCTCAAAGCAGGTTATGATGTAATTGATTTTGGAAGTTTTGTTTCCCCTAAAGCCATTCCTCAGATGGCTGACCAGGATAAAGTGTTGGGTTTAGTTGACAAAACACTTGGAAATGCCAGACTTATGGCAATTGTTGGGAATATGAGAGGTGGAAAGGAAGCTGCCAGAGAAGAAAAGCTTGATATGATAGGCTTTCCTTATTCGATGTCAGAAACATTTCTACAGCGGAACATTAACTCCTCTACCCTTAAAGCACTTGATACCATTGATTCACTTGCCCAGCTATGTGCCGATTCAGGTAAGGAATTAAGAATCTTTATGAGTATGGCCTTTGGTAATCCATATGGGGATAAATGGAATATCAGTGAAATGCAAAAACATATAGAGCACTTCATGCATACTGGGATTAAAACCATAACCTTGTCAGATACCATTGGATTAGCGACTCCTGAATCTATAACAGAGATATTCACAAAAATGATAGGCACATACCCTGAAATGGAGTTTGGTCTGCATCTCCATACCTCCCCTACAAATTGGAATGATAAGATAACAGCTGCCTGGAATGTCGGATGCCGTTCATATGACGGAGTGCTGAATGGAATTGGCGGTTGCCCCATGACAGGCTATGAAATGATTGGTAACCTTAATACGCTTAACCTCCTGAAATTTGCCAAAAAGCATAATATAAGAACGCGGCTTGATGAAGATGCGCTGGGTGTAGCACTTATGGTTGCAGGTGATATCTACGAGATGGATTTATGGCATAAAGCCATTGATTAGGTCATCAAATATTTTGTGCAGAACCCATATCTACAAATCATTGCACACTCATTCCTTCTATTAAATAATAACCATAATTAGTAATTACAATGGTTGATTCTTTCATCTGTTGTGGTTGATTCCAGCAACTACAATGATTGATACTTGCACCTGTTGTGGTTGATTCCAACAACTGCAATTGTTGATACTTGCACCTGTTGTGGTTGATTCCAGCAACTGCAATTACTGGTTTGGCATGATTGGAAAGATATTGAATTGTCGTTTAACTTTGATCAAACTTTTCAGCATCTGGCTAAGCACAAAGCACTTCAATCGGGCTGAGCCAAAAGTGAATTACAAACCCTTAATGGTCTATTACTAATATTTTTTTGTACTTTTGCACAGCTAAAAATATCCTGAGGGAATGTAGAAAGTAAAATCTTTAAAACAGGAGGGTTCCGATGATTGAGACCATAAAAATAGGTACGCTAAGGTGGCATCACATACTTGACCCTACCGATGAGGATTTACAATTCCTGAAAGAAAATTTCCATTTCCATCCCCTTGATATTGAAGATTGCCGAAGTCGCACAAATCAGCGTCCTAAAATAGATATTTACGACGATTACTATTTCCTTATATTGCATTTCCCTTACTTTGACCGCTGGAATCGTTTTCTTAAAGTCAAAGAGGTAAAAATCTTCTGGGGCAGCGATTTCATCATAACCATTGGAAAATCGCATTGGGTAGTTAAGAACTTGTTTAACAGTGGCCGTGAACCCGACGATAATTATCAGGTTCGCCAGGTGGGTACAAGTGATGCATTGCTCTATAAAATTTTAGAGCATCTGATGCTCGAATCTTTATCATTGCTCAGTAAGCTGGGAGTGGAAGTTGATCTAATTAACAGGGACCTCTTTAATAAAAAAGCTGAAAGGACAATTGAGCGTATTTCACTTACCCGAAAGAACATAATTTTAGTAAATACAGTGTTCAAACCCCAATTGCGCCTGTTCCATAAGTTTGAATCAGGTGAAATAGAGGGTTACGCTGAGAACATGGAAGATTACTGGGGTAATATCCTTGACTACTACCAGAAGATGTGGGATATGACTGAGGATTACCAGGAAATTGTTGAAGGTTTATCAAAGACGTTTGATTCACTCCAGACTAATCGCACCAACGAGATCATGAAGGTGCTTACATTGATCTCCTCAATTCTACTTCCCTTGACATTTATTGCCAGTTTATACGGTATGAATATCGGGCTACCTTTTCAAAATGAGTATTATTCATTCTGGTTGTTAATGGCCTTCATGCTGGCATTGGCAAGCAGTATGA
>JAGXGB010000056.1 GCA_024636955.1 Bacteroidales bacterium
GCGCTGGCATTACAGGCAAATGCTAATATTGCCATAAGTAGGGTAATTTTTAAGGATTTCATAGCTTAATGATTTAGTTTAGATTTATTTTCCCAAAAATAAGCAAAACAAAAACGGAATCAAAGCTTTATCGGAAACTACTTGACCAAACTCACACTCCCCTTCATCTGATATACCTTCCCAACAAAATTGGAGTATGATATCACCCAGTTATAAACACCCGGCATGGCATTCTCTCCATCCCATCCTTCAGATGCACTGGTGGTTTCAAAGATGCTTTGCCCCCATTTGTTGTAGATGCTCATGCTGAACTGGCGAACCAGTTCTGCATTTACCACCGGTTTAAAGATGTCATTTAGTCCGTCGCTGTTTGGGGTGAAGGCGTTGGGGACTTGTATGGGAATGAAGGTTTCTAACATGAACACACTTTCCAGTGCCTCACAGCCTTCGTTAGTTTTGATGGTAACAGAGTATTCTCCTTCAGCGATTACATTGATGTAGTAGGTTGCTTCTCCGGTATTCCATTCGTAAGAGGCATAGCCCTGGGTGGCTTCGAGCAGGTAGGTTTGTTCAAAGGGTATGGTATCCAGCGTTGGATTGGTGGCAGGGAAGTTGGCTTTTGGTAAAGGGATTACCTGTGCATTTACCACAATTGAATCCTCGCATCCCAGTGCATCGGTGACTTTAATGTTATAGTTGCCTGAATATTCCTGCCCGGCATTGAATCTAATAAACATATCCCTGTTATCGGTACTGCCATCAGGCAATTGCCACTGGTATATTAATGGGCCGGTACCTGTGAATGAAGGTGCAATGGTGAGTATTCCGCCTTCACAGCATTGGGCCGGATGATTAAGGCTAATACCGGCAGGTTCATTTACTTGCATTTGGCCTATGGTGTATTCAACATTGTTTATAGGTCCATTCACTCCTTCAAACCAGCTTAATCCTGCCAGATCCCATGCTAACTGACTATATCCGGTATCGTTTGCTGTGAAGACCAGCTCAAACAGTTGTTCTGTTGCTGATAATGTTACAGGGTTTGTGCCTGCCCACGAAGCAACAACCCGTTCAATTGAAGGGAACACTTCAACGCTTAATCCTTCTAACTGGTTGTTTAATCCGGCATAGTTTTGACAGGTTACTAAAGCAGCATCATAGCGCAGGCTGATTTCAAATGCTTTCACCCCGTTAAAATTGGTAACCTCTACAGGAATTGTAAGCAACTGAGGTGAGAAACAGATGGTATCATTGCCTGCAATAGCCGAGAGAATAAACCCCTGAATGTTAATTACCGTAATGCTATCGGCTGTGATGCAACCATTTTGGTCAATTACCTGGTAGTAGTATGTACCTTGTGCAAGACCGGTAAAATAACCGGTGTCTTGAACAACACCATTAAGCACATAAGTTAAATCACCAAACCCTTCAGCAGTAAGGGTAACTGTTCCATTGTGATTGTTATCAATCTCAGGTTCTGTTGATGGAGTAACCATTGGGCCGGGTTCATTGGTGATGATAATTTTATCACTCCATGTGGCCTGACAACCGGTACTGTCGATAACACGGACTTTCACTACATATTCACCCGGCTCCAGATTGGTAAAATTACCTTCATTTTCCAGCCACTCATCTTGCCGTATAGAATAAGCAAGCATATCACCCAAACCTGTTACGGCTGTAATGGCGATAGTACCATTGTTTTTATCACAGTATGAAGGCTGGTGATCAACGGAATCTATAAGAACATCCCCTGCATCGGGAACATAATACTTTTGAATAAAATTGGTACATCCACGTCCATCAGTTGCCCAAAGGGAGTACCAGTCGGCAGGCAGGTTGTATATGTCAAGTGTTGTGTCAACTAGATTATCATACGAATCCACCCACCAGACAGAAACAGGTTCTACGCCCGTAATGGTTAATTCCCTGATAGCTCCTGTACTGCCATTACAGGCTGTTGGTGAAATAAGCACTGAATCACCTAAGACAGGTGAAGGATAATACTCAACCCTGACAGAATCTCTTCCCAGGCAACCAAGAGTGTTGGTAACTTCAATCCAGTAAGTACCGGTATCAGCCACGGTAATTGATCGGGTGGTATCACCACTGCTCCAAAGGTAAGAGTCAAAGACATCAGACTCAAAAGTTACAGAATCGCCTTTACAAATAAATGCTGAATCACCAATATTGGGAAAAGGAGCCGGTAAAACAGAAATCACTTTAACAGAAGTATCAGACCTGCCCCCTTGCCAGTAAGAAATCAGGGTAACAGAGTAATCTCCGGGAGTATGATAGACATGAGAAGTATTAAGAAATGTTGAAGTATCATTGACACCAGAAGAAGCATCACCAAAGTTCCAATACACACTATCAGGCGCCGGATATATATTGGGAGTGAAAAGGGTGGGTTGATTGATGCATGCTGCAGCGTAGTTGATATAAGAGAAGTACTTTTGGAGCATTTGGGGAAGCCCAAAAAAATACTCCCGGCTGCCCTCACCTAATGAGAGTGAAGCAAATTGAAAATTACAAAATATACCTTTTGTATTTGGGTAATTGATAACGCTTAATCTATTATCGCCAAATTTCCCTCCATATATTTTTCCATCAGGTCCGGATTGAAGTAATCCGGCAACTCCTTTGCCAATGGTAATTTCTGAATTCTTTACTAGGGCAGAATCAGGAATTGTGACATCAAATTGCTGTATATCAGCACACTCATTAACAAGGATAGTATGGTTGTTGTGGCTGCAATATAACAATTTTGAATCGGGTGAATATTCTAAACCGACAGGGCTACTATCGCCCACCCCACTACATATTGTATCAGGTTTAATAATAAACTGTGGGGTGTATCTGCCGGTTTCTGTATTAAAGTGGCCAAATTCGATACAACCCAATCCTGAATAAGCAGCCGCAAATTTTGTTCCATCCGGACTTATGTTTACTTCACCAAAGTGTTGAAGCGGCTCATCACTATAAGAGATATTAATAAGGCTTTGGCTAATTAACCCTTCTGTACTAAGTCCTTCAGATGTTAATAGAAATGAATAAAACTCATTGCCGGGAAAACTACGAGTAATAATCCAAATATCTTTATTGTTTCTGTGCCTTACAGCAGTTAACTTTTCAAGAGCATATCCTGTCGAGGGAAGGTAAATAGGTATATTTTTTTTTCCTTCAACTATATCTCCAAATCCGTTATTAAGCGTAATATCAAAGATTGAGTATAGTATACCGGTTTCAGGTATTAATGAAATATTATAAGACTCGTAAAAAACATTGATAATGTAATATAAAGTTAAACTGCCTGGTAAAGGTAATATTATGGAACCCTGATAGCTATATTTTCCGTGCAACCCAATGGCAATGGGACGATTAATGCGATCGTAAAGGCAATAGCCATCAGTATAAAATAGCAAGTTTCCTAGTGAATCACTCATCGCTGCTCCAGCATGACCATAATTATTGCCTTCAGGAAGGGGTTGAGGTACACCATTATTGAAAGTTATACCACAATGACCTCCAAAATACCAATTGTGGTATTCATTTTGGGCACAGCAGGCAATATCCATGGTTACAAGGAAGATAAACAAGATTCTTCGAAGCATACAAAACAGCACCCTTAATTCATTTCTACAGCAGGAATAGTTAGTATGTTCCACATTTCTCCAGTATCAAGTAATTGTGTCCAGTTCTGACCACTGCCTGAAGCTTCCTGCCTCGTCACCAAAGCAACATATCTGTAACGATCATTCTGATCACTTACTAAACTTACACATGTAAGATTGATTTCACCGGGTGAAAATTGGTATGGGATTTGGGATGGAACATCTTGTTTTTGTGCGACAAGACAATAGTTTTGCGTAACAGCATCTAATACATAAAGGCCTGAATAACTGGTATTTTCAGTAATACTAACAGTTACATATTGTGCGCTGACATTGTATGCAAAAGCACAAATCCCTAATAATAAGGTAAACTTAAGTTTTTTCATGATTTTATTTTTTTATTAATACAAGGTCAAAGATAATATAGTATTGTCAATATCCACTCTTTGACTATTTATTTTAACCAAGCTAACGTCCCAGTAGAGTGCACCGTTCCCCATCAAATCCAGATAATTGATTATCCTACGTTTCATCTTTTCCAGACGCCAAATGGCGTCTACGAATTGTGGTTGTGTTAAACGGTGTCTGCCTTTATGACATGCACCTTTTGGTCTTGATTGCATTCCGATGTGAAATCTGGTGCAACTGCAACTCCGTACCCCGGTAGTCTGGTTTAGGTTGCTAGTGTGGAGCCTTATTTACGAAAAAACTGTCAAGAGGACCTTCCTACAACTGAGCTTGTGCAGCACTAAAACGCGCAGCAAAATCCCCGCCTGTAGGGTTTTGGAATACTCTTAATTCAAACTCAGGTACTGCTGCCAGGATGTGATCGAAGATGTCTGATTGAATGTCTTCGTAGGGTTTCCAGTCGAGTATTCTACTGAATACATATATTTCTATTGGAATGCCGCTTTCGCCGGGTTGGAGCTGGCGCACCAGCATTGTCATTTCCTGGTTTACAAAGGGATTTTGTTTCAGGTATTCAACAAGGTAAGCTCTGAAAACGCCGATATTAGTTTGCCTGCGACCATTTACCATTATGCTTTCATCAATATCATTCTCTGTATTAAATTGAGTGAGTTCCTGTTGCTTTGAACTGATGTAATTCTGCAGTAGCCTGATCTTACTGTATTTTCCAAGCATTTCAGGAGTGCAGAATTTTACACTGTTCATGTCAATGTTAAGGGAGCGCTTGATACGGCGACCACCCGATTCTTCCATACCACGCCAGTTAACGAAGCTATCTGACACCAGTGAGTATGTAGGCACCATGGTAATGCTTTTATCCCAATTCTGTACTTTGACGGTTGTAAGTGATATTTCTATAACGTCACCATCAGCACCTGACTTCTGCATTACAATCCAATCACCCTGGCGCACCATATCATTGGCTGATATCTGTATTCCGGCAACTAGTCCTAATATAGGATCTTTGAAGATCAGTAACAATACGGCAGAGAATGCACCTAAACCACCCAAAAGGTAAATAGGTGATTTGTCGAACAGCAAGGATATTACTATGATGCCTGCAATTATGTATAGGAAGATCTTTAAAACCTGTATGTACCCTTTTACAGGTTTTGATTTTGAAATTTCAAAGCCCTGGTAAATATCGTAAAGGGCATTCAAAAATTTATTGATTGTTGATATAGCAATAAATACAAGCAATATTCTGTTAATCAGCAGAGCCCAGTATAAGAATGTTGGGAATTCAGTTAAGGTATATGGTGCAAGCACATTAAAGAGCAGCGGGGCAACTAATAATGCCGCTTTATGGAATACACGGTTGTTGTAAAGGGCATCATCCCATGTTGAGGAAGTACGATAAGTGATCTTTCGCAGAATCTTCAGGCCTATCAACTTGATTACATAATAGATAGCAGTAATGATGATAAGCATCAGTATAAAGTCGGTAACATCTCTCATTAAAGAGGTTATGTCATTTGAGAAGCCCATGTCCATCAGCCACTGTTTCACTCTTTCTCCAAAGGATATCATTAGTAATGTCATCGTGCAATTATTTTAATTTAACTATCTTGATTGGTTGATCATGCCTATACAAGTTGAAATCGTAAACAGTTTCGTAAGCATCTTCGGGTAATTGCCGGGGATCGAGGTAGTAGTAATCTTCTTTATTGAAGTTATCCCATTTGTGCTCAAGCAACTGCATTTTGCCCAGCGTAATGTAAAAGCTTGTAGCATGTTCAGTTTCACTATCCCTGTATATGTAAAGCTTTGAGTTGCCGGTTACTTGCGCGGCTTTTAAAGCACCTACCTTATGCTCCTGAAAATCATTGTAGCGCGGCGGGATAATAAACCAGTCAAACCCTATACGCAGCACCAGCATAGCTGTGGCAAAGATCACTAATCGCTGCTCTTTGATTTTTATAAAGAAGAAAAGTAAAGCTGCTATCGCTATAAACATGACTGCCCCTTTTAACCATGCATGGTCAACCCAGCCAGTCTGCTTCAGCACTGGCATTAATACAGCAGCCACCATACCAAGTATGAGCACCGAGCCAAGGAAGTATTCTATGAATCGGCTGAGTTTGCCTCCTTCTTCAAGATTCTTGTAGAACATATAAATGAGCACAGTGAAAATGGGCGGAAACAGCATGAAGATGTACCTGGGATAAGTCTCAGGGGATGTCCAGTATATAAGGATATTGAATATAAATACAAAGAAATTGAATTGAAGGAAAGGATGGGTTTTAACAACTGAGGTGAATTTCTTTGAAAATAAGAATATGCCAAGGACTGACCACGGGAAGAAGTGGTAAAACATCTCTAACGGGAAAGTGAACAGATGACTTACAAATCTTCCCCATCCATAATGTATGATAGTTCGTTTCTCCGATTCAGTGAAAAGAGTGGTGAATACGTTGTCGAGTGAATTATGCCTGGCATAAATAAAGTAGTAGCTTCCAACAATCAGGATTAGCAACCCGATTCCTGCAAAGTGTTTCCACGAAAACAGCCTCAGGAATTCCTTTTTATAGGTGAAGAAGGTAAGCAGCGTAATAGCCTGGAATACCAGCGACGGTAATCCTTTCATGAGGAAGGTTACAGCTGTAAGGGCGTATGAAACCAGGAAAAGGGCAAGATATTTATCGCGTTTATGATAGTAATATATGCACATGAAAGAGAGGTACACCAGCCATGAGAAGGTAATATCTATCAATCCAAGGAACGAATCCCAGAAGAGTATGCGACCCGAGGTTATAAACAGCATGACAATAATAAAAGCCTGTTTGCCACCTAATTCCTTTTTAACAAAGTGATATATGGTTATCCCGAAAAGGAATAACCCGACAATTACTGGTAACCTCAGTGTGAACTCTGAATAATTGCCCATCAGTTTATAGAAACCAATGATGATCCAGTTATAAAGCGGTGGTTTGTTGTAGTAGAATTCACCGTTAATAGTGGGTGTAAAATAATTACCACTTATGATCATTTCAAGTGCCACAATTGCTCTTGTGGGTTCATCAGTTGGAAAGTTTATAGCAAGGAAACCCAAGTGCCATAGTAATGCGGGGAACAGCATTACAACGCTCAGTGTGTAAAAGAACCACGGGTTATTTCTCAGATAGTTAAGTATGTTATTCATTGAGTGCTATGATCAATTATTAGGTATTTGCTAATGCTTATGATTCTGCCACTTAAGTCCGGATTTAAGTCTCCGTTCCCAAGGGTTTAACCACTAAATTTAGCTTTATATCCGTTTTTTATAAGGTAATCCATAATCTTCTGTTTAAAATCACCCTGCACAATGATTTGTCCATCGCCTGAAGAGCCACCTGCCGCACAAAGGTTCTTAAGCTTCTTTGCCAGATCAGCAAGGTCAGAGTCCTTGCCCACAAACCCGGTTACCAGCGTTGCTTTTTTAGCGCCTTTTAGTTTTTTATCGAGCATTATCCTCAAATCCTGCTTTGAAGGCGGAAGGGTTTCTGCCTCTGTCGGTTCATTGGTGGAGTATTTGAATTCAGGATTGGTTGAATATACAATTCCTGTAGGTTTACCTTTTTTGCCGCTCATACTTCATTAACGTTTACCGGTTTTTGTTAAACATCTGTTATTTCAGGGCACAATTACATTCAGCGATAAAGGGTTTACAGTGATTTTTAAATCTTTGCCCACTTTAACAGGTTCACCATCAAGGTTGATAGATTTATTTCTGTTTCTTGTTAACAGCACTTCCTTTGCTTTTATCACTTCCAGATAGTCTGAATCATCAAGTTTATTTCTCCACAGTAATCCCATTATGTAAGGTGCAGTGATGATAGGTGCCTTTTTTACAATGCAAACATCCATCATACCATCGTCAGCCAATGCAGTGGGGGCTATTACAGTGTTGTATCCAAATTGATTGCTATTAGCAAAACTAACAAATAAAGCTTTTCTTTTAACTTCGATACCGTCAATGATCATCATATACTTCCGTGGACGATATGCTCCATAAGCCTGCAGAGCTATACGGAAATAGGTAAGAAAACCGCGCCGCTCAGCTTTTGCGAACTTCCTTGCAACAAGTGCATCAAAGCCAACACCTGCTATGGAAGCAAATAGCTCCCCATTCACTGAAATGGTGTCAATAAGCTTAGTGTTCTGCCTGTTGATCAAGGCAATGCTTTCACCAAGATCTATAGGAATTTTTAGAAATCGTGCTAATCCATTGCCTGATCCCGCGGGAATAATGGCAACTGCCGACGAACTACCGTAAGCACCTTTTATTACTTTGTTTGCGGTACCATCACCCCCTACAGATGCAATAACATCATAACCGGCTGCTGCAGCATTGGTGCTCAATTCAAGTGCGTGATCTGCTGAGTCAGTATAATTAACAGTCCAGCTAAAAATTGAAGCATCGAGATTAGCTTCAATAATCTGTTCAATACTGTTCTGGCTCTTTTTAACACCTGAAACGGGGTTAACAATAAAAATTACCTGTTTCTTATTTTGCTCCATCAACGCATTTAATACAGTGCAAAGTTAACATTTTCCGTTGCAATGAAGTGCTGTACTGCTTCTGAGTTAATGGTGGTCGGCTGTTTTCCACCAATAAATGGTTGCAAGAAGCCCTATTAAACTGGTAAGGAAAAGTATTACCCCGCTGGCAGGGTATAATTCCATTCCCGGTGTTCCTGCAGGCACAGTGTACAAACCGGGTATTGCCCAAGGGAAGAAAGCACCGAGTCCGGCAACAGCCAGAAATTGCCCCATTATCAGGGTGATGATAACAAAACCCAGTGCTGCAATTATGCCTCTTCCATATCCAGCCATAAAAGCAACCGGTGTACAAAGTGTTATGGTAAGAAGTCCTATAATCAGATATTTAACTGCTCCATGGCTTATTAGTGACACCGACCATCCTTCGATGTTACCAACATAACCAACTACAACAGCGGAAACGAAAAGTATGATCATGAGGCTCAGACACCAGCAAAAAACAACTATGCACTTGGCAAATACAATCATAGTGCGTGATACCGGAAGTGCCAATATATCTTTCATAGTTTTATCATGATGCTCACGACCAAATACCCAGGCTGTTACAAACCCGAAACCAATAAGGCCAACCGTTGCTATGAGTTGATTAATAAGGTTAAGGAAAGCAGGGCCATCAGCACTTCCAAAAAGAGATGCTTTTGCTGCAATCAGTCCAAGCTTTTCTGATATGTCGGGGTTTCTTACAATGTATATCATCAAGCCCATCATCAATGGGATGAATACAAACAATCCAAAAGTTACCAGTACAATTTTAGAATTCTTCACTTTCATGAATTCAGCCCATACTGCGTTGACTAGTGTGGTCATGTTATTTTATTTAGATGCTATTGTTCTTAGACGCTATTGTTCTTAGAAAAAAAGATTCGAGGTCTTCCTCAACCACATTAAGCATACTAGGAGGATTATCATTCTGCACTAGCATGGTTGCGATGGCTTCAGGATGCTCAATGGCTGAATTATCAGATATTTCCAAATGCCCATCCTTATTAATTGATACCGCCATACCGGCATTTGTCAGGAAATCATGTGTTATGGAATTATCCCGCGTATTCACAAGAAGCCGCTTGTTGCTCATTTCATCCAATTGCTGCTTATTAAGTTCCCTCAAAAGCATGCCTTCATGTATGATGCCTATCCTGGTTGCAAATCTGGAAATCTCATTAAGTATATGGCTTGAGATAAATATAGTAACGCCTTGGTCTGCTGCCAGATGAGTGAGTAACTCCCTTATTTCGTATATCCCGGAAGGGTCGAGTCCGTTTGATGGTTCATCAAGAAGCAGCACATCAGGATTATGAATAAGCGCTTTCGCGAGGCCTAAACGTTGCGCATTACCGAGAGAAAGGTCCATTGCCCTTCGTTTGGCATACTTTGTTAATTCAAGCTTATCCATGATAGCATCAACAGCATTTTTATCAGAAATAAACCTTAGTCGCCTGATGAGTTCAAGGTTTTCTTTCACAGTCAAATCAGGGTAAGCATAGGGCACTTCAACCATATAACCTACATGCTTCCATAAAGCAGTGTTATCAGCGTACACCTCTTGTCCTTTGATAAAAGCTTTTCCTGAAGTTGGCTTTATCATGCCTAAGAGCATCCTGATAGTTGTTGTTTTTCCTGCACCGTTAAGTCCCAGGAAGCCGTAGATTTCTCCTTTCCCTACGTTCAAAGACATTTCAGAAACAGCAAGTACATCCTTGTACTGCTTCGAAAGTTTCCTTGTGCTGATTATTTCATCCATACATTACACAAATAATATATCAAAGATAGTAAGTTGGAGAATACTGGAATAGATTAAAGTAGACGCAAATGCAAACAAAAAAGACTGCCAAATTTGACAGTCTCCTTTGTTTGCACATGTTAGGGATTCAACTAAATCCGACACTCTATAGCTTATGAATTCTAAGCTTAATGCCTTTTAAATCCAAAACAATTATTAAGCTGTATTCTAATTACTTCTGAATAATAATATCTAATAAAGCACGGTCGCCTCTTGAATAAAGGTCAGCAACATGTATTAATCCTAGCTTACCACCCTGTGTTCTGAAAAGAACAACCTGGCCTTCAGTAAGGTTATTAACTTTAGTTGATTGTGTACCCATGTTGAATACAGGGAATTGATATGTATCAGCAATTGCGTCAAATTGAGCTGAGGTTATTGTAGTTGTATTGAAGCGGGTTTGATTCTTATTAGTCCAGTCAATTAACTGAAGATCAACAATTGTATTTGCATCAGGATCATCAGGTGAAGCTAATGTATTCGCATTTTCAGCGCCTTTGAAGAAAAGAAAATCAATCTTCGCCTGGTTGCTGGTTGAAGTAGTTAACTGGCCACGGGTATAAACAATACCTTCACTGGTAGAAAAGAAACTACCAACTGCATCATTCCATGAACCGAATTCAACATCAGAGAATTTATTGATTTGCATACCGGCGTCTTCAACTGTAATAGTAAATGATTTTTCTACCTTCACGTTGTTTTTATCCCAAAGTTCAAACAGCAAACGTGCCTCACCTACACTTGAGAAGGTAATTTCAGTTTCCCAGTTGAAAGCGTTTGTGTTCATTGTAGAGTCAACAAATGTTGTAGGAACATTATTGGAGATTATTGAAAACTTGAATCTTGTGAGATTCTCATTTTCACTAGTTCCCGTGACACCAACCAAAATTGGTTCTTCAATCTGAACTGTTGCATCACTTGAGGTATATTCACCTCCACCTTTAATAGTTAGAATTGGACCCTGATCAGTGTCGTCATCTTTGTTACATGATGATACAAATACAGTTCCTGCAATAAGGAACATTGAGAGCAAAAGATTCAATTTTTTCATAATAAGTAATTTTTGTGATTAAGTAATAAATGTGTTGTATGCTTGTTAAGTCTAATCTATCAAAATCTATTCCAATGTAGTGGTTTCTGTCAATAATAGTATCAAAAGTAAGGTAAAAATTTATGAAACCACATATAAAGAGAATATAATATGCCAACAATCTGCTCATTTATATGCAGTTATCAAATTGTTAGGTCTTTATATAACTACAATTAGTAAGATGCCAGAATGACCATTTGGTTGCATTGAGTGAATAACAAAATTGTCACACTTTGGTTTTACTGTCTTATATTATCCAACATGATGCTTTTATTCTACGATTAACCAACAAGGTTAAAATTTGTTGATAATAGAAAAGTAAGAACTTATGAAGATATATTCAGGTATTAGCCAACTCATTGGCAATACGCCAATGGTTGAATTGATCAGGATGTCGGTAGGGCTTCATGCCAAAGTACTGATGAAGCTCGAATCTCACAATCCATCCTATTCAGTAAAGGATCGTTTGGCACTGGCATTGATAGAAGATGCCGAGAACAGGGGGCTGATAAAAGATGGAACAACTATTATTGAACCAACAAGCGGCAACACAGGTATAGGACTTGCTATGATATGCGCCGAACGCGGATATAAACTTATAGTTACTATGCCTGAAAGTGTTAGCGTTGAGCGGCGTATGATAATAAGAGCATTAGGTGGTGAGATCATACTTACGCCTGCTGATGCAGGAATGAAGGGTGCAATTGCTAAAGCGCGTGAGATGCATGATCTTGACAGCAATTCATTTATACCCTTCCAGTTCTCTAATCCGGCTAATCCGCAAAAGCACCGTGAAACTACCGCCCTGGAGATATGGCGTGATACTGAAGGCGAAGTTGACATATTTGTAGCAGGTGTTGGAACAGGGGGAACAATAACAGGTGTAGGAGATGTGCTTAAGAGAAAGAAAAGCACTGTAAGGGTTTTTGCTGTTGAGCCAACAGCATCACCTGTATTATCAGGTGGAGAACCCGGCAAACACAAAATACAGGGAATTGGTGCAGGGTTTATTCCTGAGGTGTTGGATATGGCGTTGGTTGATGATATAATTCAAATAACAGAGGAGGATGCCTTCGAAACAGCCCTGCGAATTATGAAAGAAGAAGGAATTATTTGCGGGATATCCTCCGGTGCAAATGTAAAAGCAGCAATGCAACTTGCTTCACTACATGAAAATACAGGGAAAACCATTGTTACAATAATTTGTGATACAGGCGAAAGGTATCTGAGCACTGACTTGTTTAAAACATTTGCATAGATGGAGAATAATGGTTTTGAAAAGATAGTAGATCAGTTGTGTGATCTCACTAAGAACAGTGATCTATATCACCTTCCACTGCATGAAATGGATCTGCCATCAACTGGTGAGCTCCAGAAACTGATTGATATCTTCCGTGAAATACTTTTCCCGGGATATTTTGGTGATTCGAAGATTCGGCAGGAAACAATAACCTATATTATAGGTGCAAGGTTGCATAGGGCCTATACGATCTTGCAGAAGCAGATAAACAGGGGATTTTGTTTCTTTTGTAATGACCTGCCTGAAAAATGTGGCGATTGCAAAGAACAGTCAGTTTCAATAGCCCGTGAATTTATAACAAGGCTTCCGGTCATAAAGCAAAAACTGGCACTTGATGCAAGCGCTGCATACAATGGCGATCCGGCAAATCCTCATATAAGCGAAGCCATCTTCTGCTATCCCAGCTTAACTGCCATGACTTATTACCGTATTGCAAATGAATTGGCATTATTGGGTGTACTGCTTATTCCACGTATTATAACTGAAATAGCCCATAGTATTACCGGTATTGATATACACCCCAGTGCAAAAATTGGCGAAGGCTTCTTTATTGATCATGGAACAGGGGTAGTAATTGGCGAAACTACTATCATTGGTAATAACGTAAGGCTTTATCAGGGCGTAACACTTGGTGCAAAAAGCTTTCCGCTCAACAGCGATGGGCATCCTGTTAAAGGAATCCAACGGCATCCAATAGTTGAAGATAATGTTATCATCTATGCAAATGCTACCATTCTCGGACGGGTTACAATTGGTAGAGGTGCTGTAATAGGCGGCAATGTGTGGGTAAGTGAAGATGTTGCTCCCGGCACCAGGGTAGTGTTAAAGCTAACTACCTGAAGCTATTCCGAATAATTCCTTACTTTAGGGGGGAGCTGGAAAGATCTCGCTCTCTCCGCATTGAAAGACGGAGTTAATGAGAGCAGCCTTTCACTACTCCGCCTTAGAAGTCGAAATTAAGCACTCCTTCCGAATAACTCCCGTCCTCAGGCGGAGGCATTTATCCCGGGCTTTAGCACAACTTCGGTGTATTTAACCTCCTAAGTGATCTTTCCTTTTTGGGACAAAGCACCAATATGTAAAATAAATACATCAATTATTCTGTTGAATGAAATTTTACTAAATTCGCTTGCTTTATTCAACAGAATAATACCTAACATAAATGAGCAAAATCCTTGCTATTGATGATGATTCAGTCATCCGAAAACTACTGGCCAACATGCTTCAAAAAGCTGGTTATGAAGTCATCACTGCTGTAGATGGCAATACCGGTCTACGGTTGGCACTTGAAGAGGATCCGGATGTTGTAATAACTGACTATCAAATGCCGGGTATGGATGGCATGGAAGTATTAAGCAGTATCAGGCAATTAAAAGCATCACTACCTGTTATTATGTTAACTGCCCACGGCGATACCGCCTTAACGATTAAATCAATGCAGGCTGGGGCTTTTGACTATCTTGAGAAGCCGATAGTAATGACTGAACTACTTCAGATTGTAAAGAATGCATCAGAACTATCAAGTAGGAGCCGCAACATTTATGAACAGATTCCGGCATCATCTTTACAGGCGATAGAAGAAAACACTTTCGTTGGAAAGAGCCTTTTGATGCGGGAGATTTTTAAAAATATAGGTCGCATTTCTATTATAAAGGTGAATATTCTGATAACAGGTGAAACCGGTACAGGCAAGGAACTTATTGCACGGTTAATACATCACAGTGGAATTACCCGTGATAATCCTATGGTAGTGGTCAATTGCGCTTCATTATCTGATAATTCGCTTGATTCGGAATTATTTGGCTATTGTAAGGGTGCATTCCCCGGGGCTATAAGTGAAAAAATTGGGAAATTTGAACTTGCCGGTGAGGGATCAATCTTTCTTGACGACATTTCAGAACTTTCTGATTCAAACCAGGCTCGCATACTAAGGGTTATTCAGGAACAGGAGTTCGAAAAACCTGGTTGTACTGAACCCATTCAGATGAAAGCACGTATTATCGCTTCATCCAATAAAGACCTTGAAGCAATGGTGCGAAGCGGAAAATTCAGAGAGGAGTTATACTATCGCCTTAAGGTTTTTACTTTCAATATTCCGCCATTACGGTTCAGGAAAGAAGATATTGCAGATCTTGTTAACCACTTTATTATAAAGCATAACAAGAAGCTCAATAAAAAAATAACAAAGGTTGCTGATGGGGTAATAAGCTTCCTTCAATCATATGAGTGGCCTGGTAACACACGCGAACTTGAGAATACACTGCTGCAGGCTATGGTAATGACCCACGGTAATGTACTCGAAAAAGATAACATAGTTCTTAAAAATGCAATAGGACCGTGGCTCAAAACCCAACAAAAAGAACTTGTTTCATTAGAAGAGGTTGAACGGCAGCATATACTTAAAGTGCTTGAAGCCGTTAACTGGCATAAACAGGAAGCAATTGAAATCTTAAACCTGACACGGCCTACACTTAATGCCAAAATTGAAAAGTACGACTTAAGGAAGAATACAGAGCCGGAAGTGCCGCTTAGTAACAATTAATTTACTTTGCACAACGTAAAGTAATTTTACATTGATAGTGCAAATTCCCTAAACGTAAAATTTCTTTACATACATTTGCATATTGACATTCGTAGCATGTATCTCATAAACAGATAGTTATCTTTTTTATCAAAAAATATTATCATTTTTTTGATAAAATATTTGCATTCTCGCAGACTCTTATTATACTTTTATCAGGTTCAGTTCTGAATAAAAGTATGAAAGCAACAACCGGTATTTGTTTCATTCTTATTATGTTGTTTATAACCCACCAAGGTTATGGGCAAACTCGCGTTACCGGACATGTAAGTGCCGAAGTTGTTGAGTCAGTATCACTGCAAAACAACTTTAACACGTCAGTAAAACTAAATGAAAAAACAAACCCTAGCATAAATCTGGGTAGTATTGGTTTGAGGGGACCGCAAAACTCAACCGTTGATATATATGCTGGAAATATCACCGTTTCTAATAATATTGAAGCTTTCAAGTTAAGGACAGATATTAACAATAGTGTTTTGGCAAACACTGACACACAAGATGTCTCTTTCTCCGCCATTATGGATCAAAAGATCAATAACGGAATCTACGATGCTAATTTAATAGTAATCGTTTCTTACAACTAAACAATCAATTCAGCAAGGGCAACTGTCGGTAATATGGGGTTACGGCAGTTGCTCCTTTTTTATACTCTGCTATATATTCAAACGGCGCGATGTATTCTGACGGTGGTTTTAAACTTTATAAGGGTTGTAAGTTAAAGCCGATTTGAAACCATTCAGCGCATGAGAAACTCTATCAGACAACATTCTTTTATCCACTCTTTAATTGCTCTGGGCCTGAACTCCCCTATACTATTATGTTTTGACTCGCTCTATGTAATAGGGATAGTTTATCACACTGTCCCATTCTGAAACTCTATGTCCCGTATTTTACCAATTTAGTTAATATTTGCCATTTTGTGGCACATGCCATGAAGCAATAAATCTTTAATGCAAACCCTGTAACTAATTGTTTTTCTGATTATTAGATGAATTTATAAAAAGATTCAGCTTTATGGCACGCAAAGTTGGCACACAATTGGACTAATGTCTTTCGAGTTCAAACAAGAACAAGCAAACAAAAAAAATATTTAACAAAACACACACCCCCCCAAATCATGAAAAAATCAATCGCAATTTTCGCTTCAATTATTACAATGGCAATTAGTGCTAACGTTATGGCACAGAATACTGACGATGCAACTGCAACTGCTTCAGCAACTATTATTCTTCCTATTAGTATTGAGAAAGATCAAGACTTAAGTTTTGGAACTATAGCTTCTACCACTGAAGCTGGATGGGTTATGGTTGATGCCGATGGCGATATAACCTCAGAGAATGACAATCAGCTAACAGGATTATCAACACATAGCGCTGCAAGCTTTACAATATCAGGAGAACCAAATGCACTTTATTCAATTACTTTACCTACTTCATTAGAATTAGTTAGTGGAGGAAATTCAATGGAAGTTGATCAATTTACTATGAACCTTGAAGGAGATGTAAATGGCAATTTTACAATTAATAATGGAGGTGAAGTAGAATTAACTGTGGGTGCAACCTTAAATGTAAATGCTCTTCAAGAAGCAGGTGATTATACAGGTGAATTTGATGTAACCGTAGATTATAACTAATATTTAAAACTTAAATAAGTGGTGCCAACCAGGTACCACTTTCCCCATTAAGCATACGATTAAAAAATAAAAGTTCTTTCACATATTTACTTACTTAAAACACATGACCCGCAAACTAACAGCTGTTTCATTATTGTTACTCATGTTTGTGCTTAATGTTCAGGCACAATCAACAATAATCGGCCAGGCTTATGCGGAAGTGATTGCTGCCTTGACGGCTTCGGAAAACAACCAAATGAACTTTGGTAAGTTTTCACCTGAAACGAGTGGGGGACAAATTGTCCTGACTCCTGAGGGTATTCGAATGGCCGGAGGTGATGTGATACTGGGAGGTGGTTTATCGCAAGCGGGCCAGTTTATTATAAACGGAGAGCCAAATGCTTCTTACACCATTCAGTTGCCAACTACACCTGCAGTGCTGACTCATAGCGGCAGCAACAAAACAATGATTGTTGACGACTGGGTTTCTAACCCTACCGCTGATTCAGGTCCTGGCATACTTAACGGAGGCACTGAAACAGTATCAATAGGAGCTACTTTAATTGTTGGTTCGATTGACAACAATCCGGTTGGAGTTTACACAGGCACATACAGTCTTACTTTCGCTTATAATTAAATTGTTCATTCCCCAAAAAAGCGCTGCTTCCCACAGCGCTTTTTTCATTATGTTTGGAGAAAATTAAATAATCATGCAACGACCACCGTTTCAGTTTCTTGTACCTCTTATAGGATTAGTGATGTTACTGTCTGCTTTTCCCTTGCAGTCCTTCGCTCAGGGCGATTTACTTATAACACCTCGCCGTGTTGTTTTTGAAGGGAGCAAGCAATCACAAGAGCTCACATTAGCTAATATAGGTAATGACACCGCAAAATATAATGTTTCATTTGTACAGTATCGTATGACCGAATCAGGTGCATTTGAGCAAATTACAGAGCCTGACTCAGGACAGTACTTTGCTGACAAATATCTTAGGGTATTCCCCCGAAGTGTTACTCTGGCACCAAATGAATCACAGGTTGTGCGCATGCAGTTCAGGAAACTGCCTGATCTTAAAGCAGGAGAGTACAGATCGCACTTATATTTCCGTGCAGTTCCTGATGAAAAGCCTCTGGGTGATGATGCAGCAGTCGACACAGCATCAATTGGAATCAGGTTGATTCCAATTTTCGGAATTACCATTCCTGTGATTGCCCGAATTGGAGACCTTCCATTATCAGTTGAGCTGGCTGATTTAAAACTAGATAATAAAACAGATACTATTGCACAGCTTGATATTACTTTTAATCGTACCGGTGATAAATCAGTGTTCGGTGACCTTTTGGTATACTGGGTTTCACCTTCCGGGGAACAAACCGAAGTTGGCGTGGTAAGGGGTATTGCCGTATATACTCCAAATAATTTGAGGCGTTTCAGTATGAAATTACGAAACCTCACGGGTGTTGATTATAATCAAGGTACTCTATTGGTAAAGTACCAGGCTGGAAATGATTTAAAACCTGAATTGTTTGCTGAAAAAGAATTAAAATTATAAGGCAACCTGACAAAAAATGATCAAGAACCACAACCTCCTAAATGCACTAAAGACATTGCTAAAACTGGCAATAGTGTTTTTATTTGCAATAGTGCTTGACACTTCAGCCAAGGGGCAAACAACAGTAGTGTTGCGTCAAACACCGGGAGAACAAACTTTTACAGTTCCTGCAGGTGTAACACAGATTACTGTGGAAGCCTGGGGAGGTGGTGGTGCCGCTGGGGGTGCTTCTGAAGGTAGAGGTGGCGGTGGTGCTGGTGGCGCTTATGTTAGAAGTATTTTAACTGTAACTCCAAATACACCATATGATCTATATGTTGCTCCTTCTAAAGCAAGCACTGTAGCAAGTTCTGCTTCAGCGAACCAAGGTTATTCAAGTTGGTTTGATAATCAATCAAGATTAGTAGCCAAGGGTGGTGATGGTGGTGGCCCTGCATCAAATAACAATGGCGGTAATGGTATCGGCTCAATTATTGGATCAATTGGTGAAGCTATTTTTAAAGGAGGTAATGGAACAACCGGAAGTAATGGAGGTTCGGGAGGTGGAGGCGCAGGAAGCACAGGAAATGGAGGAAATGGCACTTCAAGTTCAGGAGGTACAGGTGGTTCACAATTAGGTGGCAATGGAGGCAACCCTACTAACAATAACAAACCGGGAAATGATGGTGCTAATTATGGTGGTGGTGGATCAGGTGCACATTCAAATAATAGTAGCCAAAAACATCCCGGAGGCGAAGGCGCTCAAGGCATGATAAGGATTACATATACGATAAACAATCAGCTTACTGCAACAGCAACTACATTCCCTTCTTGTCAGGGAATAAATCCGGGAACCGGAACAATTACTGTTACAGCAAGCGGTGGATCTTCCCCCTATCAGTATCGCTTAGGCTCTGGATCATATCAAGCATCCAATGTTTTTGCCGGTATTCAATCAGGCATATACATAGTTTCTGTTAGGGATAATGCAGGTTCTATTTTCACTATTAATAATGTTGTTGTTGAATCAGAATTTTCTACTTTAACCCCTTTAGCAGCAAGTATTACTGATGCCAATTGCAATCAGGCAAACGGCGCTATCACAATTACTAATATTCCAACTCCTCTTCAATTCAATAAAGCTAATTCAACACATGTTGACCTTGAGACTACCTTGCTTAATAACCTTTCTCAGTTTACATTGGAAGGTTGGATCAAGATTGATAAGTCTCTTATCACTGGTGATCGTACCTGGGGTTTATTCGGGCAAAATGATGCTATCGAGTTAGGCATAATGAACAGTGCTACCTTACAACTTTGGACTGCTAATGGCGGATCAGTAAACATCCCTATGTCAAATTATCCGGATGATAATCAATGGCATCATATTGCAGGTGTAGGCACAGGTACTAACCTTATTGTATACATAGATGGAGTGGTTGTTACAGGAACCGGAACTTCAGTTTCAACCTCTAATTACGGTTCCAGTACCTTCAATTCAATGATCGGAGGAAATATTTGGGATGCTACAGGTAACTATTTGGATGGCAGCATTCTTAAAACTGGGTTTTGGAATAGGGCATTGTCAGTTTCTGAGATACTTAGTATTGTTAATAATCCTTTTGTAGAGTACTCTTCAAGCCAAAATGGTTTAATAGTCGGATATAATTATTTTGAAGGAGCAGGAAACACTTTGAGTTCTGTAGGACTTTCGTCGGTTAACGGCACATTAGTTAATTCTCCAGTATGGAATGAGGTCTTCACATATTCATGGGCCAAAACAAGCGATCCATTATACACCGCTTCAACAAAAAATATAACTGCAATTTCAGCTGGGGATTACACTCTCACTGCAAGTTTCCCGGGCATATGTCCAGTAGTAGGAACCTGGACAGTGAACAGTTTAGGAATCAACTTATGGACCGGTAATACCAGTACTGATTGGAATCATAATTCAAATTGGACTTGTGCAATTCCTGATTTGACAAATGATGCAATCATACCTTCAGGTCTTTCACGCTACCCTTTTCTTAGCTCAGGTGCTATTGGCGCGGCACGCAACCTAATTATAGAGACAGGTGCTTCCTTAACCGTTGTTTCAAACACTCTTCAAATTGGAGCTGCAATCCAAAATTCAGGAGTCTTAGATGTTTCACAAGGAACAATTGAAATGAGAGGTAATGCAGCCCAGGTAATTCCTGCTGATTGCTTCTCTAACAATACAATTAAAAACCTGACAATCAACAACTCAAATGACGTGACCCTAAATGGGACACTCACTATAACAGGCGTATTATCAGCTTTATCAGGTACTTTTCATACATCTGATTTTCTTACATTAGCTTCAACTGCCACACAAACAGCCTTAATTGATGGAAACGGCTCAGGGGAAGTAATCGGCATGACTTCCATCGAAAGATTTATACCTTCAGCTTTTGGATATAAGTATTTTAGCTCCCCTTTCACAGGGGCACTAGTATCAGAGTTTAGTGATGATGTTGATTTGAATGCATCCTTTCCTGCCTTCTATACTTATATAGAAAATCAGGCAACAACGGGATGGGTAAAATATGTTAATCCTGAGGCGTTACTTGAAACAGGTAAAGGTTATGCTGTTAACTTGGGGATTTCAACACCACCTAAAACTGTTACTACTACGGGACAAGTGACTAATGGAACTGTTGGTCCGATAGTACTTCATAATCACAACGAGTTTTATACAATTGGGTTTAACTTGATTGGGAATCCATACCCCTCACCTATTGACTGGAACTCATCGGGAATAACCAAACAGAATATTGATGATGCCCTTTATTTCTTTGATGCAGGCAATACTGATCCCTATGTTGGTACTTACAGTACTTACATTAATGGAATTTCAAGCAATGGAGGACAGGCGAATAATATTATTGCAGCTCAACAAGGTTTTTTCATTCACGTAACTGATGGCAGCTATCCGGTAGAAGGATCAATAACATTCACCAATGCCGCCCGCGTTAATAACCTGAACCCGGTATTCCATAAAAATTCAGTTGAGCAACCTGAGTCGCTTATCAGGCTTAGTGCTGGTTTTGAAAACAGTTCAGTTAATGACCACATGGTGGTTTATTTCAGCAACGATGCACGTACTGAGTTTGATGCTGCTTATGATGCACTAAAAATAATGAATACTGATACCGGTGTGCCGAATATCTATGCCATTACAGATGACTCAAGGGAACTTTCAATAAATGCCCTCCCCTATCCTACTGCAGGGACTTATGTTGTCAACCTGGCATTAACCGCAAAAGCTAAAGGCACTGTAATCTTTAAAGCATCTGAAATTCTAAATATTCCTTCGGGATACAAAGTCTACCTTAAAGATGCTTTCACCGGAAGGATTCAAAATTTACAATCTTCTCCTGAATACAGGTTTGAGATAAATAATGAATCGTATACTGACCGGTTTAAACTAATTTTCAGCACCGAGACTATTGCCCAAGAGGCATTTGGCACTGCAAGTTACAATGCTTATACAAAAGATGGCAATGTCTATTTAAACTTGAAACTCAGTGAGGAGCAAGTGGCAGTTAGTGTATGTGACCTAACCGGTCGTATATTACTACAAACAAACATATACGGTGAGGGGCACCACCGCATAGGCAAGCTCACTGGGGCAGGCGTATACATTGTGAGTATTTACACTGATATGGGCATTCTTTCTAAAAAAGTATATCTCAATTGAATTTATGGTAGTACGAAAAGAGGGTATTAGGGTTATTATTGTTATTGCACTACTTCTGATTTTAGGGGCAGCACACAGTTATGCCCAGGAATTACCTCCACGGCCTATGAAAGTAACAACCTTCCAGAATCTGAGCATGGGGTCGTTTATAAATGGAAACAGCGGTGGTACAGTTACTATAACACCTGAAGGATCACGTACTTCAACAGGTGATATCTTCCTTGTAAATATGAACTCACCCTTCTACCCGGCAATATTTGAGGTTGAAGCATTACCCGGCAATATTATACATATTCAGTTGCCTGTGTTTGCAACATTGGTTGGTCCGGGGGGTAAAATTACAACCCTTGAAATTAATTCATCATTGCCCATTTCACCTTTCATAAATTCAATTAATCCGCCTCACAGGACACAAGTAAGAGTGGGTGGTACACTTACGGTGGGGAGTCCGCTAAGCACTCCGGCAGGTTCTTATCATGGATCATTTTCAGTAACATTTATGCAGGAATAAGACTACCCCACTCATGTTGTTACAAAGCTTCAAAATCAGTTTTCCTGCTCAATTAAAGCCAATAAATCTGCTGGTATTGCTATTAATGCTGATACTACTTTCCAACTATACACATGCTCAATCAAATGACGCGGAATACGAAGATATCACTGTACTTCTAATGGTTGAGAATGTGGGTGGGTATGAAATTGATGCTATATACAAGGATGACAACATTTATGTTAGTGTTTCAACTCTGTTTCAAATACTAAAAATAAACCACACACTGTCAAGAGGGAATGATAGCATTACAGGCTTCTTTCTTAATGAGCAAAACCACTATGTTATTAATGCAGCAAATAGTACTGCCTACTATGAAGGAAAGAGGCGCAATTTATTACCGGGTGATGCCTTCCGAGTAGAAACAGGCTTATTTCTTAAAAGCCAATTGTTTGGAGAAATCTTCGGGCTAAACCTTAAATTCAATTTCAGGAGCCTGACACTTGAACTTAAAACAGCACTCGATCTTCCTGTTATTAAAGAGTTACGACAGGCACAGATGCGCAAAAATATTGACCAGTTGACTGGTATTATTGAAGTAGATACAACCATTAGCCGTAAATATCATCTCTTAAGGGGAGGAATGGCTGACTGGTCAGTGATTTCAATGCAGTCAAGCAATAAGAGAACTGATACACGTGCAGCACTTGCTGCAGGTGCTGAACTATTTGGAGGTGAAGCAACAGGAATGTTGAATTATTCATCCATAAGTGGATTTGATGAGCGTCAGCAACAGTACCGGTGGCGTTGGGTAAATAATGAAACGAAGCTTATTAAGCAGATTCAGCTTGGTAAAATACCTGTGAAGTCAACATCTTCCCTCTATTCGCCCTTAATTGGCGCATCGGTCACTAATACACCAACAACATTCCGTAAATCGTTTGGCAAATACACTCTTACTGATTTTACTGAGCCGGGCTGGACTGTTGAACTTTACATTAATAATGTAATGGTTGACTTTACTACTGCTGATGCATCCGGTTTCTTTAGCTTTGATGTTCCGCTGGTTTATGGTTCTTCAAGTGTGGTACTTAAGTTTTATGGTCCATGGGGCGAAGAAAGGGTGCGTGAGCAAACATTAAACATACCCTATAACTTCATTCCAGTGGGCACAGTGGAGTATAATATATTAGGTGGGGTATTGCGAGACAGTTCAAACAGCGTTTTCTCGCGTGCTGAAACAATGGTTGGCGTTCACCGAAACCTTACTATGGGAGGAGGAGTAGAATACCTATCGTCATTAGAGAAGGATAATGCTATGCCTTTTATAACAGCATCTGCAGGTTTCCTCCGCAATTTCCTCTTTACCGGTGAATACACTCATGGTGTGAAAACCCGTAGCATATTGAATTACCGACTGCCATCAAGTCTGGTATTTGAAGTTGATTATACAAAATACGTCCCGGGGCAGCAGGCTATAAGTTTCAACTACCTGGAAGAAAGGAAGGCAAGTATTTCAATACCGGTAAAAATAGGATCATTCAGGTCATTTGCCCGAACCACATACCGTCAAAATGTACTTCCGCTAACAACATATTCAAGTACTGAGTTGCTTATCTCCTCTTTTTACAATGGAGTAAGCTCTAACCTGGCAGTATTCGCAAATTGGCTACCCGATAATAATCCATATATTTATTCAAACCTGGCTTTGGGTTTTAGACTAAGGCATAATATTCAACTTCGCCCTCAAGTACAATTTGATATTACCAATAAGAAACTGACCTCGTATAAGGCTGAAGTTGAAAAAAGCTTTTCACAAAAGGCCCATTTGTCATTGAATTTTGAGAATAACCTCCGCTCCGATTACCGAAGTGTTGAATTATCCTTCCGGTATGACCTGCCGTTTACACAAACAATGACATCTGCCCGATACACACAAAAGAATATTACTACCACTGAAAGTGCCCGAGGTAGTTTTGCTTTCGGAAGCGGTAACGGATATGTTCATGCTGATAACCGCAGTGCAACTGGTCGTGCCGCCCTTACCATAAGGCCATTCCTTGACCTGAACAACAATAATACTAAGGAGGATAATGAACCAATTGTTTCAGGACTGTCAGTGAGATTGAACGGTGGTAGAATGATAACGAGAAATTCTGATTCACTTATCAGGATCATAGAGTTAGAACCTTATGCTTCCTACCTTTTGGAATTAGAGGACACCGGCTTCGAAAACATTGCATGGCAATTAAAAATCCATGCTATCAGCATTACAACTGATCCAAATCAGTTTAAATTAGTTGATATCCCTATTAAAGTAATGGGAGAAGCCAACGGAATGATCATGCTTCAAAAAGGCAATGCATCAAGTGGACTAGGGAGGATACTTATAAACTTCTATGATGATTCTGGTAGACTTGTTAATAGAGTGCTTTCGGAATCAGATGGCTATTTCAATTATCTTGGTTTACCACCCGGAAAATACACTGCTGAACCTGATAAGGATCAACTCAATCGCCTTGGCCTGATAGCTGAGCCAGCTACCTTTGATTTCATTATAACACCTTCAGAATATGGTGATATCATTGACGATATTAATTTCACTCTCTCTAGCGCAAGCAGTGAGATAGAGAAATAAAGATATATGTAGGGTTAAAAATTGTTATACCCAAGCCTGAGTTTTGATTCGAAAATTAAATATTTGACAGTAGGTTTTTCATATCTTTGATCAACTATTTATTCAGATGAACGATCAGCCATTCCCTACCTTATATACCAACCGGCTTATCCTGCGGCAGTTTACTTTAGAGGATGCAGATGATGTAATGCGGCAGGCAGGTGACAAAGAAGTTGCAAGGAATACACTCAATATGCCGCATCCCTATTTGCCTGGTATGGCTGAAGACTGGATCACCACACTTCATTCAGATTACAAAGAGGGCAGTTCACTGGTTTATGCAATATGCCTGAAGGATTCAGCATCTCTAATTGGAGCCATCGGACTTACTTTACACATGAAATACAGGAATGCTGAATTAGGTTACTGGATCGGCAGAGACCACTGGAACAAGGGCTATTGTACCGAAGCGGTTAAGGCAATTATCGATTATGCATTCACTGATATGGTACTTAATAAAATATACGCTAACTTCTTTGCATCTAATCCCGCATCAGGCAGGGTAATGGGAAAAGTGGGTATGAAGTATGAGGCCATTTTAAAATCACACTTGTACCATTGGGGTGAGTATAAGGACTTGATTTATTACAGCATATTTAACAACCAAATGTGAAACCATGAATAAGAAGTTAGGTGCTTTACCTATTTATTTGATGCTAGTGCTGCTTGCAGCGTGCACAAATTCTGATAAGCTTGAAGTTAAGAAGGCCAATTTTGATGATCAGATAGACCAGCTACAAAACCTCGAATTCCAATTCAACAAAGATTTAGCACCCGACTCATTAATTGAGATTTGGGATACTCTTGCTTATTTTGAATTCGAGCCTTCAATAAAAGGCAGATATAAATGGATTGATAAGCGCACTTTACTATTTTCACCTTCAGGTCATTTTGCTCCTAATACAGACTATAAAGCCTCGGTCTCTGACAAAGTGCTGGTAAATTCAGCAAAAAAATATTCCCTGAGTGACGAACCTATACAATTCCATACTCCCTATCTGCAAATTGTAAACGGATATGCGTATTGGAACTTTAGTGAATACTTAGACAAGCAGCTCCAACTAAATGTAAGACTGGTTTTTAATTATCCAGTAGATAAAAAGCATGTTGGTGAGGCGCTCTCTTTAAAGATCAACAACAATGAAAAGCCATATACAATTACCTCAAATGGCATAAGCAACGAAATTGAGGTTGTTATTCCCGTTCAGGAGACTGACGATGTTAAGTCAATTCAAGTTGCTCTAACACCGGGTATGCAAGTGATTGGATCAAACCAAGCTATAAAGGAAGCACTTACATTGCAGATAGTGGTCCCAGCAAACGATAAACTTGATGTAACTGATATTTCAACCGACTTTGAGGAAGGATCAGGTGTAATTACTGTATACACGTCTCAACCTGTTGTTATGAAAGAGGTAAAGAGTCGTATAAAGATAGAGCCTCAGACTGATTTTGAAGTATCACCTATAAGTAATGGATTCAAGTTAAAAGGTTCTTTCGGTGAAGGCCAGGCATATCAACTGACAATATCAAAAGAGTTGAAAGGCATTTTTGGCCCTACTTTATCAGATGATTATATAGAAACAATAACTTTTGGTTCACCCGAGCCATATATTTCTTTTGCTGATAAGTCGGGAATGTATCTTACTACTGGTGGTTCAGGGAATCTTGGTCTTAAAATCATTAATGTGCCTAAGGTAAAGATTACAGTATTCAGGATATTTGAGAATAATATTCAACATTACCTGCGTAGTGGTAAAGAATATGAATGGTATGAAGAAGATGGATATCATGACAGTTACAATTACCGCATGAATGAAGATTATGGAAAAATAATTGTAACCAAGGAATTTAATACCAATACACTGCCCGGAAAAGGGAACCTTCGCTTGTTGCATATAATGCCTGAAGATTTAGGGCTATCTGGGGAGATGAAAGGGATATATCTTATCAGAGCAGAATCTACTGAAAAAGCATGGCTTAATGATGTTCAGCTGCTTTCATATTCTGATATCGGACTGATTGTAAAAGGAGGAGAAAATGAAATATTCACTGCCACCCGTTCAATTGCAACAGCCTTGCCCATTGAAGGTGTTACCCTCGGTTTTTATACCAGCAACAACCAGTTAGTGCACAAAGTGTCAACCGGCAAAGACGGTATAGCAATATTTAAGGACCTTGAGAAAACAATTCCAGGCTTTAAGATAAGTATGGTGACTGCCCGTAAAGGCAATGATTTTAATGTAATTCTATTTAACAGATCAGCAGTTGAGCTTGACCGGTTTGAAACAGGTGGCAAGCATACTGCAGGGCGTGATTATGATGCTTTTATATATAGTGATCGTGATTTGTATCGTCCGGGTGATAGTGTTTATTGCAATGCTATTCTTAGGGATTACAGCATGAAAACCATCTCAGGCTTTCCTGTTAAATTTAGGATCATTGGCCCTGATGGGAAGGATTTTTTGAAGAGACGAGTTAATGTTAGCAACTCAGGATCGGTAATCCTCCCTTTTGCACTTCCCGTGGCAGCTTATACAGGGTCATACATTTGTGAAGTGTCGTCAGTAGAGGATGTTTTTATTGGCAGTTACCGCATAAAAGTGGAAGAATTTATGCCAGATCGTATATCAGTGGATGCAAAAACTGATAAGGTGACTTATGAACCTGAAAATATAGTGAAGTTAACAGTCACAGCCATGAATCTGTTTGGTCCACCTGCTGCTGGGAGAAAGGTTGAGAATGAATTGAGAGTATCAAGGAAAAAGTTTCAGTCAAAGGCTTTTGTTAAGGATTATAATTTCGACTTGATCTCAAATGAGAATCTTGCTATTGTTTCGGTCATCAATCAAACTGTTACCAACGATAAAGGGATAGCAAGCCAGGAATTCACTTTGCCCAATTATAAAAATGCCGGTTTACTTGAAGGGAAAATATACACAACTGTATTTGACGAAACAGGGCGACCAGTTAACAGGTTAGTCAACTTTGATATCTATACTCAAAATACATTTCTTGGAATAAGCAGGTTACCCGGATGGTTATCAACAGGAAGACCAGTTTCATGCAGACTAATTGCTTTAAATGATAAAGAGAAACCGATTAGTGCAACTGCAAAATTTGAAGTTGTACACACTACCTGGGAAACAATTCTTGAAAGGAATTATGGGCAAACAAGATATCGCTCCCAGAAAAAAGACAGAGTTCTCTTGTCGAAGGAAATTAACATCAGTGCCGAAGGTCGAACCGAAACATACAGCCCCCAACAATCTGGAGAATACAAGTTCCGGTTAAGTATACCGGGCAGTACTTTCTGGATTGAAGAAAGTTTTTATGCTTATTCGTGGGGTAGTTCTGATGAAACAACATTTCAGATAAACAAGGATGGTGAAATAGATATAACGTTAGATAAACAATTGTATGAACCGGGTCAGGAGGCAAACGTGTTATTCAAAACCCCATTCGCAGGAGAATTGCTGGTAACAGTTGAGCAGAACAAGGTACTTGAGTATTACAACCTTAAAGCCGATAATAATGGAGCAACCTTGAAATTACCGGTCAAAGACGGCTTTATTCCTAATGTTTATATCACTGCCACACTAATCAGAAAAATTGAAGAAGGTGGCATCCCCCTTACAGTTGCACATGGTTTTGCTTCAATGAAAGTTGAGAAGGCCTCGTACAAAATTCCAGTGGTTATAACAGCAAGTGAACAAGTGCGATCAGCTACAAGTCAGAAGATAATTGTAAAAACTACACCAGGTGCTGAAGTAACAATTGCTGTTGTTGATCAGGGTATCTTACAGATTACCGATTACAAAACGCCTGATCCGTATTTCTACTTTTATCAGAAACGGGCACTGGAAGTTAATTCTTATGATTTGTTTGAAGAATTGCTTGCAGAACTGTCCTCTAAAAATACATTAACCGGAGGTGACCAGGCTTTTGATCTCGGAAAGAGACTAAATCCTATGACCGCAAAACGAGTCAAGCTACTCTCTCTTTGGAGCGATAGGTTAACTGCAAATGAGAAAGGCGAAGTGTATTTTACAGCTAATATCCCTAAATTTTCCGGAGCAGTTAGAATAATGGCCGTTGCTCATAAAGATCACCGGTTTGGCTCAGCTGACAAGTTGATGCGAGTAGCTGACCCTGTTACCATTAGCAGTTCTGTGCCTCGTTTTATGAGCCCAGGTGATAAAGCTATGATCCATGTAACATTATCAAATACCACAGCCACCCCTATATCAGTATCAACCAGTATTGTAGTATCACAACTATTCACAGCGGGTAAGCCTGAGAAAGCTGATATTGTGATTCCTGCAAATTCTGAAGCTTCATTAACTTATAGTTTAATCGCACTTAACAACATGGGTGTTGGCAAAGTGACGTTCAAAGCAAAAGCAGCCGGTGAATTATTTACTGAAGAAACTGAGCTAAGCATCCGACCTGCAGTGCCTTTAGTTAAAGAGGCTCAGGCTGGAGTAATAGAAGCTGGGAAAACTGCAACTTTATCAGTTTCGTCGGAAATGATAAAAGGAACATCCTCTTCACGCTTGATGTTGACAAATAATCCGGCTGGTATTTACGCCCATCATCTGGAGGAATTAATAAATTATCCTTATGGTTGTCTCGAACAAACCATCTCAGCTGCTTTTCCGCAATTATATCTCAGTGATCTCGCTAAGATGCTAAAGAAGGATAACTTGATTGGCACCGCAAACATAAATGCAAACGTAAGCGAAGCAATTCGAAAAATATCATTCTATCAACAGTATAATGGCGGATTGGTCACATGGCCTGATCATGGTACCATAAATTGGTGGATATCAGCATATGCAGCACATTTCATGTATGAAGCCGAAAGGGCCGGATATACCGTGGAAAAACAAACTGCCGATGACATACATAAATATCTCCTCGAAAAAGTAAGGCAAAAAGGCTCTACTGAGTATTTTTACAGGGTTGTTGATGAAAACAGATGGATGAAGAGAAGCGAGGCAAATCGTGAGATCTTCTACTCATTGTACGTACTTGCATTAAATGGTAAACATCATCTTCCAACCATGAATTATTATAAAGCCCGATTGAACGAGTTGACGCATGACAGTAAATACTTGCTCGCGTGCGCCTATCTGGTTGCAGGAGATGAAAAAAGCTTTAATCAAGTACTTCCAAAAGAATGGAATACTGATGATCCTGCACGAATGACCGGCGAAAGCTTCAGCTCACCTATCAGAGATAAGGGGTTAGCACTCTACACACTTGTATCAGTGGATGAAAACAATCCGCAAATTGCATTGCTCGCACGCCAGATTGGTGAAATGATCAATAAAGCCGAATGGATGAGTACCCAGGAAAGAGTCTTTTCACTTCTTGCTCTCGGCAAAATGGCAAGAAACAACAGCAAGGGAAGTGTGACAGCTAAAATTGAGCATGACGGTAAAACTGCGAATTACAAAGATGAAAATCTGTTATTAAAACTCATTTCCGGGAAAGCAACAATTACAACCACCGGAAAAGGTAACCTATACTGGTATCTTGAGTCAGAAGGAATTCCTGCCAACATGAAAGTTAAGGAAGAAGACCGCATACTTAAAGTTCGCCGGCAATACTATAGCAGAACCGGGCAACCTTTGGCAGCGAATACTGTAAAACAAAACGACCTTCTGGTAGTGGCACTCACAATAAGCACAACCGATAACAGCATAGTAGAAAATGTAGTTATAACTGACTTACTGCCTGCTTGCTTTGAAATAGAGAATGCAAGGCTAACCGCTGAAAGGGAAATGGATTGGATCAAGATGCGTGCAACCCCTGATTACCTTGACGTACGCGACGACCGGATAAACATCTTTACAACAGCCGCGTTTCAGCCAAAAACATTTTATTACATGGTGAGAGTAGTAAACACTGGCACATACACGCAGGGGCCTGCAGGAGCAGAAGCTATGTATAATGCACAATACTATTCATACAACGGACTGAAAACAATTATAGCGCAATAGTGTATATTCAACTTAATTAGAACGTAGAAAACAATTAGATAATAATTATGTAATAATTAGGTAATAATCAAGTAAAACATAGGTGATACTATTGTAAAAATTAGATAAAACGTAGGTAAAACTATGGTAAAATTATATGGTAAGGAACTTCAGGTAATTCTAACACTCGTACTCTCAATTATTATATTCTCTGCATTATGGTTTATTTCGCAACCTTTTGTTGTGATGTTACTATGGCTATTCTTTATTCCAACAGCTATTTCTTTCCTTTCGGGAATCCTGAGAGGAATACTGTTTAAAAACTGGAATACATTAAAATTCGCTTACATGATCGTGTACGGGAATTTTATTTTTGAAAAGCACAAACCATTCCCAAATGGTATCAAAACTATTTTAAGTCGACTTTTCTGGGAACAACCACAAACATTTATGGGAAATTTTGGCATGCACTTGCTGAACAGTGTTTGGTTAATCTTTGCTGTTGACACGTACAAGCGCGCATTGGTATGCCAGGGTTATTTCCTCAATGGAGGTGGTATTGCCCTTGGCTCCTTTATCATGATTGACCTACAAAAATCCCCGACTATCAATATCCATCCCATAGATGAAAGGACAGTACCTGAACGTGTGTTAATCCGTCATGAATATGGCCATTTGCTTCAGAGTATTGCTTCCGGCCCCCTTTATATTTTCAAATATGGAATACCCAGCATTCTCACACAGGGTTGGACGGAGAAAGATGCAGACTACCGATCAGACCGTGAACTGCTATTAACTGAACAGATTTTGCCAGTATTCAGCAACCATCGTTCACTACGAAGAGTTATAAACCCCCGTTGGTGGGAGTTCGTGATGCTGGTGGTTCTTATAGTAGGCGGCTGGCAAATGAATGACACCAATGGTGCAATTGGCGGTACGTTGATTGCTACTATGGCAGTAACTGCCCTTAACCTTAAAAGACCGGTTTAGAAAGGCCAGAAATGGTTATCAAACCAAATTTCCTCTTTCAATGATTCATTGAGTTCATGCAGTATTTTATGATGCCCCTGCTCCCATTCGGTCAACCACAGATATAAAGCCTTTTCGTTTTCGTCAGTGGCTTCTTTTGCCCGACTTGAATATACCTGAATAGCCTTGGTTTCCATGTCAATGGCTGCTGATATCGCTGCTGCTTCAAAACTTGCTGCTGATATTGACTTCTTAATATCTTCAGTCAAAACAAGGTCAGTAACACCATTTGGAAACACAGGTGCAAACTTTTCAAATGTTTTTCCTTTTGTGTAATTAAGATACTGCTCAGATAGAAACTTAATGTGTGTTTTTTCCTCATCAGCCATCATGTTAAAGATCTTTTTAACTTCAGGACTGCTGGTCTGTTCAGCTACTGTTGTGTAGAATGCGGCACCACGACGCTCAAGCAGAATCGCGGTCTTTAGAATTTCAATAGCCTTTGCTTCCATGTATTTTTTGGTTTTAATGTTGACTTTGGTGCATTAACAAAGATGTTGTAAAAATGATTAATGTAAAAATTGATTAATACCTGTCGGGGCTCAACGCCAGCTTGCAGCTTTTAACTAAATTTGCATTAAAGCATAAATATAATGAATTCTCCTGAAACTGCAATAACCGAACTCTATAAATCATACACCGGTATCTATCCTGAAAAAATCACTGCACTAGCAGCTTCAGGGTCTGACAGGCAATACTTCCGCCTGTTTGGGTCAGGGAGAACTATCATAGGCACTTATAATGAAACGCTTAAAGAAAATGAAGCGTTCATTTATTTCAGCCGCCAATTTAAATCAAACAGCCTTCCGGTACCTGAAGTGCTGTTTGTAGGTGATGGCAAACGCGCTTACCTTCAAACTGACCTTGGTGATGATTCATTGTTTTCAATACTTTCAGCTAATGGGTTGAATGATGATGTTGTCTGGTACTATTCTGATGTAATAAAACAACTACCTGCATTCCAATTAAAAGGAACTCAAAACCTTGACCTGTCGTATTGTTATCCCCGCAAGAGCTTCGACCGACAAAGCATGATGTGGGACCTTAATTACTTCAAATATTACTTTGCCCGGTTATCGGGCTGTCTCTTATACACATCTCCGAGCC
>JAGXGB010000015.1 GCA_024636955.1 Bacteroidales bacterium
AGGGAACCACTTTCTACAGTTATCAACTTATAAAGGGAACCACTTTCTACAGTTATCAACTTATAAAGGGAACCACCTTCTACAGGCAGTTCCCTTTATATGTTGTAAATCAAATAGATATAATCTACATTACTGATTTGACTCGCGAAGCATTTTAAGTTTAGCCTCAAATGATACTAACTCTTCTTTAGCTTTATTGATTTTCTTTTCGAACTCAGTTTTGAGTAAGTTGGCAGTTTTTGATTCTGCAAAGAAGCCGATGTTGTTTTCCCACAATTTGATATCTTCTTGAAGCTGCTGAATTTTGCCGAGAAGGAAATTGCGTTCCTTGCTGATTATGCGGCCGGCATCAGGAGCATCCTTACTCATGCGATCGATCTTATTTCTGTAATTTTGTGCACCAAAAGCAGATGAATCCATTTTTAGTTTTTCAAAGTGCTTGTTTATAACACTCCTGAATTCATTTTGCAGACGCTCTTTTTCCTTAATTGGAATAAAACCTATATCCATCCACTGGCGTTGAAAATCTTTCAATGCATCAACAGCCTGGTTACGGTCATCACCAATTTCAAAAGTCTTTACTTTTTCAATAAGCTCCTGTTTTAATTTCAGATTCTCATCTTCATGACCCTGAATATTCTTGAAATACTCAGTTTTGGTTGTAAAGAACTCATCACAAGCAGCGCGGAAGCGTTTCCATATCCTGTCACTTTGTTTGCGTGGCACCGGACCTATCTTCTTCCATTCCGATTGCAGATTGATCAACTCGCGTGTCGTATTTTTCCAATCGTTACTACTACGCAATGATTCAGCCTGAAGGCAAAGATCAAGTTTCAGGTTGTAATTATGCATCTGCTGCTCTTTAAGCTTATTGAAGTAATCCTTCTTAGCATTAAAGAAACCATCAAGTGCTGATTTAAACCTTATCCAGATCTCATTATTGAATTTCTTGGGAGCCGGACCTATGGTCTTCCATATTTTAAGGAACTCAGTAATTTGATTTGAAGCATCCTGCCAACCCTTTATTGAATCGAATTCCTGTGATAACACCTGCTCGGCTTTTTCACAAAGAATTTGTTTGGCTGTAAGGTTTTGCTCCTGACCATCCTGAACTTCAGTATAGTATTCACGGCGGCGCTCATTGATCTTTTCAGTCGCGCTCTTAAAGCGATCCCAAAGTTCATCCTTCTTATCCTGAGGAACCGGTCCTATTTCTTTCCATTCTTCATGGTACTGCTGAAGCTGCTTGAACGATTTTATTATTGAACTCTCGAGTAGCAATTCTTCAGCTTTTTCACAAAGCTGCATTTTTGCTTCAAGGTTCTTTTTCAAATCAAGATCCTTCAGCTCTTTGTTAATTTTAACTTTATCAAAGAACTTCTCAACAAGAAAATGGTAATTCTGCCATAATGTGTTGATATCGTTCTTTGGAACCATTCCTATAGTCTTCCACTTATCCTGAAGCATCTTAAACTCATCATAAGTCTTCTTCAGGGTTTCTTCAGAACTAATTAGGTTTTTAAGATCCTCGAGTATCTGGGTCTTAGCTTCAAGGTTCTGTACTTTTATTTTTTCCTGCTCTTCATTATACTTACCCTTATTATGCTTGTAAATATTGAAGGCAGCTTTAAATCTTTCTTCTATAGCGTCATCCAGCATTGCAGGGGCTTCAGCCGGAGCTTCACCTTCTACATCAGCATTCTGCTCTACAAGTTTCTGATATTCATCGTGCTTGAATTCCTTGTTCAATTTAAGGAATGCAACCTTAAGAATAGAAACCTCAGCTTTTATTGTATTTACATTTGAATCTTTAACCAGCTCTTCAAGCTTTTCAACTATCTGCTCACGTGTGAGGCCTTCAGTAGCTACACTGTCATCATCTTCGTGGGAATCGTCACTATCATCACTATCATCATCATCATGATGTTCAACACTGGTGCTCTCATCCTGGGTTGTACTTTCTGCCTCAGCTACCATTGCACTTTCAGAAACTGATTTTTCCTCTTCGGGTTCTGCTGTTACTTCTTCAACAGGAGCTTCAGTAGTTACAGTTTCTTCTTCAACAGGAGCTTCAGCAGTTACAGTTTCTTCTTCAGTTTGAGTAACTTCAGGAGTCATTACCTCATTCTCTGCAACAGGTTCTTCAATTGCAGGCTCAGCAGGAGCAGGCTCTTCAATAACTGGTTCCTCAACTACAGGCTCTTGTGCAGGCTCGTCAACTTTCGGCTGCACTTCAGCTTCGAGTGTAACAGGAGTTTGACCTTCGGCAGGCTCCTGAGCTACATCTGTTTCAGCATCAGCATCAGTATCTGGCACTTCACCAGCTGATTCGACTACTACATCTGAAGATTGAGGTTCTTCCAGGGTTACTGGCAATTGTGCATCAGCCGGCTCAATGGCCTGGGGTGACACTTCTGGTTCATCGTTAACACTAGTAGAGTTGTCATCCCCGATGACATCCTGCGGAACTGATTGATTTTCGCTTGAGGGATTCTCCTCCTGAATGTTAATAATTTCTTCAGGATTCTGATTGTGTTGATCTTTGGTTTTCATCTAAGAATTCAAATGAATGATTAGTACTAGATTTAATAAATGTCATCCTGTAATACATGCGAACTTCTTGCTAGAAATACTGAAAAAGTGTTGCCAGTATTAACAGAGACCTGATAATTAACTGTTCAATTAATTCAGTTGTTGGGTCATCTATTGATTAGGGTTGCAAAAATAAGAATATTTTCATGCAATTAACTTATCTGCCTCTTAATTAACTCAATAATTGTTTGATTGTTCTGCTAAAAGAGGTTCAGGCAATTTATGCTTTTTTATTTCAAAGGGGCAAATCCGTTTCTTAATTTACTTGATTTTTGACATTAGTAATATTGATTCAATACCTTTTGCAGTACTTTTATACTACTCCTTTTGTACGGTTAAACTACGGTTACTCTACCCTGAGGGTAGACTAACCGTAGTCTAACCGTACTGTAACCGTAGTCTAACCGTATAGTATTTATCAACTTAGCTAAATCAAAATTACTTGTTATTTAATTCAATACACAAGAATTACGCATCAAATACGAATTCAGTTCCGTATTCCGGAATGAAAACTAAGCAAATAAATATGAGAAAATTTCTATTAAAATGGCCGGCGATTGAATATCAAATAGCCAAGTTTCAGGAAGAATGAAAAGGGCTTGTCCTCTCCGCTGTAGTAATTGAGATTCATGCTAATGGGTCCTATTGGAGTTCTGTATACCAACACTGACGAAGCCAATGGATTAAACTGTATCACAGAAGAAGGTTGATCAACTGCCTGGTCGTTGATAAGTGCATCTTTTGTTACCATCAGATAGCCCTCAAGCCTGAAATCAAAATTGCTTGTAATACTGTATACGTTTTTTGAACCTATGGCAACAAACTGATTTGAACGATATAAGGGCATAAATCTTATGGTACTTTCAGGAATTGGCTGAAATACTATAGATGACAGAATAGATGACGTATAATTGGTAAAATGGTATTGTGTTGAATAGTTTAATTGTGAGTATAAACCAAACCTGATCTGCTTGTACTTCGCAAAGTAGTTTTCATACTCTAGTTTTCCTTGTATCCATGCATGTTGGACTTTAAGGTTTTCTTGTTCAGGCGAGGTTGTTCCGGGATAAAAATACTCAGTACCGGTGACCAGATTAATCTCTGCTTTAAAATTTACACCACTATTAGCATATTCTTTATGGTTTAGCGAATAGATTTCGAAAAGCACACCAGGTGCAATGAAATTGAAGGAGGTTCGGTCAAGAATATCCAGGCGTGAATATGTATTGGTTTGATAGTATCTGTCGCGCAAAACACCAAAAGGCAGATCAAATAAGAGCTTACCATCATTTTTTACCGGAATTCCAATTGAAACATACCCAAACTGTTCCTTTTCTATGAGGAAGTAAGGATCTTCATCAGCGTAAAAGAAAGTGAGCGTTTTAAAATAGTTGAACTTGTTGAACACAAACCCTGCACTTAAGAAATATGGATTTGAATCGGGAATATCTATTCTTGTTTCAAAGAGAGCTGAATTGTAAAACCTTCCAAAATACGAATTAGCAGTAAACTGCATTGACCGGGAAGTCCATAAGAAGTACTTTAACTGCAGGAAGAGTTCGTTAACTGAACTTGAGGTGATTGCACCTCCAATTTCAGTTACTAACTGATTCTGCCGCTCAATATCAAGTGCCAGGTTATACTTGCCTTCGTAAGGGTGATATTGCATTCGGGGATAGATGCTGCCAATTTTCCCTTCGGCTATAAACCTATAATATTGTGGCTTTACCATATCCAGGGTAAGTTGCGAAGTTGTGCCTCCATCAGCTATGCTCACAGCCTCACTGTTTAGCAGTTGTTTCATATACTGAAACTGACTTTTCTTGAGTCCTTTTATCTCAATGGTGCTAATATTCAAGTCGGGTTTAGTCTTATTGAATACCTCGCGCAATGAATCCACCTCCTGCTTAGTGCGCACTTCAACTACAAATTGTCTTATCTCAGGAATCATTCTCATGGCTTGAATGTAACCACTATCAATAAAGGAAGTAGTGTGGCTAAAGTCAACAACGTTAACATCAGCAATATTCGGTTTTATCATCACACTATTTTCGCAGATAACATTGAAGTTGGTCTTCATCATAAGCATATTCTCTATTTGCGAAAACACATCATTTGCCTGCGGAGTCTCAGCATTAGCTGATGCCTGGCTACCAATGATGATATCAGGATTGAAGTGGTCAAGCATTACATCTGATGGGAAATTATTGTACATGCCTCCATCAAACAGCAATACACTGTCAATCATGATAGGCTTGAAATAGAAAGGGAATGTCATTGATGCCCTGATAGCCGACCCCAGATCACCTTTTGCTAGTACTACTTGTTCAGCTTTTGCTATATCAGAAGCCAGGCAACGAAATGGCACCATTAGGCTATCAAAGTTATAGTGAGCAGCTGCACTGGCTGAGGCAAAGAGCTCAAGGAATGCAAAATCCATCATCATTGGTGATATGATGTTGGTTGGAATTGAAGGCTTGATCACTGAATCAATGTTGAATTTCAGATCAAGCCAGCTGGCATTCTTTACCGGCAGTTTGAAGTAATATTTGTAGGCGGGATCTATCTTACCGGTTGACCAGTAATTGAATTCAGGAGAAGAAATCAAAGCCTCCATTTCATCGGGTGAATATCCGGCAGCATAAAGTCCGCCAATAATAGCACCCATGGATGTGCCTGTAATGTAATCAATAGGAATCTCAGCCTCCTCCAAAGCCCTGATAACGCCAATATGGGTGACACCTTTTGACCCACCTCCGCTAAGCACCAGTCCTACTTTCTGGGCTTTGGAACCCAGGGTAGTAAAAACCAGAATACTAAGAAGTAAAGTTCTTATGATGTTCACCCCTAACATTTGCAACTAAACTTTATCTAATGCCTGAGCAAGGTCATTTATAAGGTCTTCAGCATCTTCAATACCTACAGAGAAACGCACCAGCCCGTCAGTTATACCTGCTTTAGCTTTAGCTTCGGCTGATACTTTTGAGTGAGTCATTGATGCCGGGTGCTGAATAAGTGTTTCAACGCCACCTAATGATACTGCAAGTATACAGACTTCAATGTTATTCATAAGCACCTTACCTGCCTCGAAACCACCTTTTAGTCCGAAACTTATCATGGAACCAAAACCATCCATTTGTGTTTTGGCAAGTCCATGCTGGGGGTGCGATTCCAGTCCAGGGTATCTAACCCAGTCAACCTTGGGGTGATCCTCAAGGAAACGGGCTATTTTCATTGCACTTTCCTGTGCCCGTTCAATCCTTATACCCAGTGTTTTAATACCACGAATCACCATATATGCCTGATGCGGATCCATATTGCATCCCATTGTAACCATCATGCTTCTTAATTTAGCCCCCATATCAAGCTCTTTGGTAACAATCATTCCGGCAACAATATCGGCATGACCGTTAAGGAATTTGGTCATGGAATGTAATACCACATCAACGCCTAATTCAATCGGGCGCTGAAGATAAGGACTGCAGAATGTATTATCAACAACTACTATGATTCCTTTAGCATGTGCTACTTCAACACAAGCTTTCAGGTCAGTAATGTCCATAGTTGGATTTGCAGGCGTTTCAATATATAAAACCTTGGTATTGGGCCTGATGGCATTTTTTATTTCTTCAATATTACTGGTATCAACAAATGATGATTCCACACCAAAACGCGACCAGTGCTGTTCCATAACCACCCTTGAAGGGCCATATACAGCAGCAGAACTAACCATGTGGTCGCCTTTGCTCAACAATGCCATATACACTGTATTTACAGCTGCCATACCTGAACTTGTGGCAATTCCTTTTACACCTGATTCAAGGTCAGCAACCAGGGTTTCAAGTGCATGTATTGTTGGGTTGGCAATACGGGTGTATATGTAACCGGCCTCTTCGCCTGAGAAGCAGCGGGCACCGTGTTCGGCATTGTCAAAAATGAAGGTTGATGTTTGGTAGATGGGAACAGTTGCACTACCAATAGCGTTTTCGAATTCACCGCTGTGAATCATTCTTGAGTTAATACCAAGCTTTTTATTTTTCATTATTGTTGATTTTGTTGATATGGACTGAAATATCCGGGAGTTAATAACCTTGACTGCCCCAATTTGCGGGCGCATAATACTATATTCTGCAAAGTTAAAAACTTAAGCCAGAATGATACAAGGAATAGTTGCTGAATCGATGTATATAATGTTTATTGTTCTTCACATGGAGGGAGAGAATGAGTCCATTAAGCCCATGAAATCAATACACAAATTACTTGTTCTTCATAACACGGAATGAGATGTGATCAAAAATGGAGCTTTTAGTTGATTGCTTGAAGATTCCCTCCTTTATTGATCTTATATCTTCTATTGTATAGAATGCATTAGGGTTGAATCTATTGATAATTGAAACAACATCCACTATGTCCTTCCGCTTAATGATAGTAAAAATTACATCCACCCTACCTTGTGAACCTTCGGCGGGCATTGCCGTAACACCATAGCGGTTTTCTCTCAGGTATTTAATAAGCTCCTGGGAGTTGAGCTTTGGTATGATCCTTATCATCACATTCCCAATTGATAGTCGTTCTTCTATAACCATACCAATGTAATTGCCCATGGCAAAGCCGCCTCCATAAGCCACATAGCTTAGTACGTTATCAAGATGCTGCATGATTTGACTAACTGTTATGAGCCAGATTATAACTTCAAAGAAACCTAAAAGCGGTGCAAGGTGCTTGTATCCTTTAGATAAGAAGATAAGCCGGATGGTGCCTATGGTTTGGTCGCTGATACGAGCAAGGAAAATTAGTAATGGTAGAATAACCCATGAAAACAAGGTTGAATCGGAGGAAAGAAATGAAAGCAGTTCCATAAATAGGGAAAAATTAGAAGTTGCAAAGTTACATCCAAAATAATTCAATCAAATATTTGTAACTTTACTCAATTAACAAATAAACCTTAACCAGTTAACAAATAAACCTTAACCAATTAACAAATAAACCTTAACCAATTAACAAATAAACCTTAACTAAGTAAGTTAAACAAACCAACAAGCGATATGGAAACAGTAGAAACCATTAATAATGAAAGAATTAGTGTAGGCGATTGGCTGATAACCATTATAATCACTGCTATACCTCTGGTAGGTATTATTATGCTTTTTGTTTGGGCATTCAGTAGTAATACCAATCCTTCAAAATCTAACTGGGCAAAGGCAACTCTTATAATGATAGCAATTGCAATTGTATTGTCTATAATATTCATGGCAATATTTGGCGCAGCCTTTCTGGGTATGATGGACCAGGATATGCTGAACTCCACTGAATACTAAAATCACATTCTTATCCATAGTAATAGGGTTGGAAATCAAACTATTATCCATAGAAATAGGGTTGGAAATCACACCATTATCAATAGAAATAGGGTTGGCTTAATACACCAACCCTATTTTTAGTTGTGCATTTATTACGCTTGTGCTGTAGGGCCTCCCAGTGAGAAAGGAAGTGTTGGCTCGCTATCTTTAACGGGGCCATGAACCTGCTCATATTTTGAAATGTTTTCACGCAGTGCATTCATCAACCTTTTTGCATGCTGAGGTGTGAGTATAATGCGTGACTTAACCTTTGCCTTTGGTACACCCGGCATCATTTTAACGAAGTCAATAATAAACTCAGCGTTTGAGTGGGTAATTATTGCAAGGTTAGAATAAATTCCTTCTGCCATTTCGTCGCTCAGTTCTATGTTGATCTGATTTTGCTTGTTTTCACTCATGGTATGATTCTTTAAAATTCGTAATTACACTCTTTATTAAATTTGTAGAGACGTAGTAAAACCACGTCTCTACAATATAATTTGAACAAAGATAACCTAAATGTTAAAATTCTTCAACTTTTGAAGCTTCCAATCTCTCGAATTCTTCACGTGAACCAACAATCAGGTCTTGATACTCACGTAATCCGGTACCTGCAGGAATGAGGTGACCAACAATAACGTTTTCTTTCAAACCTAAGAGCTCATCGCTCTTGGCATTGATTGCAGCAACGGTAAGAACCTTTGTAGTTTCCTGGAATGATGCAGCTGATATGAAACTCTTTGTTTGCAGTGAGGCCCTTGTAATACCCTGCAGAAGCTGCTTGGCAGTTGCAGGTTGTGCATCACGTGCTTCAATTAGCTTCTTATCGCGGCGTTTCAGCATTGAATTCTCATCTCTGAGTTTACGTGCAGTAACTATCTGACCAGGTTTAATAATTATTGAATCTCCCGGATCAATTACTACTTTCTTACCGTAGATACTATCGTTCTCATCGTGGAAATCGATCTTGTTAGCCAATTCGCCTTCAAGGAACTTAGTATCACCCGGGTCAGCTACTTCAACTTTACGCATCATCTGACGTACAATTACCTCATAATGCTTATCGTTGATTTTCACACCCTGCAAGCGGTAAACTTCCTGGATTTCATTTACAATGTACTCCTGAACCTTCATCGGACCCTTGATAGCAAGGATGTCACTTGGTGTCATTGCACCTTCTGAAAGCGGTGTACCTGCTTTTATATAGTCATTTTCCTGTGCAAGTATCTGTTTAGATGTAGGAATGAGATAACTCTTTTCTTCACCGGTTTTTGACCTGATGATAACCTCACGGTTACCTCTCTTTAGTTTTTTACCGAATGATACTACACCATCAATTTCAGCAACAACAGCAGGATCAGATGGATTACGTGCCTCGAATAACTCAGTTACCCGTGGCAAACCACCGGTGATGTCACCTGATTTACCAATAGCACGCGGGATCTTAACAAGTACTTCACCTGCCTTGATCTTCTTGCCTTCTTCAACAACTATGTGTGAACCTACAGGTATATCATACACCCTAAGGTCAGAGCTGTCACCACCAATGATACGAATACTCGGATTCTTGGCTTTCTGGCGGGTTTCAATGATAACCTTATCATGATATCCGGTTTGCTCATCTGATTCAACACGATAAGTAGTACCTTCAATAATATTATCAAATACAACCTTTCCCTGAACTTCGGAGAGGATAACAGCATTGTATGGATCCCAGTCACTAATAAGCTCACCTTTTTTCACTTCTGTTCCCTGCCTGTGGTATAAATTGGCTCCGTAAGGAATGTGAGCTGAAGCGAGTATAATACCTGTTTTCTTGTCAACAATACGCATTTCAGCTGAACGACCAATAACGATATAGTATTTTCTGCCATCAGCGCTTTCATACTCCACGAAACGGAGTTCGTCAATTTCAAGAATACCATCGTATTTAGCTTCAATCTTTGATGAAATAGAAAGGTTAGAAGCAATACCCCCTACGTGGAACGTACGAAGTGTAAGCTGTGTACCCGGCTCACCAATTGACTGAGCAGCAATTACTCCAACAGCCTCACCTTTTTGAACCATGCGGGCAGTTGCAAGGTTACGACCGTAACATTTTGCACAAACTCCCTGTTTTGATTCACAGGTTAATACTGAACGGATTTCAACTCCGTCAACAGGTGATTCTTCAATGACCTTGGCTATTTCCTCAGTTATTTCATCGCTTGCATTAACAATGAGGTCACCTGTTTGTGGGTGATAGATGTCATGTAATGAAACCCTGCCGAGAATCCTGTCATAAAGGGTTTCTACTACTTCTTCATTTTTCTTGAGAGCAGTAGTTGTAAGACCTCTAAGTGTTCCGCAGTCAGGTTCAGTGATTACCACATCCTGAGCTACATCAACAAGCCTACGTGTAAGGTAACCGGCATCAGCGGTTTTAAGCGCGGTATCAGCCAAACCTTTACGGGCACCGTGAGTTGAAATAAAGTATTCCAAAACTGACAGTCCTTCTTTAAAGTTTGAGAGAATCGGGTTTTCGATGATTTCACCACCGGTAGCACCTGATTTCTGCGGTTTAGCCATAAGACCCCTCATTCCTGAGAGCTGACGAATCTGCTCTTTTGAACCACGGGCACCTGAATCAAGCATCATATATACAGGGTTGAAGCCTTGCTTGTCTTTTGCAAGATTCTCCATCAGTGTATAGGTTAATCTTGAGTTGGTATGTGTCCAGATGTCAATGATCTGGTTGTATCTTTCGTTGTTGGTAATGAATCCCATGTTATAGTTACTCATTACTTCCAATACTTCTTCGTTGGCCGATGCAACGAGGGTTTCTTTTACTTCAGGAACACTAACATCGCTCAAAGTAAATGATAATCCTCCGCGGAAAGCCATTGTGTAGCCAAGGTTCTTGATATCATCAAGGAACTGGGCTGTTTTAGCAGTACCGGTAACCTTAAGCACATCACCTATGATGTCACGTAAGGATTTCTTGGTAAGCAACTGATTTATGTATCCGAATTCAACTGGAACAACCTGATTGAAGATGATTCGCCCAACAGTTGTTTCTACCATTCTTTCAACCCAGCTACCTCCTTCTTTAACCTGAAGTTTCACTTTAATGTATGCATGCAGATCAACTACACGTTCATTATAAGCTATTATAACCTCTTCAGGAGAATAGAAGGACATGCCTTCACCTTTAGTGGGATTCTCAGGTATTGACTTACGTCCTTTGGTCATATAGTACAGACCAAGTACCATGTCCTGCGAAGGAACTGTAATAGGCGCTCCGTTTGCAGGGTTGAGGATATTGTGTGAAGCAAGCATTAATAACTGAGCTTCAAGTACGGCAGCATTTCCAAGCGGCACATGAACAGCCATCTGGTCACCGTCAAAGTCGGCGTTAAACGCAGTACAAACGAGTGGGTGCAACTGAATAGCTTTTCCTTCAATAAGCTTCGGCTGGAAAGCCTGTATACCTAACCTGTGAAGGGTTGGTGCACGGTTTAGCATTACAGGATGACCCTTTAGAATGTTCTCAAGGATGTCCCATACAACAGGATCTTTTCTGTCAACTATCTTTTTGGCTGATTTAACAGTCTTAACAATACCTCTCTCAAGCATCTTGCGGATGATGAACGGTTTGAAAAGTTCTGAAGCCATATCCTTTGGCAAGCCGCACTCGTTAAGTTTAAGTTCAGGACCTACAACGATAACTGAACGACCGGAGTAGTCAACACGTTTACCGAGAAGGTTTTGACGGAAACGGCCTTGTTTTCCTTTTAAACTATCACTAAGTGATTTAAGTGCACGGTTTGATTCAGTTTTCACTGAATTAGCCTTACGGGAGTTGTCGAACAATGAATCAACTGCTTCCTGGAGCATACGCTTTTCATTACGCATGATCACGTCAGGAGCTTTAATCTCTATAAGTCTTTTCAACCTGTTGTTACGTATAATAACCCTGCGATACAAGTCGTTAAGGTCACTGGTTGCAAAACGTCCACCATCAAGAGGCACAAGGGGCCTTAGTTCAGGTGGAATAACCGGTACAACTTTAACAACCATCCATTCAGGGCGATTCTCAATACGTTTTTGTGCATCACGGAAAGCTTCAAACACCTGTAGTCTTTTCAGTGCATCAGCTTTACGTTGTTGTGAAGTTTCATTGTTTGCCTTGTGCCTCAGGTCAAATGACTCTTTGTCGAGATCAAGTATTTTGAGCAGTTCAAACAATGCTTCAGCACCCATCTTGCTAACAAATTTCTGTGGGTCAGCGTCATCAAGACTTTGGTTTTCTTTTGGCAGAGCATCAAGAACTTCAAAATACTGTTCTTCAGTGAGCAACGCCATTTTTTCAATTTTCACATCTTCTTTAAGCATCACCCCATCCATTACGCCAGGTTGCACAACCACGTAGCGCTCATAGTAAATAATGGAGTCAAGCTTTTTCGTATTAAGGTTCAATAGCGCACCAATCTTGTTAGGTAATGAACGGAAGAACCATATATGCGCAACCGGTACAACCAGTTGAATATGTCCCATGCGTTCACGACGTACCTTTTTCTCGGTAACTTCTACACCACAACGGTCGCAAACAATACCCTTATAACGAATTCTTTTATATTTTCCGCAATGGCATTCCCAATCTTTAACCGGACCAAAGATTCTTTCACAGAATAAACCATCTCTTTCAGGTTTATAGGTTCTGTAATTAATGGTCTCTGGTTTCAGTACTTCACCGCTTGAACGCTCTAAGATCATCTCAGGCGATGCAAGGCTGATAGTTATTTTGGAAAAATTGCTGGAAATAGTGCTGTCTTTTCTGAAAGCCATATGTTGTTGAATAAAGTAATAACTTATTAACTACGAAAAATTAAATTTTGCAACTAACTATATTCCTTGTTATCGGAACATCAGCTAGTTGCAAAATAATTTATTAATCGAAAGTAATGTTAAGGCCTAAGCCTCTCAACTCATGTACAAGTACATTGAATGATTCAGGGATACCAGGAATTGGCATATTCTCACCTTTTACAATGGCTTCATATGCTTTGGCACGACCCATAACATCATCTGACTTAACGGTAAGGATTTCCTGAAGTATGTGTGATGCACCGAAAGCTTCGAGTGCCCAAACTTCCATTTCTCCAAACCTTTGACCACCAAATTGAGCTTTACCTCCTAATGGCTGCTGTGTAATAAGCGAATATGGTCCTATTGAACGGGCATGCATCTTATCATCAACCATGTGGTGAAGCTTCAGCATGTAAATATACCCAACAGTTGCCGGTTGGTCAAAGCGTTCACCGGTGCCACCATCATAAAGGTATACACGGCCGTTTTCAGGCAAGCCTGCTTTAACCATGTAATCATTAATGATAACATTACTTGCTCCATCGAAAATAGGAGTAGCAAAGTTAAGTCCCAGTTTTTTACCTGCCCAGCCAAGTACAGTTTCGTAAATCTGTCCAAGGTTCATACGTGAAGGTACACCAAGCGGGTTAAGAACTATATCAACCGGTGTTCCATCGTTGAGGAAAGGCATATCTTCTTCACGCACAATACGGGCAACAATACCCTTATTACCGTGACGACCAGCCATTTTATCACCAACTTTAAGCTTGCGTTTCTTGGCTACATATACTTTAGCCATCTGAACTATACCATTAGGCAAATCATCACCCACGGTAGCAACAAACTTTTTACGGTTATAAATACCAAGTATCTCTTTGTACTTAATAATATAATTGTTAATCAGGGTCTTAACGAGGTCGTTAACATCCTTGTCAGTAGTCCATTTGCTTGGATTTACATTCAGGTAGTCAATTCCCATTAACATCTTCTGTGAGAACTTAATCTTTTTAGGTATAAGCTCTTCTTTGAAGTTATTGTTAACGCCTTGTGATGATTTTCCGGAAACAAGAATAGTAAGCTTATCAACAAGTTTAGTTTTCAAGTCGAGTGAATTCTTAGTGAATTCATCATCAAGTATCTTAACTACATCTTTTTCTTTAGCTTTAACTTTTTTGTCCTTAATCATGCGTGAGAACAACTTCTTGTCAACCACCACACCCTTCATTGAAGGAGGCGCTTTAAGAGAAGCATCTTTCACATCACCTGCTTTATCACCGAAAATAGCTCTGAGGAGTTTCTCTTCAGGAGTAGGATCGCTTTCACCTTTAGGTGTAATCTTACCTATAAGTATATCGCCTTCGTTAACTTCAGCACCAATTCTTATCAATCCGTTTTCATCCAGATCCTTGGTTGCTTCAGTACTTACGTTTGGAATGTCATTTGTAAGCTCTTCAACACCACGCTTTGTGTCGCGCACTTCAAGAACGAATTCTTCAATATGAATGGAAGTAAAGATATCTTCTTTAACAACCTTTTCAGATATTACGATGGCATCCTCAAAGTTATAACCTTTCCATGGCATAAATGCTACCATAAGATTACGGCCTAAAGCAAGGTCACCCATGCTTGTTCCATAACCTTCACAAAGAACCTGTCCCTTTTTAACTTTATCGCCTTTGCGGACAATAGGGCGCAGGTTAGTGCAGGTATTCTGGTTTGTACGGGCGAATTTGGTTAGCTGATATCTTTTAACATCATCATCAAAGCTTACAAGCTTTTCATCTTCTAAACGGGTATGACGAATTACGATTTCAGCTGCATCAACATATTCAACAAACCCGTCAGACTCAGCAGTTACAAGAACGCGGGAGTCAAACGCCACATTCTTCTCAATACCGGTTCCAACAATAGGAGCCTCGGGGTTGAGCAGTGGAACTGCCTGACGCATCATGTTCGATCCCATAAGTGCCCTGTTGGCATCATCATGCTCAAGGAACGGGATAAGTGAAGCTGCAATAGAGGCAATTTGATTTGGAGCAATGTCAATCAAGTCAACTTTCTCTTTCTCAATGATAGGATAATCGGCAAGATAACGAACCTTAACACGGTCGTTAATAAAGTTGCCATCGTCATCCATATCAGTAGTAGCCTGTGCAATAATCTTGTTTTCTTCTTCTTCGGCGCTCAGGAATATAGGATCTTCCGCAAGGTCCACTTTTCCATCAATAACACGCTTATACGGAGTTTCAATAAACCCAAGCCTGTTGATCTTAGCATACACGCATAATGAAGAAATCAGTCCGATATTTGGACCTTCAGGAGTTTCAATAGTACACAAACGTCCATAGTGGGTATAGTGAACGTCGCGCACTTCAAAGCCTGCGCGCTCACGTGACAAACCACCTGGTCCAAGTGCTGAAACCCTACGTTTATGAGTTAACTCAGCCAAAGGATTTGTTTGATCCATGAACTGTGATAACTGATTAGTTCCAAAGAATGAGTTGATAACTGAAGAAAGCGTTTTAGCGTTGATCAGATCCATAGGCGTAAATACCTCATTATCACGAACGTTCATACGCTCGCGGATAGTACGTGCCATACGGGCTAATCCAACACCAAACTGGTTATATAATTGTTCACCAACGGTACGAACCCTACGATTACTCAAGTGGTCAATATCATCAACTTCAGTACGAAGATTGATCAAACTGATAAGGTACTTAATGATGGATATAATATCCTGTTTAGTAAGCACCTTAGTATCGTTAGAAGTATCGAGGCTAAGCTTTTTGTTAATCCGGTAACGTCCAACATCACCAAGGTCATACCTCTTATCAGAGAAGAAAAGTTTATCAATGATACCGCGGGCGGTTTCTTCATCAGGTGGCTCAGCATTACGCAGCTGCCTGTATATAAACTCTACAGCTTCCTTTGCAGAATTGGCTGTATCTTTCTGTAGTGTGTTGAAAATTATTGAATAGTCAATATTGTCAGGGTCTTCACGATGCAGCAGAATAGTCTTGGCACCTGAATCGACAATTTGATCTATATGTTGATTTTCAATAGTGATTTCGCGTTCAACAACAACCTCGGTACGTTCAATAGAAACAACCTCACCGGTATCCTCGTCAACGAAATCTTCAATCCAGTTTTTCAGTACACGGGCAGCAAGCCTGCGTCCTACTACTTTCTTAAGGCCGGCTTTAGTAACCTTCACTTCTTCTGCAAGATTGAAGATTTCAAGTATATCCTTATCAGTTTCATAACCGATAGCCCGAAGCAATGTAGTAACCGGTAATTTCTTTTTCCTGTCGATATAAGCGTACATCACGTTATTAATATCGGTAGTGAATTCCATCCACGAACCTTTAAACGGGATAATACGGGCAGAGAAAAGTTGCGATCCATTCGCATGGTAACTGGTGCCAAAGAAAACACCCGGTGATCTGTGAAGCTGTGAAACTACAACGCGTTCCGCTCCATTCACCACGAAAGTACCTTTAGGAGTCATGTATGGAATCATACCCAGGTAAACATCCTGAATTATGGTTTCAAAGTCTTCATGCTCGGGATCAGTACAATATAATTTTAATTTTGCCTTTAAGGGGACACTATAAGTGAGGCCTCTTTCAATGCACTCCTCGATAGAGTATCTGGGAGGGTCAATAAAGTAGTCGAGAAACTCGAGTACAAAATTGTTCCTAGCGTCAGTGATCGGGAAATTTTCAGCGAAAACCTTATACAGACCTTCAGAAGCCCTGTTTTCAGGGTTCGTTTCCAACTGGAAAAAATCCTGAAATGACTTGATTTGAATATCAAGGAAATCAGGATAAGAAGTCTGAACTTTTGAGGTTCCGAAACTTATACGTTCTATTTTTTTTGAAGCCAAGGTTTTGAAATTTTAAGTAAATAATACTCAAGAATTAAAACAATTAAACCCGATATCAAATCGGGGAACAACAAGTTCTGTTGCTTCGCTTAAGCGCAGCAACAGAACCTGGAGTGTATAATTGCGAGCTAATCCCGTCTACTTATTTTACTTCAACCTCTGCGCCAGCTTCTTCAAGTTGTTTTTTCAATGCTTCGGCTTCGTCTTTCGATACACCTTCTTTGATTGCTTTAGGTGCAGCGTCTACGAGTTCTTTAGCTTCTTTAAGCCCAAGACTTGTGAGTTCTTTCACCAATTTAACAACTGCAAGTTTAGCCTGACCAGCAGATTTAAGGATTACGTCGAATGCGGTTTTTTCTTCTGCTACTGGAGCATCGCCTCCACCGGCACCTGCCATCATTACTGGGGCTGCTGCTGCTGGTTCAATACCATATTCGTCTTTTAAGATTTGGGCTAATTCATTAACTTCTTTAACAGTCAGGTTAACCAATTGTTCTGCAAAAGCTTTTAAGTCTGCCATTTTATAGATGTTTTTTAAATGTTTACTATGATAGTTACTTACTCGATATTTTTGATTTCTTTACTTCTTAATGAAGTGTTAGGCTTCCCTCTCAGAGAGGGTTTTGAGTACACCACTCAACTTGTGGCCACCTGATTGCAATGCTGAAATAACATTGATTGCTGGTGATTTAAGTGCAAGAATGATGTCTCCGATAAGTTCGTTTTTCGATTTAATGCTGATAAGCATATCCAGGCTTTTATCGCCCAGGAATGACATTTCTTCAACAAACGCGCCTTTTAATATAGGTTTGTCGCTTGTTTTACGAAACTCCTTGATTAGCTTAGCTGGATCATTATTAACTTCCGATAACATGATGGAAGTAGCACCTTTCAATGCTTCGTATAGTCCTGAAAAGTCCTTTTCTGAACGATCCATTGCTTTACGCAATAATGTGTTTTTAACCACTATCAACTTTACATCCTTCTTAAAACATAACCTTCTTAATTTACTGGATGCTTCAGAGTTTAAATTTGAAATATCAGTTATATAAAGGTTACTGCTGTTTTGCAGCTGCTCTGTCAGGGTGTCGATCAGTTGACTCTTTTCTTCTTTTCTCATGATGTTTTCTACTTTTTACGAGGAAAGTCCACAGATTTAACTTACGCGGTGATTGATTTTTGGTCAACACGAATACCCGGACTCATAGTACTTGACATGAATAATGATTTCATGTATGTACCCTTAGCAGCGGCCGGTTTCAGCTTGATAATAGTTAGGAGCAATTCCTTCGCATTTTCCATGAGTTTGGCTTCGTCAAAAGAGACTTTTCCAATAGCAGCATGTATAATTCCGAACTTATCTACCTTAAAATCTATTTTACCGGCTTTCGCTTCGGTAACTGCTTTACCCACTTCCATGGTTACAGTTCCGGTTTTGGGATTTGGCATCAAGCCACGAGGACCTAAAATTTTTCCGAGTGCACCAACCTTAGGCATAATGCTAGGCATAGTGATCACAACGTCAACATCAGTCCATCCCTCCTTGATTTTTTGGATATACTCATCCAGCCCATAATAATCTGCACCGGCTTCTTTAGCTTCTGCTTCCTTCTCAGGTGTACAGAGAACCAAAACCCTAACAGTCTTTCCAGTTCCGTGGGGTAGCATAACAGTACCTCTAACCATCTGATTGGCTTTACGCGGGTCTACACCCAGGCGTACATCCACATCTACAGAACTGTCGAAAGTAGTGTTACTTATCTGCTTAACCACTTTTATGGCTTCAGTCAGGGAATAAGTGCCATTCTTATCGAACTTTGCAAGTGCCTCTTTCCTTTTTTTTGTCAATTTAGCCATTGTTAAGAATTTGTTTTTAACAATTTACAGCCGTTACCGGCAGTTTAGTTTATTTATCGTAAGCAAATGGTGGAGTGCCCGACACGGTAATACCCATGCTTCTGGCAGTACCTGCTACCATACGCATGGCTGATTCCAGCGTAAAGGCATTCAAGTCAACCATCTTAGCTTCAGCTATTGCCTGAACCTGCTCCCAATTTACAGAAGCAACTTTTTTACGGTTTGGTTCAGCCGACCCACTTTTCAATTTACTTACTTCTAACAACTGAACTGCTACAGGCGGAGTTTTGATGACAAAATCAAATGATTTGTCCTTATACACAGTAATGATAACAGGTAATAATTTACCTGCCGACTCCTGGGTACGTGCATTAAATTGCTTACAAAACTCCATTATGTTCACGCCCTTAGAACCCAATGCAGGTCCAACAGGTGGTGACGGATTGGCTGCAGCACCTTTAATTTGCAGTTTAATTAAACCGCTTATTTCTTTTGCCATTGTTGATTACTTAGTGAAGTTATTTATCACACTTCCCGTTCTTTAATCTTTTTCTACCTGCATAAATCCCAGTTCAAGAGGAGTTTTACGGCCAAATATTTTAACCATAACTTTCAACTTCTTCTTCTCCTCATTGATCTCTTCGATCACTCCGGTGAAGCTGTTAAAAGGCCCATCAATTACTGTTACGGTTTCGCCAACTATAAACGGAACACTGACTTCTTCGCCTTGCTCTGTTAATTCGTCAACTTTACCTAATATGCGGTTAACTTCTGCAGGTCGAAGGGGAACGGGTTCACCCTTTGATCCAAGAAATCCTAATACTCCCGGTACACTTTTTACAATGTGCGGAATTTCACCAGTTAAAATCGCTTCAATCAGTATATAGCCCGGCAAATAATTCCGTTCTTTACTGATTTTCTTACCCTTGTGTACCTGATAGACCTTTTCAGTCGGGATCAGTACTTGAGATATGACATCCTGTAAGCCAAGGCGCGAAATTTCACTTTCAAGGTATTGTTTTACCTTCTTTTCATTTCCGCTGATGGCCCTGATAACATACCACTTTTTAAGTTGATCACTCATACAGACACCTGGTTAAGATTGATATCAAACAACTGATATATTAGTAGAAAAAGCAGGTTATTCATTAAAACAGCAGGTAGAACTGTTTCAACAAAGTTTGGAAAGACATATCCATCAAATAAACGACAAAAGCGATTATAAGGGAAGCGATGGATACTACTATTGCACTATTTTGGAGTTCACTCCATGAGGGCCAGGTTGTTTTATGCACCAACTCATCGTAACTTTCATTGATGTATTCCTGAATCTTAGTCTTTGCCATTTAACCATTTATTTTTTTGCACGGGTGGAGAGACTCGAACTCCCAACCAACGGTTTTGGAGACCGCTACTCTACCAATTGAGCTACACCCGTGTGAGTTATCTTTACTCTCAGAGATTTCTCCCTGCCATAATCCAAGTATTCAATATGGCAGAGATAAAGGCGCTCAATTGAACACCTTTATCCCGTGATTTTTTGTATTATATATCAAGTATCTCGGTTACCTGTCCCGCTCCTACTGTTCTACCACCTTCGCGGATAGCAAAACGTAAGTTCTTCGACATAGCAATCGGCTGAATAAGCTTAACAGTAATTGTAAGGTTATCACCAGGCATTACCATTTCTACACCGTCAGTAAGAATTACTTCACCTGTAACGTCTGTGGTTCTGAAGTAGAACTGTGGGCGGTACCTGTTATGGAATGGAGTATGACGTCCACCTTCTTCTTTCTTAAGGATATAAACCTCAGCTTTAAATTCTTTATGTGGCTTCACTGAACCAGGTTTGGCAATAACCATACCACGGCGGATAGCCTCTTTATCAATACCACGGAGCAACAAACCTGCGTTATCTCCAGCTTCTCCTGTATCAAGGATCTTACGGAACATTTCAACACCGGTTACAACTGATTTTAATTTCTCAGCATCTAAACCAATGATTTCAACTGGGTCACCTGTGTGAATAACACCTGTTTCAATACGACCTGTAGCAACTGTACCACGACCAGTAATTGAGAACACGTCCTCAACCGGCATAAGGAAGTCTTTATCCCTATCGCGTGGAGGTAAAGGTATCCATGTATCAACAGCTTCCATGAGTTCAATGATCTTCTCAACCCATACAGGCTCTTTATTAAGTCCACCAAGAGCTGAACCACGAATGATAGGTGAGTTGTCACCATCAAAACCGTAGAAAGTAAGGAGGTCACGGATTTCCATTTCAACGAGATCCAGAAGTTCAGGATCGTCAACAAGGTCAACCTTGTTCATGAAAACAACCAAACGGGGAACACCAACCTGGCGAGCTAAAAGAATATGCTCACGGGTTTGAGGCATTGGTCCGTCTGTTGCCGCTACAACCAAAATAGCACCGTCCATCTGGGCAGCACCTGTTACCATGTTCTTCACATAGTCAGCGTGACCCGGGCAGTCAACGTGCGCATAGTGGCGGGTTAACGTTTGATATTCAATGTGAGCGGTATTAATAGTAATACCTCTCTCTTTTTCTTCAGGAGCATTGTCAATTGAGTCAAATGACCTGAACTCTGACCAGCCTTTTTCAGCTAAGCAAAGTGTAATAGCAGCAGTTAATGTAGTCTTTCCATGGTCAACGTGACCGATGGTACCAACGTTAACGTGCGGTTTGGAACGATCGAATTTTTCTTTTGCCATATTAAATTGATGTGTTAATTTTTGTAAATTCTTTAAAACTTACCATAATACAAAAAAATCTGAGCCAACGACGAGACTTGAACTCGTGACCCCTTCCTTACCAAGGAAGTGCTCTACCACTGAGCTACGTCGGCTTTAAAAGTCTGAAGAAGCCAACATGTATCACAATGAAGCTCATCAGCAGCATTCAGATTGAGCGGAAAACGGGGCTCGAACCCGCCACCTACAGCTTGGAAGGCTGTCGCTCTACCAAATGAGCTATTTCCGCATAGCCAAAGTAAAACAGTTTAACCTGCATTACATTTGTTTTGTGGGGGGAGGAGGATTCGAACCTCCGAAGGCTGCGCCAACAGATTTACAGTCTGCCCCATTTGACCGCTCTGGTATCCCCCCGTACTAATTATTTAATCTTCATAATTCAAAGAACTGAGCCGATGGAGGGATTCGAACCCCCGACCAGCTGATTACAAATCAGCTGCTCTGGCCAACTGAGCTACATCGGCAATAATTTCTTACTCTTTCCAGCGCTTTTGTGATTTATGCAATTACACTGAGATGCTCACTTCTATTATCTTTTTTAGCTCTTTAAAAAAGAGCAGTCCTTCTTTTCAAAAGGACTGCAAATGTATAAACTATTTTGACACCAACAAATACTTTTTGGTTTTTTTTTGCGATAATCTTGTTTTTATTTTTTGAACTTGTCTTTATGCTTATCTAACTGTTTACGCAGAGCGTCAACTGCGGTATCTGTAGCCTCTTCAAATGTTGCTGATTGCTTCCTTGCAAACAAGTCATTACCTCTTATTTGTAGCCTTATTTCGGCTACTTTATTCTCTGCGTCTCCATTTTCAATCTTCAAAATGACGTCACTACCAATAATTCCATCATAAACGCTTGAAAGCTTTTCAACTTTGCTATTAATAAAATCTTCGAGCTTCCGGTCAGTTTTAAATTTAACCGAGGTGATGTTTACTTTCATGATTCCTCCTTTGTTTGCGCCCAGGGATGGGCTAGTTTATATATAGATTTCAATTTTTCAACATTGGTATGTGTATACACCTGGGTTGAAGCCAGGCTTGAATGACCTAATAATTCTTTTATAGCATACAAATCAGCTCCCTCATTCAACATCTGCGTGGCAAAAGTATGCCGCAATACATGCGGACTCTTACTACCGGTCACACCTGCCAGAGTGAGGTAATCCTTCACTAAATTATAAATAAAAACACGACCTGCTTTAATCCCCTTGTCATTAATTATGAAATGATTTTCTCCCGGTATGGCTACTTTTTCCCGCATAGCAAGGTATTCCTTTATGTTAATGATTAACAGTTCACTCACAGGAATGATTCTCTGCTTGTTGCGTTTTCCGGTAACTTTAACAGTTTTAGTGTAAAAGTCAATATCGTTTATCAACAGGTTGTCGAATTCTGCCAGCCGCATACCGGTGCTGTAGAATACTTCCAGCACAATCAAATCCCGCCTCTTACTAAAAGTTATTTCGGTGTCCCGATTTTCGGTGTCCCGATTTTCGTTAGCCGGACTTCCGGTGTCCCGATTTCCGTTAGCCGGATTCCCAGTGCCCTGATTTCCACTAGCCAGATGCCCATTAGCCGGATTCCCAGTGCCCTGATTTCCTAAACCCTGATTTCCATTAACCTGATTCCTACTGCCCCGATCTCTGGTGTGCGGATCCAAAGCACGTTCCATTTCCTTTTTGGTAGCAAACGATGGCAGTCTTTCAGGTATACGCAATGAAGTAGACAACCGAACTGGGTTTGTTTCAATTAAACCCAACCGGAGTAGATGCTTGAAGTAAGTTTTAAGGGAAGATAATTTGCGGTTCACACTTCTGGCCGACCTACCTGCTTCTATTAGCGAAGCCAGCCAGGACCGTATCATGACGCTGGTAACCTGATTTTCGTTTTCAACTTCGTATGTATGCTTCAGATACTCACTGAACTGTAAGAGATCACATCTGTAAGCTTCAATCGTATGTGATGAATAACGCTTTTCGTATTGTAGGTGGTCGAAGAAAGTTTCTCTTACCATGTATAAAAATAAAAGAAGAAAACTTAGCCTTTATGTAATAACGGATAAATATACCGCATTATTACAAGAATGCAAAACTTTCTTCCTTAAATCGCACTTAAAAAAAGTGGCTTATTGATCGGCAGCTTGGTGGAGTTGTTGAACGTATATAGCGTGCAACTTTTCTTCACGGTTCTTTACAGAAGGTTTGGTAAATTTTTGCCTTTCACGGAGTTCTTTAACAACACCGGTCTTTTCAAATTTTCTCTTCAGTTTCTTTAAGGCCCTGTCGATATTTTCGCCTTCTTTAACGGGTACGATAATCATGTAATACTCTCTCTTTCTGTTAAATTTGTAAAATTGAATTCAATTTTTCTTTAAAGGGCTGCAAAAGTACAAAATGTTTTTACTTAATACAACAGTTGGGGAAAAAATATTTTGTTGTGGGACTTGCGGGACAGGGTGCACTAAACCACTCTCTCCTACAACTTCTCCTTAAAATAATCCTCAATCTCTTTAAACAAATGCATGCGGGTGTTGCCGCCGTAAATTGAGTGATTGCGGTTGGTGTAGAGCATCATGTCAAATTTCTTGCCGGCTTGTACAAGTCTCTCAGCAAATTCCATGGTGTTCTGCACATGCACGTTATCATCGGCTGTGCCATGCATTAAGAGCAGGTTGCCCTTGAGTTTATCCGCAAAGAACAGGGGTGAATTGTCATCATAGCCCTTTGGGTTCTCCTGCGGGGTTCGCATAAAGCGCTCGGTGTATATATTGTCGTAGTAACGCCAGTTGGTAACCGGGGCAACTGCAACGCCGGTGCTGAAAATGCCATCGCCTTTTAACATGGCTGAAGCAGCAATGAAGCCTCCATAGCTCCAACCCCATATCCCTATCCGGTCAGCATCCACATACGGAAGTGAAGCCAGGTATTTTGCTCCTTCTATCTGGTCAATGGTTTCAAGTTTGCCAAGATTCAGGTAGGTCGATTTCCTGAATGCCTCTCCCCTGCCACCGGTACCTCGCGGATCAATGCCAACTATCATATATCCTTCTTGTGCCATGTAATCATTGAAATCAAATCCCCATTTGTTAAGCACATTTTGTGAATTCGGACCACTATACTGATCAATTATTACCGGATACTTCTTATCCTGCGAAAAATCGGGCGGGTAAATGGCGTATGCATTCAAATTAACGCCTTCGGTGGTAGTGAAAGTGAAGAATTCCTTATAGTTGAATTTGTAATCTTTAAGGCCCTCAACGAGCTTTTTATTGTCCTCCAGAACCCTGATCTGCTTCCCGTTTGCCTCGCTCAGCACATACAATGGCGGTGTATTAACCGACGAGTGCGTATGTATAAAATAGCGGAATGAACTGCTGAATTGAGCCTTGTTGGTACCGGCATCACGGGTAAGTGCCTTTGCATCCTTGCCATCATTTTTTATTGAATACACTTCGCGCTGCATAGGATTAATCGCCGCAGCCTGGTAGTAATGCAGTTTTTTCGAAGGATCGTAGCCGTAATACTCAGTAACATCAAATTCTCCCTGCGTTATCGGGGTAACCGCCCCATTCAAGTAATCACAAAGGTATAGGTGCGTCCATCCGCTCTTTTCACTTGTGATAACAAAGCTGCCACCTTCAGGCATAAACCTGATGTTATCAAAGTTGCCTTCGTCAATGTAAAACTTATTATCCTCGGTATAAATCACCTTACTTTCGCCTGTGCGGGCATTTGTCCCCAACACTTCCAAATGATTCTGCAACCTGTTCAGCCTCAGCACTGCAAGCATTTCAGGCTCCTTAGTAAACATAATCCGCGGAATGTATTGATCTTTCTCATGACCTACGTTTGCACGAATTGTATTACCTGACACCACATCGTAAACATGAACCGTTACAATTGAATTATCTTCACCTGCTTTTGGATATTTAAACTGCGAATTTGCCGGATACAGTGCATTCTCATCCATTGATGGGCGCGCACCCTGAAACATCGTCATGTTGAACATCTTAACACCGCGCTCGTCAAACTTCATATATGCCAGTCGCCTGCTATCGGCCGACCAGGTAAAAGCCTTGTTGAACTCAAATTCTTCCTCATACACCCAGTCCGGGGCACCGTTAATAATCTCATTCGGCTTACCATCCCTTGTGATCTGGATTTCATTGCCTGTTTCCAGATCAACGATAAACAGGTTGTTTTCACGAACAAATGCTATTTTCTTTCCATCAGGCGAAAACGTTGCAAGTTGTTGCCTGCCATTGGTTGATAAGGGCTTGAAGGTTTTGTCCTTTACATTATAAATGTAATAATCAGCCTTGAACGACCTTCTGTAGATCAACTCCATGCTGGTTTGCAACAGCACCAACGATTCATCTTCAGCAAACTCGTAATCCAGAATCATGGTAAGGGCATCATTGTTTGCATCCTTTATGTCTACTATCTTGCCAACAGCCTCCCCTGTTTTGTAGGAGTACCTGGTAATGTTGGTATTGTCGTCAGAAAGCACCGTGTAATGCAATCCATCGCTCATTGATCTAACTTCCTGAATGCCTGCAGCCCTGAAGATCCCTTTTCTAAGCACATCTTCAAGAGTGAAATTCTTAGTACCGTTTTGAGCCGATGCTGTTGTTGAAATAACCAGTATGCAAAGCAATGTTGCAATCGAAGTGATTTTCTTCATAAGTGTAGATTGGAAAGTGAGATGTACTGGACTCGAACCAGTGACCCCCGCCCTGTCAAGGCGATGCTCTGAACCAACTGAGCTAACATCCCGTGGTGATTGTGCAAAGGTAAAAAATTATCTTGTAAATGAGTATTTATAGTACAATGATCTTTCTAAACTCAGTTTTGCCTTTTGACCCGATCCTTAACACATATATGCCAGGGTTGAGATGATCGACTCTAAGTTCCATTTTATGTTGATTATTAAAACACTGCTTAGTGATAACTTTTGCACTGAGGTCAAGAAGTGTTATAGTTGTTTCAACCGGCTCAGTTCCATTATAAACTACATAAAAATAATCCATGGCAGGATTAGGGAAAATTGTAAAAGCTGAGCCCGGTAATGCCTCATAATTTACGGAAACACTTGTGTTGGTTGTGGACATTATGGTTCCATAACTGCCGGTTATATTACCATTGTTCTCATCTTTGAACCAAACTGCATGGATACTATTTTCAGTTCCTGTTGCAAGGTTTTCCCAGGTTACTCCCCCATCTTTGGTTTTCAAGACAATACCGCCTGAGGTTGAAATAAAACCCACATTGTCATTTGCAAAGTATATTGATTCTATGGAGAAATAATTTCCCGAACCATAATTCATCCATGAATTCCCTCCATTTGTTGTTTTCAGTATAGTTCCTTCCGTTGTTCCCACAAATCCAACCAAGGGACTAATGAAGTAAACTACACTAATGTATTCTGTAGTACCTGTAAATACAGGAAACCAGGTTGCCCCACCATTGGTTGTTTTTGACATCTTGCCTGCCTGTCCGGCAACATAACCAATCTGAGTAGTAGGGAAATGCATAGTTAATATGTTATATTGCAGGTCAAGTGATAATGATTGCCAGGTAATTCCTCCGTCAGTGGTTTTATCAAGCATACCAAAAACACCCCCAATGTATCCGGTGTCATTTGCAGTAAAGCACATGTCAAGATATCCCATAGCAAAATTACCTATAGAAGTCCATGTTTCACCTCCGTCTATAGTCTTCATAATCAATCCATTGTCATCAAAATAATAACCTGTATTGGCATCAGTAAAACATAATGCATCTATATCACCGGTTGTCTGGCTGTTTTTTAGCTGCCATTGTGTACCGCCGGTTGTTGTCTTTAAAAGCACTCCATCGTCACCGGCTGCATAGCCTGTATTGTTATCAGGGAATGAAAGATGAGAAATTGCGCCATCAGTAAGTGACATTGAGATCATTGACCAGTTTAAACCTCCGTCAATTGTTTTAACCATAGTGCCCATGCTTGAAACTGCATAACCAAAATTATGATCCCTGAACCATACTGAATTCCAATTCCTAAAAGGAAGATAACTTGCATTACTCCATGTTTCACCACCATCATTAGTGGATAAAAACGAACCATTTTCACCCACTTTAAATCCTTTCAAATCATCTGTAAAGCAAATGGAATTACTTCGGTAATATGATCCATTTGATAATGGTTCCCATGTATATCCTCCATCAGTAGTTTTCATAGTTATATTACCATTACCATCACCACCCGTTACATATCCTGTTTCACCGTCAGTAAAGGAAATGGCATTCAAGCCGATTTGTGTTTCATAAATAAGACTCCATGTTAAACCACAATCCGTGGTTTTTAATATTTTACCGCCGTCCCATCCTGCTCCGGCAATATATCCTGTATCAAGCGTAGGGAAGTAAACGGAGTTTAGGTCAGCATCAGTGATGTAAGCAAATTGCTGCCATGTATTACCTTGATTCTTCGTCCTCAAAATAACCCCATCAGTTCCTACAGCGAACCCCGTATCACTGTCAGCAAAGAAGACTGAAAAGAACCAGGTATTGTTGGCAAAAAACATGTCTGACCAGGTTTGTCCTCCGGTTGTTGTTTTCAAAATCAGACCCCTGTTCCCAACTGTTACTGCAGTATGATTATCAAGACACCATACAGCGTTTAAATCTTCAGTTGTTCCACTTTTCATAATTGTCCATTCTGAGTCACCATCGGTTTTAAGTATTGTACCATTGTTACCGACCGAATAACCATTGACTGAATCACAGAAATGTACTGACCTTAGAGTGTTTCCCTGTGGTAATGGGTATTGCCAAACAAACTGAGCCTGGGTTAAGAGCGAAGTAATTAGAATGATAGAAAGTGTAATAAGATATTTCATGATAGCAACTTTTTATTTTTGTGGAAGGTATGTTTGTCCAGATTATGATCTAATTTAGAAACTATAAGGATTCTCAAGCACCTGGGTGGTTCCATCACTCAAGTGAACATTCAGGTTATCAGCATTCAATAACTTTGTCAGCTCTTCGCTGCTTACTTTTCCCTTCACAATTGTTAACTGTATTATGAATCCTTCATCAGTCGCTATGGTTTCAAAACCCACAACCCCCCTGTTATTACTCACATGGCTCAACAGGTACCAGGGCATGTCAGTTAGTGCCGGATCAGAGGCATCGGCAAAGGGATATTCTATAACCTCAAGCTTGTCAGGCGTAAAGGTTTCAAAGGAGTTGAAGGTCATGCTCACAGGCTCATACATGCGGGTGAGGTATTCACTCATGGGCATGTTGGCAACAGCGGCAATGGAGGCTACTTCAAAGGCTGTGTTGGCGGCAAACTCTTCACCATCTATAGTCCATACAACCTTTTTCTCTTCAATGAGTTGACTAATCTTTTCAAGGGTAATCAGTTTGGGATCATAGTATATGATGGTATGCACCGGTTCGCCAAAGAGGGTTTGCATGCCCAGTATTCCTTTGTTCTGCGAAAAGCGGGTGCTTAGCAACTCTGCATCATTGGGGTCGAAGAACCTGTCAATAGCAGCCTCGCAAACGGCAATATTCCTGAGCTCTGCCGGTGGCGATGCATACAACCGCTTCACCGGGGTGAATATTGCGCTCTTTATATCTTCTGCAGTGTTCACCGCCTTGTCGTAATACACCCTCACCGTGCGATCGCCCACGAAGGTTTCCACCCCAAGCACGCCGTTCATTTCCTTCATGTGGTTGGCAAACGACATTGAACTGCCAAAGCATTTAATGCTGGTCAGGCCACTCTGCTCATACACACCTGCATCGGCCATTTGAGCCTCATTCCCCCACTTCATGCTGATGGTTGGAATGTGTATTTTTTCGGCGAAAGCCAAACCACCAATCGTCAACACAACTATCGCGGCAGCGGGAAGCCATAAAAGGGAACGCTTCGCAGGTTCAGTCTCGTTGCCTTTGCTGTTGAAACCAAGGCTGGTGAGCTTCAGCGTATTCTTCTCCGGGCACGCGGCAACGCAATCGCCGCAAAGGTGGCAGTCAACATCGGCAACCTTGCTGAGGCTTGAAACTTTCAGCGACATCGGGCAGGCTTTATCGCATAAAGTGCATGAAGTACAGGTATCTGCATTCCTGTTGATCCTGAATACCGACAGCCCAAAGGTTCTTACTTTAAAAGTTTCAAGCAGCATGCCTGCGATGGAAAGTGCCGCCAGTAACCATATCCAACCAATTGGCAGATTGAAAACCACGGTGAGTAGCACGTACACGCCGGTTATCCCGATGAAGACGAAGCTGTAGGCGAAGATATTGGATGCAGCACCCAGCGGACAAGCATACTTGCACCAGAACTGCCTGATGAAGAATGAACCGGGAATGGTGAACAGCAGCGCCAGCACGGCGTATGATACTACTACATCATTGCTGAAGCCCGAGAATATGGCATAATAAGGATCGAATGTTTTGCAGAACAGTTCACTGCTGGTTACTGAAAAATAGAATGTTACAAACAACAAAGCATATTTGAATACCCTTAACAGCCTGTCGGGCAAACCCTTTATGTCAATATTCATCTTAAGCTTCCGCCCCTTCCGGCCAAGCCATTCCGTAAAGGTACCAATGGGGCAGATGTAACTACAGAAAAGCTTTGCCATAAAAATAACACCCACCAGCAGCGCCAGTCCCATAAAAATCTGGGTAGTAGTCATTGAACACGCCAGTGAATTATTGGCCAAAAACGACGAGAAAGCCTGCAACCCTCCAAAAGGACAATACGCCTCAAAATCGGCAGTATAAGTACGGTCGAAATAAGGCCTTACCAAGAGGTAAACCAGTGAAAGCAGTATTGCCACCTGCACAGCAACACGGTAAGGATTGAGCTTTGTTCTTTTGGCCATAATGATTAATCAGATGATGATAGAAGCATCAAAAGTATGAACATTAAAGTTAAAGAACAAGTGGTTAAAAAGGCTAAAGGCTAAAGGCTAAAGGCTAAAGTAGAAAGGAAGAAAGTGGTTAGGGGTTAGTGACAAGGCTAAAGGCTAAGGGCTAAAGGCTAAGGGCTAAAGGCTAAACAAGCAAATTCCTGACTTTGGCGTTGTTTTACTTCCGTGTTTGGCGTTATCTGGTAGTGAAGTCCTTTAAGTATTCCAAGTTGATGAGATCCCTCCTGGCGTCGGGATGACTGGGCAGATGTATAAAACGGGCGCCTCGATGGGTGTGTTCCAATTTATGTGACTTCCCTCGGCGCGGGGGTGAGTGAACCAATATCCCCGGGTTTTAACCTGGGGATGATTGACCACATCCTACCCCTCTCTAGCTTCTTGTGCATCTTGTGATGCTTGTTTTGCAATGGAACGTACTACCATCTTCCGCACCTAATATTGCGGTAGAAAACTTTTCTGACCTTTAAAAACTAATGCATATTTCATAAATAAGAGTAGTAAGAAATACGACAATAGGCAGAAGTGTAGTTACAATCATAGCATAGAACAATGGAATATACTTTTTTTCCAGTTTAGATAATTTTTTCATTCCTGTGAATAAAGTACCTAAAAAGAAAAATGAAGTCTCATAACCCTTCTCTTCAAGTAATTCTGCTATAAAGTAAAACATTATCCATGAAATGAATGAACTGACTATAAAAGATGGAAATAAAAACTCCATCATGATTACCTTTAAAATATTTATTTGAGTGATTGCAGTGTTGCCGCAGAACTACACTTATTTTCCTCGTTGCTCTTTATTACAATGCCTACATTATAGATATGAATTCATTACCAAGATAACCTATTCGATCGCTTTCAACTTTAACTATTTTATTCTTGTCAAAGTAAAATTGGAATTGAACCACTCCCATATTTATATACCAGCAATAATCCGCTTTCTTATTATTTGTAATCATATTCGGATTCAAGTCCTCATTAGTCGAACCACTGTTAGAAAAAACTGTAAAGTTCCTCTTTATAAAAGTTAAATCAGATGTGTCGCGAATAATATGATAGCTTTCATTATCTCTTGCAATAAACTCAAAATATTTACTTTTAATCAGCTCCTTATCTCTTATTTGAGAATCCGTTATATATCTGTTAAACACGTCAAGATTTACCATATAGGAAACAAAGTTTCTAATTGGCACATTCTTAAGTTCTTTGGGCCTATATATTAATGAAGGAGGATAAGCAACCAAAAAGTCTACTTCTTTTGTGTCGTCGTATATAACGTAGCTTCCGTTTTGATATTTGTTTGTAAGAATGTAAACCGTTCCAACTCCATTATTCTCGTAGGGAGTTTTAACGTAGTTATCCCTAATGTTTTCCGGTAAAAACCCTAACAAGTAATAAATATTCTTATTCTTCTCAGTATATATTCTGAATAGTATATCTTCTTTATGTAGAATTCTGAATAATACTACTAACATAATGAGACT
>JAGXGB010000057.1 GCA_024636955.1 Bacteroidales bacterium
GGGTTTATAAGGTGGTTCATCATTGTTATTATTTTGGTTACGAGTGCCGACTTGTTTGGGGTGATTGATATCAGACAAATGTTTTAAATTCACAGATACAAAATATTTATAGTTTATGAGCAAGATAATTATGTTTTTATGGGCCTTAATGTTCCTTTCAACTAACATCATTGCCCAAAACAAGTACGTTCTGGTAATTCATGGTGGTGCTGGTAATGTGGCTGGTGATGAGATGAATCCATTACAGTCAAAGGCTTACGCAGATAAATTGAATGAGGCATTAAAAGCCGGTGAGCAGATACTTACAAGGCTGGTTATGGATTCATCATTTCATGTGATCCTCTCGGGAAATGGTGCGAATGAATTTGCCAGAATGTATGGACTGGAAATAGTCGATAACAACTATTTTGATTCTGATAAGGCTTATATAGAATATCAGCGTATTAAACAGAGGTTGGAAAAAGAAGGCAGAAAAGGAACGGTTGGTGCCGTGGCGTTGGATAAGCATGGCAACCTTGCTTCCGCTACTTCAACAGGTGGCATGACTTACAAACAGTGGGGGGGAGGTGAAAGTCACGATCGAGTCTTTTACAAAAACCCTAAATCCAGTTGGGCTTCTTCTGACATCATGTCCTGATCCCAGGGGGGATCAAAGGTAATTTCTACTTCTGCTCCTTTTAGTCCATGGATGGCTGCTACTTTCATTTGCACTTCTTCGGGGAGTGATTCAGCAACCGGGCAATTGGGGGCTGTGAGGGTCATAAGGATATGGGCAACAGTGTTGTCATCAACGCTAATATCGTATATAAGCCCCAGGTCATAGATGTTAACAGGTACTTCAGGGTCGTAAATGCCCTTTAACCTTTCAATGATGCGGTTGCTATATTCCTGAGTTTTATGGTGGTTTGTATTCATTATGTTATCCAGCATGGTGATTTAAATTTCGTATTACTTCAGTCTTAGAAAGTTAAAGACACATGAGTAAATCTTAAATTAAGAACTGTTTTTTTAAGCTGCTTGTTTATCAACAGAACGTCAGGTTGGTTCTTAATACTGTCTGATTATTAACAGATTGTCTGTTAATATAATGCTATTTAGTTATCAATAGCTTGCATAGTCTTATAAGCCAATGCATACATCTTTATCTGTTTGATCATTGACAATAGTCCGTTTGAGCGGGTTGGCGACAGGTGTTCAGTGAGGCCAATTTCTTTGATAAATTCAGTTGATGCAGCAAGTATTTCCTGAGGTGAATGCCCGGAATAAACCCTGATAAGCAAATTGGCAATGCCTTTGGTGATTACAGCGTCACTGTCGGCGGTGAAGTATACAAGCTTTCCGTCGAATTCAGCATGTAACCATACCCGCGACTGGCAGCCCGATATAAGGTTACTTTCAACCTTGTATCGCTCATCAATCATTGGTAGTGACTTGCCGAGTTCAATCAAATAATTATACTTATCCATCCAATCGTCAAAACTATCGAATTCATTGATTATTGTATCGGATGTTTCTTCTATCTTCATTATCAGGTAATTAGTGATTAGCAATTACAAAAATAACTCTTCTACTTTAGAAATCCCATTAATCAGGCTGTCTATTTCTGATTTAGTATTGTAAAACGCAAGTGATGCTCTTATTGTTCCTTGTATTCCAAAGCGTTGCATTAAAGGCTGGGTGCAATGGTTGCCGGTACGAACAGCAATTCCCATCTGATCAAGTATTGTACCGGCATCGTAAGGGTGAATTTTATCGATTAGGAATGAAATTATGGCAGCTTTACCGGGTGCGGTTCCTACTATGCGGATATTGGATTTTTCCAGCAGCCTTTGGGTAGCATAGTCAAGAAGCTCCTTTTCATAAGCTTCTATAGCATCAATTCCCAATCCTTTCAGGTAATTAAGAGCAGAAGCAAATGCTATTGTACCTCCTGCATTTGGGGTGCCTGCTTCAAACTTGAAAGGCAATTCGTTGTATACGGTCTTCTCGAACGATACAGTGCTTATCATTTCACCGCCACCCTGGTATGGAGGCATTTCATTAAGAAGCTTCTCTTTACCGTACAAACCACCAATACCCATTGGGCCATATACTTTGTGGGCTGAAAAGGCATAGAAATCGCAATCAAGGTCAATAACATCCACCTTCAGATGTGAGAGTGCCTGTGCTCCGTCGACCAGTACAAGTGTATTGTTTGAATGTGCTGCGCTTATTATCTCCTTTAACGGTATAACGGTTCCCAGTGAATTTGAAACATGTGTTATGGCTAATAGCTTTGTTTTTGAGTTGAGCAAGTTATGGAATGCATCAATATTCAGGCTTCCGTCATCATTAATAGGTATTACCCTTAGCCTTGCTTTCTTCTCTTCACACAGCATTTGCCATGGAACAATGTTGGAGTGGTGTTCAAGTTCAGTGATCAGAATTTCATCACCTTCTTTCACGTTCTGTCGTCCCCAGGTAGAGGCAACGAGGTTTATTGATTCAGTGCTTCCGCGGGTGAGTATGATCTCATGAGTATATGCAGCATTTATGTAACGTCTTATTGTATCACGTGATTCTTCGAAAGCGGCAGTAGCTACCTGGCTTAAATGATGTACACCCCGGTGCACATTGGCATTGTAATTCTGGTAGTAGTTGGTAAGGGCATCTACAACAATCTGCGGCTTCTGTGTAGTGGCTGCATTGTCGAAATATACCAGTGGTTGGTTATTTACTTTTTGAGATAAAACGGGAAAATCCTTACGGATGATCATCGGATCGAATAACTGCAACTGCTTTTCCATTCAACCTGTGCTTTTTTATCGTTTATATTCGGCTCATGTCAATCTTAAAGGCCACTCGTTGTTCCTGGGCATTACAATGTAACACACATTGGTCGCAAATGGATAACTCTCCGCGTAACCTTTTTTTCACCAGATCATCAATACGGTTACGTAATTGCTCAATTGATATCTTGTTAACTATCTCAGCTGCAAAAGCATACATTAACAGCATACGTGCGTTTTCGTATGAAATACCGCGTGAGCGCAGGTAAAACATGGCCTGTTCATCAAGTTGGCCGATGGTTGCACCGTGACTGCATTTTACGTCGTCAGCATAGATTTCAAGGAATGGTTTGGTATCAATGACTGCTTTGTCAGATATAAGTATATTCTTGTTGTTCTGGTATGCATTGGTTCTTTGGGCATCTTTACGAACGAGGATATGTCCGTTGAAAACACCACTGGCATGATCATCAAGTATACCCTTAAACTGCTCATTACTGGTGCAATCAGGTGAAGCATGGTCAACAAATATCTGGTTATCTATGTGCTGATTCCGATCCATGAGGTACAAACCAAGCAGATCAGCATGTGAACCACTACCTGCAAGAGTTGCGTATGATTCATTGCGTATGAATCCACCGTTAAGGCTTATGCCGTTACTTGAGAGGTTCGCACTTCGTTCAAGGTGAAACCAACTGCTGTTAATCAGCGTTGAGCGGTCGTTTTTGTTCTGAAGTTTGTAATGATCCAAATGAGCATTATCAGCCAAATAGAATTCCGATACCGTATTAATGAAGCTTCTGTGGTCATCAATAGAGTCATCGCACTGCACCAAGGTGAGTTTACTGTTCTTGCCGAGTATTACAAGGTTGCGAAGCTGTATCATTGAATCTTCATTCATGTTGATCACGCTCACCATTTGTAGAGGTTTCTCTGCAACTACATTGTCAGGGACATATATGAACACGCCATCCATTGCCATTGCAGTATTGAGTGCACTTAGTCCATGAATTTTATGATCAGCGTACATTGCATAGTGCTTCTCAATTAATTCAGGGAAAGCTTCGAATGCGGCTCTGAGGCTACCAACCACCATTCCATTGGCTAAAGTGGTGAGCATTTTTCCACCGTTCATGTACCATCCGTTAAGAACAGTAACTGATTGGGTATCAAAGCCGGGTACTTCACACTTAAACAATTCATCCACATTAACATTCTGAGGCTGTGGTGTTGCGGAAAATGAATACGACCGTTCAAGCACCTTGCTCAGATCAGTATTCCTCCACTTTTCCTGTTTAATATCAGGAAAGCCGAGCTCACTGAATGTTGCAATAGCTTGCTGACGAATATCCGCAATACGGGGGCTGTCAACCTTGCCGATGAATTGCATGTTATCGTGAAAGTGCTGTATTAAAGCTTCTTTTATGTTTATAACTGAAATTTCTTCCATAATAAGATATAACGGTTTTTATACCAAACCTGCTTTGATCCACTCGTAACCTTTTTCTTCCAATTCAATTGCAAGCTCTTTTCCTCCGGTACGAACAATCATTCCATCATACAAAACATGCACAATGTCAGGCACGATATAGTCAAGTAACCTCTGGTAATGCGTGATTACCAGGAAGGCATTATCAGGGCGCCTGAGCATGTTTACTCCGTTGGCCACAATTTTCAGGGCATCAATATCCAGACCTGAATCAGTTTCATCAAGGATAGCAAGCTTAGGTTCAAGCATTGCCATCTGGAAGATTTCATTCTTCTTCTTTTCACCACCTGAAAAGCCTTCATTTACTGAGCGGTTAGCCAGCTTAGCTTGTATGTCAAGAAGCTTTTTCTTTTCTTCCATCTTAGCAAGGAATTCACCTGCAGGCATTGGGTCAAGTCCTTTATACTTACGTTGCTCGTTAACGGCTGTGCGCATGAAGTTTGTAATACTTACTCCGGGTATTTCAACTGGATACTGGAAACCAAGGAATATACCTTCAGATGCTCTTTCTTCAACTGACAGTTCGGTTAAATCCTTGCCCATGAAATATATTTCACCTTCGGTAATATCATACACATCGCGTCCTGCAATAACCGAAGCAAGTGTACTCTTACCGGTGCCATTAGGCCCCATAATAGCATGAACTTCACCAGGCTTAACTTCAAGGTTAACACCTTTTAGTATTTCCTTGCCATTAATGGCCACCCTTAAGTTTTTAATTACAAGCATTTATCTTTTTTATTTTAATAATTTCATAAAGCATTCAGCAATCAGCATTCAGCAATCAACAAACCCCACTTTTCCTTTAGCCTTTAGCCTTTTAGTTTTACCCAACACTCCCCTCCAAACTAACGGCAAGCAGTTTTTGAGCTTCAACAGCAAACTCCATAGGAAGTTGCTTAAGCACTTCACGGGCATAGCCGTTAACAATCAGTCCAATTGCATTTTCAGTGCTTATTCCACGCTGGTTGCAATAGTATAATTGATCGTCTGATATTTTTGAAGTTGTAGCTTCATGCTCAACTATTGATGATTTATTCTCAGTTTTAATATAAGGCCAGGTATGAGCACCGCACTTATCACCAAGCAGGAGTGAATCGCATTGCGAGAAATTACGTGAATTTTCTGCGCGCTTTGTCATCTTCACGAGTCCGCGGTAACTATTGTTACTGTAACCCGCTGATATACCCTTTGATATAATGGTGCTTTTAGTGTTCTTCCCAAGATGTATCATCTTTGATCCTGTATCAGCCTGTTGGTAGTTGTTGGTAACAGCCACCGAATAGAATTCGCCTACTGAGTTATCGCCCATAAGCACCACACTTGGGTACTTCCAGGTAATTGCTGAACCGGTTTCTACTTGTGTCCATGATATCTTTGAGTTGTTTCCTTTGCAGATACCACGTTTGGTAACGAAGTTATAAATACCCCCTTCACCTTTCTTGTTGCCCGGATACCAGTTTTGCACTGTTGAATACTTTACCTGAGCATCTTTAAGGGCAATAATTTCTACTATAGCAGCATGCAGTTGGTTTTCATCGCGCATAGGTGCAGTACAACCTTCCATGTAGCTAACATAGCTTCCTTCGTCGCCGATGATAAGTGTTCTTTCAAATTGACCGGTATTGGCGGCATTGATCCTGAAGTAGGTGGAAAGTTCAACGGGACAACGCACACCTTTAGGGATATAACAGAATGACCCATCAGTAAACACTGCTGAGTTGAGAGCCGCAAAATAGTTATCATCCGATGGTACAACGCTACCCATATATTGCTTTACCAGATCAGGATATTTCTGTACAGCATCGCTAAATGAGCAGAATAGAATACCTTTTTTTTCGAGGGTATCAGAAAAGGTTGTTTTAACTGACACTGAATCTATAACTGCATCAACAGCAACTCCACTAAGGCGCTTCTGTTCTTCGAGCGAAATACCCAGTTTCTTAAATGTATCAAGCAATTCAGGGTCAACTTCATCTAAACTGCTCAGTTCCTTCTTCCTCTTAGGTGCAGCATAGTAGATGATATCCTGGTAATTAATTGGAGGATGATGAAGATGAGCCCATGTAGGTTCAGTCATACCAAGCCATTTGCGATAAGCATCAAGCCGGAATTCAAGTAACCATTGGGGTTCGTTCTTTTTTAGCGATATAAAGCGGATAATATCTTCGTTTAACCCTTTAGGGGCTGTATCCATTTCAATATCGGTGAAGAAGCCATACTTATACTCACTCTGGGTTACCTCGTCAATTATATTTTTAGGATCTTTTTCCATCTATATTATTCTAAAGCCTAATTTAGATTAAATTAAAATAGGACTGCAAAGATAGTGGATTTTGTCCAATTACCATGAGAAATCAGACAAAAAATAGGGGTGTTCAGACAGTAATAACCTATCGTTTTTGAATAAATTTCCTGATAAAAGCGAAGTCTTCAGTCGAGTATTTAATCAAACTAATGAATGGGGTGCCGGTAATTTTGCAATACTCGTTCACATAGATTATTGACCCTACAAAGTAGCTGATATTGGTTGAAATGGCAGCTCCCAGACCATTATAAAGAGGTATAAAATAGAAGTTGAGAGCTACATTAATCAGTAATGCAGGAACAAATGCTTTAATAGCAACCTGAGGTTTTCCTAATCCTGATAATCGCCCGGCCAATATTCTAAAAATGATAACTATGATTATACCAGGCAGTATAGTTTGAACTATTGAAATACTACCGGAAAACTGATGTCCAAAAACAAGAGGGATGATAAAAGGAGCCAGGATAAAAATAAAGGCAGATAGCATAATGCCGGCAAGGAATGACAGCCTTAACAAACGTGCTGTACTTTCATTCATTTTTTCCTGATCTGTAGCATTTGCGCTGCGTGTCATAACCACGATACTTATTGCGAGAGGTATCTGCCAAAGTAATTCTGCAACAGCAGTTCCTAAGGAATAAAGCCCTACTTCACGGGTACTTGATAGCCACTGAAGAAGCAAAATGTCAATCCTGTAATTAAGTTGAATAATTAGAAATGACACTGCATAAACTACACCGAGTTTAAGCATACGCTCGATGATGGGATTCTGGAATGAAAGTTTGATAGTGTACTCTTTTCTAAGCAAACTAATAGCATAAGAAGAAACAATAAGATTGCTCAACATCAGTCCAAGCAGTGCACCATTAACCCTTAATTTCAATAACCACACAAACACCAAAGCAAACACCAGCATAAGAAGTGCCGTAAACCAATTCATAACATTTGCTTTCTTGATCTCTTCTTTCCCCAGAAATACTCCACCGGCATAAATTGCAGTCAGTCGCAGTGGGATAGTCATAATTGCCAAAATTATAAGCAATGGAGTGTAGCCTGTTTTAAACATAAGCAGGTAGGCTATTACGCTGAAAATAATGCCACCGGTGCTGGTGATCAGTATGGTTGACATCACTGCAGAAACAACCTGATTGTTATCATACTTCCCCGATCCTATCATAAACACGGTGGTAGGTCTTATACCCATCTGGAAGAAGCTAACCACAAGAAGGGGAATAACCAGAATAGCTGTATATAGTCCATAAGCCTCAGGGCCAAGCACCCTTGTTAGCAGTACAACAATAAGCAGGTTGGCAACCAGTGAAAACACATTACTCGTAAAAACACTTATTATATCACCTGAAAATGATTTAGGTCGTATTAATGGTGATTTTGTTTTCACTGGTGAAATTATGAGTTCAAGCCTTGTAGGTAACGAGCGTAAATTTAGGAAATTAATTTACTTTCTCTGTCTCCTTGTATAATGCAAATGCCTTTTCACTTAACTCTCCTAGCGTAATCTTATCAAAGAAAATGTACGGAGGAATGTTAACCTCAAACTTTTGCAGGAAGTCCTGTTGCAATTGTACTGCTTTTAAAGAATTTAAACCATATGCTGAAATCATACGTCCGGTGTCAATCTTTTCAAGCGCAACATTCAGTTTAAGATGTATCCATACCATAAGCCAGGCTTGAATAGCAACCAGATCAACATTGCTTTTAATATCACCCGCTGGGCTTTCGGCTAAAGATTCACCAACAACTTCAAGCGTTTTATTGAGGTATCCCTCTTTACAGGCTTTGCGTTGTATTTTTCCGCTTGAGGTTTTCGGGATACTTGCAGTGCGCAGCAATTGAATGGCGTAAACCTGTTGTTCGAATTCTTCAGCAATATTATTGCGAATGGCGTCACAAACAGCCTCTGTATCAAGAGTACGAATATAGGAGCGTTCAACCTCAGCAACAATAACCAGCTTTTCAGTTGAATCTACTTCTATTGAAAACGCAGCACTTGCAGACTGTCTGATTGCCGGATGACTATGCTCGGCAATGTACTCAATATCCTGAGGATAGTAATTTCTGCCATGGAGGATAATCATATCTTTCAGGCGGCCTGTTATATATATCTCTCCATCATGGATGAATCCAAGATCGCCGGTTCTGAGGTATTGCAAGCTGTCTTTACTACCATCTGATGATTGCCCACCGGCAGGTATTTTAACGCCAAAGGTTTGCTTGGTTATCTCTTCATTATTCCAATAGCCGGCAGTAACAATTGAGCCTGACACCCAGATTTCACCTACTTCATCCTTGCCACATACTTCTAATGTATCAGGATTTACTATCTCTACCCTTGTATCTATCCATGGGTATCCAACGCCTACAAGATAACGTGAGTCAGGATTGTCCGGATCAGTTGTTACAATACGATTTCGTTCAAGGGCACTTCCCGACACACATAAGTATACAGGTCCTCTGCCAGCTTCTGGACCAGAAATAATCAGTGTTGTTTCAGCCATCCCATAGCCTGGCGACAGAGATTCTTTTCTTATACCATGATCTTTATAAACCTGTATAAAGCGTTCAAAGGTTTCTTTCCTGATAGGTTCTGCCGCACAATATAAGGTCTCAATTGTTGACAGATCCAATGTTCTTCTTTCTTCTTCAGTAATGCTGTCAACACATAGGTTAAAAGCAAAATTAGGCGCACCTCCGTGGGTACCTTTATATTTGGCAATAGCTTTTAGCCACCTTAAAGGCTTCTGAATGAAAGCTACAGGTTGCAATAACACACCCAAATAGCCATTGTAAACAGGACCTAATACCCCGTCAATAAGTCCCATATCGTGGAAACTCGGCAGCCAGGTTACTGATACACTTTGGGGTTTAAGATTAAAACTTTGACGTATGAACTCAAGGTTTCTAACAATGTTTTTGTGAGTGACCATAACACCCTTTGGTAATCCTGTTGAGCCTGATGTATACTGTAACAACGCAATATCAGATGGGGCAGGTTTTGCTATGTTACTATATGGAAAATCTTCCTCGTTATTAGGGATATTGCCAGTTAATATCCAATTGAGGTTTCTTAAATCATCAAGATCAGAGAATGACCTTTCACAGCTAGCAAAGATATCTTCCATTGAGAGAACTATCTTAGCTCCAGAATCAATTACCAATGTCTTTATCCTTTCAACGGACCTGTTTTTCCTTGGTGGATAGGCTGGTACAGCAATGATGCCGGCATAAAAGCAACCAAACAGAGCCTTTATGAAGTCGATACCCCCTGGATAAAGCATAAGCGCACGTTCACCTTTCATGTTCAAGGCTATTAATCCGGCAGCAATCTTCCTGGCAGCTCTATCAAGCTCCAGATAAGTGATACGTTCTTCATCATCCTCACCGTCCTTCAGAAATATGAATGCGGTATTGTCAGGCGTGTACTGTGCACGCGTTTGCAGGATTTCGGGCAGTGTATAGTTGAATGTATCAACTGTTGTGATACTATCGTTCAGGAAATTAGTCAGGCTCATAAAAGGGGGCAATGCAATTTAACGTGCAAAAATAGGAAAAGAAATGAAGCATTGAAAAAATTGGTAAATTATTGTAATTCAGATTGTTTCAATGTCTTTTCTGGTATTTGGGTTCATAATCAGAGAAATACATCTGAAACTAGTCTGTATGCATTGCTTCAATAATAGAATTTTATGCAGGCAGAATTAATGTGCCCGTTTCATCAAGTATGCATAAACTAAGCTATTACCGCTTAAATAGGTTTTACTTTTCTCTGGTTGAATTTCCAATATACTTTTAAGAAAATGCCGAGCCTTTTGTTGAGCCAATTCCTCATACCGTATGGCAAGTGATCACCAAGCATAATAAGGCGATACATTAAAGAAGCATATATAAGGGAAGGCATAATCCATAAGTAAAGTCCCGGACTGAATTTTGGAAACATTCTCTGGTAGCCTGCCTTTTCTGCTGTTTTACCCATCACTAGATCGGCAACTTTAATCTGCCTTGGTGTCATTTCAGTTTGCCACTTATTCATTCGCTCAGTAGAGATTGGATTAAAGAGGCTCTTATGAATATGGCTGATATCTTCAGTACCCTGATAGGCCTTCTGGACGTCTTTTTTCTTCTCATAGAATGAAAGCACTGAAGGATCAAACTCAATTCCCAGAAAGTCACAGAGCAAGAGGCAATGATGTTCAGGATCAGCTACCAGATCTTCGTAACGTATGGAGTAGATAAGTCCGGGATTCTTCTTTTTAAGTTTCCACATCTTTCGGAGTGCATACTTCCACCGGTAAATAACAATCGGAACAATAGGCACCTCAAAGTTGACATTAACAAGCGACAGGTAATTATCTCTGTAGTCGCGGGTTATATGGATGATCTTTGATTCGGGAAAGAGCTTATGAATCCGGTCGGCGTATAGTGAATACATAGGATTCTTGTCGCCAATCATGGTGATCTCCTTCTTTTCATACACTGAGAGGTATGAATGGTACACCTGCATTACCATTTGTTTGAAAGATGCTTCACCTTTAAACTTCAAGAGGTGTTCATAAAGCTCTTTCTTATCTATTAACCACTTATCAAAGTACCTAACCTTGAAAAGGTCTCCTACAAATTCCTCTATTACTGACTCATTCCAATGTGTGATCTTCTCATACTTCTTGTACAAGATGATGATGAAAGGACTTTCAGGGGGTAACAACAGATTAGGATGTGCTTCAAAGAGTAATCGCAGTAGGGTAGTACCCGACCTTGGACGGCCAATAATGAAGAAGAACGGTTTATCTTGCATTGAAGGAATTGTAGCTAATAGTGGTTGTGACTTTTTCTTTAATAACATTCTGAATACCAGCCAGCCAAAAGTAAAAGTGTTGCAGTCGAGCCAGAGATACCATCTGACGACTTTTGAGTGCCTGGACGATGTAAACAGAAGATTATCAGGCTGTAAAATTAGGGAAATATCCTTCAATACGTAGTTAATTAACGGAAAATGCTTTATTTTGCACCCGAAACAGGGGATATTTCATGCTTTTCAATTCTATAGAATACCTTATATTTTTTCCTGCAGTAGTGGCGCTCTACTTCAGCATACCTGATAAATGGAAGTGGGTGCTATTGCTCATAGCCAGTTATGCTTTTTACATGAGCTGGAAAGCTGAGTATGTGTTGCTTATAATGTTTACCACCCTTGTTGATTACTTCATCGGATTGCAACTGGTAAAAGAGAAGGAAAAAAAGAAAAGAAAATTTCTTGTAGCCCTAAGCATTATCGTCAATATTGGTATGCTTGCAGGGTTCAAGTACCTGAATTTCTTCACACAGAGTGTTAATGACGTACTTGGAGCATTCAATTCCAATGTATCGTCACCTATCTGGGATATACTGCTGCCGGTAGGAATATCTTTCTTTATTTTCCAGTCGCTTAGTTATACCATCGATGTATATCGTAATAACGCTCCTGCTGAAAGACACCTTGGTAAGTTTGCCTTATATGTATCGTTCTTCCCACAACTGGTTGCCGGACCAATTGAACGATCAACAAGTTTATTACCACAAATTAAAAAGCCTGCTAAATTTAGTGAAGAACGACTGGTAAGCGGGTTAAAACTTATGCTCTGGGGTTTCTTTAAAAAGCTTGTGATAGCTGATAGACTTGGCATGTTTGTTAACTACGTTTATGAAAATCCTTCACAACATGCCGGTATCACTATAATACTTGCAACAGTTCTTTTTGCCTTCCAACTTTATAGTGATTTCTCAGGCTACACTGATATAGCAAGAGGTTCAGCCAGAATACTCGGGTATGAATTGATGATTAACTTCAATCGTCCGATGACAGCAACGTCACTTAGGGACTTTTGGAACCGTTGGCATATATCATTAACTACATGGTTCCGTGATTATGTGCTGTATTCACTTCCATATATCAAGGGAAATCAGGTTAAGTACCATTTGTTCTACCGTAATCTGGTTATCACTTTCCTTCTTATGGGTTTATGGCATGGCGCTTCATGGACATTTGTTATATTCGGGCTCATTCATGGTGTGATGCTTGTGCTTGAAACAATAACTGAAAAGGCACGAACCAGTCTTTATGATTACACGGGAATAAGCAAGTCAGCCACGTTAAAAAATACTCTTGGATTATTATTTACCTTCTCACTTGTAACAGTATCATTGTATTTCTTTAGGGCAAATAGTCTTGCAGATAGTTTGCTGCTTTTAAAGAACTCTCTGGACTTTAGCACTATGAGTGAAGCAATTGCCTATATATTGAAAAGTAATGAAGTGCTGTTTGGAATCCTAATGGTTATTGGATTGCTAATAATAGAGCACATGCATTCAAAGCGCAATATTATAGAAGCTATTGCATCGAAGCCAATTATGGTAAGATGGTCTTTGTATTCGGGCTTCGTGTTTTTCGTATTATTGTTTGGTGTTCTTCACGAGAATAAGTTTATTTACTTTCAGTTTTAACTCAGGATGTCAAGGAAATTCGCCATAAGGTTTGCGTTGTTTGTGGGTTTGATCTTGCTGATCAACACAATACTTGATCAGTCGTTCAAAGCATTCTCTGTGCACAACATCCTGAATGAGAAGATGGATGAGCAGTTTACTGAATATAATGACACACTTAAATTCCTGGCGCTTGGTAATTCACATAACTGTATAAACACTCATATTCTTGACAAGAGCTTCAATTATGGCTCACCCAGTGAAAATTACATACAGTCGTATTACAAACTAAAGCATATACTGGAAACCACAGGTAAGAAGCCGGAGTACCTGTTGTTGCAATCTGACCTTTCATCATATGGCGAAAAGATATCCAACCGCTATGAATACAATTCATACTGGATCAAATACATCGACTATATAGAACTTGCAAAAGTAAAAGACGACAAGAGCATTCTTACAAAATGGATTGAAGGCAAGTTCTTTTCATACGCCGGTAATTATAAGGATATTCAGCTTTCCATAGTTTATCGGATAAAGATGAAGAACATTGAAATGTATAATGGTTACAGGCCACATCGTGATTATAAGAACTTTGCTGATGAGCCTAATAAGCGTAAGACTGCCTGGAATAAGGCCCAATTGATCTTATCAGGTGACGTGTATTTTGATGAGGCTATAAAGCATTATTTCGATAAGATGATGCAATTATGTCAGGAACATAATGTGAAGGTGATTTTAATCAGATATCCACTAACAAGGGAGTTTGATGAAGAAGAGAAAAAGATAGTTCCTGCTGATAAACTTTATACTGAGGTTGAAAATATAGCTTCACGCTACAATATATATCAAGGCACTTTTGATTATCATAATCTGTATTTCGATAATCCGGAATACTTCTTTGACCCCGATCACCTGAATATTCAAGGTTCTGATCTTCTTACACAGCGTCTGAAAAAGGATATTGAAGCCTTGGAATCAAACCTTGCAGAGAAAAACATTCTTGCATTAGATTAAATGTACTGCGAAAGAAACGTACTGCGATAGATTAGTGCATTTTAACTAAAATAATGCTGGATGGGTTATGGGTTTTCCTGCTTTTTAATGGACAGGCCGCGACTTGTCCCTACAAGTTTCCCAAAAACTTTAGCAAGCCATAAGGGGCCTTTACTTAGAAGCTTCTCCCTTAACCTATATGGGAACCGATCGATAATATATGTCATAAGGTAAAGCAAACTTGCATAGGTAGTTCCCGGAGCAGCCTTCAAGGCTGATATTAGATTGTAATTTTTATACTGCCTGTCATAACCTGCCAAATCAGCATACTTCCCTGCAACCTGATCAGCAATTCTTATTTGAGATGATGAGAGTGATTGCTTCCATAATCCCAGGCGACTGGTGTTAATAGGATTAAACAAGCTTTTATGGTGCTTTTGAAGGATATCATCGGGATATACTTCACTCGCTTTTTCCTTCATCTTATAGAATTCAAATACCTCGGGTAAATACTCAATTCCAAGGAATTCGCATATTTTTTTGAAGTGAAGGTGAGGATCAGTTGCAAGGTCTTCATACCTGATAAAATATAATGATCCCGGATACCTTTCAGCCGCTTGTAGTGCTTTCTTGTAAAAGTACTTCCACTTGTATGTTACAAGTGAAATAACAGGCAATTCAAAATCAACTTTTGTTACTGAATGGAAGTTATCGCGGTAGTCCCTCAGGATGTAAATAAACTTGGCATTAGGATATATTTTCTTGAGTCTGTCAGTGTAAATAGTATATCCATGGTTTTTATCGCCAATAAGCTTAATCTCCCTTTTGGGATAAAAAGAGATGAAGTTAAGATATACGGTTTCGCATATTTCTACAAAAGATGATTGACCTGCTTTAGCATGCAAATCAGCCTTCAGTTTCTCATGATTGATGTTCCAGGCGCTAAACTGCCATTGTTCAAGAAGATCATCGTAAAAGTTGTCTATCAGAGCTTTATTCCAGTGTGTAATTTTTCCATACCGGGGATAAAGATTAAGAACAAACTGGCATTCCCAGGGTATCTGAACATCAGGATGGGCATCAAAGAGAGAACGCAGGAGGGTGGTACCTGTTCTGGGACGCCCTATAATAAAGAAGATTGGAACCATCAGGTTGTATTAATATTTTAACCAGTTCAACTATTTTGACCTGTTTTATTACTTTGATATGATCAGCCAATTCTGATCGAATCAATAATGCTAACTGGTTCTATTGGTTAACTTAGTTCAATTATTTACCGGGTACACCACTTGTACGCGTCCATGTAAGAGTTTTACTGATAAAGCCAACACCACCATTTACCTGTATTGCGTTCTTGCTTTTATCAAGATTCACTTTACAATTGAATGTACGCCCAGTTTGTGGTTGGTAAATCTTACCACCTTCATAAGTATCAGTTTTGGGATTGTACTTCAGTCCACTGATCATTGTTGTGCCAAGTAAAGGATTATTTCTCTTTGATTTATCAGGGTTATTCACATCTTTTAATGCCTTCCCGTCTCTTCCCTTTGCATTCTTTGACCAAACGACTTTGCCTTCGTAAAGCTCACCGTTTTTCTTGAATTCAATAATTGAGCCTTTTTGAGCAGTAAGCCAAAAGCCTGTAAGGTCAGTACTGGCAATACTAGCAGCTGATGTTGGACGCACAGATGGCTTGGCAGGAGTAGCCGGTGTTGCTCTTTTATTTTGAGGAGTAACGGTCTTGGCTTTGTCAGAATTCACTGATTGGGCGTTAAGACTGACAAATGAAAACACCATAAATGATACTGCCAGTAAAGAAGTGAATAGTTGAGTTCTCTTCATGAGTTCTAATATTTAAGATTCTTAATTGAACAAAATTAGTTAATTTATTATCTATGGTTGCAATAGTTATGCCAAAAATGTGCATTAATAGCGTGGGAATCTGCAAATAGAATTATTCTTAATTTAGCCGCGAAGAAAAAAATCAAGTATAAAGCAACGGGGTAATGAAGATTCCTTTTAATAAACCGCATTTTACCGGGCGAGAAGTGTATCACCTATCGCAGGCTGCATTGATAGGACGGCTTTCGGGAAATGGCAAGTATACACAGCAATGTCAGCAATTCTTTGAACAGAGATACTCTGTACAAAAGGTTTTACTTACTACCAGTTGCTCTGATGCGCTTGAGATGACAGCATTGCTTTGTGATATACAACCGGGTGATGAGGTTATAATGCCTTCATATACTTTTGTTTCAACTGCCAATGCCTATGCCTTGCGCGGTGCTAAGATTGTTTTTGCCGACAGCATGGATAATAGCCCTAACATCGATGCAAATAATATTGAAGAACTGATTACTGAAAAAACTAAAGCCATAGTAGTGGTACATTACGGTGGCATAGCATGTGATATGGACCGCATAATGGATATTGCCTCACGATACCACTTGAAAGTTGTTGAAGATGCAGCGCAAGGGCTTGAAGCAAGTTATAAGGGAAGACAATTGGGTACTATTGGCTCATTCGGCACATTTTCTTTTCATGAAACAAAGAACATCACTTCAGGCGAAGGGGGAATGATAACCATCAATGACCCATATAAAGTAAAGGCAGCGGAAATAATGTGGGAGAAAGGTACAAGCAGAGCCGCTTTTGCAAGGGGAGAGGTTGAAAAATATGAATGGGTAGCACTTGGTAGCTCTTTCCTTCCTAATGAACTCACAGCCGCGTTTCTACAGGCTCAACTTGAATACATTGATCAAATACAGGAGAAGCGTCTTCAGATATGGAACTCATACTTTGAAAAGCTAAATATACCTGAAATAACTGACCATATTGAACTACCTATTATTCCGGAATATGCCCTGCATAATGGTCACCTGTTCTACATTATAGTGAAAACACCAGAGGTAAGGAGTGAATTATTAAGATACTTACTTTCAAAAGAAATACAGGCTGTGTTCCATTATCTCTCACTGCATAATTCGCCATATTTTAAACCATTTCATGGCGACAGGCAACTTCCAAATGCGGAGCGCTATTCTGGAACTTTACTGAGACTTCCGTTCTACTATTCTATCTCTGATGCCGAAATTGAATATGTGGCAGACTCCATAAAGCAGTTTTTTAGGTCAAAAATTGTCAGTTAATCGCTGCCCTTTTTCGTTAAATATTAAATCGAGCTCTTGCCAGTCAGCGCTATACATATAAACCTTGTATCGCTTTTTATTGCCGGGCATCTCCAACAGGAAAGTGCTCCCCTTATGCCATACGCTGAACTCTTCGGAATCAATAATCTTTTTAACAGCAGAGGGGATTGCAACCGGCTCTATTTCAGTTTCAGTTTTCAGCCAATTACCTTCGGGGGAGTAGAATGCCTCCTTGTACGTATCACCTGATTTAAATGAAACAACAGCCATTCTTTCCAGAAAAGTCCACATAACATCTGTACTCCCGGGATACTGGCGTTTAAAGGCACTTTTTACCTTGTTTGAAGAACTGCCGGTTGAGCGATTGCTCTGTGTAAACACCGGATAAGAATTGAAAACTATTAATGTTGCTATTAGCAATGCCCGATACATAAACCGGATGATTAAAGTGTGCGACTATTATTTTTCTGTTGACTGAAATGATCAAACACCACCTGAGCTTTTGATCTCCCGATTATGTTAGCAAGATCTTCAATATTTGATTCCTTTATTCTTTTAACTGATTTCATGGCTCTCAATAATGTTTGCGCAGTAGCAGGGCCTATGCCGTTTATGTCGCTTAGCGCTGTTTTTATTGTGCCTTTTTCTCTTCTTTTTCTATGGTGTGTGATGCCAAAGCGGTGTGCCTCATCCCTCATTTGCTGAATAACTTTGAGGGTTTCTGACTTCTTGTCGAGGTGCAAAGGCATAGGATCTTCCGGAAAGTATAGTTCTTCCAGCCGTTTAGCAATGCCAATGAGTTGTATCCTGTTTTGCAGGCCAAGCTTTTCAATACTTGCCATTGCTGAACTTAATTGACCCTTACCTCCATCTACAATGACAAGCTGAGGCAGATCCTGCTCTTCTTCTAACATCCGGTGATAGCGCCTATAAATTACTTCCTCCATTGAAGCAAAGTCATTTGGGCCTTCAACAGTTTTGATATTGAAATGCCTGTAATCTTTCTTTTCAGGACGAGCATTCCTGAATACCACCAGTGCTGCTACAGGATATGTGCCTTGCGTATTAGAGTTATCAATGCATTCAATGTGAACCGGCAAGCTTTTCAGTCTAAGATCTTTTTTAATAGTCTCTAATACTCTGTTGGTCCGCCTTTCAGGGTCTACCAATTCTTTTTGCTTAAGTTTGTCTATCTGGTAATACTTTGCATTGCGTTCAGATAATTCAAGCAGGTGTTTCTTGTCACCTCTCACAGGAATAGTAAAAGTGACATCTGGAATTTCAAAATCAGGCTTAACAGGAACAATAATCTCAGTTGCGCCAGTAGAGAAACTTGTATAAAGTTCGGCTATTGCAATTGATAATAGTTCTTCTTTTGATTCGTCAAGTTTCTTCTTGATTTCAATGGTATGCGATTGAACTATTGCGCCATTCACTACCTTTAAGAAGTTAACATAAGCTGATTGCTCATCTTCAGCAAGTGAGAAGACATCAACATTATTGATTGAAGGATTTACCACAGTTGACTTGCTCTGGTATCGTTCAAGCATATCAATCTTATCCTTTACTAATTGAGCTTTCTCAAAGTCAAATGCCGCAGCAAGCTCCTTCATGCTATTAACAAGCTGATTTCTAACAGAGCCAATATTGCCTTTTATGATCTCCCGAATATTCTTAATACTCTGGTTGTATTCTTCCTGCGTCTGTTTTCCCACACATGGTGCAGCGCAGTTTCCAATATGATATTCGAGGCATACCTTGAATTTGCCACTTTTTATATTTTTCTCTGTAAGGTTGAGGCTGCAAGTACGTCGAGGGTATAATTGCCTGATCAGGTCAAGCAGTGTATGCATCATCTTTCCTGAAGCATAAGGCCCAAAATACTCGCTACCATCCTTTACAACATTGCGGGTAGAAAATACTCTGGGGAAAGGCTCATTTTTAATGACAATCCATGGATAGGTCTTGTCATCTTTGAGCATAACGTTATAACGGGGCTTATATTCCTTGATCATGTTGTTTTCAAGAAGCAATGCGTCAAACTCACTCTTGACAACTATCCACTTGATATCAACTATTTTCGACACCATCAGCCTTATTTTGCCGCTCAATGATGTGTCCTTGTTAAAGTAAGAACAAACCCTCTTTCTAAGGTTTTTAGCCTTACCCACGTAAATTAAATTCTCTTTGTCATAATACTGGTATACTCCCGGTAATTCAGGCAGTGTTCTTAGTATCAGATCAAAGTTATTGTTCATTCCTATGCGAATTTAATCCTTTAGATGTTCGAAGCCCTGCGCCTGAATGGGGTACATACTGCCGCCCTTGCTTACGAGGTATTCGCCCTCATCCTTTGAGGTCATGTGGCCTATTACAGATATTCCTTTTATTGCTTTTACTTTATCAAGGTCATCAAGGTCAATAGTAAACAGAAGTTCATAGTCTTCCCCACCATTCATTGCAGCAGTAGTAGGGTCCATCTTAAATTCAGAAGCAACATCAGCAGTAACTACATCAATGGGAATCTTCTCTTCAAATAATCTGCAGCCCAGGTTAGAATCTTTTGAAAGGTGTAACACTTCACTGGCAAGGCCATCACTTATATCTATCATTGAAGTAGGTAAAATACCAGCCTTGCCAAGCAACTCAACAACATCAGTTCGGGGCTCAGGCTTGAGCTGACGCTCAAGAACATAGTCGTATCCTTCAAGTTCAGGCTGCATTGCAGGATTTGCTTTGTAAACCTCTTTTTCTCTTTGGAGCACAAGTAACCCGAGGTATGAAGCGCCCAGATCCCCACTAACACAAATAAGGTCGTTCTCTTTAGCAGTGCTGCGATAAGTAACCTTGCCGGGATCTGCAACTCCAATTGCAGTTACAGAAATAAATAACCCGGCAGCTGATGCTGTAGTATCTCCACCAACGAGATCTACTTTGTATTTATCACAGGCCAGACGAATACCTGTATATAATTCATCAAGAGCTTCAACTGAAAATCGATTTGATACTGAAATTCCAACCAAAAGTTGGGTTGGCTTTCCATTCATGGCAGCAATGTCTGAAATATTGACTGCCGCTGCTTTATAACCAAGATGCTTAAGTGGAGTATACGACAAGTCAAAATGTATACCTTCTACCAATAGATCCTTTGACACAAGCGTCAGTTTACCGGCATGGTCAATAACTGCAGCATCATCTCCTACAGCTTTAACACTGCTTGAGTTTACTAATTTTATATTGCGTGTTAGCCTTTCAATCAATCCAAATTCTCCCAGTTCTGAGAGTTCAGTCCTTGAAGGCCTTTCATCATTCAGCATACAATGTTATTTATGTGAAGTTTAAGGTGCAAAGATACGAATTAGCGCCTAGTTGATTAGCTTGTTTCAACAAACCACTTTCCTTCATCAGTTTCTGATATCCTGATCTCAGGTCGGTCTAAAAGTAGTGGTTCTATTAAAGCTGCTAGTCCCGACTTGTAATCCTCAGGCTCAAGTAGAAGTTTAGGAAGGATATCATCTGCTGCAATTGCTTTGACTGCTTTACTAATTTTGGCTGATTTGGCTTCATAGCTTTCACGTGTCATTTCGTAAAGCTGATTCTCAACGTTCTCTTGTCCGGGAATCAACTGATAACCTAGTGCGGTATTATATTTTATTGCATTAGTATTTGAGCGGAGAATATGTGCAAACTGCTTTTCCCAATTCATAAAGTGGAAATTTACTTCTATACCTGCAACTGAAATAAGGAATGGAACAAAAGTGCTGTAGAATTCAGTGCGACCAAGAAATAAGCCCGATTCAGAAGTGCGCTTTTCCCAGTCGATGTTTTTGTCATTAAGCAATCCTATCTTCTCACCTTTATACCATATCATCAGGTAGTTATGGCTAAGGTTATCAATTGACCTGAACCACTTCAGTTGCTGTTCTTCAGTAATTATATCACGGTATTCCATATTAAGCCTCACTGCATCGGAATTACGCCATTCGCGCACAAGTTCAATATCGTGTTCTTTTAAGCGCTCAAAGACGATACCATACTTGTAAACCTTCATGAACGGAGTATGCTTCTTATGGAGAAAGGTGGTTTACGGTTTTGCACATTGTAAATACGACTAAGGTATTCGCCCAATACCCCTAAAGAGAGTAGGATTATACTTGTAGAAAAAAGTATGGTAACAATCATTGCTGTAAATCCTAGTGGTACATCATTTGCCAGCTTTTTATAAATAAAAATAATACCGGCAACAAAGCTGAGTAGGGAAGAGATGAATCCTCCATATACCATTAGTTGCAGAGGTACTGCCGTATAGTATATCACCAGATTGGAGAGCATCTTAATTAGTGATCCTGACGAATAATTTGATTTTTGGTAAGGCCTCTTATGGTGATCAACTGTAGCAAATTCAATACTATTAGTGTACCAGTTAAACAATTCATCAATATAGATGAAATTGATCTGGTGGTTCAGCAGGTTTCTAGCAAGAGCTGACTTCATAAGCCTGAATGACGAGCCATTACCCTTAGTCTGGAATACTCTGCGTGAAGAGCTTTTCAGTGCAGCACTACCCAGATTCCTGACAACTGAATGTTGTTTATTGCTATATATACCGTAAACCAGATCAGCATCCGTGGCTTTCATCTTATCGATCAACTTTATGATTTCAGAAGGTGGATTCTGAAGATCGTCATCAATGGTTACAATGTATTCACTAGTCGCTGATGCAATGCCGCACAAGGTAGCATTATGCTGGCCAAAGTTCTTTGCTAATCTGATAGCAATAATCTTATCGGAGAACTTCAGCTGCAATTCAGTTAGTATTTCCCAACTATGATCAGTACTGGCATCATCAACAAATATTACTTCGTATGATTTCCCAACGTTACTAAGTGCTTCGGAGATTTTCAAGTATAACTCCTTTAACGACTCGTAACTGTTATAAACAGGAACAATAATTGAATAATCGGGCATTTGCGTTTATGTTAAGTTCGTGTAATCTTAAACTTTAGATTTTACATAACGAGTTTAAATGTTAAATAGAGATTTTACTTGTGTCGAGTTTCGATGTATATAATCTTGTTTATCCTCCACCTAAAATAAGGCTTGTGGCAGATACCCATTTTGAAGCACTCGATAGGTAAAAAACTATAGTATTTGCAACATCTTCTGGCTCACCAAGTCCTAATATCTGGCGTGCTTCAATCATATCAACCGCCTGTTGTGAATAGTTGGTGGCTGTTTGATCAAGCATAGGTGATCGTACAAAAGCAGGTGCTACGCAATTAACCCTGATGCCTTTGGGTGCAAGTTCCAGTGCCAATACACGAGCATAGGCTTCAATTGCAGCCTTGGCACTAATGTACATGGCTCCACCTACAAATGGATAACGTGTTGAAATAGAAGATATAAAAACCAGTGAACAGTCTTTCTTTACAAGTCGTTTCTTAGCCAGTAAACCGGCTGTTAGCAATACTGATGCGGTGTAGCTTATGCTGAAAGTTTTCTCAATAGTAGCGGCAGTGATAAAGCGTGCAGGTGAAAGATCAGATATGCCGGTACTAAAAACAACACCATTAAGTTCAGGAAGTGATAATACTAGCGTATCAATGTCATTTTGAACAGTAAGGTCGGCAATGAACTGTTTGTGTCCGTCTCCTTCCAAAAGATCAAAGGTTTCCTGTAGTCTGGCTTTATCTCTGCCGGTTATCATGAGTTTTGCACCCATTTGTGATGAAGTAATAGCTGTTTGCCTGCCAAGTCCGGAAGATGCTCCTGTTACCAATATTGTTTTTCCGTCTAAACTGAAAGGGTTCATAGTTTAATCTACTGTTTATTGTTTCACTACTGACTCAGTACTTCTGACTTGCTTCATTTTCATAGACTCACTACTTATCTTTAATTCCGTCATTTCCGGAACAATAATCTTATCAGTTTCAAGAAGAACAGTTCCCCATGAAAGGCCAATACCAAACGCTGAAAGCAAAAGCTTTTGTGGTTGATCTTGCAGTTCATTCCTTAGTTGTGTAACTAATGTTAACGGAATAGATGCACAACTTGTATTGCCATAATCCTTTAATGAATAAGGCACTTTTGAAGGATCAACCTTAAGCATTTTACGCAGAGTTTCATTGATCAGTTTGTTTGCCTGATGGAATATAAGATAATTGAATTCTTCAAGTGTGTGGTTAAAGTGCTTCAATGAAATCTTAATATTAGGCACCACCTCACGAAGTGAGAAATTAAATACCTCTATTCCATTTAGCTCAATCTGCAATCGGTTGCGGTAAATTCCTTCACTGTGTTTTTTAATGGCAAACGAATTCTTGCTTGCCAGGTTTCGTACACCACCGTCACGAATAATAATCGCCTCATGTCCGCTACCATCACTCTGCAGGTTAAACTTCATTGCAGGAGCGCCCGGTTTGTATTCCAATGCTGTCGCAGTACCTGCATCGCCAAACAGAGGGTAGGTACTCTTATCGCGATATGAGGATGTTACATTTGATAAATCACCTACCAATAAGAGGCTTTTTGCAACGCCTGTGGCTTTTATCATGCTATTAATTACCGAAAGTCCGTATACATAACCTGAACAACCCAGATTTATATCTATGGCCATGCAGGTCTTTGGTAGCTTTAATCTGTCCTGTAATATGGTGGAGGTTGATGGTATGATGTAATCGCGCGACTGTGAAACAAAAACAAGTAAGTTTATTTCAGAGGGATCCCAATTAAGTTCACCAAGAAGCTGTGTAGCGGCCTGAAAGCATAAATCGGAAGTTGTTTGGCCACTTACTGCAACATGCCGTTGTTCAACACCAATAGTTTTTATAAGCAGGTCACGATCACTGTTTTTAATCCAGTTGTAGTCACGGTTATAAAGAACCTTCTCAGGCACACATGCCGAGATGCCGGCTATACGTACATCAGCAATTTCAAAGAGAGCCATAATGTTGTGAATGAGTGTGTATTCCTCCTCGTGGAATATACAAAAGTAATAAAAATGCGGTTAACGAATTTATTTACCTGAATACAACCTAATTTCAGCGTACTAACCTAAACAATTACCTTAACCCAGCTAAATTTCAGCATACGAACATGAAGGGTTCGTCATTTATAAATCAATAATGATTATAATTGCACTTTTTGACGAAAATAATGGAATAATAGGCGTATCAAGAAATTATGAAATAGTAGGGGAGTACAAAGAGAAAATGGAAAAGAAGGGGAATACAAAGAAACTACTTTTAATCAATCCATCGCGCCAAGGGCTGGGTGGGCTTACTCAGGATGAGAGTATCAGAATGATGCCTTTAGCTCTTGGCATTGTGGCAGCTTTGACGCCATCTGACTGGGATATTGAACTGATAGACGAAAACTACGAACCCTTTTCCTTTATTAAAGCTGACCTTGTTGGGTTTACTGCTTTTACTGCTAATGCACCCCGTGCCTATGAAATAGCTTTGGAATACCGGAAAGCAGGTATTCATACTGTAATGGGGGGTGTTCATGCAAGCATGTGTACTGAAGAAGCACTGCAATTCATGGATACAATTATCAGTGGTGAGGCTGAAACATCATGGCCAGCCTTCATAAAAGATCTGGAATCAGGGAATCCTAACACATTATATATTGGACAATTGGCTGAGGTTGATGAAATACCTTATGTAAGAAGGGATATTTACGATAAGTATCCATATGTATATGATCTGGTTCAAACATCACGTGGTTGCCCTATGGGTTGCGACTTCTGTTCTGTTACCCAAATGTGCGGCAAAACATACCGGGAGCGTAAAATAGAAGATGTTCTTATTGAGCTTGAGCAGACCAATCGGTCATTGCTTTTCTTTGTGGATGATAATCTTATCAACCAAAAAAAAGGTGCTCCTGAACGCGCTATTGAACTCTTTAAAGGAATGGTGGAACGGAAGATGAATAAATTATGGCTATCTCAGGCAGCTTTAAACTTTGCTGATAATGAGAATGTGCTAAAATGGGCGCGTAAGAGCGGGTGCATCATGATCTTGCTTGGTGTTGAAGCAGAGAAAGTTGATGCACTTAAGGATATGAAGAAGAACCTGAACCTTAAAAAGGGGGTTGACTCCTACGAGCATATTTTCCGTAAAGTACATAAACATGGTATTGGGGTTCTCGCTTCTATGATCTTTGCTCTTGAAAGCGATACATTGCAAGACTTATATAACAGGCGCGATTTTATTAAGAATAGCAGCGTTGATAGTTATCAGATTACCATACTTACACCCTTGCCTGGTACCGCCTTGTATGAGAGAATGAAGCAACAGAATAGGTTTGTACATGATAATTATCCTGACGACTGGAGATTATACGATGGCACAAAGTCTGTATTGGAAATGCCTCATCTCACGACTTCTCAAATAGCCAATGCTATGGAAGAAATCTGGTATAGCCTCTATAGCAAGGAACCCGTTCGCAGGCGCTTGTTCCGAACCCTTTGGCAAACGAAGAGCTTTAAAACTTCATACTGGTCGTATGGCATAAATCATGCTTATAGCAGAATGTGCCTGGAAGGCACTTACAGTATTGATCAAGAACCAAAGGACAAATCCCGCTCACGCTACCTTAAATTTACTGATAAACTTGTATGGGTTTTATACCAAATTGCATGGAGAGGAATTACAAAAAGCTTCGCAGGTAAGTAGTCTCTATACTCTGGAACTAACTACCCGGTAAATATCTTCAACTGTTTTAGAGTTAGCAATATCCTCAGCATTGACTGTTACATCATACTCAGTCTTTACCATGGCAATGAGTATCAAAGCATTGATGGAATTCCATTCAAAAACTTCCCTGAATACACTTTCCGGTTTTAGCGAGCCGGGTTGTATATCATCAAATTCGTCTTCAATGCGTGCTATAAAATCTTGAATAGTCATTTTTAGTGTTTTCTTTGCCGCAAAGGTAAAAATTATTTTGCTACTTAAACCATTGATATTTAATCGTGAAAGCCAAACTTGTTGAAATAATTAACTATTATTGCAGCCCAAAATTATACAATTGCAACCCTAACTCTTCAAATTGAATACAATCTCATGCAATTGCAACACAAACTCAAACAATTGGCAACTTTAACTTAACACGGCTACATAGATTGATGGAGACTCTAAGAAAGAAAAAACTACTGCTGGTTAATCCTGCCAATAAATCAAGAAAAGGATTTATCAATGACATAAGTACTCGTTTCATGCCAATAGGACTTGGCATTGTTGCTCAACTGACACCTTCTGATTGGGAAGTAGAGCTTATTGATGAAAGTTTTGATGAATTCAAATTTAAAGAGGCTGATTTAGTTGGACTTACTGCTTTTACCGCAAATGCCTTCAGGGCATACGAAATAGCTGCTATTTACCGTGAGAAAGGAATAAAAACAGTAATGGGAGGTATTCATGCAACCATGTTTTCAGAAGAAGCCACAGAGCATTTCGATGCTATCCTTACCCACGATGCCGAGGGTGCATGGTTACAACTCATCAGGGACTTTGAGGCAGGCGAGCTTAAGAAAATTTATTATGGGGGAATTGTTAGCGTTGAAGCTATTTCACATGTAAGAAGAGACATTTTTAGCAAATATCCTTACGCTTATGATCTGGTGCAAACATCGCGCGGCTGTCCTATGGGCTGTGATTTCTGTTCTGTAACATTCATGTGCGGTCAGCAGTATCGGGAGCGTGATATAGATGACGTGCTCAAGGAACTCGGTGAAACAACCCGCAAACTGCTGTTCTTTGTGGATGATAACCTTATTAATAATAAAAAAGGCGCATCTGAAAGAGCTATCAGATTATTTAAAGGAATGGTTGAGCGTGGTTTTAAGAAGCACTGGATTGCTCAGGTTGCAGTGAATTTTGCTGATAATGATGAAGTTCTTTATTGGGCTAATAAAGCTGGTTGCAAGTTGGTATTAATGGGAGTGGAAGCCGAAACGTCACGCGCCCTGAAAGATGTGCGAAAGAATCTTAATCTGAAGCGGGGACCCGATAACTATGAAAGCGTATTCAGGAAGATTCATAAGCATGGGATAGGCATACTGGGAACAATGATTTTTGGCATGGACAGCGACCTCCGGGAAGACTTATTCGCGCGGCGCGATTTCATTACCAACAGTAGCATAGATTGTTATCAATGCACTATCCTTACTCCTCTTCCGGGAACAGAATTATTCCACAGAATGAAGCAAAGGGATAATATAATCAATGATGATTATCCCCGCGACTGGCAGCAATATCATTGTATGAAGGCAGTCATAAATACGCCTAATATTAAACAGGCAGAACTTGATGAAATCATGCGTGAAATCTGGCTTAGCCTATACAATAAAGAAGCCATTCGCCGCAAGATGTTCAGAACCTGGTGGAATACTAAAAGTTTGGAAACTGTTTATTGGACATATGCTTCCAATCATAACTACGGACGCATGACACTGGAGGAGATCATTGAGAAAGACCCAGAAGGTGTAACAGGTAGTATGGAATGGAAAACACGTAAGCGATCTCTTTATCTGAGAATTACTGATAAGGTACTGTTACTTATCTACTTATTTAAATGGAGCAGACTTACAAAGTCTTATTCAAGCTCCTTTGCAGGGAAAGTGCCTGTTACTACTGAATTAGAGAACTCACCGGCGAGGTAGCGTTGTATCAACTTGTAACGTTGCAACTTGCCACTTGAAGTTTTTGGAATTTCATTTGAACGCACCATGATAAGTTCATCAAGTGTTATGCCTAGTGTACTGCGCAAAAGATTACGCAATTCCCTGTACATCTCCTGAGCTTTCTCACCTGCTGAACCTGCAACGAATGCAATAACTGTTTCAGCTCCGGTTTTGTGATCAGTAATTCCTGCAAAACAAACTTTACCATAAGTTATACCTTCAATATTAAAGGCAAGCTCCTCAAGATCATTGGCAAAGTAATGACGGCCATTCTTGAAAATAATATCCTTTTCACGGCCACTGATGTAATAATTGCCTTTATAAAGAAATCCTATATCGCCTGTATTAAACCAACCATCAATGAAAGAAACAGCTGATTCTTCTGGTCTATTATAATAACCTGCAGTAATGGAACCGCCTTTAAGGCATATTATACCGGCAGTGCCTTCAGCAACTTCATTATTGTTATGGTCTACTATCCTGATTTGTATGTCATTCAATACAACCCCTACACCAGCTATTAGCCGGGCATTTGAATCTTCTGTATCCACTTCAACAGCACTGTAATCCCTGTCAAGACTCACTGCATTAAATGATGTTACCACATATGGTGTCATAAGAGGCGTGAATGTTGCTGCCAGGCTTGCCTCAGCCAGACCATATACCGGCATCATTGCATTAGAATTAAAGTTATATGGTTTCAGTTCCTTAACAAAGTCATTCATAATCTGAACTGAAATTGGCTCTGCCCCATTCAATAAACCTTCTAATGCTGAAAAATCCCAGTGTGGCCTCGACTTTAGTCGTTTAATAAAACGCAGTGTAAGTGCCAACCCGAAATTAGGGCACCCGGTGATCTTCACATTCTTTTGTGTCAGTAAATCAAGCCATAATCCGGGGTTCTTGATGAAATCTATTGTTTCAATATGCCATTGATGGATAGAACAATAAAGTGGAGTCAGATGATAACCAATCAATCCCATATCGTGAAACAAGGGCATCCAGTTTCCTGTAACTTCATTTGGATGAAAATCAAGACCAATACGAATAGCATCAAGGTTAACCATGATATTATAATGTGTGAGCATGATCCCTTTGGGGTCACCCGTACTACCGGAGGAGAATTGTATAAAGGCCAGATCATTGGCGGCAATTGACACTTCAGGTAATGTACCATGAGTATTTAAGTAACCTGCGGTGATAAATCTCATTTCTGGCACATCTGCACCAGCTGGAATGATTGACATAAACACCAATGGTTGTTCAAGCTGTTCGTATACCTTAAGCATTTTAACTACCGGTGGATTGTACCCTGAAAAGGTAGGTGGCGGCTGTAAAACAGTTGGAATAGCACCGCAAAGGAAACAACCCCATAGGATAACGAGTGTTTCCCTGTTGTTATCAGTTGCAATAATCACCTTGTCACCTTTTTTTATCCCCTCATTCACAAGGCCTACTGCAATTATTGTAGCTTCTTTAAGTAGCTGAGAGTATGTAATGGTGTCTTCACCTGAATCATTGAGTAATCCTATTACTGTGTTTTCTGAAGCCGAAGCAGCCCTGCGCAGAATATCAGGTAAGGTGAGTGATTGGTTATAGTATTCGCTTAGTTGCGGCATGTTATTATGTACAGTTTGTAATTTGTATTTGGTAGTTCCGACTCTGGGTTCTGAATGTTGCGTAGCATTCAATATTCATGATCACCGTTGAGCCTTTCGTGCAATATCAAGATAGTATTCAGCTTTTAAACTGTCGCCGGCCTTTTTATAATAGTCATTAAGCCTCATACTCAGGTTGAAGTTATTAGGATTCACTTCAAGAGCTTTTTCAAAGTACCCTAGCGCGGTGAGATTATCACCTTGTTTTATGGCGAATGATGCAAGGTTTAAATATGGTGCTTCCATGGTAGGTTCTATCTTGATGATATCTTCATTAAGCTTGATAGCTTTCTCGAGTTCACCCGTTTTCCCGTATACAACTGAAAGATTCGACATTGTCCTTACTTCCCATGGCTCAAGTTCCAGGGCCTTCTCATAGTTTTCAACAGATTTTTCAAACTGACCTGTAACCTGGTATGTATATCCAAGATTATAGAATGCAGCATGAAGCTCAGGGTTAACCTCAACGGCCTTCTCAAAATATTTTATTGAAGAATCAGCTTCATTCAGTAAAAGAAGGAACGACTCACCAAGGTTGTTCCATGCATCAGGATATTGAGGATACACTGCCACTGCGCGCTTAAAATGAAGGATAGATGTATTCGCTTCAGGAATAATATCCTGGCGTGGTACTCCACTTTTTAATCGCTCAACAATTGAACTTCGTAAATTAGTGGCATAGATGAAATTTGCTTTAGCCGACTTTTCCAGATAAGGCATATCAGCTTCGTAAAGTGACATCTCACTCTTCCAATCTTTATTCCTGTCAATGGTTTTAGCTGCTGCAGGTATTGAAATAACTAATGCAATGCCGGCCATCCAGGCAATAACTTTGGCAGGAATTACTTTTTCAGAAGTCTCAAGCCTGAAAAGCTTGAATATTCCATAAGCCAGAGCCAGACAAAAACCAAGCGATGCAATATACAGGAATCGCTCAGCTACAATACCTGTAGGAGGCGCCAGTAAGTTTGAAAATATACCTATATTTATGAGATAAAAAAGTATGGCAAAAGAAAGAATTGATTTACGGCGTATAGTAAAAAGTGCATATCCAAACAAACCTGCATGAATTGCAAAACTCAGCCATACCATTGGATTTCCTAAAGTTGTTACAGGAATCATGTTAAAGCCGTAATAAAATAAAAGGGGATGCGGGAATACCAGCATCTTCAAATAAAACAACAGCACCATCATTGAAGTGCCAAGGCGTTCTGGTAAAGTAGGGTCAAACTGTAACGGATTCTCAATGAATTGCATTGGCCGTACCGCTGTTCCCAGTAACACCCGCGGTATTAAAACCATCAATGCAATAACTCCTATTACCATCAATGATGTAATAAGCAGCTTTTGTGGTTTAGTATCTGTGAAATACCAGAATATAAGTGGAATAATAAAAATGAATGTCATAATATTCACCTTCGAAAGGTAACCGAGAGCAAATGAAAACAACGCCCAAAAAACGAATCTCTTTTTTGTTGTTTCATGCCACTTCATGAAGAAATTTATACTCCCCAGTGCTCCCAGAAAACTAAGCAACTCCTCACGGTTCTTTAAACTTGCCACCACTTCAGTATGCAGCGGATGTACCATAAAGAATACTACCGTTAGGAATGGGAGCATGATGTGATGTTTCTTCAGCAATTTCGTCAGTATACTGAACAGCAATAATCCTGTTAGCGCATACAACAGCAAATTAATAAAGTGGCTCATTTGCGGATTCTCTCCAAACAACGAACGCTCAATAGCAAAGGTTGCTTTTGCCACCGGACGATAGCCATAACTATGCTGTCCGCCTTCTTCTGCATTCATTGTAATGTAATTGGAAGTGAAGATGAGAGGAATGGCTTTTATACCTTGTTCAACAACAGGGTTATTAGAGGTAACATAAGAATCGTCGAGGGAATAATTATTAGAAATCGTATTGCCATAAAGTACAAAAGCCAACGCAGCGATGATGAGATAATAGACCCTGACATTGAGTGCCTTTGCCGGTTGTTTTTGAGGCATTGGTTGGGCTGACTTATTTACTGATGTAGTGCCGGGTTGTATCTTTGATTTCATTTAATTGAAGTAGGGCTTAGTATGCTTATTGATTTCATTTATGGTGTAATAGAGCTTAGTATGCTTTATTTTTATTTATGGCGTAGTAGATCTTAGTATGCTTATTTTCAATGCAAAGAAAAGAAAAAAGGCTGAATAATGTGAAGCGTTTTCAAGGATAGATAAAACGAGGTCCATTGGTCTAAGATGCCTTAGGCTGCGGCTTTTTGAATGGAATTCCTATTTCTCGATACTGTTTGTAATATACACAAAGTCAGCAACACTTAGTCTTTCAGCTCTTTTGTCGAGCAACTCATTCATTTTATCACTTAAAGTTATGTTGAGGCTTTTTAATGCGTTGCGTAATGTCTTGCGGCGTTGGTTGAATGCTGTTTTTACCACTGTTTTAAACAGCACCGGGTCACAGCCTAATTCTGTTGTTGTGTTCCGTGATAATCTTATTACTGCCGATCTAACTTTTGGTGGGGGAATAAACAAATGGGGTTCCACTGTGAAGAGGTATTCAATATTATACCATGCTTGCAGCAATACACTAAGAATGCCGTACGTCTTGCTTCCCGGAGGTGCGGCAATGCGCTCTGCAACTTCTTTCTGCAGCATGCAAACTACTTCAGGTATCTGGTTAACATGATCAAGTACCTTAAAGAATATCTGGCTTGAGATATTGTAGGGAAAATTTCCGATAACTGAAAAGCAACCTTTGAAAAACTCCTCTGGTTTAAACCTCAGAAAGTCTGCTTCACGGAATATCTCTGCATGTTCAGGATAAGTCTCTTTAAGGTATGCTATACTGTCTCTGTCAACATCTAATGTAAGGAACTGCCTAATGATCCCCGAATTCTTGTATTGCAATGCTGGAGAAGTTTCAATCATTTGCAGCAGATACTTGGTAAGCACCCCTGTTCCTGGACCAACCTCTAATACCGCATCACACGGCAGGTTAAGACTCTCAGTTATCTTTTTGGCAATGTTCTCATCATTGAGAAAGTGCTGGCCAAGGTGTTTTTTTGCTCTTACAGGGTACAAATTGGTAGTTTATTAAATATTAGAGTTATAATGTTGTCTTCATAAAAAATTACTGACTTTCATTAAACTAAGCTGTCAATAATAGAAATAATAGCACTGCTGTTGTTAATAATCTGTAGATTTTAAAGGCTCAATATTAACTATTGCCCCTGTTGCTGAAAATCTCCCCTTAAAGTCCTGAATTGCTTTCGGGCTTCTACTACATAAATACTACCCGGATATTGGGTCATGAGTTTCTGGTATGTCTCACTCGCTTTTGTCAGGTCTTTTAAATGCACTTCGTAAAGGGTGGCAAGGTTAAACATTGCGTCATCAGCTAATATATCATCAGGATACTGTGCAATCACTTCGCTGTACATTGATTCCACCGCTGTGAAATCACCACTTTTCAACTTTATCTCAGCTTTCTTCATCAGCACATCATCAATAATTGAGTGCCCGGGGAATGCCAATATAATTGAATCTAGCAGCGCATCTGCCATACCTATGTTGTTCCTGAAGAGTAATAGACCTGCTCTGGCAAATGAACCAAGCGCAATTGTTGAACTGTCGGCTTCAATGTTATCAGTGATAAGCAATGACATCTGCATTGCATCATTGGCAATAAGTTTTGAAGTAGCGGCTTTAAGCACATCCAATTGTGCCCTTGCCCAATCAAATTCGCCTATAAAGAATGAGAGGCGTGCATTTCTGAACCTTGCCTCATGCCCGAGAGGATCATTTTTAAAAGCCTTATCCACTTGTGAATATAGCAATGTAGCTTCCCAAGGTTCACCACTGAAGAGGAGTATATCTGCAAGGTCTAATTTGCATTGTGCCTGCAAAACTTTGTCGTTTCCGGTTCTTTGTATCAGGTCCTCAAGAAGCACTATTGCTTTATCAATATTTTTAAGGTAGAAAGCCTCAATATGAGCAAGGTTCTGAACCAAAGGATAAACCAACTGATTGCTGGCATTACGGTCAATTGCTTTTCTGTACCTGTCGGCAACTTCCTTAATTCTCTTATCATCAACAGGAAAGGTATTAGTAACAAGCTCAAACTCTGAACGAAGCAACTCTACTTCAGCAATAGTGCGTAAAGCAGGGTCATCTGATCGCTCCATTACATAGTTGAAGGCATCAGCAGCTACTGCATAATTGCTATTGGTTACGCTCAACTGACCAAGAGCAAACACTCTTGTGCCATTTTCTCCTAACCTGCGGTCAAGTGCCTTTGCCTGGAGAAGTGCCGATTCAAAATCTTTAAGCTGAATTGATAACCATACAAGCATTTCAGTGAGGATAATATCGTCAGGTGACCGCTGTACTTTCATTACAAGTGCCTTCCGCAAAGCATCTGTTTTTCTGTTCTCCGGATCGTTGAGCAGCGAATTTTGCAATCTCACCTTTACCTGGTCAGCAAAAGGGGGAGTTTGACCTATAAGGGTCAGATACTCATCAACCATTTTATCATACTGGCCTTGTAATTCATACATCTGCGCAAGCTCAAAACCAAAAGTATGTTCGGGTGATAGTAACTGCCGCCCTTTGAGGTATGTACGGATAGCATAATCCTGCTCACGCCTCATTGTAAATGCATTTGCCAGTTCCATTACACTGCGCTGATCAGGATTGAGCTCTTTAATCAGGTCATCAAACAACTTAGTTGCTTTCTGCGCCTGATTGCCTCTGATCATGATATAACCCTGATCTACCTGATACCTGGCTTCATTCGGAAAGCGTTTAACCTGCTGTTTTACAACTTTGCCGGCTTGCTCAATGTCACCAAGCTCCAACAATGTCTGGAGGTAATAAGTGTATGTAAAATGGTCCTGCTTTTGCTTGTACAACCGTTCAAAAACTTCAGCAGCCTTGTGGAAATCACGATCATTGTAAAACTGTAAACCCAATTGCTGTTCTGTTTCAACCTGTGCTATCAAATGTATTGAGGGCAATAGCATTAAAACGCTTAGAAATAATAACAGTCTGTAACGGATTTCACTTCGCATAATTAATTTTGGCCAGGCCTTATGTTAACAAATCAAACCCTGTATAAGTTGCCAGGGCTGCTGGTATCCTAATTCCATCACTGGTTTGATTGTTCTCCAGCAATGAAGCTACTATACGAGGTAACGCGAGGGCACTTCCATTTAGTGTATGACAAAGGCGGGTCTTGCCAAACTCATCCTTATAACGCAGCTTCATACGGTTTGCCTGAAAGCTTTCGAAGTTTGAAACTGAGCTTACTTCAAGCCACTTTTGTTGTGCAGCAGAGTATACTTCAAAATCGTAAGTAAGTGAAGAGGTAAAACTCATATCACCACCGCAAAGCTTAAGCACCCGGAAAGGAAGTTCGAGCTTACGCAGTAATGTTGAAACATACTCCCGCATCTCTTCGAGTGTTTCATACGAATGGTCAGGATGCTGTATCTGAACTATTTCAACCTTATCAAACTGGTGCAGCCGATTAAGTCCGCGAACATCCTTGCCATACGAGCCTGCTTCACGACGGAAACAGTTTGAATATGCCACATTCTTTATCGGGAAAGCTGTTGCCTTAACAATCTCATCACGATATATATTGGTAATAGGAACTTCTGCTGTTGGTATAAGGTACAGCTTATCGACCTGGCAGAAGTACATCTGACCATCTTTATCAGGTAGCTGTCCTGTGCCGTATCCTGAAGCCTCATTTACTAACAATGGAGGTTGGATCTCTAAATATCCTGCTGCAATTGCGTTATCGAGAAAGAAGTTTATCAGAGCTCGCTGAAGTCTTGCACCTTTACCTTTATAAAAAGGGAAGCCGGCACCGGTAACCTTATTGCCAAGTTCAAAATCTATAATATCATACTTAGTTGCCAATTCCCAGTGAGGAACAGCATCAGGCTGTAGTACCGGCATTTCGCCTTCGCTGTGAACAATCTGATTATCTTCAGGTGTCTTACCTTTTGGGACTGAAATATGAGGAACATTAGGCAGAGTTACCAGTAAGTTATTCTGCTCATTAACCAGTCTGTCGAGGTTTTCAGAAAGCTCTTTTGCTTGTAGTTTCAATTCTGCAACACGATTCTTTAATTCGCTTGCATCTGATGCCTTGCCAGCTTTCATCAGGTTGCCAACTTCCCGTGATATGATGTTAGCCTCAGCCAGTGAATTGTCGAGCTCAGTTTGGGCCTCACGTCTGCGGGTATCCAGACCAATGATCTGTTGCAGCATTTCTGTTGCATCAATGTTCTTAATCGCCAATCGTTGAGCGACTTCAAAAGTATTTTCTCTTATGTATGATAATTCGAGCATTGCTTACTAAATTTGTATTTATTACGAGGCTCAAAAGTACGATTTTTTAACCAATCCAGTAAATGACAAGATGAGAACCCACGATGATGACCCCGTTCAAGTATTTGCCGGGAGTATGCTGCAGGCAGGCTTTGTAAAAAGTCTACTTGAAGATGCTGACATTGATGCCTATTTCAGGGATGGCATTATTGGAACTCTTGCGCCCTGGTGGTCTGATCCAGGGGGTGCAGGTGCCGTGAAAGTTTATGTATCAGCATCTGATCAGGAGAAAGCAAAGGCTATAGTTGAAGGGTATATTAAAACCCTCAATGAGTAATAAGTAAAAAAAGCACCTTTAAGGGTGCTTTTTTTTGCATCATGCGCTAAATTTATCTTTCAGTAAGAACAACCTTAGCTGATAATATTTGTGTGCCGTTTTTCATAACCCTTACAAGGTAAAGGCCGGGTACCAGGTTATGAGTGGCAATTTCATGAAGGGTAGTACCTTCCTGAAGCATTGCACGGTAAACAACTTTTCCACGAGTGTTTACTATTTCAGCTACAGAGTTTTGTGTTATACCATCAAGCTTTATGTTGATCATGTCAGTAGCCGGATTAGGGAATACTGATATACCTTCGTTGCTTTTAGGTGCATTTACTGATACACTGTTAACGATCTCAATGTTATCAACAAACACATTATCACCTTCTCCCTGCACCTTGTCAGAAAACCTGTTGCAGGCCTGCAAGGTAACATCGAAGATCAGCCCTGCAAATGGAGTAAGATCAAATTCAACTCTTTGCCATGGGTCAGCACCTGCAGTTAGCGGGTTAAAATTTGTTCTGCCCTCAAAATCTGACACAGGAACACCGTTTACCAGCACCCTGAACCATGAATACTTATCGCCCAAACTGTATGTTTGACGGAGATCAAAAGCCAGCTTAACATTTGTAAATGTTCTTGCATCAACCCCACATAAGTAAGCTTCGCTCATAAAGGTTGGGTTTTCAGTCCACACTTGTTCAGGTGTGCCTGTTGTTGGATGACCTTTCCATCCTGTAGGTATCGGGTCGCCATGGAAGTGTAAACCTTTCATACTGTTATTAGCAGCTCGGAAATCAACCGCTGTTTGGGATTTTGTACTATCCCATAAGATGAAGTATCCTGAAGTGCCATCTTCAAGGTCAAGTGTATAAGGGGGTGCTATACCGCTAACATTAATTGCATTAGTATATACCCTGGTTCCTGTCCCATTCTGATTGGTTGCTGATAAAGTAACATGGTAATGACCCTGCATCAGGAATGAGACTTCAGGACTCTGAGATGTTGCATTAGTGCCGTTAACATATTCAAAAGTTGAAGGCTCTATTATCCACGCCCATGAATTTGGCTCATAAAGTGAACTGTCGCTCAGTATTACAGTTTGGGCAATACAGGGAACACTGTCAGATATTGTTATGAATACATAAGGTATAGGAGATGTAGTTACCTGAATGTAATCGGTGAGAGTTAATGTACTTATGCCAAACTGATTGGTAACAGAAAGCGTTACATCATAATTACCGGGTTCATGATAAAATATATTTTCAGGATTAACCTCACTTGAGGTTGATGGAGTTGCACCTTCAAAGTTCCATAACCAAGTTGATGGAACACCTGTTGCAAGACTTTCAAAATCAATAGCTGTTCCCGGTACAATAATGTTTACCGGGGTAGTGAATGCTGCTGTTGGTTCAAATGGCGTTGATGTAACTGCAGCAAAAGCATTAACTCTTCCTGCACCAAGCATCCCGTTGTATGTAGGATTTTGAACTGAGATATCATCGCTAGTAGTTTTAAGAATATTTTCAACTTCAGTAGGTGTTAAATCGGGGTTCATTGAAAGCACCAGGGCTGCAACTCCTGCAACAACAGGGCTGGCCATTGAAGTACCTATATAAGAATCGAAATTTCCCATCGTGCCTGAGCTGTATGTAGTACTTAATACACCTGAAGGACCAGGAGACGCAACTCCACCGGGACTTGAAATATCTATTGTAGTGCTGTAATTTGAGAAATTGCTTTTGGCATCATTATAATCAATTGAGGCAACAGATATAACATTCTGAAAAGCAGATGGGTAATGAGGTGCTGAAACATTGTCGTTTCCAGCTGCTGCAATCAATACTACACCCATAGCGCTGATAGTATTAATAATATTCTGGTTGGTTTGCGAATAGTTTGAACCTCCCCACGACATGTTAATTACGTCTGCACCATTGTTAGCTGCCCACTGTATACCCTGATAACCGCCACTTATTGAGCGTGGGGTTGAATTGTTGGCGGCTTTTACCGCAATCAGGTTTACATTGAAACCAATGGAAGCAACCCCAATATTGTTATCGCTGGCTCCACCAACCAAACCTGCAACATGCGTACCATGTGACCATTCACCAGGGTCACCTGTTCCCGGAGGATTAGAACTGTTGATACCATAAATAACATCGCGTTGAGCCACTATTTTTCCGGCCAGATCAGGATGATCAGCCCATACGGCATTATCAACTATACCAACCAAAACATCAGGATTGCCTGTTGTAATGTCCCATGCAAGTTCTGCCTGTATAAGTTCCAAATGCCAGTTCCAGTTCTGCGGCCCATTGTAAAGTCGGTACAAAGAATCATTTGGCAAGTAGCTAACTTTGTCGAGAGGTACTTTTTCTGCATATTCAAGTGCAGGGTCTTTTTTCAGTTTTTCTATAATCTGCTCTATGAGTTGGTAATCTGCTATCTCAAGCATAAGAGTCCTAAGTAGCTTGGCGTCGTTGTTGATATAAAAGGGCCTGCTGAGGCCTGTGATGTTGTATTCTGAAGCAAGCCTGCTGATTACCGGAACTGAGCTGATAGCTACATTGTTATCCTCATCAACTGTGTAAGTAATGCTTTCAGTATCTTTGAACTTCAGATAGATCTTTCCATCCTGGAAGTCATCGCTGAAAGTTTGTGCTGTTGCTGATGCCATCATTATTAAGGAAAAGCATAGCACAGCTATTGCAGGAGCGATCCTGTAGTAGTAATATTTCATATTTTAATGTTTGAGATTGTGCTTATGGCACAAATATAGACAATACACGGTTCGGTTGTGTATTTAAAAAGTTAAAAATGTGTTAATTACATCTTAATAAACACATCAGGATGAGATATGTTGACTCAATGAAAGGGAATTTTTTTAAGAAGACGAAACTTCATCCAATTTTTTTAAGAAGATGAAACTTCATCCCATTGGATAATCTCTTTCAGAAGATGATATCGTTGTGTGCAGGTAAGGTTTTTAATCTTTTGGAGAAGCTCTGATGGCACTGCATTACATGCAGAGATACCACCAAACTGTTTCTCGAATTCTTCAAGCTCGTTTTGTAAACCGTGGGGTGTATAAACTCTAACTCCTCCAGCGGGTTCAAGGCACTTTTTAATTGCTGTGAGTTCAGCATCAGTAAAGCCGCCCAGCCTCATTACCTCTGTTGGGGCATAATCAGATTGTGCTATCATAACATATGGTAGTTTGATCGCATAAAGTTAAGCAGTATTCCAATATCCGTAACAATAAAAAACTATTATTCTTTATACTGGTTTTTCTCTTCTTTGATCCTTTCTCTCACTCCATCACTCACACCTGTTCCGGCTTCCATTGGCCTATGCAGTGCTCCTGACGTATCTTCTGCAGGTGGTGCGGTTGCATACTGGTAGTTGTAATTCATGTTGGCAGACCACTCACGCGTAAAGCGGGGGAAAAAACGGTGCGACAGACTAGATAAGGAGGATTTCCAACCAACCGACACTTCTCCGCGACCTCTATGGGCTGCGGAAATAATTGCTTTTACAACCTTGTCAGGTTGATCAATTGCTGCCTTACGGGGAGTACCGCCACTGTAGTTAGCTGCATGACGCCACCACGGAGTGTCAACTCCCCAAGGTTCAACAGTTACAATTCGTATTTCCGAATACCCTGAAAGACGTAACTCCTGATTGATTGACTGACCAATACTCCTTACAGCCGCTTTAGTTGCGGAATAAGCCGCCTGGAATGCCATGGGTACTTCACTATCGCTCGAACCTACATTAATAACTGCTCCATAACCTTGTTCAACAAAAATATTCAAGGCAGTATACGTTCCGAATAGAATTCCTTTAAAATTTACATCAACAAGGCGCTCCTGATCTTCAAGAGGTGTTTCCCAGAAACGGCCTATCATGCCCACACCTGTATCATTTATCCATACATCTATAGAACCGTACTCATCGCGTGTCGCTGCTGCCAGATTTCGAATGTCATCATAATTGCTGATATCAGTAGTAACTATCAGTGCCTGTCCCCCGGCATGCCTGATTTCAGCTGCAACTTCGCGCAGTAACTCAGTCCTTCGAGCTGCAAGCACAACGTTAGCCTTGTATTTACCAAGCTTAATTGCAACTCCCCTGCCAATTCCACTTGAGGCACCTATCACAACAAAGGTCTTGCCTTCCAGAAGCTTGTTTTCTTCTTCTTGTATTCTTGAGCGAACAAAATTAGCGGTAATAATACCTGCTCCAATTGTTAATGCGAGTCTGAATAGGTTCATAATAAATGTTTTACAGAAAAACCCCGCGCTTTGGCTATTTGTTCACCAGGAAGATACTTTGAACAGATATAAAAACATTATAAATTTGGTGCTTCGAAATGTTATGCCATCTGTAACTACTTACTCAGCAATAAAATATGAAGCACACAAAATGTTCATGGTGCAATAAACTCTTACCCGGGGAGGAGTTACAGCAATCTATCCTGCAAAGTTCTCAAAATAAGATCGCTTACAGAATGTGTAGTGATAAATGCCTGAAGCAAACAGAGCAATTTGTTAGATACATAGATTCCTACGGTAAACGATTTCTGATAATGATAGGTGTGGTGGTGTTTGCCTATATAATACTTACTGTACTTTCTATATTATTGAAGAGTGACATAATGTTTGCTGTTGCACTTGCAGTCCCAACATTTTTGCTGGGTGTTACAATGTACAAATACCCTTTCGCAACGCCTGAAACAGTTGAATATTGGGGTTTTAGAAAAAGTATACGGGTTGTTAGAATGCTTGGGATAATTATTATGATTGCCGGATTCACAGCGCTTATAATTGCCGGGTTTATGCTGTTATGATGAGAGCATCCGTATACAAACACTAATAAACCACATTGACTAACCATAAAAACATTTTAAAATGTTGTATATCAAACAAATGATTTTATTGATGGTAATCACCATTCCTATGGTTGCCTATAATCAGAATCAGGCGAAAAGTGATTATAGGAAGCGTTCTGATTTTCCTGTTGATAATCCGAGGCCCTATTTTGGTTTTTTATTAGCATTTAAGGGTGATATACTTCCTATGGATTATGACAATTACAAATCAGTGCTGGGTAGTTATAATACTGATTCGCTCAGTTCAATTGATGGAACAGGAAGGTTAGAGATTGGTCTCCTTGCTAAGAAACACTATTTTGGATCTTGATCTAAGATTTATACAGCCAATAGGTTACTTAGGAATTGATATTTCCTATAAATTTTATGGCACGAAACTTCACCAATACACAACTTTTGGATTATATGCAGGACATGTTTTTAAGATAGTTCCTAATCCAGACTTATATTCACGGCAAACCCGGCTAAATCAATCCCGGCCGATTGATATAAGTAGTTTCAGCGGTGGTATTTATGTGGCAACTAATTTTGACATATACTCAAGGATTACATTGAAAGACCCAAAGAGTAGTTGGTAAGTTATCATCAGAGTATCGTCTCTGGTGTGTGTTCTTTTTTGTCAAGGTCTTTTTGCTTTTCTTCAATTATTGGCTGCAGGTAATCGGGCGAAATAAAGCCTTTTGACATTGCATGTTTAGCTGCAGCCTCTGTGTCCTTTACAAGAATCATTTCAACCTTGAACTCACTATTTATGTGTTCAGAAATAGTTTTTATACTCGCAATGTTCGCTTCAATACCAATATCCCTTATATAGATGGACAGAACTCTGCCGGGAAACAACTTTACTATTTCCGAATAGATTTCAGGGTCATGCTGACCGCTGTCGCCAATTAAGATAAATTGCATCTGTGGAAATGTGGTGAACAAATGGTGAAGCACCTCCAACTTGTGGTTTTTATTTACGGTCCTGATTTTTGATAAACGCATCAGGTTTATCTTCATTTCACGCAGAAACAAAGGCCCTTTGGGTATACGGTTGAATTGTATGAACTCATACAGCAGGTCAAACAGATTCCATTCACTATTTGACACATAAAACAATGGGTTGAATCCATTAATGGTTGTTCCTCTTTGGAGTGCATGATAAAATGCCGATACACCTTCAAAGGGCATACGGGTGTGGGCATTATTAAAAAGCATCAGCCTGAGCTTCATGATTTTTTGTGTGGCATACGACACAAGTATTGTATCATCAATGTCGGATATAATCCCATATTGCGGGTTGCCATTCACAATCATTACTTCTGCTTCAACTGCATCGGGAACGTTGGGATATTCATCTGACCGTATACAACTTATCGTTGCTTTACGCCATATCTCGCCAGCAATCCCTTCTCCAGCATACTCCGACTCATCATACTGAAAATGACAACGAAATATGCCATGTTCATCGGTCACAGCTTCCTGTTTCATTCCCATATAGGTTACAGTCACTTTCACCCCTTTTAAATCGCTGCCAATATATCGTTTGCCCATTGCCCTGATATTTTTTAATCGCGATTGTCCGGCTTCAGGCTTTGATATACCATAGTCTTCCGTAACCTCCCCAGAAATATAGGCATTGTGCTGATCGCCATACCCAATATATGGCACAATCCGGGGCAAACCTAACCACCCAAGCTTACGTTTAATAAAGTGGCTAACTGATGTTATCATACAATGTTTGTAAACGCAATGTGATGTTGATTGTTTGCCTGAGTCACATTTGTGACGCTTTATAATTGGCAGTTTATGGAAGAACGGAAGATACTTTATGTTATAAATCAGAAATCAGGGTCATCGGACAATCACGGTGTTGAGAGCATAGTCAATAAGTCAATGAATGATAAGGCTATAGCATATGAATATTATCATTTAACAGGTAATCATGATGAAGTTGCAATCAAAGTAAAAGTTAAAAGTTTCAAACCTCACGTGGTAGTTGCTGCAGGTGGTGATGGCACTATCAATCTTGTAGCTTCTATAATTACCGGAACCAATATCAAATTGGGGATTATACCACTGGGATCAGCTAACGGACTGGCTGCAGAGTTAAACATCCCATCAAAAATTGAAGAAGCAGTTAACTTAATAACCAATGGGGATGCCATGCCAATGGATATTGTTAGGATTAATGAGCAACATATTAGCCTTCACCTTAGCGATGTAGGGATAAATGCGAGAATAATAAGGGAATTTGAGAAGGAAGGTAAACGAGGTTTATGGTCATATTTCAGGCATTTCATAAAGGAGATCATTAAGCCGCAACCAAGTTTCAGATGCACTATTAATACCGGAAAAGATGTAATTAGTCATAAAGTTTACATGACCCTTATTGCCAATGGAAACAAATACAGAACAGGAGCTAATATAAATCCCGGTGGATTAAAAGATGATGGAATATTTGAAGTGATCATGATAAGGCCATATCATAGATGGGTGGGTAGGAGTATATTGGGAGTTTTCACTGGTACATTTCATAAACAACCCAATGTGGAGGTATTCAAATGTAATTCAGCAATAATTAAAATAAGCCCTGCTCAGGAATTACAGGTAGATGGAGAGATACTTGGTAAGCAAACACAAATAAGAGCCGTCATTCATAATAACGCCATAAAAATAATTACCAACACGATTAATGTAATTTAGTGCAGTTTCAAATCAGCAGAAACAAAAAAAGCCCGCTGATTAGCGGGCTTTTTTTTATACTTTAAGAATTATTTAGCTTTACTCAATTGCTTGATATAAGCTAATACTGAGGCTTTGTCACCTTCATCAGCAATTTTCTTTTCATAATTTGGCATTTCACCACTACCTACGAAAGAAATGTAATACAGTTCACCATCATTGTATTTCTTGAAATAATCAGCAGTGAAATTTCCAGGGAAAGTTTTCATTGCAGCAGCTTTTGGCCCATCACCTAAACCTTTAGCACCGTGGCATGACTTGCAATTTTTGTTGAAAAGTTCTTTACCAACTGCCAGGTCACCCTTTTCGGTAACTTTCATAGTTTTGTACTTTTCAGGAGCTTTCCATCCTGGTTGTTTTTGCTGAGCTGATACGCTGATGGTAAAAGCTAATCCGATAACGATAAATAATAAATTTTTCATGGTTTTAATTGTTTTTCAATTAACAATACAATCTCTATGCCAGATTGCTTAAAATTATTGTGAGGATTTAAATTTAATTTTCTAGATGTATTAGTGTTCAACCCTGATTTTCAAAGAGCAAATGTAATAATAAAAAATGCACATAGCTGCATATCAGAAAGAGTTTATAACGATTCTAAATTACATGCTTATAAATTGTTAGTTGTGTTAACAAGTTACCTTTAGATCATAATTTTTAGTTCAAAATGACAATTATTTGTTAAGCTATTAATAAATATACATTAGGTGAAGAAGCCAATAAACGTTGAGGAATATATATCTTCATTCCCTTCTGAGAAGCAGGAAATAATGCAGAAGATTCGAAAGATCATTGCACAAACTGCGCCCCATGCAATTGAAACAATAAGTTATGGAATGCCGGCATACAAATCCTCAGGCCGTCCGCTAGTTTATTTTGCTGCAAATACCAAACATTTAGGATTTTACCCTGCAAGTACATCCACAGTTGACATGTTTAAACAAGCAGGTTTCAAAACAACAAAAGGGTCAGTTCATTTGCCCTACAACCAACCACTTCCTGAAGAAATGATAATTGAAGCAGTAAAGTTCAGGTTGTTAGAAAACGAAGTAAAGAATCGCCCGAAATGATTTTTGGCATGATTATGGTTATGGGGTCTTTTAAGTAAACTAAAAACCAAACTGCCATGAAACCACAACACTATCTTACAGGCCTTTTGATCATACTGGCTCTGACACTTACTATTCCTTCTGACGCTAAAGCCCAATACGGGCCGCATCATCAACCCGAGTGGGTTGCCGTTCACAGTTGCGATGTTGATACACGATATGTATACTTCCCTGATCATAATATCTACTATGATATGCACAGGGCATCGTATATTTATCTTTCAGGTCCAAACTGGGTTTTCAGTACTGTTCTACCTCAAAGGTTTATTCACATCGACTTTGGTTTAGCCCCAATTGTTGAGCTTGATATTCTCGTCGACCGTCCGTATATCTACAACCATCATCACATTAACTGGTATCGCACCTATCATGATGACTATCATTATGCAAGGTACTATAGGGGTCATGGACATGGAAAACATTATGACAAGCATTTCCGTGGTGATTATGCCGGTTATAATCATGGTAAACATTATAAAAAGGGCCATGGAAACCATGATAGTTACAGGGACTATGAAAATCGTGGAAACCATAGAGAATATGGAAACAACAATGGACGTGGAAACCATAAAGGTAATAATGGAAATCATAAAGGCCATTACAAACAAAATGATAACCGAAGTAAAGGCAACTATGTTAACAGGGGTAACGACCGCCAGTATAAAAACGATAAAGGTTCATATGCAAAACGTGAATCGAACCAAAGAAGCACAAGAACCGGCAACGGACGTGGAAGATAAAAGAATTCGCTTGTGAAACTAAACTAAGGAGACATGATTAATTCACGTCTCCTTTTTCATTTTATCCATCCCGCATTTTTTAATTAATGTTCACAACATGGCCTTACTATTTATAATTAGTATATTTGTTATAAAGATTCAACCCACTAATGACCTTGTATATGAGTAAACTCTACAGAATGTTGTGCACAGCATTTATTATTGCTGTGATGTTTTCATGCCAGAACAGCGAGACAAAGACCGCTGAGAAAGATGTGAACAATTTTAAATTCCTCGAGTATGATATAGCTCAGATCTCTCAGGGTTATAAGGATGGTGATTTCACCGTTAAGGATGTTGTGCAGGCTTACCTCGACAGGATTGAAGAGATTGATCATAACGGTCCCGGACTACATTCAGTTATCTTCGTGAACCCTGATGCTATTGCTATTGCTGAGCAGCTTGATAAGGAAATGAAGGACGGCAAACTACGCGGACCTATGCATGGCATACCGGTGTTGCTCAAAGATAATATTGATACACAAGATAAAATGCCCTGTACTGCAGGTTCAAGGGTACTGGCAAACTCATTCCCGCTTAAGGACAGCTTTATAGCACAGAAATTGCGTGAAGCAGGTGCTGTGATCATTGGCAAGGCAAACCTGAGCGAATGGGCTAACTTCAGGGGTGAACTCTCTACCAGTGGATGGAGCGGAGTAGGCGGACAAACCAAAAATCCTTATGACCTCAGCCGCAATCCATGTGGTTCAAGCTCAGGTTCTGCTGCTGCCGTTTCAGCAAACCTCACAATGATTGCCATCGGCACTGAAACAAACGGTTCTATCGTATGTCCTTCGCATAGCAATGGAATTGCCGGTATAAAACCTACAGTTGGATTATTAAGCCGCTCAGGCATTATCCCTATTTCCTTTACTCAGGATACACCGGGCCCAATGGGAAGAACACTCAGGGATGCAGCAATTTGCCTGGGGGCTATGGTTGGTGTTGATCCTGCTGATTCTCTTACACTTGCTTCTGAAGGCAAATACCAAACTGACTATACACAGTTCCTAAAAGAAGACGGTTTAAAGGGTAAGCGGATTGGCTTATTTAAAGAACCATTTGGCATTAATTTTAAGGTTGATTCTTTGATGATGCGTACGGTAGAATACATCAAAAGCCAGGGTGCGGAAGTGATTGAAGTTGACAAGATAGCCGGAGATAAAGTGGGCGACTGGTCATTCCAGGTTATGCTCTATGAGTATAAGGATGGATTGAATAAGTACTTTGCATCGCTGGGAGCAGGAGCTCCACTGAAAAGCGTTGAGGAACTTATAGCCTTTAACCTGCGAGATTCAATTGAACTTGATCATTTTGATCAAAAGTATCTTGAAATGGCTCAGGAAAAAGGCGACCTGAACTCACCCGAATACCTTGAAGCGCTCAAAGGTATGCAAAAGGGAATGCGAGCTGATGGAATTGACAGGGTTATGAATCAGCATAAGCTTGATGCCATCATTGCACCTACAGGAGCACCGGCATGGAAAACCGACCTAACCAATGGCGATGCCTTCCATGTAGGCAGTTCATCACCCGCAGCTATATCAGGGTATCCGAACATAACTGTCCCAATGGGATTTATTGATGGCTTACCGGTTGGTATATCATTCTTTGGCAGGGCCTGGAGTGAACCACTGTTGTTGGAAATTGCCTATGGGTTTGAAAGTGGAACTAAAAAACGACGGGCCCCTCAATTTCTCAATGCGCAATGAATCACTTTGAAACAAGCTGGCAATCAGCTGATGGGTTGAAGATATATGCCCAGGGCTGGGAACCCGATATTGGTAGTAATAATGACCAGTCCCCTGTAAAAGGAGTAGTTTGTTTGATACACGGCATTGGAGAACATACTTCCCGTTTTGCGCATGTTGCTGAATACCTTGTCAGGGAAGGATATGTATTGTTTGGATCCGACTGGCGTGGTCATGGAAAATCAGAGGGTCAGCGTGGACACATTCCATCCATTGAAGCAGTGTTGAAGGATATTGATGTGGTGATAGCGGAAGCAAAGCAACGCTATCCGCGGAAACCATTGTTTTTATATGGTCAGAGTCTCGGTGCTATTATGGTGCTGTATTATGGCTTACAACGCAAACCTGATATTAAAGGCATTATCGCTTCAAGTCCTGCCCTTCACACATCCCTTGATGAACAGCCACTGAAAATTATGGCAGCCAAAGTGCTTGGTTCAATAGTGCCACGCATGTCGTTACATAGCGGTGTAAGTCCTTTTCTGATGTCGCGTGACAATGATGTAGTGAGGCACTACATTCATGACCCCATGGTGCATTACCGTATTACGCTTGGATTTGGGAAGATAATGATAGGTGTGAGAAAATGGGTTCTTGAAAACGCCGCTGCTTTTCCGCTGCCATTGTTATTGATGCATGGTAAGGATGATCTCCTTGCATACCCTTCGGGAAGTACTCAATTCGCAGCCTCCATAAATGAAAAATGTAAACTCGTATTATGGGAAAATGCATTTCATGAATTACACAATGAGCCTGAAAAATCAGAAGTTTTAAATACAATTACAAACTTCCTCAACAAGTTGGTAGAACATGTTGTTGAATCACCTGACCTAACAGGGTAATCAAACTATCCATATCTTTATAGTCCTTAACTGAAACTATTATGGGCACCATTGAATTCAAAAGAATATCCATTATTTTCCTGATGATCATTGCATTCGCTTTGTCAGGATGTAATAAGCAACCGCCGGTTCCTGAAGATAAAGAAGAATTTATAGGAGTTTGGCAGTCTCCATCAGGCTTCCAAATAGAGATTATGCCTGAGGGATATGCAAATATTTACCAACCAATGGATAGCCTTCACCCTGAATTTGATGTTTTAGGAATAAAAAAGGCGAATGCTGTTTACAACTTCGGCTTCGAACTGGAGTTTAGCGGCGACAGCATTATCAGCATCAAAAAGCTATACCATAGTGGAAGGCAATACAAGATTGACGTTAATCCATACTTCGATGCTGATACCATGAAGATGGTGATGAACGGTGTTGTGTTGAGGAAATATAATGAAGATCATTTTATGGCTGAGATGTAATGCAAGTGTAATATGGAACGATTACTCGACTACAATCCTGTATTACTCGCTCTGGGTGCAACACTGTTTACCTGGTTCCTTACGGCCATGGGTGCTGCCATGGTTTTCTTCTTTAAAACCATCAATAAAAAAGTTCTTAACTCTATGCTTGGTTTTGCAGCCGGTGTTATGATAGCTGCCAGTTTCTGGTCGCTGTTAAAACCTGCTATTGAGATGGCTGAAGAGAATGGCGATATACCCTGGGTGCCTGCCGTTGTTGGATTCCTGCTTGGCGGAGCTTTTCTGTTGTTAATCGACAAAATATTACCTCACTTGCACATGGGCCTCGCAAGGGAAAAGGCCGAAGGTATTAAAACACAATGGCAGAGAAGTGTATTGCTCGTTTTGGCTATTACCCTGCACAATATTCCTGAAGGGCTTGCCATAGGAGTTACTTTTGGTGCACTTGCCCACAATTCTGATGTAGGTATGCTTGCCGGTGCTATTGCGCTGGCTATAGGTATAGGTTTGCAGAATTTCCCTGAAGGAGCCGCAGTTTCAATTCCCTTAAGACGCGAAGGATTCAGCCGGCTCAGGGCTTTTAACTACGGGCAAATGTCGGGCATAGTTGAACCCATTGCCGGTGTTGCCGGTGCTTACCTCGTGTTATCAGTTACACCCATACTTCCATATGCCTTAGCATTCGCTGCAGGGGCAATGATATTTGTAGTTGTTGAAGAGCTTATACCTGAATCACAAACCGGCAATGAAACTGATCTTTCCACTATAGGGGCAATGCTGGGCTTTGCCACTATGATGCTGCTGGATGTGGCGCTGGGATAGTTGTTTCAAATAATAACCATACATGGCAATCTGAACGGAATTCCTGCTGTTACAAGCATAAAAAAGGGCAGATGATCTCTGCCCTTAACAATTTCATGATATTTGTTTTATTCAGCCGTTTCGAATGGGAGAACTGATACAAATGATTTGTCGTTTTTTCTTACGCGGAATTGAACAACACCATCAACCAGAGCAAACAGGGTATGATCTTTACCCATGCCTACGTTGAGGCCTGGATTGTGAACCGTGCCACGCTGACGAATGATTATATTACCTGCTGTTGCAGCTTGTCCGCCGTAAATTTTAACGCCAAGTCGTTTGGAATGCGATTCTCTACCGTTACTCGAACTACCGGCACCTTTTTTATGAGCCATATCTTTTCGTTTTTATCGGTTAATAATTAGGCGTTAATGGCATTGATCTGTACCCTGGTGAGGTACTGCCTGTGGCCATTTGATTTCTGGTATCCTTTTCTCCTCTTCTTCTTGAAGACGATAACCTTATCGCCACGTAAATGCGACAGGATTTTAGCCGTAACGACAGCGCCGGTAACATTCGGCTGTCCGATGGTAACTGCTCCGTCATTGTCCAACAACAATACGTTGTCAAACTTCAATTCCGAACCTTCTTCACCCTCGAGACGATGCACGAATATCACCTGGTCTTGCATAACTTTATGTTGCTGGCCGGCGATTTCAACGATTGCGTACATTTCTTTATTGTTTGTTTATTAGTTGTTTCCCTTTTATAGGGGGTGCAAAATTAAATAATTTTCAGTAACTTCCAACAAGTTTTTAAAAAAAGATTTGTTTAGCGTTTAGGGTTTAGAGTTTAGTCTCCATAGTAGCGACCGGTCCCCGAGCCCCTCGATAAAAACTCGGGGACCGCCACGATAATTCTAGGTGGAGTCTCCCTAGTTGCGACCGGTCCCCGAGTAAAGGTCGAGTGAAGGCTCATGCTGAGGTACGAAGAATGAGCCGGAATCGAGAACTGCATCGAGGGGTGGTTGGATTAAGGGGAGAATTCCAGCTAAGAGGATTTTTCGATTTTGAGTATTCTTCGCAAATATGGTCTATTTCCCTTCACTGCTTAATCCAACCGCCCCTCGATGCGCATCTCGATTTCAGTATTGCCTGGTGGGAATTCATCCATTTAGATGTTGTTCAAGGCAATACTTCCACTCGATGCTTACTCGGGGACCGGTTCTCATCTTTTTTAGGAATCGGGCGCCTCGTTGTGGTTATTCAAGTTGATGAGTATTCTCTCGGCGCAGAGGTAAGAATCTACAACTTTTGTTTTCGGGCCAAATATTTCAAATCGGCAGTGTTGCCGGCTATAAGTGCTTCTTTTTTCTTCTTACTCCAGTTCTGCACCTGTTTTTCTCTTAAAAAGGCTTCCGCAATGGAACGAAATTCTTCATAATACACCAGTTTTACCGGAAGATGCTTTGAGGTAAAATTAGCACCCATTCCTGATTCGTGTTCTAACAGTCGTAATTCTAAATATTTAGTACTACCGGTATAATACTGCCCGTTGCTGCAGAGCAATAAATACATGTATGCTTTCATAAAGCTAGTTTTAAGAATCAAAGTTATGGAAAAACCATGACTGCGCCGAGAGAATACTATTTTACTTCACAGCTTAATCCCACTGCCCCTCGATGCGCATCTCGATTCCAGTATTGCCTGGTGTGAAACTTCTAATTTGGTGATTGTTCAAGGCAATACTTGCACTCGATGCTTACTCGGGGACCGGTCGCTACCATTTTTAAGATTCCAAAATGGCACTCTAAAATTTGGTAATATGAAAAAAAGTAATCAAATTTGCCTTTAGATTAATTACCATTGTAGTCGCACTTCGTTCGCATACCGTTCGTATATCGTTCGCATTTAAGCGTTAAAAATGCGAACACAATGCGAGTAAGATGCGACTAAAATGCGAACGGTGGAAAAATGAACACTCAACAGCAAATAAATAAATCAGCTGATAAAATAAGCATCTGAAAAAATAAACAACCAACAATTAAAAAACGTAAAACACACATGGCCAGACTCAGAAAAGGAATATTGACCGGCATTATAGGTCCACTTGCATATTCAAATTATAAAGGGAAGCAGGTTGTTAAAATGCGACCTAATCAGGATAAGGAGAAAAAGGAGCCAACAACTGCACAATTTGTGCAACGCAATAAAATGAGGGCTGTAAACGCTTTCGTAAAACCACTCAAACCAGTTATTGCTATTGGATTTCAGGATTCCGACAAACTATCGGCATACAATGAATGCGTATCAGAGCTACTGAGCATTGTTACAATGAAGGATGAAGTAGTGCCGGTTATTGATTACGCTCAGGTTAAATTCTCTCGTGGCACACTACCTGCTCCTGAAATCGTTGCAATGGATGTTAACCCCGGTTCAATAATTATCACATGGAATAAGAGTACATCCAACCATGCCACCCGCAAAAACGATGAAGCTGTTGTAGTGCTACGTTCTGAAGCAGGTGCTTCAAAGATATTTGATTGCATAGGATTTCGCGCTGATGGTTCAGGATCTGTTGAAATTCCTGCGAATATTGAAGCACCATACCATGCCTGGATATTCTTTAGTAATCCCAAAATGTACCCCTACGCGAGTAAAAAGAAAGTTTCAGATACGGTTTATTTGGGGGGTTTTTGAGGGGGGAGACATCCCATCCAAACATGAATTCTTTACAATTACGGAATTGGATTCCGAAATTGCATAACTTTGTAGTATGATACCACGGACAGCAGAAATTGAATTGAAAAATCTGGCCGGTCAATTCAAAGCAGTTGCATTGAATGGTCCTCGTCAGTCGGGCAAAACTACACTTGTTAGGAAAGCATTCCCTAATAAAGCTTATGTCAGTCTGGAAAATCCTGATATAAGGAGTTATGCCCTCAATGATCCAAGGGGATTTCTTGCCAATTATCCCCAGGGCGCCATTTTTGATGAAGTGCAGCGTGCACCTGAATTGTTCTCCTACCTGCAGCAGGTACTGGATGAATCGCCTGAAAAAGGTGTTTTTATCCTGACAGGTTCCAATAATTTTCTATTACAGGAGAGTATTTCACAAAGTTTAGCCGGCAGAATTGCCTACCTTACACTACTTCCATTGTCACTTGCAGAAATTGGCGGATTGGAATCGGATATAAATCAAATGATTTTTAAAGGAGGATATCCTGTATTATATGCCGAAAAGTCGGATCCGTCGAAATGGTTTCTGAATTACATCAGTACTTATGTGGAGAGGGATGTCAGGCAACTGAAAAATATTGTTGATTTAAGCACTTTTGAGCGCTTTATACGCCTATGTGCCGGAAGAACAGGGCAATTGCTCAACATGAGCAGTCTGGCACTTGAAACTGGTGTGGATCAGAAGACCGTAGCTGCATGGTTGAGCGTACTGGAAACCAGTTTCATTCTGTTCAGGCTGCAACCGTACTATAAAAATTATAATAAACGTATGGTAAAAATGCCGAAGCTGTATTTTTATGATACCGGATTAGCCTCTGCACTGCTTGGAATTGACAATGCTGCAATGCTTGAAATGCACCCTTTCAGGGGTAGTCTCTTTGAAAATTTTGTTGTGAACGAATTTTTGAAACAACGTCTTAACAGTGGTCTTTCCAATAATCTATTCTTTTGGAGAGACAGCACGGGTAATGAAATTGACCTGCTGATTGACCAGAAGCCTGATCTTTTACCAATTGAAATTAAATCAGGCAAAACAGTTACATCGGATTATTTTAAAGGGTTGAATTTCTGGAACAAGCTCACAGGAAACAAGGGCGGTAAGGTTGTATATGGCGGTGATATGCAACAAACTAGAAGCGACGGTATTTCAGTTGTGCCGTTGAAGGACCTAATTAGAGATTGAGAGACCATTGATCGTAATGCCCAACCATTTTCATTGTATTGTTAAAAACGTTGGTAACGGGCCCGGTTGTCTGCCACAATAATAATTAAAATATGAACAAATACGATCCCCAAAAACATCACCGCAGATCCATTCGCCTGAAAGGATTTGATTATTCGCAGGCCGGATTATATTTCATTACCATTTGCACACAGGATAGAGAATATTTTTTTGGCAAAATTGCGAATGGTGAAATGATATTGAATGATGCAGGGCATATGATTGAAAAATGGTATTACGAATTGGAAAACAAATATCCGGATATAAAATGCCATGAAATGATCGTGATGCCCAACCATTTTCATTGTATTGTTGAAAATGTCGGTAACGCCCCCGTTGAGGCCGACCCCACGGGTGCGGTAGGGGCAGACCTACGTGTCTGCCCCATTAACAATATTGATAATCGCATTAACAATTTTAATAATGGTATTGAAAATTTTGATGCGGATATAACACCATTGCCATTGATGGGGGTAACACCGTTGTTGGAACAACCAACATTATTAATTGAACAACCGGAACAACCCACATTATTATCGCAATCACAACCAGTAGAGGGCGAACACGGAGGTTCGCCCCTACATCGGGTGGTTCAATGGTTTAAAACCATGTCGACCAACGAATATATACGGGGCGTTAAACAACTGGGTTGGGCAAAATTTAACGGTAAATTATGGCAACGCAATTATTGGGAACACGTAATTCGTAATGAACCTGAATTTCATCGAATTTCAGATTACATCATCAATAATCCGAAAAAATGGAAAGGTGATAAATTTTACAACAAATAAATATCCCTAAAAGGAATGCTGTTAAATTTCACAATAATCCCCCTGATTAGAATGGCGATAATTTTAATCCTATAAAAGGCATTATTTACGAAAAATTGCTCGCTTCCTCAGTCTTAGAGATGTTGTATTAACTAACAGTACACCCACAATTACCAGAGCAACAAAAATTACGAATCCCGGTTTAAAATGCTCGCCGTCTGCTATTCCCCAAAGCAAAGCAATTATGGGAATAAAATAGGTTACTGATGAGGCAAACACCGCACTGGTCATTTGGATGACACGATTAAAAAGCATCAGGGCAACTCCCGTTCCGACTATGGCGAGTATGGATATATATGCTAATCCTTCAAGTGCTTTTGGATGATCACCCATGGTGTGTACGAAGGGCGTTAATGTAAGCAGGTAAATTGCGGTTAAAGGTCCAATGGTAAAGAAAGCCATTGCTGTTATGGTTACCGGGTGTATTTTACTCAGGTATGCTTTTATGAGGTTTACATTAACAGCATAACATGCAGCTGCGATAACTATAAGCATGGCATAGCCCAGATTAAATGAAAAATTGCCAGAACCGCTTACACTTACCAATCCTGCGGCACCAACTAAACCTAAAAGAACACCTGCTATGTTAAACCATTTTGGGCGCAATTTAAAAAAGATCATGCCGGCAATTAGCGTAAATAGGGGTGTTAATGAATTTAGTATTCCGGCAAGTGAACTGTCAATACCTTTCTGAGCTGCGGCAAAAAGAAACGCAGGTGCCAGACTGCCAACAATCCCTACTACGGCAAATAAGATCCAGTAGTGCATTGTAAAACCTTTGAGGCGTTTCAAAGCAAATGGCAAAAGAAAGAGCCAGGTTATAACCACGCGCAGAGCACCAACTTCATTACTGGTAAATACCTCAAGGCCCCTCTTTATAAGTATGAACGAACTACCCCAGGTGAGGGCCAGGAAAAATAAAACTAAATAGGGGAACCAGGGTTTGTTCATAAAAAGTTGATAGGTCAGCAGGTCATCTGTTAACGATAATGGCAAATTAATTAGGTCCGATAGATTGTTGGTTAATTAAGGCATTTAAACTTCTACAAAAATAGATAAACAAACGTTCATAATTAAAGATTTATATTTGTGCTATATATGCTGAATATTTTACAGGGAATCCTTTAGGTAAATTTGCTGAAATGTTCCTGATGGCAATGATTGCATTGAAAAAGTTAGTTGGTTGCAATGAAATAGTGAGTTGAAATAGTGAGTTGTTTGCATTGAAATGGTAAGTTGATATAAATTAAAGTGGATGAGTACAATTGGATTAAGAAGACTTTTAAGTCAGCACGTTTCAGTAAACCGTCTGAGCACTGTAACTGAGGTAGTTTCATGGATGGGAGCAATACAGGCTCAGGATCTTAACAGTGCAAAATGGGCAATCGGTGTGAGGTTGCCCGGTGCGACAGTACAAATGGTGGAAGATGCAATTAGCGAGGGCGAGATTATTCGCACACATCTTATGCGCCCTACCTGGCATATAGTTTCGGCCGATGACTATCTGGCTATACTGAAACTGACAGCTCCAAATATATTGTCTTCATTAACATCACGAAGGAAACAATTAGAGCTTGATGAAACATTCTTTAAAAAGAGTAATCCTGCGCTTGAGTGGATTTTGCGCGATGGAAACCATCTTACCCGCGAAGAACTAATGAAAGAATTGTCGATGACAATCCCACATATCGACAGTTCGCGAATGAACCATATTCTTTTACAGGCTGAACTTAACGGACTTATATGTAGTGGAAAGATCAAGGACAACCAGCATTCCTTTGCACTTCTCGAGGAAAGATTTCAGGCAAGGAAGATTAAACGTGAATTCAACAAGAGCGAAGCTTTAATGCTGCTTGCCTATAAATACTTCAACAGTCATGGCCCTGCAACATTAAATGATTTTAACTGGTGGTCAGGGTTAACTATGGGTGATTGCCGGGTAGCGCTTGAACTTGTGAAAGATAAGTTACTTTCTGAAAAAATCGACTCTGCAACATACTGGTTCACTGAACCAACAGAAGAAATGGTACTTAGAGAGAACCAGCTTTTTCTCTTGCCTGCATTCGATGAGTTTATCATCAGCTACAAGGACAGATCAGCGGTGCTAAAATATGAGGATAGCACAAAAACAGTATCCAGCAACGGGGTATTCCGTCCGGTGATAGTTTATGAAGGGCAGGTAATAGGTTTATGGAATAAAACATTGAAAAAGGGAAAAATTGAAATTTCCACTGATTATTTCATAAAACCGGATAAGAACATAAAGGAACAAGTTTCAGAGGCTGGTCTGGATTATGCATTATTTACCGGCACCTCCTCGCCAAAAACCAACAAAGCACATTAATAGAGAAACTCTTTACTTTTTACTTTAGCCCTTAGCCTCGGTCCCCGAGTTTTTATCGAGGGGTTAGCCTTTAGCCCTTTAGCCCTTAGCCTTTAATCTTAAAGTAATCTGGTGGTTTAGATTGTTAATTTCTCTTAACCCTTTAAACCCGAAGCAATGAAAATAGGAATCTTAGGAACCGGAACAGTGGGCCAGACACTGGCCTCAAGGCTGGCAGAATTAGGCCATGAAGTTGTAATTGGCACCCGCAATGTAGAAGAAAAACTTGCAAGTGAAAGTAAGGACATGTATGGGAATCCTCCCTTTAAGGAATGGCAAAAAGAGCACGGAAATATACGGCTGGTTAAATTCAGTGAAGCCGCAGAATTTGGTGAAGTAATCATTAATGCTACTAAGGGTGGCTCTTCTATAGATGTATTAAAGCAGGCAGGGGAGAATACATTAAATAACAAGGTGCTGGTTGATATTGGCAATCCCCTTGATGCGTCAAAAGGTATGCCTCCATCATTATTACCTGAACTCTCAAATACCAGTTCGCTGGGTGAGCAAATACAATCGAGCTTCCCACAGGCCAAGGTGGTAAAGACACTTAATACTATGTGGGCTGGCATAATGGTAAATCCGCAAATGGTGAACAACGGTGACCACACAAATTTTATTTGTGGAAATGACGAGGAAGCAAAGCAAACAGTAAGAAAGTTACTCACCGGAATGGGCTGGAAGGATGAAAACATACTCGACCTGGGAGATATTTCATCATCAAGGGGTGTTGAGTCATTTTTACCGACATGGCTCAGGATCATGAATTCTAAACAATCAGCAGCTTTTAATTTAAGAATTGTTGAGTAATTTTGTTTACAATTCTTGATTCAGTATTTCCTTATAATTTGGTAATTCTTGCGGGGTTATAACTATTATCAGGTTTAACCTGTTTTGAGGAATTACTTTTTGCCGAGGTATAACGGTTTTAATAACCTGTTTTGAGGAATTACTTTTTACGGAGGTATACTATTATCAGGTTTTAACTTGTTTAAGTAATTACAATTTTCTGGGTTTAAAGATTAAGTTTGATGGAAAGCACAAAAATTTTCCTGGCGGGCAAGTTTATAGAAACCAGCCGAACTCTAAAGGTATATTATCCTTATAACGGGGAAATATTTGCAACAACCTTCAAGGCAGGGAAGGAGGAGCTGGAAACTGCAATTGTTGCAGCGGGGAAGGTTAAATCGGAGCTTAAGTCAATGCCTTCATACCGGCGTAGTGAGATACTGCTGCATACCCGAAACAGGCTTCTGGAGATGAAAGAGACTTTTGCCAGAACTATTTCAGCTGAATCAGGCAAACCTATTAAGAATGCAAGGGCAGAAGTCGATAGAAGTATAGGCATATTCACTGTTGCAGCTGAGGAGGCAAAACGACTTCCAGCTGAGTACATGAGTATCGACTGGACTCCTTCGGGCGCGGGGCGTGAAGCCATAGTTAAATACTTCTCTGTAGGAATTGTTGCCGGTATATCGCCATTTAATTTTCCGTTGAACCTTGCAGTTCATAAAATAGCGCCCGCCATAGCAGCCGGGTGCCCTATGATATTGAAACCATCTTCAACTACACCGCTTTCCACTTTGCTGTTAGCATCGATTATTGCAGAAACTGATCTTCCGGCGGGAGCTCTCTCAATATTACCCATGGACCGTGAAACCGGAAACCTGTTGGTTACTGATGAAAGGATTGCAATGCTATCATTCACCGGTTCACCTGAAGTAGGATGGAAAATGAAGGAGCAGTCGGGTAAGAAAAAAGTAGTGCTTGAGCTTGGTGGTAATGCCGGAATCATTGTGTCAGATGAGTGTGATATGGTAGATGCTTTGCCGAAATGTGTCAACAGTTCGTTCACCTATGCCGGGCAAACATGCATACATGCACAGCGGATATTTGTTCAGGAAAAACGGTTTGATGAATTCATTAAACGTTTTAAGGAGGCAGCAGATAATTTGTTAGTGGGTGATCCTCAGGGAGATAATACCGACATGTCAGTTATGATTGATGAGAAAAATGCTCTCAGGGTTGAAGAATGGGTTAAAGAAGCTGCTGATGGCGGAGCCAGGATTTTGGCAGGAGGTAAAAGGATTAAGAACCTGTTTCAGCCTACAATACTCACAGGCACTAAGAATGGAATGAAAGTATGCAGCGAGGAAGTGTTTGGACCGGTTGTTTCTATTGAGCCTTACAATACTTTTGATGATGCAATCAGTATGATTAATGATAGCCGGTTTGGATTGCAGGCTGGCGTATTCACCAACAGAATAGATGAAATGAACAAAGCGTTTAATGAAATAGAGGTTGGTGGTGTGATATTAAACGATGGTCCTACATTCAGGGCTGACCATATGCCTTACGGTGGTGTAAAAGATTCAGGATTTGGAAGGGAAGGCGTTAAATACGCAATTTACGATATGATGGAGCCCCGGGTACTTGTTAAGCCGGTTTAGTTAAAATAATTTACTATAGGATTTTGTGGTTAAGTGCCTGAACCATAGGATACTAATTCGACAAGATTGGGTTTATTGATATTACCGGCGAAAAATAATCAGTTGGAATTGGAATATTTTTAGTTATTTTTGTTATTGAAAATTCCAACCAATCATTAATGACTGAGGCCGATAAGCTGGTAGTAATTGCCTTCCAACAAGGAGACTATAAAGTCTTCGAACTTGTATTTAAGGAGAATTACTCATCAATGGTGAGGACCGCAAGGCGTATACTTATTGATGTTGAACCATCGGAAGAAGTAATCCAGGATCTTTTTGTAAAATTATGGGAGAAACGTGACTCATTAGTTATAACTACCTCCCTGCCTGCATATCTGCATAAAGCAGTTACCAATCATGCTATAAACTACTGGAAGTTCCAGAAAAAGACTGTCAGGTATCAGGATTACATTGGTTTTGAAATTGATGACTATCCTACTGAGGCCGCTGATGAGCCGTTACTTCACAATGATCTCCAGAAAAAAATAAATGCCCTCATGAAGTCAATGCCTGAGAAGCGAAGAATTATATTTGAGATGAGTCGTTTTGAAGGACTTAAATACTGGCAGATTGCACAACAATTAGGGATAAGCTTAAAAACAGTTGAATACCACATGATTGTTGCGCTTGATTTTATGCGGAAAAAACTCACTGACTATCTGCCTGTTTTACTGGGTTTTATGCTCTTGTGTAAAAATTTATAAAAAAATGTGAGAATTACACTAGGGTAAAACCTGTGTTTTATTGTCTATTAGTCAAAGGAAAGAATTTTAAACAGCATGATCTTTAGCGTAAATACATATAAGCACCTGATAATCAAATATCTTCAAGGGGATGCCACTACGGCAGAACAGAAAAAGGTGGAGGATTATATTGCTAAATCCGCAAGGAACAAGCAACTGTTTGAATCATACAGGGGGCTTTTATTCCTAACGCAGAAAAAGAAAATAGAATTCAATGCCGACCTGGCATGGGAAAAAGTTATAAATCGGATAACAGCCAATCAAAACTCTCCTGCAGGTAATGTTTCCAATGTTTTAGTAAAAACTTCAGGCAAACGATCCATATACAATTATGCAGCTGCTGGCGTTGCTGCTGTTCTTGTGGTTGTGCTGGGGCTGGTATCTGTAATGAACAACGACACTGTGGAAATGAACAAGTTCACCACAGGCTTAAGCGTTTCTTCGCCGGAGTATCTGCCTGACGGTAGTAATGTTGTTTTAAATGCTAACACTATATTAAACTTTCCTAAGAAATTTGAAAAAGATGTCAGAGAAGTCTCTATTTTTGGAGAGGCATTTTTTGAAGTAAAGCCTGACCCGGCAAAACCTTTCATCATAAATGCATCAGGCCTTGAAATCAGGGTGCTTGGTACATCTTTCAATGTTGAAGCCTATCCGGGTAGTGATTTTGTTAAAGTTACTGTTAATACCGGCAAAGTTTTGGTGTATCCGGCAGGTACTAATTCCGGAATGGAAGAAAAGGCAGGCAGGGTGCTCACCGCTGGTGAAATTGCAACTTATAGCAAGAAATCAGGCATTTTACTCAAAAGTGTCAACGATGATCTTAATGTGCTTAGCTGGAAAACAGGCGTGCTTACTTTTAAAGAAACCAGGCTTAGTGACGTTTTCAAAGCGTTTGAACAAAAATATCAGAAACAATTCATTATTGTTGATTCTGCTATTCTTAACCAGCGCCTGACAGCCCGTTTTGAGAATCAATCATTAGAAGATGCCCTTGAGACACTTTCCTTGATCTTCAACCTGAATATTGAGAATAAAGAAAGCCATATCATGGTGCATTGAATGTAGTCAAGTAACCCTTTGTGGTAACCCAGACCCTATGCAACTATGAAGTTTTCACATTCTGTCCTATTTCTGATTGTTTTCTTTATCTGCTGCCCCTATAACCAGGCAGTTGCTCAAACCGTTAAATTAAACGATAAGGTTTCTTTTTCTATCAATAATGTATCCGTTGCTGAAGCTCTCGATGCCCTTACACGTATAACCGGTACAGCCTTTTCATACAACCCCGACCAACTGAATTCAAGTAAGCACGTTAAAGTGGATATGCGCGATCAAAAACTCATTGATGTGCTTGAAGCTATATTAGGGCCTGCCAAATTCGGATACAGACAAATGGGTAACCAGATCATTATTTATAGTAATAAAGTTGATAAAGAAGGTGAGAATAGGCAGGGCGGAGATGTGGAAAGAGCAGATGCAGGAGCAGGTATATCAGCTGCATCAAACATGCAGCTCAAGGAAAATAATTCTGTTCGAAAACCTGGCAATGATCCACTTGCCGGGATGGAACAAAGAAAAGATACTGTGTTTGTAATTAAAGAAGTGCACGATACATTGCGCCTTACTGACCTGATTGTTAAAATAGACACAATATATCAAAAGATACAAACACCCATTCCATCTGAGGATATCTTTCATGTGATTCTGGCAAATGAGCTTACTCCGGTATACAAATTTGATATTGGAATTTCGGGAGTTCTATTCTTACCCCGTGCAATTTATTCTGCACCGGCAATTTACAACGATAAATTAAAAGAATATAAGGAGTCATTTTCCAATAACACTTTTTCAGGTTCAGTTGGTGTTGACTTAAGAGTATCATATGCCAGGTTCACAGGAGGTATTGGCGCGGCACTAACTATGCATTCGCAAAAGCTCGACTACAGTTACCTGATTCAAAACGGAGGATATTTCAGGAAGGATACATTAGATCCCTATTACACCTTAAGCGGTATTGATACCACGTGGTACTACATTGTTGATTCAGCCTACGTTCCTATTGATAATGAACTTTTTAACTATAAGATTAATAACCACATTAAGTATTTTGAATTTCCCCTAACTCTACAATACAATGTAGGTTTCCGTTCAATGTTACTTTTCTTAAAAGGTGGTATAATACCCGGATTCTTCATGACATCAGATGGTCAGCAGATTATGCTCGACAGTAATGGAATACAATCAATAAATGAATTAAAGGCAAAAAGCGTAGTGCTCTCATACACCGCCGGGGCCGGTATAGCTATACCTGTGGGAAGAAAAACAACTTTTAGTACTTCATTGTCATACAGGAACCACTTCAGCAGCATCTATAAGGACTTCCCTATTGACACCCGCTTTTCATCAATAGGCATTAGTGCAGGCATAATTTATAAGCTATACTGAGAAAAAACGCACCATGTGTGTTTATTTGCTTTATTTTTACCATCTCAAACGGATGTAGAAAATATAAATGATTCGCTCGCTCAGCAAACTGATACTATTGGTTGTGCTCCTTATTTTATTCGGAGCTAATCTGCACGCTCAGCAAATACTAACTGGCACCTTATCAGCAGACAGGACACTCAGTCCTGATGAGTTTGAATATTACATTGTAAATGACCACTACATTGTACCTGAAGGAATAACCCTAACTATACTGCCCGGCACCAGGCTTAAGGTGATGGTTGATAAATCAATAAGGATTGCAGGGGGTACTTTAATTGCTTCAGGTACTCCGGAATTGCCGGTAGTTTTTGAAGCCCGTGATCCTGAAAAAAAATGGTGGGGTATCAGCATCGAAAATTCTACATCAGTATTCGACGAAGATTTCCAGTATATTGCAGGTTCAATAATTAATAACGCTGTTATTACTGATATTGTGATACAGCCCGCTCTTTCTATTGCTGATACCTCATTACTTTTAATTAAAAATGTTGAGATAAAGCATAGCGATTTTATAGCCATATCAGTTAATGATTCTTCTGTTTTGGTAGCGGAAGGTATTGATATCAGCAATTGTAGTCAAGGCATTGTAACAAGCACAAACTCCACCATCAATATATCAGCCTCAACAATTAATTACTGTTCAGTTAATGCAGTTTCGTTAGCTGAGTATTCAGTAATGACAGCTGAAAACATTAATATTAATAACTGTGCTTACGGAATTGTGCTGAATTCAGGTTCGGTCCTTAACTTATCTCAATCAGTCATTAATTCATGCGACTATGGGATTTATATTATTGTATCAGACAACAATGTTATTGCAAATTGCACTATTACAAACTGCGCATTTGCCATAAACTTTGCATCATCCTGTATAAGCAGGTATAATCGCATTGAGAACAACCAGATCAATAATGGCCTGGTAGGATTGTTTGTACCAAGTAATGCTAATTTCAAGCATAATAAAATAATAGCTAATACACTTACTTACAATAATACCGCCGGTTTGCATATAGGTAACAGTGGTGCTGCCGATACCGGATATAATGTGATTTCTCACAACGTGGTAAGGTATAATACAATTGGAATCACCCAGTCAATGGCGTGTGACACGCTGATTCACAATGTTGTTGAAAACAACTACACAGGTGTATCAATGCTTAAGGCATCGGGAAATATAATAAAGAACAATGTTATCAGCCAGAACTATTTGACTGGCATAAGGCTTTTGGAAGGATCGGCCGGTAACATTTTTGAACAGAACAATGTGTATGACAATTCGGTTGGGGTGCAAATTGACACAAGTCAATGCATAAACAACTCATTCAGGTATAATAACATTACCGGTAACATTCAGGAATCCTTCCTTATAGAATCAGGTCCACAACTAACAATTGAGTACAATACTATTACATCCTTGCGCGATACAGCATCCTTCATAAACAGGCATCCTGCTGATGTAATGGCCATGAATAATAGTTGGGGAACCATTGATACCATTATGATTGACGCCATTATTTCTGATAAAAATGACTACACCAAGTTCGGTGAGGTTATATACAAGCCGTTTTTAGAAACCCCTCATCCTGAATCACCAATATCCAGGCCGCTGAATGTGATTAAGAGACTTAAAGGAAATGATGTTCTTGTTACATGGTCAAACAATCATGAAGCCGACCTCGCTGGTTATATTGTTTATTATGGCGTTAGTGAACCGATTGTTATAATTAACAATGGTACAAATACAGAGATTATATTGGAGAATTTTGCTTTGGAAGAACTTATCAGGGTTACTGCCTACGACCAGGATGCTGATGGAGTGAATGACAGGACAGAAGGCCATGAAAGTGCCTTTTCTATTGCAATTGCAGGCCCGTTTGCAGGCGAAGATAATGCTGTTTGTTCAGGTAATATATTCTCTACAGAATCAGCTACAGCAATTGAATACCAGTCGCTCAACTGGACTACACTTGGTGATGGCACATTTTCCGATGCATCAATGCTTCATACAAGTTACATACCCGGTTTCAATGACAGGGAGAATGGCATTGTTAGCCTAATTCTTAACATTACCTCATTATCAGGGAAGATGCTTGCTGATACAATTGAGCTTAAAGTGCTTGAATACCTTGTGCTTGAGGCTGGGCATGACACTACTATAAGGGAAGGCAGTGAATATACGACCAATTCGGCTGCAGCACTTAATTACACTACCCTGCAATGGACCACTTCAGGTGATGGCTATTTTAACATTCAGGATACGTTACTTACCAGATACACTCCCGGTACAAATGATATCAAAAACGGATGGGTTAAACTGACACTAACCATTAGCTCTGATTGCGGTACCATTGATGATATAATTATACTCACCATTGTACCCGGCTACGATATATCAGGAACGGTAATGAAAGATGATGCTCCGGTAAACGGAGCTATAATACTGGCATACAATAAGGTGCAGGATGAAACAAGGGCTGTTACTTCAACAACCTCCGGCACTGACGGTCAGTTTACCATTCCGAAGATTAGCGAGGGTAGTTACTACATTTATGCTGTTCCCGATCCCGCAATAATGAGAACACACATTCCAACCTACTATGCTACACGGTTCAACTGGCAGGATGCATATTTAATGGAGCTTAATGAAGATGTTTACGATGTGGATATACGCCTTAACACAGTGAATATTACATTGCCTGAGGGCCAGGGCTCAATAAGCGGTGTGTTTGTTTATGACGGACAACCATTGGAAGATTTTGGCATTTATAACCGACAGTGGTTCAAGACAACAGCTGGCAACCCATTTATGGGGGAGCCGGGTGAAACATACCCTGCTTCAAATCATGTGGTGCTCTTAATGAATACCGAACTTACAAAAATAATAGGCTGGACACTTTCCGACCTTGAAGGTAATTTTACTTTTGCAGGTATCCCTTACGGTGAATATCGCTTATGGGGTGAAAAGGCAGGATACACTAATAAGCTGTCGCCAATAATTTACATCTCTCCTGATAACAATGCAGTTGCCGGAGTGGAACTATCTGTTGACCAGCAAAGAAAGCTAATAGAGGCAATTACTGACAATATTGAACCTTTGATAAGCCTGGTATACCCAAACCCTGCTAATGACAAAATAAGGATAAGTTCCAAATGGTTTGAGAAGTTATTGTCAGTTGAACTTAAAATAGTGGATGAAAGGGGAAAGACTGTAATACAAACAACGGTTAATCGTAGCTCTATTGGCTCCTTTGGACCAGTAGATATATCAATATTGAAGAGGGGAATTTATTTGTGTCAGGTTTTAGGAGAGAACGGAACTATAAAGGCAATGAAACTGGCAATTCATTGATGACTAATTTCTTTTAAGGTAATGGTTTGCAGGAGGATAACAGAGCTGGAAATAAAAATTGAAGGAAAAAGAGAAAATAAATGTTTTTTACACTAGGGTAGAAAGCGTTTTTTTTGTCAATACAATACAAAAGCCGGTGTACTACGCTTTTTTGAAAGCATTTACCGGTTTCGTGCAACTAACAAAACTTGGATTACTAAGAAATTTACTATTCAGACTTGAGGAAACTTTACACTAAGACCTGCATCTTCAGTTATGTGCCATTTAACATCAAGCATGTTAATGATGGTACTTCTTCATTTTTCAGCACTCATGCTGAAAATCCTCTATTACAATTCATCAACATCCGACAAATTACAAAGCCGGTGGTGTATCCTATTCTGGATATTCTTAAGACATTCAATTTAATTAAAACAAGTGTAAAATTATAAAAGGAGGGAAGCAACCAGAAAGTGACAATCAATGAATCATTCTTAGGTTCCGGGAGGAGCTGAATGCAGAACTAAAATTTTACTAAAATTAAAACTAAAAAACAAAAATGAAAAAACTATTTACGCTCTTGTTTCTGGCAGTATTGATTGCCGGAAACACTTACGGCCAGTTTGTTTCATACGGGTTCATGTCAAATGCAGGAACTTATGATGAGATAACTGGTGGTATAGTTTTGGGCACGGAAACAACAAGCAGTGAACGCTTCGTTGACCCCGCAATACCTCAAGGTGGTACAGAACTTACCGGACCAGGTTTCCCCATTGGATTTGATTTCGTGTTTAATGGAATCACATTCGATCGTATCGGGATTAATGCCAACGGTTGGTTAGGATTTGGTCAAAGTGCATTAACCCCTTCGGTTAATATTTACTCATCTTTATACTTATCCCCTTTGAGTGGAACTTCAACCGCTGTTCCAGCATATCTTAGAAGCAGGGTAAGTCCTTTTGGAAGGTCAATGGAGGCACGCGTTGGTGCAAGCATCCGTCTTGAAACCATCGGTACTGCACCAAACAGGGTGACAGTTATACAATGGAAAAATTATAAAAGAACTGGCACAACATACGTAGATGATTACTTAAATTTCCAGGTACGTCTTCACGAAACTACAAACTTTGTTGAATTCGTGTACGGTACAATTACTGCAACTTCAACAACTAATGGCACCGCCCAGGTTGGTATAAGTGGAAATGTTCGAGAAGACTATATGAACAGAACATCCATAACAAGTTGGATAGAATCGGAACCCGGAACCGCTTATAGTAATACTATGAGATTCAATAATTTACTAAGTCCTCCTTCAGGGTTAAGTTATACTTTTGGTCCAATGACACCATTGGCTGCTTCATATAACTCTCCGGGTAATGGTTCAGCAGGAATGCCTCTGGATATTAGCCTGCATTGGGCTCCAAACTTTGGTGATGGCAGCAGTGCTCCTTCAGGATACCGTGTTTATATGGGAACTGATAACCCACCAACTAATGTAGCAAACGGAGTTGATGTTGGAAATACATTAACTTATCAAGCTCCTGCAAGTCTTGACCTTAATACTGTTTATTACTGGCAGATAGTTCCTTATAATACAGTTGGTGATGCAACAGGTAATGAAATTTGGTCATTTACTACTACTCTGGGTTTTGGTGACCTTGAGGGATTTGTAACTAATGGCTTTGGTATACCCCTTGGAGGTGTTAATATCAACATAACCAATGGCGTAAGCACTTTTAATACTGTTTCTGCTACAAATGGTGCCTATGCATTTAATCTTGTAACTGCCGGTGCATATACATTAACAGCTTCTCTGAATTCATACAACAATAATGTGATGGAAGTATTTGTAGATCCAAATACTACCACATACCAAAATATATCAATGACTCGTCCTTCAATGGCGATAACTCCTAACCCATACAGCATTTCGGTTAACCCGAATGAAATGGTTGACGGAGCATTAAACATTGCTAATAATGGTGACGGATTATTAGTATGGAATGCAACTATAAACTACACTTCACCAGGCCCAAATACATGGTTAACTTTAGGTCAGGCTACAGGTTCAGTTGCAGCTTATACTAACTTTAACTTACCGGTAGCATTTAATGCATCAGGTTTAACCGCCGGAACAATTAAGACTGCTGAAATAACCGTTACATCTAATCCTAACGTTGGTACAGTAGTTATTCCTGTTACTATGACCGTAAACGGAGTTGCTTTAGTGTCACCAACCAATCTGGTTGCTACACTTTCAAATCCAATTACAGGTTCAGTTAACTTATCCTGGTCTTTTGAAACTTCACCATCATTCCAGAACTTTATAGTAAAACGCAATGGTGTTCAGGTTGGTACAACTACCGCAACAACATTCGCCAATACTTTACCTGCATATGGTACTTATGACTTTACAGTTCAGGCAGTTTATGCTGATGGCAATTCAGCACCTGCAGGTCCTGCTCAGATCATCTGGGCTAACCCAACTATTGTTGTTGATCCTATTTCTCTTTATGATGAAGTATGGGTTAATAACCAGGCAGTTCAAACTGTTACTATCAGCAACACAGGCGAAGGCACACTAGCTTTCAGTTTCCCTGAATGGGTTAACGGTGATGGTTCACGCGCTCCATTGGCTTACTGTACTGCAAGTGGTGGATGTGATGAGCACATTGCAAACCTTACATTTGCTGACATCAACAATAATTCAACTTGTGGAGGTTACTCTAACTTCACAGCTATTTCAACTGATGTTGAAATGGGTGAAACTTACGCACTTTCAGTTACTAATCCAAATGCATACAGTACTGACATAGTTGGTGTATGGATTGACTGGAACCAGAATGAATTATTTACAGATGCCGGAGAATTCTTTACAACTACTTCAAGTGGTGGTGGAGCTAACTTTAGTGCAAATATCCTTATTCCTGAAACTGCATTACAAGGTCCTACCCGCATGAGGGTAAAATTACAGTACGGTGGAACACTTGCACCTTGTGGCACAACCTCTTATGGTGAAGTTGAAGATTATACTGTAAATGTTAAGTTACCAGGTTTTATTGTTGCTGTTAACCCTGCATCAGGACAAGTTCCTGCAGGAGGATCAAAAACTGTATCCATTACTTATGATGCTACCGGTTTTGAGCCAGGTTTTTCATATTTTGAGCCACTGGTAGTTGAATCAAATGATATAGCAAACCCAAGCATTACCATTCAGAACGAAATGTTCGTTTATGAGCCTGGTATGATCACAGGTACAGTTACCAATGCTATTGACGGTTCACCAATTGACGGTGCTACTGTAACTGCCGGTACTTTAACTGCTATGACCAATGCTGATGGAAACTACAGTATTATACTTGACGCAGGTACATACAGCGTTACTTTCAGCAAAACAGGTTTCACATCTGAAACTGTTGAAGGTGTTGTTGTAACTGAAACAGGAACAACCGTTGTAGATGCAGAACTTGAAGAAGTTTTCTATGCTGTAACATTTGTTCATGCTGAAGTTAATGAGGCTGATACACAAGCTGAAGTTACCTGGGGCACTCCAGTTCCTGATTATGAAGTTCTTTATGATGATGGTACTGCTGAAAACTTTACAGCATGGGCTCTACCGGGCAACATGAATGCTGTAAAATTCACTCCTGCCGGTTATCCTGCTACTGTTTATGGTGGTAAGATATTTGTAGGTGATGGCAGTTTCCCAAATAACAACACCGGTTTCATTGGTACTACCTTTGGAGCAATGGTTATGGACGACAGTGGTGCTAACGGTATGCCGGGAGCAGTTATTGATTCAGTTGAAGTAACTGTTGATAATTACGGATGGGTTGTATTCACCGGATTAAACGCAACTATTGATGCAGGAAGTTTCTATCTTGTAATGGTACAAGGTGGCACTTCACCAAATGTAGCTCCTGTTGGTGTTGACCAAACTACTCCAACTGCTTACCGCAGTTATTCACGTAACGTTGTAGCCGGACAGCCATGGGGATTATCACCATACCAGGATATGATGATCCGTGCTTTAGTTAACGGTCCGGCATCAGATGATAATGCAAGATTTGCAGCATCAACTGAAGTTAGAAGTGCATTAAAACAACGTGGTATGATATCACTTACTCCTGCAACTGCACAGTCAGGCGCAGAAGGAGTAGCTCAGTACCGTGCTGTTCAAAATGAAATAGCAAGCCGTGATATCACTGGTTATAAGGTTTGGCGCATAGCTGTTGCTGATCCTGATGCTGGTGCTGAATCAGGTGTTCTTACCCTGTTAAACGGAAACGTTGCTACAACTAACTATACTGACAATGCTTTTGGTCCATTACCAGAA
>JAGXGB010000058.1 GCA_024636955.1 Bacteroidales bacterium
CATTAAAGGCATTGTTGCATATGCAGGTTTAGTAGGTGTGATACCGGCAATGGGACTAATCATTATACCACCGGTTTCTGTTTGCCACCAGGTGTCGACAATCGGGCATCTGTTTTTGCCCACATGATCATGATACCAGTGCCACGCTGCTTCGTTAATTGGTTCACCAACAGAACCAAGCACTTTCAATGAATCGAGTTTCTTGCCCTTAAACCATTCCAGCCCAAGAGCCATGAGTGATCTTATTGCAGTTGGCGCAGTGTAGAACTGATTGACTTTATGTTTGTCAATTATATCCCAGTATCTGCCTGCATCAGGGTATGTTGGTACCCCTTCAAACATCAGGGAAGTGGCACCACTAAGCAAAGGTCCATATACCAGGTAACTGTGGCCGGTAATCCAACCAATATCAGCAGTGCAAAAATATACATCACCATCGCTATATTGGAAAACATTTCGGAAAGTATAAGAGGTAAATACCATAAATCCGCCAACGGTATGCACCAAACCCTTTGGCTTGCCGGTTGACCCGCTGGTATACAGGATAAAAAGAGGATCTTCGGCATCAGTTTCAACGGCTTCATGCACATCATCAGCATCTCTCATAACGTCGTGCCACCATAAATCCCGGCCTTCCTTCATATTAACCTGTTCACCTGTGCGCTTAACAACAATAGCAGTGCTGATGCAACTGCACATATCCATTGCTTCATCCGCAATTTGCTTAATCGGAGTAACCTTAGTTCCCCTGAAACCTCCGTCGGATGTTACAAGTAACCTCACTCCAGCATCAAGCATACGTTCACCCAATGATTGTGCTGAGAAACCTGCAAATACAACAGAGTGTATAGCTCCTATTCTTGCACAGGCAAGCATTGCTATAACAAGCTCAGGCACCATTGGCATGTAAATTCCAACAACATCACCTTTCCTGATTCCTAATGATTTTAAAACATTAGCGAATCGCTTGACTTCTGAGAACAGATCATTATATGTAAGCACTCTTGCATCCTCATCCGGGCTATTGGGCTCCCATATAATTGCAGGCTGGCTGCCCCTTAAAAAAGAATGACGTTCAAAAATATTCTCGGTGATGTTAAGCTTTGCTCCTTCAAACCACTTAACATATCCCTTACTAAAGTCCCAGTCGAGCACATTCTCCCATTTACTTCGCCAATAATAGGTGTCAGCAATGTTAGCCCAAAAACTTGCCGGATTAGTAATGCTTTTTTGATACTCGAAGATGTAACCACCAAGGGTAGAGATTTTTGGAATCATGACAGAAGGTTTTTCTTTTTAAACTTAATTTTGAGGCTAATGTTTTCTATAACGGGAATAAACTGTTTTTGAAGTAATATGTTTAAACCTATTTTGGCAACTTTTGGTTCTATTCAAACTTTAAACAAGTTTTACTAAAGCTTTCAATAAGTTTTATTAAATCTTTCAACAAGTACTATTCAAGCTAACCACAAGTTATGCTCAAGCTCTCAACAATTTAAATTCAAGCCTTTAACAATGATGACAGAAAAAGAAAAGATGCTGGCAGGTGAGCTATATCATGCTGACTCCCCTGAACTTCAAGCTGATAATGCTGCAGCATGTTCATGGCTCAAAAGGTACAATGCGGCCATTGATGTTCATCCTGATGAGCGTATTTGGATGCTCACGGAGATCTTTAAACATGTGGGATCAGGTGTAAACATAAGGCCGCCATTTTATTGTGACTATGGGTATAACATTAGTGTTGGAAACGGAGTATTTATCAACTATAATTGTATCATTCTCGATGTTGTTGATGTAGTTATTGGCGATATGACTCAAATCGGGCCAGGAGTGCAAATGCTGGCTGCTGATCATCCAAGGGATTCCAAACAACGGAGTGAAGGACTTGAATATGGTAAACCCATTACGATTGGCAGAAATGTATGGATAGGAGGGGGAGCACTGATTCTTCCGGGAGTGAATATTGGTGATAACGCACTAATTGGAGCTGGCAGTGTAGTGACTAAAGATGTACCTGAAGGCGCCACTGTTGTTGGAAATCCAGCAAGGCAAATAGTGAAGAAGTGAATAATGCCAAATGTTGTTTAATATTCAAAAAGTCTTGCTAAAAGTATCCTAAGTAAGATACCCTAAAGAAAAAACCACTTACAATATTATTATAAGTGGTTTAACTCGACTTGTTGACCTACCAGGGGTCGAACCTGGACTCTTCTGATCCAGAATCAGACGTGTTGCCAGTTACACCATAGGTCAATAACAGGCTGCGAAATTACGCAATTGTTTCTTTATAGTCCAAACTTTTTTCAATTTATTTTCCTGCCAAATGCCATATTATGATTCAGGATATGTAAGGGCAGTTTTATTACTTATTAGCCTTTGACCATGAATCTTTTAAGGCAACAGTTCTATTGAAAACCAGTCGGTCATCATTGCTGTCGCTATCGGTACAGAAGTAACCTAAACGTTCAAACTGAAATTTGTCAAGCGGCTTAGTTCCTGAAACTGAAGGCTCAACGTAGCCCTTCATTACTTTGAGTGAATCGGGGTTCAAGTTGGTTTTATAATCTACTCCTTCTTCTACATCTTCAGGGTCTTCACTCATAAAGAGTCGGTCGTATAATCTTATTTCAGCTTCAAGGGCATGATTAGCTGAAACCCAATGTAAGGTACCTTTAACTTTACGACTGCTCTGTTCGCGACCAGAAAGCGTTTCGGGATCGTGGGTGCAGTGAATTTCAGTAATTTCGCCTGTTTCAGGATCTTTTACTATGCTTTCACACTTAATGATATAGGCATATTTGAGTCGCACCTCTTTACCTGGTGCAAGGCGGAAGAATTTGTTTGACGGCTCTTCCATGAAATCATCACGTTCAATATAGAGTTCACGACTGAATTGTACTTTACGGGTTCCTGATTCAGGATCTTCAGGATTATTGACAGCATTCATTTCCTCGGTCTGCCCTTCAGGATAATTGGTAATAACAAGCTTTACCGGATTAACCACTCCCATTACACGCGGAGCTTTTTTATTCAGGTCTTCGCGGATACAAAACTCGAGCAGACTTACGTCTATTACATTATCACGCTTGGCAACGCCAATGATATCAGAGAAATTTCTTATAGATTCAGGGGTGTAGCCTCTTCTTCTCAAGCCTGAAATAGTAGGCATACGGGGGTCATCCCACCCATTTACGAAGTTATTCTTCACCAGTTCGAGGAGCTTTCTCTTGCTCATCACCGTATAAGTTATATTCAAGCGGGCAAATTCAATTTGCTGAGGTGGGAAGATCTCCAGTTCTTTCACAAACCAATCATATAGAGGCCTGTGCACTTCAAACTCAAGTGTACAGATACTGTGTGTGATGTTTTCAATTGAGTCACACTGCCCGTGGGCAAAGTCGTACATTGGATATATGCACCATTTGTCGCCGGTACGGTGGTGATGGCCATAAATAATACGGTACATGAGTGGATCGCGCATGTGCATATTGGGAGATGCCATGTCGATCTTTGCACGCAACACTCTTGCACCTTCAGGATATTCACCTGCACGCATCCTGCGAAGCAGATCAAGATTTTCTTCTACTGAACGATTCCTGTATGGACTTTCAGTGCCCGGTCGGGTAGGAGTGCCTTTTTGTGCAGCAATCTCTTCTGCTGAAAGATCACAAACATAAGCCTTGCCTTTCTTAACAAGGGTTTCTGCAAACTCATATATCTGTTCAAAATAATCAGATGCAAAAAATTCACGGTCTTCCCAGTCGAAACCCAGCCAGTGTACGTCGTCGCGGATTGAGTCAACGTACTCTACATCTTCTTTAACAGGATTTGTATCATCAAAGCGGAGATTGCACTTACCATTATACTTAGCCGCAGTGCCAAAATTAAGGCATATCGATTTTGCGTGACCTATGTGCAGGTAACCATTAGGTTCAGGAGGGAAACGGGTATGTACCCTTGAATCGTTCTTTACTTTGCGGAGATCCTCTTCAATAATAGCATGTATGAAATTAGTAGGTGCCTTTAGTTCGTTTTCAGGTTTATTATCGCTCATATTATCAATGGTTCAAAAATATTTCAGGGTGCAAAATTAACTAATATTCTGCAGCACACATCAAAGAAAACTTTCCTCTGGTACATGAACAAAAATGTAATATTCAACGATTGTATGTTATAGTAATGTAACTAAAGAAAAAATATGATGGAACAAATGAAATTCAAAAAGTTCAAAGTTACTCTATTCATTGCCCTGATTATTGCAGGAAGCGCTGTGTTGACCGGATGCTGGGGTGATAACAATTCGGGTAGCAAAAATGACATGAACAATGCTGACAAGAATATGAACATTGTAAGTCAGAAAACCACATACATGGCTGATAATGATACTATGGTTGGCTATTTGTTTTATGACAAAAACAGCAATGAGGCAAAACCGGGCATCATTGTTATCCATGAGTGGTGGGGCAATAACTCATATGCCCAAAAAAGGGCTGAAATGTTGGCTGAATTGGGGTACACAGTTTTAGCTGCCGATATGTATGGTAATGGCCTTACTGTAGAAACTCCACAAGAGGCTCAGAAAAATGCTGAAGAAGTATATAGTGATCCTGAACTACTCAAATTGCGAATGATGGCTGCGCATCAGACATTAGCGAAAAGCGATAAAGTGGACAAGGATAAAATAGCTGCTGTTGGTTACTGTTTTGGAGGAACCGTGGGTCTGGCCGCTGCTAATATGGAAGTGCCTGTAAAGCCGGTGATTAGTTTCCATGGTGGATTACATGGCTTTTCAGCATCTCCTGCAATTAAAAATACTCCTTTGCTGATATGCAATGGTGAGGCTGACAAATTTATATCAGTTGAAGATAAGGAGCGGTTTAAAAAGCAAATGGATAGTATAGGCGCCAATTATGATTTTATTGAATACGAAGATGCAACCCATGCTTTTACTAACTGGAACTCTACTCAAACAGGCAGGAAGTTTAATATGCCAATTGCATACAATGAAGAAGCCGACAAGAAATCATGGGAGGATATGAAGGAGTTCCTTGCTAAGAACTTCCCGCCTTATAGTGATTAATCAATATTAAAAATAACGATAATGGAAAATAATGACCGTATGGAAGGAAATAAAGGAAGCAAAAACATGTACACCAAGTTCTTTCTGATGCTAAGTGGTTCGTTTGTTGCAATGTACATTTCAATGTACTTAAATACGTATCAAATTGATCATGTACATTTCAGCCTAACAAGGTTTTATATGACCTGTTTAGGAATCTCAGCAATGGCAGTAATCATGTTACTATTCATGTTGCAAATGTACAAGGACAAGAAGAAAAACATTGCAATTCTACTGGGTAGTTTAATACTGTTTGTAAGTGCCCTAACTTTGGTTAGAACGCAAACCCCTGTTGATGATGTTCTATATATGGAAGCAATGATTCCACACCACTCAATTGCCATACTTACTAGTGAAAGAGCAAACATTAAAGACCCTGAAGTAAGAAAACTGGCTGATGAAATTATTAAGGCTCAGAAAAGAGAAATCAAAGAAATGAAGGAGCTTATTAAGAAATTGGAATAAAGCTATTAATCTGGTGCAATCAGAATTTATAAACCTAAATTTGAATTTATTTTGCTGAATCCCTGGCATAAGCAATAAGGTTTGACCCACAACTGCACTTTTAAGCAAGTATTGTAAAATTTAGCACCTATGCAAAAAAAGAGTGCTGGCATTTTATTATATCGATTCAGTGATGCTGAACTGCAGGTACTTATAGTACATCCAGGGGGTCCTTTTTGGAGAAATAAGGATGAAGGGGCTTGGTCTATCCCTAAAGGTGAGTTTGAAACTGAATCACCTCTTGAAACAGCTTTACGCGAGTTTAAGGAGGAAACGGGAACCACTTTGTCTGGTGAATTTACTGAGCTTAAGTCGGTTAAAATGAAAAGTGGTAAGGTTATATTTGCCTTCGCACATGAAGCAGATATCGATATTACTACCATTAAGTGTAATACTTTCTCTGTTGAGTGGCCTCCTAAATCAGGAAAGTTTCCATTATTTCCTGAAGTTGATAAAGCTGTATGGGCCAACTATGCAATATGCAACGTAAAGCTGAATCCTGCATTATTACCACTGGTGAATGAATTAACTATTATGCTAAATCAATCGGACCGCGATGGGTAATAAGGCAGGATCTTCACTTTTATTTTTCCTTTATAAGAGCATTCTGTTCATCGGCTTCACGCTTTTTCTTTTCAGCCGCTCTTTTCTTCTTATTGAAATATCCTCTTAACAGAAAATTACTTTTTGCCGCATTCATGTTCTCGTCCAATCCCTTTGAGCTTTTCTTCAAATTGACTATTGTTTGATTAAGATTCTCAGCTAAAGTGGTATCCTGTAGTAGTCTGCCAAGTGTTCCTTGTCCACTGTTTATCTTAGTCATTATTTCTGAAAGCTGGTAAGTTATTATCTCTGCGTTTGCAGCTGTTACTTCAATGCTTGCCATTATTGCATCTGTCTCAACAGGCTCATTAGATACCAGTGCCTGACCGTCAAGTGCAAGCTTTCCACTGTCACTACCCTGTGAAATGATCAAAAGACGGTCGCCAATAAGTCCTTCAGAACCTATAGAAACTTCGCAATCGGTTCTTATAAACTGCTGAATATCTTTACGAAGCAACATATAAACTTTTACTGTTGAATCGTTTATAATCTTGATATTATCTACTGTACCAATGCTTATACCGGAAAAACGAATGTTATTCCCAACCTGCAATCCGCTGACATTATAAAAGGTTGTTGTCAGACCAAATACAGGATTAAATAAGTTTTTTTGCTTGCCGATGATAAATATAGCCACCATAAAGATTGCTAAACCCCCTATTATAAAGAGGCCGAGTCGTATTTTAAATTTCTGTGAATGCGTATCCATTGCGTTTATGATTTTGTATTGTCGTTTATAAATAAAGTGTCTAGTGAAAAAATGAATGAATCATTGGATCAGTGGAACTCTCAAAGTCATCCACATTTCCTTCACGGTAAAGCATGCCTTCATGCAACATCACAATCCGATTAGCCGTTTTGAGAGCACATTTGATATCATGGGTAATGATGATAGATGAAGTTTTGTATTTCATCTGCACATCGTTTATCAGAGTACTTATTTCGTCGGAAGTAACAGGATCAAGACCTGTGGTTGGCTCATCATACAACATGATCAAAGGATCAACTATGATGGTTCGTGCCAGACTTATACGTTTTCTCATACCGCCAGAAAGCTCAGATGGCATTTTGTTTATAACCTCCGGAAGTCCTACGTTCTCAAGCACTTCATTAATTTTTAACTCCATCTCTTTTTTAGAAAGTTTCTTCCCGCTCCTTACCAGTGGAAATTCAAGATTCTGTTTAACTGTCATGGAATCATACAATGCACCACTTTGAAACAGGAAACCAAGCTTTTGCCGGTATTCATCTATCTCTCTCGATCTCATTGTTTTTATATCTTTTCCGAATACATCAATTGTTCCCTTATCATGCCTTAAAAGGCCGGCAATGCACTTAATGAGAACTGATTTACCGGTGCCTGATTTACCAAGCACTACCAGGTTTTCACCCTTATACAATTGAATGGATACATCTTGCAATACAGGAACTCCGGCAAATGCTTTAGCCACATTTGTGATGTTTATCACCGGATCATTACTCAGCGAATTGAAGGTATTATGGTTGAGTGATTGTGTGTTTTCTATGTTCATAATACCATCATATCAGTTATTTGTACTGCTATCATATCAACCACCAGCACCAGAAGTGAGGAAAGAACTACAGCTGAATTAGCAGCTTTTCCAACACTCTCTGTACCCCGGCCTGCATGGTAACCTTTATAAGTCCCTACCATTCCAATCACAGCTCCGAAGAAAAAGGTTTTTATAACTGCGGGGAAGAGATCAAGGAAATCAATTGCACCGAATGCCTGAGCAATAAAGAGGGAGAAAGTAACATCACCCTTTATATTTGCACCACCCCAGCTTGCCAGTATACCGAACATATCAGCATAAAGTACAAGAAGGGGTATCATTAAAGTTGCTGCCAGTACACGTGTTACTACCAAAAAACGAATTGGATTAGTGGAAGATACTTCCATAGCATCTATTTGCTCGGTAACTTTCATTGAACCCAATTCAGCACCTATTCCCGATCCTATTTTACCAGCACAGATAAGCGCAGTAATTACAGGCCCCATCTCTCTGATAAGTGATACTGCAACCATGCCGGGAAGCATGGATACTGCTCCAAAGTCAACCAGTACCGGGCGTGATTGTATGGTAAGCACTAAGCCCATTATACCACCGGTTATGGTAATAAGAGGCAGAGTTTTAACTCCTATCTGGAAGCACTGGCGTAGGAACTCCCTAAATTCAAATTTTCGTGAAAAAGTACCCCTTAAAACCAGCATCATGAAGAGAAACACATCTGCAACATCAGTTAAGAAGTTGCCTGTTGCTTCAGCTTTTGCCACAGTTTTTGCTCCAACATTCGTAATTGACTCAACAGTTACAGTGCGAAGCTTGGGTATTACTTTCGAATCAGGTATTAGCTTTTTTATTTTCATATAAGAAGTGAAAGGGTCAATTTGACAGCACCCACAAAAGTATTGATCACTGAAAAAGTAAGTGTTATACAAATATTTTATTAGTTGTAACATCCACAGTATACAGCAAAGAAAACATTTCGGAATATTATAGGAAAAGCAGTATAGCCATTCCTCTGTACTGTGAATCGTGTAAGTCATTTATTGAATTGTGTAATTCTTTTCACTTGATGGTGGGTCACCTTTGCACTGTGAAAAACTAACACACAAAATCTATTACGATGAAACCAATAAAACTTATCATTATCGCCATTGCCCTTTCCTTCGGAGGTATGCTTCAGGCACAGGTGTCAATGAATGTGAATGTAGGTTCCCCTCCAATGTGGGGTCCTGCTGGTTACAGCAACGTTCAATATTATTATTTGCCTGATGTTTATTCTTATTATGATGTTCCATCCTCACAATTCATTTACTACGAAGGAGGCAAGTGGGTGCGGAAAGCACATCTTCCTAACAAGTACAGGAATTATGATTTGTATTCTGGATATAAGGTAGTATTGTCTGATTATCGCGGAAACTCACCATATGCTCATTACAAGCAACATAAATCTAAATATGCCAAAGGGTATCGTGGCAAACATCAGGACAATATTGGAGCAAATCCAGGTCATGGGAACAAGTCAAATAAAATGAAAGTAACCGGAAAATCTGTTAAGCAATCGAAGCAGGCGAAACACAATAGCAGCAAAGCTAAGAGTAGCCACAACTCAAAGGGAAGCAAAGGAAGTAAAGGCAAGAAGTAAAAATGTATAACTTTTAATTATTAGCTTACTAATACACAACATTACAATAATCAAACAATTAAACTAACAACTTAAAATCAAAAAAATGAAAACAAGAATTTTTACTGCGATCACAGTGTTAATGATGATGACCACCACTTCATTTTCGCAAAACACTACCTCTTCTGAAAACTATGGAGGTGTATTGAATCTGGGCTTAGGAATTGGAGGCTATTCAGGATATTACGGTTATGCCGGACGCTCATTACCAGTATTTACTGTTAACTATGAATTTGACGTTGCCCGCAATTTCACTCTGGCTCCATTTATTTCGTTATATTCATACAGGCACAATGACGATCATTACCGTGAAACTATCATACCTATAGGTGTTAAGGGATCATTATATTTAGATCAGATTCTTAAAGCTGGTTCAGACTGGGATTTTTATCTTGCTGGTTCATTAGGCTTTGCTCTTAGGAATTCAAGATGGGACGATGGTTACAATGGAAACACTTTATATCATGACAGAAGTCCGTTGTTCCTTGATTTACATTTAGGAACAGAATATCACATTAGTAACAACCTTGGACTCTTCCTCGATTTGTCAACCGGTGTTTCAACTATAGGACTATCATTCCATTAGAATTAATTAAAGACAGATTTATATTGATCTTTTAAATCACTATAAATAGCTCGTATTACTGACAAGTATTTTCAGGTTCATCCTGAGAGTACTTGTTTCATTTTATCAAAGTATCAAACCATTGTTATGGACATTCAATTAGTGCAGATTTTTTGTGGTCACAAGAAGTGAGATATTAAATATTGCCTGAATTTACTCCATAATTCAGCTTAATGTTATTATTTTTGTGAATGAACTAAGCACAAATGAAAATTAACTTTAACAAGGAATATTATGTTTCATACCTGCACCACATCACTTAATAATGTAGTGACAGCATCATACTTCCATATTTATCAGGTTGCTTAAAATTACTCATCATAACAAGTCCCCAATATGCAAGCTGCAAGAAGTGTAATTTTAAGGCAATTGTTGATTAACTATACAAACTTAAGATCCTTAATCATAATCCTATCAGTACTGACCAGCAACATCGCATTTGCCCAGGAATCTGATAAGTTCCTTTACGAATTCATTGGGGGCAACAAACGGAGTTATGATAATTTAGTTTCAAAATACAGCGGTTTTGATTTCTCAGAAGTATGGAATACTGCAGAGAATTATCATGTATTTGGAATCATTGGGGATGAGCACAGGCGGATTAAAGTCAAATTACTTACAGTTGAAAAGGGTACTTCTGGCAACACTCAATATCAGGTTTTAGGGAAATCATCTGTTATGGGAAATGTTTGTGATTTCACCGGTGCTATTAATATTAAACAAATTTACGTGTTCAAACAAAATGTTGAACAAGTTAATGAAAGTGAAAACTTTCCATCAAACTTAAGAGGCATTGTAGTGGCCGACTATGAATTCCTTGAAAATACTCAACAGAACCATGTGGGAATATTCTCGGGTAAGGTATACACCAAATGGTATCTGGATTCATTAAACAGAATTGTTTACGATGACACCGATTTAAATATATCAGGGTACACAAACAATGCTTTTATTGGTTATTGGAACAGTTATGAAGGTAATGACATGAGAATTTGTAACTGGGGTGATTACAGGGTTCCATTGACTAACAGTGATTTTGACATTGGAACTGATTTTTTTATGCCTTCCAGTAATTACAGGTTAAAAGGTTGGGATAACTATATTAAAGCCTGGCTTGAAGATGATGCTAAAGCCAAAACAGATGAATTACACCCTTGGTGGCAATAAGTAGTTTTCCTTTTTCGTGCATACTACAACATTTTATAACTCAAAGTGTTGATTATTAGAGCAATAGGTTAATCTAAAGATTTAAATTGCCTTTTTTCATAATACTAATTAGTAGAAACTTAAATCACGAAAAATGAAACTTTCAATGTATTTCTTAACAGTAGCCGCTATATTTCTGTTCTCAGCATGTGCTGAAACGACACGGTTCCCGGTGTCAAGTCTCGCACCTGCAGCTGAAATCAAGGCTAAAACTAAAGTTGATAATAATAACAATAATGTAATCACTGTTGAAGCAAGAAACCTTGCAAGCCCTGAAAGAATTGACCCTTCAAGCACAGCATATGTTCTTTGGATTGAAACGAATGACAATCAGATAAAGAATCTTGGTCAACTAATAAATGAAAATGCTGAAACAGCAACTCTCACTACCATAACACCTTTTGACTTTAAAGAGTTATTCATCACTGCTGAATCTAGCGGCAGTGTTAATACTCCATCAGGAACTGAAATTTCAAGGGTGGCAGTTAATCTGCCTTCAAATACTGCTGCAACTGATGAAGTTGATTACGATTAGTATGCCTCACCAAGGGAAGACAATATGACGGATAAAGAGTAATTAGAGTAAGAGATGTTCGGCAAGGATTCGTATGCCTATTATAATTAGCACGACGCCCCCGAGCATCTCCATCCTCTTGCCGAATCGATTGCCTACTTTCTTTCCGAAGAGTATACCGAGCATTGACATCACAAAAGTGACACTACCAATAATAAGTACTGGCATTAGCACCGCTATCCAGAGAAGGGTTTCAGGCATAGAGATAAAGGATAGACTCATTCCAACTATCAATGCATCAATACTGGTGGCAACTGACATGGTAATGAGCACTGTAGGATTTAATGGGTTAAAGGTAGTTCTGGCATCCTTATGTTTTGTGCTTTCGTATATCATTTTTATGCCAAGGAAAGCGAGTAAAATAAACGCTACCCAATGATCAATTGGTTTAAGGTATTCCTGTAAACCAATACCCATCATCCATCCTAAGAAGGGCATAAGACCTTGAAAGAAAGCCAGCGAAAAAGCAATGATTAGGGCTTTGTTAAAACGGATTCCGGGTAACATAAGTCCACTGCTTACAGAAACGGCAAATGAATCCATTGATAGCCCGAAAGCAATTAAGAAGAGACTAAAGAAATCCATCAATACCCCTCATTTGGTGTTGCAGCAAAATTATTGTTTTTATTAATAGCTGAAGGTTAGGATTTTAAATAAGTTTTGCTTAAAGAATACTAAAAAAAATGCATATCAGATTTAAGGCAAAAAATTAATTTGGCAATGACTTCATTGAATAATAACCCTTGCAATTTCATCACGCATTTCAATAAAATGTGGGCGAAGGAAACTATTCCCATCGGTACCATAATTTACAATAAGTGACATTATTGTATTGTGTTCAGGAAAATAAAACAGGTCAGCACTATACGCAAGATCGCGACCCCGATGTCCCCAGGCATAATCCGTATCAGGATTCCCAATATCAATAAAATCCTTATAGCACCCTACTCCTAAGAGTTTGCGGCTTTCTGCCGCAGGATGGAATTCAAGCATTTGGTCAAGCGATGCTTGTGTGAGCAGAGTCTTTTGCACAAAGAGAGCTTCTGCAAACAAGTGCATATCCCATACGGTGGAATATACACCTCCATATCCATTTCCACTTCCTGTATTCCATTGAGTCAGGTTTTCAATATTACCATTGTTGTAGAGGTCATAATATCCCTGGGCAACTCCTATCTTGGGAAGATCTTCGTGCCAGTAATAGTATGTGTCAGTTAAACCCAGTGGTTCAAAGATTTCCTTCCGAAGCGCATTACTGTGTGGTTCACCTGTAGCAGCTTCAACTACCATACTCAACAACAAGTAATTGGTATTTGAGTACCGGGCAGAATCACCTGAATTGAAAGCAAACACGGGGTCCTTGTCATAAACATACTTTAGCAGTTCATCACTGGTCCATTTCTTGGAAGGATCATTCAATACCTGCAAGTAAAATCCCTGATCATCTATAACATCATACAAACCGGCTGTATGATTCATCAGGTTCTTAACTGTGAGTGGAGCATTGCCATTGCCAATTTTCTTAAGCTTATCAGCACTAATGTATTTACTTACCGGATCATCAACAGACAGGACACCTTTCTCCTGTAATTTGAAAATTGTAGTAGCAAGCATCATTTTCGTAATGCTGGCAATTTTGGAAATATGACATGGCTGCATCAATACGCTTTCAGCAATATCTGATCTGCCAGCTGAACCAATATAATAGCCGTTATCATCTTTAATAAGCAAAGAAACTCCCGGAATACCGAGGCTCACATACTCATCAAGTATGACTTGATAATAATTACTTTTAGGATTTGTTTTATACAACGATTCAACCTCGAGTGGGCAATTGAGCTGAGGTGCTCTATTGATCTCCTCCCTTGCACATCCATGTATGAAGACCAGTGCAACTGATAGAAGTATAGTGATTATGACTCGGGACATGGAAGTCGTGTTGGGGCCGCCCTTCCGGGATCGACCGATTTTTTAAATAGTGTGAATTGTAATCCAAGTGAGAGAATACCATTTGGCAGAATAGGGACATAAGTTTTTACAAAAGGCATCTGTAAACGAAAATCGTAATTAACAAAAATCCTTCTGATGTTATAGTTGTATCCGGCATCATAACCCACGCCTACACCAGCGCCGGCAACAAAGTAACCTCTCCATGGTGCATATGCAGTTTCCCACATTCCGTCACGTCGTACCAATTTATCTGTGTAGAGGAAACTCTGCATATATCCTGCATGTAGTGATATTTCAGCTGAAAACTTTCTGATGTATCTTCTATAGCCCGCATGTGTTGTTAAAAGGAAAGCATGATTCACATATTGATGGTTAAACCAGGTAAGGCCAATATCCTGAAACCACTTACCGGTATATACCTCTCTGCCCCCAAGGCTAAAGGTATTGGTATTTTGAAACATAGGATTCCTGATTGTTTCACGCCATCCAAATTCATAAGCCACCCGTAAACCAGGATGTAGCGGTTGAGTGAAAGCTGCAGTTACTGATTCCGGAGGCAGAAGAGTAGCATTGTTCAGCACACAAATAGAGAATGGTTTGGATTTCCACGACTGTGAATGACTAATCCATGGCAATAAAATTAGAAGTAATAATAAGCTATGTCTTTTCATTCCAGCAGAATATGTTAGATTCCTTTTTCGGAACTCTCTATGCACCAAAAATAAGAATTTATCATTACTTTTATCCAATATTAACCTGTAGGTAGTGAATTTTAATTTTTCACTCCTCTTATAAATTTTAGTCAATATGCAAACAATCTTGGGTGCAGGAGGAGCAATCGGTAAGGAACTTGCCAAAGCTCTTACAAAATATACAAAAGAGATAAGGCTTGTTAGTAGAAATCCTCAGAAGGTTAATGAAAGCGATGAGGTATTTCAGGCTGACTTATTGAATGGCGCACAAGTATTGGATGCCGTAAACGGATCATCAGTAGTGTATCTGACTGCCGGATTGCCATATACTGCACAAGTATGGAAAAGGGACTGGCCTATAATTATGGCTAATGTAATTAATGCCTGCACCAAGCATAATGCACGATTAGTATTCTTCGATAACATATACATGTACGACCCTTCTCATATCGGCAACATGACAGAAAGAACTCCAATTAAGCCTTCAAGTGAAAAGGGTAAAATACGGGCTCTAGTCAATCAAATGATTTTTGATGAAGTGGATAAGGGTAAATTGTCTGCCTTAGTTGCTCGGTGCGCTGACTACTATGGACCCGGTGATATCAATACAAGCATGTTATCGCAAACGGTTATTCAACCACTAAAAAATGGAAAGAAAGCAAATTGGCTCGGAGGAGTAAATTATAAACATTCTATGACCTATACTTTAGATGCCGGTAAAGCAACCGCCTTACTTGGTAATACCCCTGATGCCTTTAATCAGGTATGGCACCTGCCAACAGCTCCTGATCCGCTAACCGGAAAACAATGGATTGATGCAATTGCTAACGGACTAAATGTAAAACCCAATTTTCAGGTGGCTTCAAAGTTGATAGTTAGAGGTTTAGGTCTTTTTATGCCTATCATGAAGGAAATGGTGGAAATGTATTATCAGTACGACCGGGATTATGTATTTGATAGTACGAAATTTGAGAACCGCTTTTCAATCAAAGCTACACCTTATGATGAAGGTATAAGGGCAATTTTGGCCAAATAAAACCCTAAAATATCTGTAAGCATTTGTAATATATTTGCTTCCCGACCACACAATTTTCAACACATTATGATGACCAATTCCACACGGTGTTGAATCTATAATATTTAGTATATGCTTGACATCCAATATGTTAAATCTGTTGGCATGGCTTTTGTTTTCTATTTAGCTATACTCTTTCAGACTACAGAGTTAATTGGAAAAAGTGATGCTTTGTTTTAAAATCCGGAACCTAATAACCGTTGCCCCCCGACATATTAGTTCCGGATTTTTTTTTGTACAAATGGTTTAACTCAAAAATTTGCGATTCCGCAGAATTGGATTAATGATTCATTCAATCCACCCTAGTATATACCAAGTATCAACCTAGTAGCAACCTAGTATAAGCATTGTACATTATACTAGGTATAGAGAATATTACAACATAGTTAATGAATGGTTGAACTTAATGAATCTCAGCTGGAAATTCTTATTTGTGAAGTACTAAAGAAACACATTGATTCCTTAATGTGCATTTTGAAAATCCACAATCTTATCTAAATGAATTCTATCCTGGAATAAGTGAGAATTTTAGCCCATTATCCGTATGTCTTGCTTTGGATATGATACCGATAATCATCATAAATGATGATTGCAGTCAATAATATCATAACATTTAGGGATTGTGTACTCTGAATATCAGCGTTTTCTTTGCAGTCAGTTAAATCACTTAAATCTGCAAACGTCATGAACCTTCGTTTTTTACTTTTAACTTTCATTCTTTTTATCTCAATAGCTTTACAAGCTCAAAATGTAGTTACTCCAGGTGAGGAAGCTCAAAACACATCTGATCAGCCATACCAAAATAGCGCTGAAGCAATGCTCAATGCCAACGGTAAATTAGGCATTGGTGGCTATGGTGAAGTGCATTTTAACCAGCCACTTAATAAGGACCAAAGAGACCTTGGAACGGTTGATGTTCATCGTTTAGTAATGTTTCTGGGATACAACTTCTCTAAAAACACATCTTTTGTTAGCGAAATAGAATTTGAGCATGCTAAGGAGCTATGGGTTGAACAAGCATTTCTTCAACATAAGCTTTCAAAACACATTAATTTTAGAGCAGGTCTTATGCTTGTACCTATGGGTATTGTAAATGAATACCATGAACCTACTACTTTCAATGGTGTAGAACGGCCAACTATTGACTCGAGGTTTGCTATTAGTACATGGCGTGAAATTGGGGCCGGTTTTTCAGGCAACATATTACCTGCTTCATTGAAATATCAGCTTTATGTTATGAATGGGCTTAACGGGTATGATACTAAAGGCACTTTTACAGGAGCGGCAGGATTAAGGGAAGGGCGTCAAAAAGGCGCAAAAGCATATACTCACTCACCAAGTCTGTCAGGTAAAATTGAATATTACGGAGTAAAAAGTCTCAATGTTGGGGTGTCAGTATACTCAGGTCAATCGCAGAGCAGGCTTTTCAATAAACTGCATAATGATAGTACAAACCTTATAAACCGCGCTGATTCTTCAATAGTTGGAATTTCAATGTTTGGAGCTGATGCAAGATATAAACTCGGCGGGCTTGAACTACGGGGGCAATTCTATTACACTTCATTCGCTAATACACTTGAATACAATAAATTCACTACAGTAAATGGCAAAAGGAATGATCTGGGGCAGTCAATGATTGGCTATTATGTTGAAGCCGGATATAACGTTTTAAGGCATTGTAATAAAACCACTCAGGAACTTATTCCTTTTGTTCGGTACGAATTTTATAATACACACAATTCGGTGGATGAAGCAACAGTTCAAAACATTGCTTATGAGAATGTAATGATCACTACCGGGCTAACTTTCAAGCTGCATAAGAATGCTGTTATTAAAACTGATCTTCAGTTTACAAAAAGTGCGAATGCAACTGAGTATTCAAAGGTGATAAATGCAGGAATAGGAGTGATGTTTTAAAGAATTGTTAAAATTGATTTAGGGCTAGGTTGTAATATCGCAAATAATGATGTTTTAAAAATTTGGTATGCTCACTAACTAAACATGGATTGATAAATGAAAATACTAATGTTGTTATTCATAATAATATCAATGGCCTTCGGAAAAACCTCTGAATCGTCTCTTGATTACAATCCAAGGTCACTGCACAACAACCTTAAGAAGATTACCGGTTGTGAAAATTACAATATGGAAGAACTGGCCATACAAAATCCAGACTCATATGGTAGCACGGATGGCAAATTCCTCAGGATCTCGTGCAATAGCGGCAATAAATATTTTGTTTATTTAGGCAGGGTTAATAGTTGTAGGGCAAGTGGCTGTAGTATTGACCGACCTTTGGGTGAATTTGAGTTCTTTGATTATTACACCATTTACGACTCAACCTACCAGGTTGTTGAGGTAAGGGTGTATAACTATGAAGCAAGCCATGGTCAGGAGATTACTGCCAGAGGATGGCTAAAGCAGTTTATAGGTTATCAGGCTGGTAATTACCTTGAAGTAGGGAAAAACGTTGATGCTATTTCAGGAGCTACCATATCAGTAATTGGAATAGTTGAGGATGTGAAGGAGAAGACTACTATGTTAATTAACCTAAACAATAACCTATCACACGGGATTATTAGGTCCAGAACATTTGGCAAATAAATAGCTAAGATTTTCAATCAGCAGTAGGAGCAAAAATGAGCATAGCCCAATTACACGTAGGTGTGTTGGGCTTGAACATTTATGCTCCGAAGTGCTTTTTCCTAATGTTAAATTTTTAATAGTGTGAACACTTTTTGTGCAACACATGCTTATTATGGTATTATATTTGTTAATGGATTTTTTAGGTGAATTAATCAGAATTCCCATAAGAAAAGAATGACATTCTCTAATCCTATAGTCACTAATTATATGAAAAAATCTACCTTAATCTGGCTTGTAGTCTTATCCATTTCTTTTACAGGATGCAGTAAGTATGCAATGATAAGTTTTAATTATCCGCTGGCTCCCGAAGCTACGTTACCTGAAAATGTAAAAACTATTGCAATTGCAAACCGCTCACTTACCCATAAAGATGATAAGGCAGGAAAGATCATTGAATCAGTGCTGAGCGGTGAAATTGAAGTTTCTGATCGAAAAGCTTCAGAGCAGAGCATTAGGGGGGTTTATGAAAGACTGGGGAGTAATAGTAGTTTTTCATGCGTAATTCCCGGAGAATACAAGCTATACGGAACTGGCACACGTGAAATCCCAACCCCATTGGATTGGACTACAGTTGAAAGTTTATGCAGTTCATCAGAGGCAGATGCTTTGTTGGTTCTTGAAATGTTTGATTCAAACTCTGATATGTTTGCCCTGCCTAAAATTCTTTCAAAAAGACCACCTGTTGATGAGGAGAGAACATTTAACGTGCTAATGTTTTGGCGACTCTATGATCCTTCAATAAGAAAAGTCATTGACCAATATGAGTGTTCAAGGCAGCTCACTTTTCATAGTGAGGGTCAAAATGTATCAGTCCCTCCAAAAGCACTTTATGGTGCAGCATACTCAGGCGGTCAGGAGTATATTGAACGCTTTTTACCAGGTTATTTTATTGATAACAGAATTGTTTACAAAAAGGGGAAAGGTGCTGACAAACAGGCCTTTGAAAGCGCTTACCGGCATGTTGAAACTGATGACTGGGAAGGAGCTGCCGATGCTTGGGAAGAGATCATGAAGCATGAAAACTACGAGAATAAGGGGAGAGCTTGCCTTAATATGGCTGTGTATTATGAACATCTTGGAAATATTGACGAAGCTATAAAATGGGCCCGATTATCGTATGTTGATTATGGAATAAAGCATGGCAAAGACTATGAGCAAGCCCTAAGAAGAATGTAGCTTTAATTCCGGCGTTGGTGCATGTGTTCAACATGCAATTAAATGTCTGTTAGATGTCTATTAAATGCCCTTCAGGTTACTTTATGAAGAAAACGCTATAAAGTATAGTTCACTTTATTAATGTAGCATCATTTTTCATAAGTAATCAAATCATGAAACATTTCATTCTGATTGTATTGTTTTTTACAAGTTTCGCTGTTAAAGCTGACTGGGTAAGAGGTTCAATTACCTATCATGATGGCAGGAAAACATCGGGCTATGTCAAAGACTTTCACAGCGATACTGCACCATATGTAGAATTCAAGAGTAAGATGAAAGATAGCTCTGAGAAAGTGCTTAGTAATGAGATTGAAGAAGTTGAAATGAAGCTGCGGGATGGCACTTTAATCATCAAGTATGTCCTTACCAGCACTATTAATTTGGCTGGTGAATATAAAACTTCCAATTCGGGTACCTGGCTAAAGTTACTATTCAGGGGAGAGTTTGATGTGCTTGGTAATTTTTCAGCTTTTCTTAATGCCTCTGAATACTACATAAATTGGCCCGATGACAATATTGCAACCATGATTTATATTCAGGAAAAAAACGGCTCAATTATTACTGGCCGTAAGCAACTGTTAAAAAAATCTGTTTCCACTATCTTCAGCAGTAAATGCGATGAAATGGTTGAAGCTGTTAGTCAAGAGTCTTTTGTACCTCAATCAATTAATGAAATAATGAGGTTTTATGTTGAAAGTTGCCGCACCAAACAAGAGCTACAGGCAAAAACTGAATGATATCGCCAAAGTCCATTTCTTCACCAGGGTTGTAGAAGTATTCCATCAGTACAATGGAAATAATCCATCAGAGCTACAGCAATACTTCAACCGAACTGCAGCTTTTATTCTGAGGAACAGTAGCTTATATTCAATAGAACTTTAGCTTTTATTCAGTAGAATTACTATCTACCTTTAAATGATCAAATCCACCTTTACGGAGGTTTATTCCATATTCAAGATAAGCTTTCAAACAAGCCAAAAAGTTGGCCCAACCCTCAGTGTTTGACTTTAACCATTTTATACCCAGTTCATCATTTTCCCTTTCCTTTTCACTTATGGTTACAAGGGTTGATGATGGAATAACGGGCTGAAGTTCAATTTCAACAATAAGTTCTTTTCCGTCCTGTTCATCCCAATACCATGAAATGTATTTGTTTCTGTCAACTTTGCCTACTGTAACAGGAAACTCCATATCAAATTCGGGAAACTTCCATATAAGGGTTTCATTTTCTTCCATTCGGCCGGTGCTGGAGGAGATAAAGTAGTTTGTCATCTTTTCAGGATCAACTATCGCATCAAACACTTCCTCTGAAGGTTTTGATATCATAAGCGCTACTTTTATTTCAAGCATATTATTTTTCATAGTCTGGAATATGTGGGTTCTGTTTGTTATTTATAACAAATGCCTTATCAAAAATAGCTATAATGCATGAATATTTAATCTGGAATTTAGTTCATTCAACTCAAGGATCTGAAAAGGAAGAAAAGCTTTGATGTGCTCAGAAAGCTTATGGTGGAGGTATTATGGGCACACCCTCATATTCTGACAATTTGAATCAATTGAACAAAGAATAGTAAATTTCCCTTAACTTTGTACAAACCGCCTTATTATGAAAAAGCTCTCTTTTATTTCCTTATCAGTGCTTGGCATTACAGGTTTGCTGGCATTATCATCATGCAGCACAATACCTAAAGGTGCTGAGGTAGTTAAACCTTTTGAAAAAGATAGATACCTTGGTAAGTGGTTTGAGATAGCACGGTTTGATTTCAGGTTTGAAAAGGACTTGAACAATGTCACTGCACATTATTCACTTAATGATGATGGTACCATTAAGGTAGTTAACAGAGGCTACAATTATGTTACCAATGAATGGAAAGAAGCTGTTGGCAAAGCTAAGTTTAGAGGTAATGAGAACGAAGCTAAGTTAAAAGTATCATTCTTTGGGCCTTTTTACTCGTCTTATAATGTGATTGCTCTTGACGACCAATATAAGTATGCGCTTGTTGCAGGTAAGAATTTGGATTATTTGTGGATACTATCAAGGGAAACTGCTATTCCGGAGGAGGTGAAGCAAAATTACCTGTCAATAGCTAAGGAAATTGGTTTTGATACTACAGATTTGATATGGGTTGAACATAACATTCAATAATAACACTGTTCCAAATTACTGCACTAATATTTTCTGAGCTGAATACATTGTTTTGAGTATATAAACCCCGGGTTCAAAGTCTGATATTGTCAACTCAGTAGCACTTGAAGTTATTGCCACTTCTTTCATTATTCGGCCATGAATATCATAGATCCGGCAGATGTCTTGTTCATAATAGCCTTCGGTTGTTAGCCTGATGTTGATTATCTCATTAGCCGGGTTTGGGTATACTTCAAGGGAAGATGCGTAATTAGCCATGTGTGTAAGTGCACTTCTTTTCCACACTCCATTATATTCAGGCGAAATAAATAGCGTTCCATTGCTTGTTGCATGCATGGCTATGATATTATCGTTTATAAGACCTTCATTGTAAAGTGCCCATGTGTTTCCATTATCAAGTGAATTGTATATTCCTACAAATGACACATTAAAGTATAGATTGTCATAGGAGTCAACTATCAGGTTCTTTAACTGGGTATATGGCACATCATTAGTATAAATGATCTCCCATGAAGAGCCATTATTTGTGGACCGGACTATGTTGTCCTGATCAAAAGCGAATATATGTCCGAGGGAGTTGGATGCTTTTAGATCCAAATTATTACCTGCAATCTGAGTAAAGGTTGCGCCATTATCATTGGAAGTATAAGTATTATCACAAGCACAGAGATAAATTGTGCCTGCAGCGCTGATAAGGATTTGCTGATACCATAAGCAATCTTCTATGTCAAATACCAATTCCCAATTATTTCCTTTGTCACTTGAGCGAAGGACTCCATTATCTGATACTACAAAAATAGAACCATCAGCACTTATTGCAAAATCATTGATGTGGAAGTGAATCAATTCTGAAAAAGTATTTCCATTATCAGAAGATCTGAACAACGTATAGTTATCCCATGTGTAACGGTTATAGCCTACTGCGAATATTTCACCATCTTGATGAATATACACCTGAGTGAAAGTCATTTCCCAATCTTTAAAATCTACTAAGCTGTTATACGTTGCACCTTCATCTGACGATACATATAAAGCATCAGCTATTACATAAATATCACCATTTGAGGATGAGTTTATAAAAGTGAAGCTTCCTGTATTTAGGCCATTACTGGATGGTATCCAGTTAACTCCGTGGTTTGTTGACCTATAGATTCCATTAGCACCCACAAAAACCTCGTTGCTTGCATTCACATGCATTGCTAGAACTTGTACAGGTGGTAGACCCTTGTTAATTTGTGACCAATTCAATCCATCAGAACTTATCCGGAAAATTCCTATGTCAGACGGTGCATATATATATCCTGAAGAATCTTCGGCAAGCGGATATATTGCAGATGTGTTGAATAGATGTGACCAGTTTATACCATTATCTGTTGATTTATATAGCCAGTTATCGTAAAAATTGCCAATAACCAGTTCATCAGTTGGAGTAATAAGCAGGGATCGAATAGCTCCGTTATTGATCAATTCCCAAGTATTTCCCTGATCAACAGATCTGAATAATCCCTCGAAACTGGCTGAAAATATATCACCTGATGAGTTTACATGAAGATTCAAGTGAGAATAATATCCCACATCCATGGCCTTTTGATCCCATGTTAGGCCACCATCAAATGATATATGTAAGGCCATTTCCCCATTGGGACCCATCGTGGAACCATAAACAGCATTCTGGGAACCCTTAGTTAATGAAATAAAATTTCCGTTGGCTGTTAATACTAAATCCCAGGTCATTCCATTATCAGCAGATTTATAAACAAGACTGTCATGACTGGCAAAGATTTCACCAGATTCAGTTACAGTAAATACCCTGATTATTCCATCCTGAAAATATATGGGTTCCCAATTACTCCCATTATCCACAGATCGGTACATACCTGAACCAGTGACTGTATACAAATTTCCCGAACCCGAACCTTCAATATCCCATATTTGTCCACCTGATGGAGTATTTGTTATTTGCCATGTAGACTGGCCCGTAACCTGAATTCCTGATATCACAAGTAATATGAGTAGTAGTTTTTTCATAGCTATTGGATAATTAATTTCTTATTTATGCCATTCTTAATTGATACCAGATAAACACCAGCTTGAAGATCGGTTACATCTATCTCCATATGAACGTTATAAAAGGGAACGGTTTTAACCAGCTTACCATAAATACTATAAATGTTTATCTGTTCAACTGTGCCTGATTGAAACCATGGATAAATGACACTAAACTTATCTCTTGCAGGGTTAGGGTAAAGAGTCAAATTGTATTTGAGCTGGTCAGTTGTTTCAACATTATAATCCTGTCTGTATAATTTACCATCTGAAGTGCCTAGGAAAGCATAACCCAAAATACCAATATGCAAGGTTGTAACATGGGAATCATCCAAACCTTCGCTATTTTGTAACCAGGTAGCGCCATTATTATAAGAGGTGTAGGTTCCATTGTCAGTCCCAAGATGCAAATTATCCTGATAGTCAATTTCAATGGTATTAATAGTTATAACAGGATCAAATGATAGTTGGAACCAGCTGCCGCCGTTATCCGAAGAAGTAAATAACTCAGATCCAACAGTCAATATGTATACGTTTCCTTGAGTATCCACTTCGAGATTTGCAACGGCATCCGTACCCCCATATCCGGCTTCAGTCCAGGTATTTCCATTATCAAGAGATACATAAACCTGATCTTCGCAAAGGGATGAATTGATAAAAATAATACCTGTATTTGTTATGGCAATTTTTGAGGGATTTAAACATGCGAGGTCTTGATTCAATATCTGCCAATTAATGCCATTATCATTAGACCTGTGAATTAATGAATCGGATAAAATGAAAATATCATCATTGTTGCCAAACCCAATATCTGAAGTTGATCGTGTTACCACTTCAGTCCATGTTAAGCCATTATCGGCTGATTTCATGACTATTCCATAGGGATAGAAGATTGTATTGGAACCCAGAACATAGAGTTCACCGTTAGGCTTTACCTCAATCGAAGAAACTACGTATTGCTTAAGTGGAAGTATAATCTCTTCCCAGGTTATTCCTATGTCAGAGGAATGAAATAGTCTACCGTTTTTAACCATGAAAACATCCTGGTTGTTGCTTTCTATATCAGTTACAGTTGGTTCAAACAAACCTCTGAATGACAGATTCCAATTTTGCCCGTTATCATTAGACCTGAAAATTCCTATAGAGGTTGCAACGAATATATTGTCACCATTATCAATGCAAATGGATGACACTTTTGAATTCAACAACTCGGGAATGCTCGACCAAGTGTTGCCATGGTCAATAGACTTAAACAAATCAAAATCACCAGCCCACAATTGATCATTACTATTAATGGCCAACGCTTTAGCCCCTGCATTAAACAATCTTTCCCAAGTGTCTCCATTATCACTTGAATGTAATATTCCCCTATCATAGTCGAGGCCTATAAATATTTCATCGTTTGAGTCAAAAACAATAGCCATATAAGAGCCCGGATTTGACCATATTAAGGGGTCTGACCAGGTTGTTCCAAGATCATCTGAGCGAACAAGAACATTTTCGTTACCCTTAAATAATTGCCCTTGAGCGTTGAATACAAGTTTCATCTGTTCAGCATATCCGCCTCCATCTTTGTTGATCCACGTTTCACCATTATCAAATGATAAACTGATAAAGGGCCCAAATTCCCAATTTATATTTCCTGCTGCAATAACTCCTTCTAAGCTCACAGCTATTGTAGTAAATCCGGCAGGACTATCAGAGTTAATTACTTGCCATGTACTTCCATTATCCTGTGACCTGAATATTTCATAGTAATTAGTCACAAAAACATCACCATTCTGATTGAATGCCACCTTAAAGCTCCCACCAGGAAGATCAACAGGGAACCAGTTTTCTCCAGAATTGAGTGTCCTGTAAAGTTTAGTCTGGGAAGCTGCAAAAATTGTCCCATTAGGCGATGCTGTCAGTGATATGATATTGCCAGAATAGGGTATGTCCATTTGCTCCCATACTCTCTGCGAATACGCAAAATGGCTGAGTAAGAAAGCAATCGATAAAATGTGTATCTTGAGTAGTTGTTTTCCCATATTCGATAAGTCATAAATAGTTGATTATCATTGGAAACCTAACATTTATTGAAGGAAAAAGATTCTGAAAAATGTAAAAAGAAATTAAAACAAAGAGAGTTTAAAATAAGTATAGTTGAGGGTAATTGCAGATAGACGAAAAGTCTTAGGATATGCTGTTTATCTTTAAATTGGTGCCGTTTGTCGAAATAATTTTGCCAGATATTAAAGCTGTAGTTTCTTTGCCATTATAAATCAAAGGCCATGAAAACAAAAACCGCTCTCATTCTTTTAATGATTACAGTATTCCTTTCAGGTTGTGTAATCAAATCTATTCATCCTTTTTATACGGAAAAGGATTTGATCTTTAAAAAGGAACTCACAGGAATATGGATGGACAATGATTCAGGCACCTGGAATATTGAACAGCATAAAACCCATGACAATATCTTTGGACCATCTAAAAATGCACCATCCTATAAAATTACTCTGACTACTGAAAAAGGAAGTTCTAACTTTCTTGCTCATCTATTTCAACTTGGTAATCAACTTTACCTTGACTTTTATCCTACAGAATACTCATGCGGACCCGACATGCTTGATTTCCATATGATTTCATCCCATTCACTTGCTAAGGTATCATTTTCAGGAGGTAAGATTATTATAAGCTGGTACAATGAAGAATGGCTTAGAAAGTTATTTGAGGAAAACCGAATAAGAATCGCACATGAAAAATCGGCTTATGAAATGGATGCAACAAGTGACTCACCTATCCAATATATTCTTACTGCATCAACTGATGAGCTGCAGAAATTTATTATAAAATATGGTAATGACCCTGCAGCATTCGGTGACAAATCTACTGATTACACATTTGTTCTTTCAAGAAAATGAAATTACTGAAAAATCTGCTTTTTAGAATAATTAGTAAACAGCAATGGCTTCAGCATTTAGTGTTCTGGGCATTTGCCTGGTACCTGATGCTGAGGTTGTTTGCTAATAGTAGTGAAGTATCTTCGATAGATTATATTTACACATCTATATTCATTGTCACACTTGCACTTTGTGTGTATACTAACCTTTTGATTTTCATCCCATGGTTACTTGCAAACAAAATGTACTTTTTGTATGCAGTGTCTGTAATCATTACTATTCTTATCAGTGCTTGGATCAACATGTTTCTTTTCTCTGACCTGATAGATTACATACTGCCGGGGTATTATTTTATCTCATACTACGACTACTTTGATCTTTTAAAGATTTTTATTGCCTTCGTTTCAGTCACCACATTGTTGAAACTATCAAAGGGATGGTTTCAACTCATTGAAGCACGAAATAATTTGACCAGACTGGAAAAGGAAAACGCACAGGCTGAACTTGCCACATTAAAAAGCCAGATAAATCCACACTTCCTGTTTAACAGTTTGAATTCACTCTATTCAATGACTCTAACAGGTTCAGAAAAGGCACCTTCGTATATACTTAAATTGTCTGATCTGCTTCGATACCTTATTTACGATACCGGCAAGGATCTTGTCAGCCTTGAAAAGGAACTTAATTCAATCAGCGACTACATCGAAATACAACTCATTCGTCTAACGGATCATAATGCAGTTAATTATCATCAAAAAGGTGACCCTTCAGGAAAATACATAGCACCTCTGTTGTTTATGCCTCTCGTAGAAAATGCATTTAAGCATGGAGTAAAAAGTCTGAATGATGAATCTTTAATGGATATAGATATCATTATAGATGATAATTACATAAGCTTTACTATAAAAAATAGCGTTGGAAAAGCTTCTCAAGTAGAGAATAATGAAAGCTCAGGAGTAGGATTATCCAATCTTAGAAAAAGACTTGTGCTTGCTTATCCTAATCAGCATTCATTTAAAATTGAAACCATTCAGGAGAAGTTTATAATAAATATGCAAGTACCTTTACATGATGAAGCTCAGATGTCTAATAGTGGAGGATGAACCTCTTGCCCAACAGGTAATGCAGTTATATGTATCTGATTGCCCCAAACTGGAGCTTGTGCAAGTATGTAAGGATGCCTTTGAAGCATATGATATTATACACAATGAAAATATTCATCTCCTTTTGCTTGACATAAATCTACCTAAACTATCAGGCATAAGTTTTATAAAAAGCCTCAGTCATCCGCCGTTGGTAATTTTTACAACCGCATATCCTGATTATGCCGTTGATGGATTTGATATCAATGCAGTAGACTACCTTGTTAAACCCTTTTCATTTGACAGGTTTATGAAAGCTGTTAATAAAGCCTCAGAGATCACTTCCGCAAAAATGAATGAAGCCAATATAGAAGTCACAAAGAGACGCGACCATATATTCCTCAGGTCAGATAAAAAGGTGTATCGTGTTAATTTTAATGATATTAGTTACATCGAAAGTATAGGTGATTATCTTAAAGTGGTACTCAAAAATAAGCACCTTGTTATTCATGACACCATAAGTAGTTTTATTGAACAACTACCTTCAGAAGAGTTTATAAGAATCCATAAATCATTCATTGTAGCCATTAACTTTATAAATTACATTGAAGGAAATCAGGTAAGAATCGGAGAAACATTCATCCCTATAGGCAGAAGCTTTAAGGAGTCACTCGAAAAAACTCTGAATAGGAAAAGTGGCAATTAAGAAATTAGTATTGATTATTAATAAGAATAACCATCTGTTTATCAGATGGTTATTCTTAAAAGTTGAGGTCTCGAGCGGATTCGAACCGCTGTGGAAGGTTTTGCAGACCTCTGCCTAGCCACTCGGCCACGAGACCATTATTTGAAGTTGCAAAGTTATAAATATTTCTTGTTCTTTTGCTTATGCACAATCTATCTTTGCATAAAAAAAATATATGGCAACTATTCGTATAGAAGGAATGGATTTCTTTGCTTATCATGGATGCTTTACTGAGGAAAGCATTATAGGCACCAGGTTTGAAGTAGATCTTACTGTGAATGTTGATGTTGAACAAGCAGAAATAAGTGATGATCTTCATCAAACTGTAAATTACCTGAACTTATATGATACCGTGAAAAAAGAAATGGAGATCCGGAGTAACTTACTGGAGAATGTTGCACGAAGAATACTTAATTCCATCAAGCAAAAGTTTCCTACAATTACCAGGACTGAAATAAAGATCTCAAAACTCAATCCGCCCATTGGGGGTAAGGCTGACAGGGTTTCTGTTACTTTAATTGATGAAGGTTAATAATCATAGTGGGTGCTGATAGCCGGCTGATAGCCTTTATTTTAATATAGCCTATTTTATATTTTCGAGTTTTTGCCTGATTTGCTCAATTAAAGCCATCTGATTTTCAATGTCTGATTTTTGCTTTTCCTGCTCCTGATCATTCATTCCTATAAGGCGTCTTGATTTTTCGATGTTGGAAACGATTGAGACTATTTCCCTGTCGTTTCTCTTGATCTTATTGGATATCTGCTTCTTCTCACGTTTGAACTCTGACAACCTCTTTTTCTGCTCTTTAAACTTCACAGGATCACTTTTAGCTCTTGAAACATTGACCTCCTGTTGTAGAATCTCCTCATTTTTACCTTCTTTCAGCCTTATCTGCATAATTATTTCCTGTTTAAGATCTAACGTATCATTATTGTAAGAGGAAATATTCTTTTTATACCGGGTGTTTTCCTTAACGAGTTGATCTAATTGCTCATTCAATTTTTCAAGTTTACGCTCTTCACTTTTGAGTTCTACATTAACTGCTTCATGGTATTGGGTAATGGCAAAATTCCTCATATAAAGTGAAGCTCTTTCGTCCAACAGGTTATTAGTTGAGTCAATATATTGCCCATTATGGTTAAACGCAGTTTCTATCTCAACGCCATTGCTTTTCTGCATGAAAGATGATCGCAAGTTAAGTGGTTCTTCTGCTATATGTTTTATGAAAACACTATCTATTGCATATTCTGCCTTTGTAACGTCAGGCTTTTTTCTGCCTTTTCTTCCAGTTTCACTTATCACCATGCGGCCCCAATCTTTAATGACTTTTGATTGAGTTGTTTGAGGAATAAACACCGTATAAGCCGGAATACTGCCCGATTGAGTTGTCATTTGGGTCGGTTGAATAATGATTTGTTCCTGAGCAAATACAGTATTCATGAAGAGAGATGTAATTACTAATATGACGCTACAAAATGTGTTCATACTTCTTTGAATTGGAGGTTCTTTCAAATATAAACCTTTTTTAATTCACAAATACTAGGAGGGGAAGCTATTTTGATGAAAAGATATAGAAATCTTTATATGTGAGCGAACATTGAGTAAAAAAGCTTGTTTAGAAACGATATAAATAAGCACCTTATGACAAAAACTGTACTCTCTTTATTAGCAGTAACTCTGTTGACATCATATGCAATTGTTACTGAGGCCTTTGCGGTCAAGCACACTGTTAATGTGCAAAACTATGTATTTATTCCTGCTAACCTGAATGTTCAGGTAGGCGATACAATCCGTTGGGTTTGGATCAATGGAGTTCATACAACCACTTCAACAACAATACCTACGGGTGCATCATCATGGGATGCTCCAATGACTAGCTCAAACCCGGTATATGAATACAGGGTAGCGGTAGCCGGTGTATATAACTATTTATGTACACCTCATTCAAGCAGTCAAATTGGTAGCTTTACGGCAACAATGCCTGCTGCAACTTTATCAGTGACACCTTCAAACCGTGATGTAACTGCAGGTTCTGGTAGCACAACCTTTAGTGTAACTTCAAATTCAAACTGGACTGTTGTGAGTAACGCTGGATGGTGCACTGTTACAGCTTCAGGCTCAGGAAATGGAACTATTGTAGCTAATTATCTGGCGAATACTACAACATCACAACGGGTAGCAACTATAACAGTGTCAGTTGCCGGGCTTCCAAACAGTGTTGTAACTGTTACTCAGGCCGGAGCTACTGCTACATTATCTGTCACACCTGCAAATAGAGATGTTACATCTGAAGCTGGAACTACTAATTTTAGTGTAACTTCAAATTCAAACTGGACTTCCAGCAGTAATTCTGAGTGGTGTACTGTAACCCCTTCTGGATCAGGAAATGGAACCATTAACACTAACTATCAATCAAACACATCAAGCTCAACAAGGGTAGCAACTATTACTGTATCAGTCGCTGGATTACCTAATAGTACTGTGACCGTAACTCAAGCCGGTTTTATTGCTACACTCTCTGTTACTCCTTCCAACAGAAACGTTACTGCAGATGCAGGAAACACTACTTTCACAATTACGTCAAATTCAAACTGGAATGCCATTAGCAACTCTGATTGGGTAACCGTAACAGCATCTGGTTCGGGAAATGGTGTCCTTAATGCGTCTTATGAACTCAATGAAGGTATTGAATCCCGGGTTGCAGTTATTACAGTTACAGTTTCCGGACTACCTGCAGAAGCTGTTACAGTTACTCAGGCTGGTGCTGAAACAGTCCTTGTAGTAGAACCTTTGAACCAAAACGTTTCATTTCAAGCTGGCACAACTAGTTTCGCCATTCTATCCAACACAAGTTGGGCTGTTACAACTTCTGACCTCTGGGTTACATCAACCGCTGATGGTAGTGGTAATGGGGCAATAGTTGTTGAATATGAGGAGAACACTTCTCCTGATTTCCGTATAGCTAATTTGTTGATTAGTGCAGGAAGTGAGAATCAATTAATTACAATAACACAAGAAGGTGCTGTTTCAACTAACAGCAACAAACTTACCGGAATATCAGTTTATCCAAATCCCTCAAAAGGAATCATTAATATTTCTTCTGATCAGATTGTTAAAACTACACAGTTACGATTGTACGATCTGAAAGGTAATGTGTTGATAAGTAATGAAATAACTGACTTGGCAAACTATAAGCTTGATGCTTCCAACCTTGCACGGGGAACTTACATGCTTAAACTTGATCAGAATACTAAAACCTATGTAACGCGTATAGTTATTTTAGATTAAACTGCATATTCGCACTTGATGGGGTTAAAATTAGCTTAATGCTATTTTTTAACCCTTTTCTTGTGAGAAGTATTTGAACGGATTGTAGCTTATTCCCCGATCGTAAACATCTATTTGTTCCTGTTTTTTCAGGAATCTTACTATGGCGTATGTAGCAGGTGTGAAAATAATCTCTACGCCAGTTTTAAAGAGGTAATTTGAAACTATAATGGCTATAAGCACCTCTGTGGGGAATAGTCCATAAAACGCCACCATACAGAAAATAATCGTGTCAATACCTTCACCTAATATGGTAGAACCAATGGTACGAACCCACAGATATTTGCCTTTAGTGCGGATCTTGAGTTTCGATAATAGGAATGCGTTTGAAAAGGCTCCTGCAAAGTATGCAAGTAAACTGGCTAGTACTATTCGCGGAACAAAGCCAAGCAATGACTCAAAAGCTTCCTGGTTATGCCAGTCGGCTGCTGGTGGTAGTATTTGGACAACCCAGAGTACAAGCGACATAAGAATCGCGGCACCGAACCCTGTCCATATAACTTTACGGGCACGTTGATATCCGTAAACCTCGGTCAATATATCTCCAAAAATATAGCTCAGGGGAAATAGGAGTGTGCCACCATCAAAAGTAAACACCCCAAGTGAAAGGATCTTTGTTGATGCTAAATTGGAAATCAATAGCACTGCAACAAACAGCGCCATGATTATATCAAAGTATTTGAAAGTTTTCATTTAGAGTGAGATATGTCTTTAATTTATGCACCCGGTAAATCTTAACCCAAATCGCTGAACGCGTAAGAAGGATTTGTTAGCTTACATTACCGGTTATAGTTTACTTATTTGATGACGACATGAAATATATTGAAATTGACAGAAACATCACTGTAATAATCTGACTTTCAGTCACTGCCGGAGTAAAGTTGACATAAATCTTATACGCAAACAAGATTGTTAAAAAGATGGCCGATACAACTGTAAGCCCTGGTTTTGATGAGAAACCCCCTGCAAACAAAAGCACCCCCGACACTACAAATGCCAGTGCAATGTAGAACACCTGGCTTTTCAAATCAAGGGTTTGGATTGTGGAAGCATGATGCATGATCAACCATCCTAACACAACCAACCGTAGCATCCATCTTGAAAAGGGAAGAAGCGTCTTTATAGGTTTCATTTCTTAACAGGTAAATTGACTATTAGCTTTAATTCGTCCAATTGTTCAGCCTTTATAGGTGATGGGGAGTCAATCATTACGTCCCTCCCTGAATTATTCTTTGGGAATGCAATATAATCACGAATACTATCCGAACCTCCAAATAATGAGCACATACGATCAAAGCCAAATGCTATTCCACCATGCGGGGGGGCGCCGTACTCAAATGCATTCATAAGAAAACCAAACTGTGCCTGGGCATCTTCATCAGTGAAACCAAGAATTGAAAACATCCTCTTTTGGAGATCCCTATTGTGAATTCTTATTGAACCTCCGCCTACTTCAACGCCATTAATAACAAGATCGTAAGCATTAGCCCTTACTTTCCCGGGATCAGTATCAAGCATAGCAATATCTTCAGGCTTAGGTGATGTAAATGGGTGGTGCATTGCATAATATCGGGCTGTTTCCTCATCCCACTCAAGTAATGGGAAATCCACTACCCACAAAGGTGCAAAAACATCTGTCTTACGCAGTCCAAGCTGATTGCCCATTTCAAGACGCAGTTCGGAAAGTGCTTTTCTTGTTTTTGATTCAGTTCCTGCCAAAATAAGAATAAGATCACCCGGTTTGGCATCAAATGCCTGAGCCCATGCTTTCAAATCTTCTTCAGTATAGAATTTATCGACTGAAGATTTCAATGTGCCATCTTCATTAAATCTCAAATACACAAGCCCTGTTGCACCAAGCTGTGGTTTTTTAACGAAATCAGTAAGTGCATCAAGTTGTTTGCGGGTATAACCGGCACAACCTGTTGCATTTATACCGGCCACAAGTTCTGCATCATCAAATACTTTAAAGTCATGGCCTTTTACCAGATCATTCATCTCAACGAAAGTCATGCCGAAGCGAATGTCAGGTTTATCATTACCATACAATCTCATAGCATCGGCGAACGACATGCGGGGGAATGATTCAACCTCAACCCCTTTAACAGTGCGGAAGAGATATTTTGTGAGCCCCTCAAAAGTGTTCAGAATATCTTCCTGGGTTATGAACGACATTTCACAGTCTATCTGTGTGAATTCAGGTTGACGGTCAGCACGCAGATCTTCATCACGGAAGCACTTTACTATCTGGAAGTATTTATCAAAGCCCGACACCATCAGCAGTTGCTTAAAAGTTTGTGGTGACTGGGGCAGGGCATAAAATTGTCCTTCATTCATCCTTGAAGGCACAACAAAATCACGCGCTCCCTCAGGGGTTGATTTGATCAGTACAGGTGTTTCTACCTCTATAAATCCTTCTTTATTCAGATAGTTCCGTGTTTCGATACCCATGCGATGCCTTAGGAAAAGATTTTCACGCACTGAAGTACGGCGAAGATCAAGGTAGCGGTATTTCATTCTAAGCTCATCTCCACCATCAGTATTATCTTCAATGGTGAAAGGTGGTGTTTTTGATACATTAAGTACCTCAAGATGATCAACAATTATTTCAATGTCACCGGTCGACATTTTTGGATTCTTGTTGCTTCTTTCTGCTACAATTCCTGTTGCTGATATCACATACTCGCGTCCCAGTTTACGGGCCTCTTGGCAAAGGGCCGCATTACTTTCCATGTTGAAAACAAGCTGGGTAATGCCATAACGGTCACGCAGATCAATAAAGGTCATTCCTCCCAGATCGCGCGATTTTTGTACCCATCCGCTCAGGGTTACAGTTTGATTGATATGCGATAGTGAAAGCTCACCACAGGTATGTGTTCTTAGCATGTTACTTCAGTATTTTATAAGTCTGCGAAATTAAGCAATTAACTATTTGATAAATAATTGAAAAAACATCCTTTTTAAAAGTTACCTTCTTGGTTTTTAGAGATAAATATTACTAATCCTAAATAATCCACGGATGAAAGTATCTAAAGTCTTCCTGTTATTAATCTTAGGTGTCCTGCACTTTACTGATGTAAAGGCACAAATTGTCGGTGTATTTCCTGATGCAGTTCCTTTAAATGAAAATCCCGGGAATTGCATCTGGTTATCAAACCAATCAGCCGACCAGATAAAAGCACATTATCTGCAAAACTCAAAATTCAAGCCTGAAAAGGTAGTTGTTGTTGCTGATAAAACTTCCAAAGGATATCGAATTTATTACAAGCATCAGGGTAGTATGGGATGGCAGAAGTACACCATTAAGGTAACAACTATCAATACCAAGGAATGCATTAGCTATTATGAAGACTTCAATCCCGACTTACTGACGGCTCCGTTTAAAGGTTTGAAATCCATTGTTGGTACATTTGGTCATACATCCTCTGACTACAAGAAGATTTATAAGCAGTATCAGCATGTGGCGTGCCGATTATATCAGCAAACCACTGATGATAAGGGTTATGTAACTGATGAAATGACCATACTCTTGTCAAGATTCACAAAAGATTCTGACGTGCAGGAACCAAATCTTATAGCTTCCGAGGGCAAAGGATTTGCAGCACCTGTAAAAACAGAAGCAACCACTGATAACTGGAATATGTGGGTTGGTTTCCTTGAAGAACTTGATAAGAAGGGATATGTAACCTTAATTGAATATAGTACCTGCCCTCTCTAGCTTTTACTGTATTTCCATAGATCATTTACTGTAATTGCGAAGTTAATACACTGATGACTGTTTAATATCACCGAATTCGATACGACTCTTTTAGATTTTCTTTGTTGATTCAACTAAGCATTGTCCCCAACAGCAACTTGTGTGACCGGCAGTTACGTATGTATTCATCCCGGTTCAAGAGATTTCGGCCGACAATGGCCTAATGTAAATTATGCACGCATTGCCGACATCTGTGCCGAAATGGGAAAGCGGGTAGTCATAACCGGCACAAGTGATGAAATCTCCATTGCCATGGAAACAGCAGCACTTATGAATCATCAATCGGTGATGGCCGTCGGTATGACAACACTTGGAGCTTTTGGGGTACTGATTAAAAACGCTTTTGCAATTATTTCTAACTACACAGGAGTTTCACATATTGCCTCCGCAATGAATACTCCCGGCATTATAATAAGCATGGATGGTGAACCTGAGCGCTGGGGACCGTTAAACAATGACATATTACATACCATTGACTGGTTAAATGACCCCAACTTTAATGAAGCAGGGAATGCACTAACTGAATTATTTGAGAAACATCAAGGTAAGGAAGCAGGTGCTTATTGATAGTATCTTTGCACAATGAAGCACTTCACAATTCCAGTTTTCATTCCAGAACTTGCCTGCCCAAACCGATGCGTGTTTTGTAATCAGAACAGCATTTCAGGATGTTATGAGCAGCCCGATTTAAAGGAAGTAGAAGATATTATTGAGTCCAGGCTCAATACAATATCTTCAGGGAAAACTAAGGGAGGTGTGGATGCCGTGCATATCGGGATAGGTTTTTTTGGAGGAAATTTTACAGGCATTGACGAAGATCTGCAGAGGAATTATTTATCCATAGCATATAAATACCTGAGTGAGGGTAAGATAAACGGCATAAGGCTTAGCACCCGACCTGACTATATCACTACATCGTCGCTTAAATTACTTAAAGAATATGGTGTAACAACCATAGAGTTGGGGGCCCAGTCGTTGGACGATCAAGTACTTAAACAGGCTGGACGAGGTCATACAGTTGCCGATATTGAAAATGCTTCACGACTTATTAAAGAGCATGGATTTGAACTGGGACTCCAAATGATGACAGGCCTTCCCGGTGATACATCTGAAAAATCCCTGAATACCGCCAGGAAAATTGTTGCTTTAGGTGCTTCCTGCACAAGGATATACCCTACCCTTGTTATCAAGCACACAGAACTTGAGCAGCTTTGGCTAAGCGGTAACTACAAACCGCAAACACTTGAAGAGGCAGTAAAGCTGACCGCTGAATTACTTGCCATCTTTAAGGATGGAGGAATAAAAGTGATCAGGGTGGGATTGCATCCTTCTGAAGATCTGATAAAAGGTAATGACATGCTCGCCGGTCCCTTCCATGTGTCGTTCAGGCAACTTGCTGAAACTGAACTTTGGCGCAAAGAGCTGCAGAAGCTTATTGATAGCAGACCTAAAGGGGGCAACATCGAAGTAAAAGTTCCCGATGGTCAACTTAATGAGGCAATAGGATTTAATGGCTCAAACAGGACTATGCTCGAAAAGCATTTTAAAAAAGTTGTTTTTGAGCAAACCCAAACTGTTGTTGATAATAGGCCAATAATTATTGCCGATAAACGTACCCCTCTTCCCGCCAAAAATATATTAAAACAAATTGGTATTCTTACACTTATTGAAAGTGAACCAACAGTTTATAAAGCTATTGCAGGTCATCCTGATATATTTATCTGTCAGGGTAGTGATGCAGTTGTTGTATCTCCTTCCTTACCTGAAAACATCATACATCAACTTGAACTTAGAAATTACAAAATATACAAAGGAACTGCTGTACCCGGTAAAGCTTATCCGGCAAGTGCCATCTACAATGCTGTAGTCACCGATGATTTGTTGATACACAATCTTAAAATAACTGATCAGTCAATTCTGAAAGTATTCAGTTCCCGTAAAGCTGTGCACGTTAATCAGGGGTACACCCGCTGCAACCTGCTGCATCTGAATAAAGGTTTCATAACATCCGACAGGGGCATCGAGAAAACGCTAACTGCTGAAGGTTTCAATATGCTTTATGTTGATCCTTTACCGGTTGTACTAAAAGGACACAAGCATGGTTTCTTTCCGGGCTGTTGTGGTGTAATGGATAATTCCGTTTTGATCTGTGGAAGTCTGAATTATCACCCACAGGCAGAAGAGATAAGGGAATTTATCGCTTCAGCCGACATGAAAGTACATGAACTGTTTGATGGTAAATTAACTGATATTGGAAGTATTCTTGTATTTAGCAAGCAGCCGCTAATTCAGTGAGTTATTGAATAATAACTTTCTAACTCTTGAATACCATCTGTATTTGGATTATTTTTGACAACCAATAACTTATCAGCTTGATCCCAAAAGAAACCATACAGGATATATTTGAAGCGGCCCGCATAGAGGAGGTTGTTGGTGATTTTGTTCAGCTGAAAAAACGGGGATCAAATCTTCTCGGACTGTGCCCTTTCCATAATGAAAAAACACCCTCTTTCACTGTGTCATCGGCCAAGGGCATTTTCAAATGCTTTGGTTGTGGTAAGGCAGGTAACTCGGTTAACTTCATCATGGAGCATGAGAAGTACTCCTATCCTGAAGCCCTTAAGTACCTTGCGAACAAGTATCATATAGTCGTTGAAGAGCAGGAACCATCGCCCGAAGACAAAATAGCTGATACTGAGCGTGAAAACCTTTTCAGCATTCATTCCTTCGCGCAGAAGTTCTATACCGACTTCATGATGACTACAGAGGAGGGCAAGGCTATAGGTCACACCTATTTTCTGGAAAGAGGTTTCAGAGCGGATATTATTCAGAAATTCCACTTAGGTTTCGCTCCATTAGCATGGGATTCGTTTACAAAAAGCGCTATTACCCATGGGTATAAAGAAGAACTGCTGGTAACTTCAGGGCTCACAATCAACAAGGAATCAAAGCTTTATGACCGCTTCCGGGAGCGTGTGATGTTTCCCATCCATAACCTCACCGGTAAAGTCATTGGTTTTGGTGGAAGAATTCTTATTTCCGACAAAACCAAGCCGAAGTATGTAAATTCCCCTGAATCGGAGATTTACAACAAGTCGAAAAGTCTGTACGGCATTTTCTTTGCCCGTGGAGCCATTGTTGCCAAGGACAATTGCCTGCTGGTTGAAGGTTATACTGACGTGATTTCTCTGCATCAGGCAGGAATAGAGAATGTTGTGTCTTCATCAGGTACTTCCCTTACTACCGAGCAGATAAGGTTGATAAGCAAGTTTACCAAGAACATTACCATTCTATATGATGGTGATCCTGCGGGTATAAAGGCGTCATTCAGAGGCATCGACATGATTCTTGAACAGGGAATGAATGTTAGGATAGTATTATTCCCCGATGGTGAGGACCCTGATTCATACGCCCGGAAGCACCGCTCATCAGATGTGGAGGCATTTATAGCCACTGCTGCCGACGATTTTATTGCCTTCAAAACCCGGTTGCTATTATCAGAAACCAACAATGACCCTATTAAGAAAGCCGGCCTTATACATGAGATCATCCAGAGTATAAGCCTCATTGCTGACCCAATTATCCGTTCACTCTACATTAAAGAGTGCGCTGGTATTATGAGTATGGGAGAGCAAACTTTACTGAATGAGCTTAACCGCTTGTTAAGAAAGAAGGTTCTGAAAGGCCATTCCTCTGATGCCTCAAGGGAAAGGGAAGAAGGTGTTGTTGACCAACCGATATTCGAAATTGAGCAGGAACCGATCTTAAAAGCAGACGACTGCTCAGCACAGGAGCTTGATGTAATTAGGCTGTTATTGCTATACGGGGAGAAAACAATTGATTATGTCCATCAAACTTCACCCAATAAAGAAGAAACCACAAATATGACCATTGCACAGCTTATATGCAATGACATAAGGGCCAATCAGGTAAGTTTTGATGATCCGGTTTATCAGGAAATCTTTGAAGCTTATGCAAAAGGTGTTGATGAGAATGATGTGCCAGATGACAAGCTATTTTTCCAGCATGCAAACCAGAAAGTATCGAGTTACGCAATTGATATTATCACTCCACGGTACGAATTAAGCCCCGGATGGGAAGAGTTCAGGATCACTGTTCCCCAGGAAGAACAACGCCTTCAGGAGGTCTCATTACGGGCAGTTCTATCACTCCTTCACCGGAGGCTGACCATGCTTATTACCTCAAACCAGAAGGAATTAAAAGAACTGTCAGACGATAGTGAAGAGTGGGCAGATCATCTCTCACGCGATATCTTCCTCAAGCAAGCCCGCAATGAGATAAGCAAAAGACTCGGGAGAATCCTCAATAATTAAGTATCAATTCATTACCTGTTAAGTAACTATTCTTTACCTATTGAGTATCAATTCATTACCCGTTCACTTAAAGTTGAATCTCCACACCTGGCAATCCCATTTCAGCAGAGGAATGACCTGCAAATACAGTGTATTTTCCCAGATCAGCAATCCAGTCTTTCTTGTCAGGATCATACCTGCTAAATGAACGCTTGTTAAGTTTAAAATCAACCGTTTTCTCTTCACCGGGAGCAAGGCTCACTTTTGCAAAACCCTTTAACTCCTTAACCGGCCTGTCAACTGCGGGTTCATGAGGTGCTATATATAGTTGAACCACTTCGCTTCCTGCTCTTTCACCAGTATTTTTCACTTTAAGGCTCACGTTGTAAGTGTAATCCCCGGTTTTATCTACTTTCAAATCACTATAGCTATATGTAGTATAGGAAAGTCCATGCCCGAAAGGGAACAATGGCTTTATGTTATTTTTATCAAGATAACGGTAACCTACATAAATACCTTCATGATAAGGAGCTTCAAGTGATGGATCCATATAGCCCTTGTATGCAGGTGATTGATCATAAGAGGCAATATAGGAAAATGGAAGTTTACCTGAGAAGTTCTCTTCACCGAATATCAATTGTGCAACAGCATTACCACCTTCCTGTCCCGGGAAGAATGCCTGAATCATAGCAGGTACCTTACTGAACCATTTGCCTGTTAATACGGGTGTACCCGAATACATTACCACAATCGTGTTGGGATTGGCGGAGGCGACAGCGCTAATAAGTTCATCCTGCCCTGACAGAAGTGCAAGCCCACCCGTGCGGTCATATCCTTCTGACTCAATGTACTCAGTTGACCCCACGAAGAGAATAGCCACATCAGCAATTTTAGCTGCATTTACAGCTTCAGCAAGCAAGTTGTTACGCACCCTGGAGCTCTTATAATCCCATCCGAACTGGATGATTTCTGATCCTCCATTCTCAAAATATTCAACTTTAACTGGATACGACTTTCCTGCAATAAGTACAACCTTGGCTGAATCTATTGTTGTGCCATGGTCTGTCCAGTTGTCGATAATAAGCTTATCATCAATATACACTCTCACACCATCATCGCTTGCAGTAAAAAAAGTGTACCCCCTGCTTTCAGGTGGAATTATAGTTCCGGTCCATCGTATTGAGAAATGGTCTCTTCCCAATTGTTCTATTGGTGCAGCATCATTCCATGAGAAGTCGATGATCGGGTCTATGCGTGAATGTATCGGATCACCTGATAACTCCATGTTATTATAAAATTCTGCTTTCAAGCCCTGCTGACCATTGGTTTTGAGGAAATCAGCAGGTACCGGGGTTACCGGTGTAAGTGGTAATACTGATCCGAGGGCATAAGTAACTTCAGCCCTGCTATTGATATAGTTTGTGATTCCTTCAAGCGGTCCAATACTGTAATAAGGGCTCACATGCGAACTTCCTCCGCCACTGGTTGGAGCGCTTTTTGCCAGAGGTCCAATCAGTGCCACCTTCTTTATTTTCTGGAGATCCAACGGCAGTGTCATGTTTTCATTTTTGAGCAGTACCATACTGTTAACTGCCATTTCCAAAGCTAAATTTTTGTGAGCATCACTATGGAATATGGAGGTATCAGCAGGCTGCTCACTTTCTTCTTTATCAAATAACCCTGCTTCAAACTTTACCCTAAGAATTCTGCGAACCATTTCATTAATTGTTTCTTCACTTATCTGTTTTGAATTGATGACTTCTTTCAACTTAGCAACAGTAAAAACCTGGGCAAAAGGCATTTCAAGATCAAGACCGTGATTTGCTGCATTTACAGTATTGTGAGTAGAAACCCAATCGGAAACAACCAAACCCCTGAATCCCCACTCATCTTTTAGTATCTGATTTAACAGCCTGTCATTCTCACTTGCCCACCAACCGTTCACTTTATTGTACGATGACATAACCGTATAAACACCGGCTTCTTTAACGGCAGCTTCGAAAGAGGGCAGATAGATCTCACGCATTGTTCTTTCATCAACCTTAACATCAACTTCGGTACGTCGCCATTCCTGGTTATTCAAGGCATAATGTTTAATACTTGCTATAACACCATTGCCCTGTAGCGCTTTTACATAATTCACAGCCAGTCGGGATGTTAGATATGGATCTTCACCATAACTCTCAAAGTTGCGACCCCCAGCAGGGAAGCGATGGATATTTACACAAGGACCCAGTAAAAGATTGCGCCCTTTGGCAAGAGTTTCTTTTGCCAGTGCTTCGGCATAGCGTTTCGTGAGAGCAGTATCCCAGGTAGCTGCAAGTGAAACGCCTGAGGGGAAAGCCGTTGCCCGGTACCATCTCACCCCTATTGGCCCGTCAGTCATTTTAAATCCCGGTATTCCCAACCGTTCATTAACAGGAGTATCAAATCCGGTTGCTGAATCCCCAACTATCTGAGCTAACTTCTCATCGAGGGTCATTTGCTCTAACAGATCTTCTACTCTGTCACTATAGCTGGCATTCTTATCTGTATATACCGGCATTCTATTGCAGGCTATAATGAAAATTAACAGTACTAAAAAATGGGAAATTGTGCTGTACTTATTCATTGTCGGGGTTTTTGATTGTTTTTTAGAGGCTTTGTTAAACTTGAATCACGCTTTTTATAATCCATATTAAAAGTAATGTGTTTTTCTTCTAATGTCAACAAGTTTAACCCAAGTCTAAAATTTTCCTCCTTTCAAAAACTTGAAGTCAGGATTTGTTCGGTTCATATTTCCTCTACCATTTCTCTACCATTGGTCTACGTTTGCTCTACCTTCTGTCTACCCCAGGGGTAGACAAATGGTAGAGCAAAGGTACTTTAAAGGTAATTGTAATCTTAATATAGCTGTAATGAATCAATACACTTTTTTAGCCTCTTAATTTGCAACTGCAAATACCAATAATTGTTAAAGTAATGAAAATCAGACAATAACAGTAAACTAAATAACACTGTCTCGTCGTTATTGCTTTTACTTAAAGCTCGTTTAGTTTTATACTCACTTTAAGAATCAAACTATGAAACCCGAAGTAAAAAATATTACAAATGTTTTGATTGTGTTTGCTGTGTTTCTAATAGCAGCATGCTCAAATACTGCTAAGTTCCCGGTTTCCCAGGTTGCACCTGAGGCTGAGATCAAAGCAAAAACACGCGTTGACCAGGATAATAATAAGGTGCTGATAATCAATGCAAAGAATTTGGAAAGTCCCGGCAATGTTGATCCAGGCAGCACTGAATATGTTGTATGGATAGAAACCGATGATCAGGGATTAAGGAATATTGGAAAGTTAGAGAGTAAAGATGATCACACCGCTGTCTTTAAAGTCGAAACTCCCTATGAATACAGTGAGATCATTATAACTGCCGAGAGTCGTGCAAACGTATCTCAGCCATCAGGACCTGAGATAGCCAGAGTTGAGATACCTGAATATATGGTGGCACCAATACCTGATGCTCCACCACCAGGTGATTTTGAAACTGATACAACTATGTTTGAGTCGCCGGGCATTCAAAATCCTACTATGTATGAATCGCCGGGCATTCAAAATCCTAACGATACTTTGTTGATCAGGTAATTTCAATATAGTCTGCTATGTAATTAGCACTCTTAATTTCAATTTAAAAAAGCATCAGTTAAGGGGATTAGATAGAAATATAAGGTATGAAGATGGTAACTTTTGTTCCAACATTCAGCTCAGAGACCAAAGAGATTTTCCCCTTATGGATATTAAGAATTTTGTCTGTCAGGGATAGGCCTAAGCCATGACCAGCCATTTTCCTGGCATTACCAGCCCGGAAAAATGGATGAAATATATTTTTAAGATCATCGCCAGGAATCCCAATTCCTTCATCGGTGAAAGAAACTACTATATATTCTCCTTCAATTGATAAAGTAACATCTACAGCTTTTTGTGAGGAGTACTTGCATCCATTATCCATAAGATTGAGTATAGCGATCTTAAGCAAATGATCATTGCCTAGTAACGTTAGCTTATTTTCAGGAAAGGCAGGATCATTAAAGTGGATAGAGACTTTATAATCGCTTTTTCGGTTAGTAAGCCACTCCCGGGTTTCCCATAGTAATTCATCAATACGAAGTTTCCTGATTGATATTTCTGATATGTCAGAATTAGCCTTAGCAAGGTCGAGTAACCGGTTCGAAAGCTCTATGAGGTTCTGGGTATCTTCAAGTATTGAGTGCAATATTTCATCATATTCTTCACTTGACCGTTGTTTCATTAATGACACTTCAATGTTACCCTTTATGGAAGTAAGAGGAGTACGAAGTTCGTGGGATGCGTTTGACACAAAACTTCGTTGAACTTCAAATGCTGATTCCAGCCTTTCAAGCATTTTGTTAAATGTGATTGCTAAACGGGCAATTTCATCAGTTCCATTACCCTCATTCACTCGCAGATTCAAACTTGATATAGAAATCTTCTCTACCTGCTTAAGCACATTTGAAATCGGCTTAAGCGCTCTATCTGCATAAGCTCTACCAAACAGAAAGGCAAATCCTGTACTTATAATGAAGCCTAATATGAGAATCCATTGCAGGTTTTCTAACTTACTATTTCCAAATTTATCAATAGCCGATGCAATTACAACAAACCGGTTATACCTGTCAGTATATAGAAGCCCAACTACCTGGTATTCGCCTTGAAAGTACTGCACTTCTTTCTCAAGCCTTATTTTATCAAGTAGATCAGTTGATACATGAATGGAATCTTCATCGATACTGTTATATATCTGCTCATTCCTAAAGTCATAAATCACAACTTTTTCATTATGAAGGGCATTTATAGCATTCCTATCAATCACTTTTAGCAGCTCATAATCAACCTCCTTTACTTCAATAAGAAGCCTTGCAGTAGTGCGGGCTTTGTCCTTAAGCCTTGAATAGAACTCTGATTTATGATAAGAAGCGGAAAATGTATAAATGCTAACTGAAAATATGGTTAGTATAAGGGCAACAATAAGGGCAAATTGCATGGTGAGCCGTGTACCAATATTCCGGTTCATGATTTCCCTTCTTTTAGAACATACCCTATACCGGTTTGAGTGTGAATTAATTTAGGTGAGAAGTCCTTATCAATTTTCTTCCTAAGGAAATTTATATATACATCAATAACATTAGTTCCCGTATCAAAAGTAATATCCCAAATTTTCTCAGCAATATCAATTCTTGACAATACTCTTCCTTTATTCCTGAGAAGGTATTCAAGCAATGCAAACTCCTTTTGAGTTAATTCTATTTTAGTACTTCCTCTCATTACTTCATAAGTATCAAGATTCATTTCAAGATCCAGAAACTTGAGGTTATTTCCTCCTGATATGGTATTAGTTGACCTCCTTAGTAATGATTTCATACGGGCAAGAAGTTCCCTGAATTCAAAAGGCTTCACCAGGTAATCGTCTGCTCCTGAATCGAGTCCTGTTATCTTATCTTCAGTGGTGCCCATTGCTGTCAGCATTAGAATAGGAACTCTTGGATTTATACTCCGTATATCTCTGCAAAGTTCTATACCATTCTTATAAGGAAGATTAATATCCAGAATAATTGCATCATACTCACGAGCTTCAAACATTTTGTAGGCAACAAAACCGTCATAAGCAATGTCGACATTAAAGCCATTTTCTTCAAGGCCTTTTTTTATAAGTGCTGCTACTTTTGGTTCGTCCTCAACCACAAGTATTTTACAATTGGATTGGTTCATAGATGCAAAGATAAGCTCTTGATTATTTTAAAGTGGTATGGTCATCTATTATGTGATCATAACGGCTGAACATTAAAATACGTGTGCTTTAACCACTTTTTAATTTGTCATTAATCACCCTTTAATAACACGACCACACCTTTGCCTCATTAAATTGAACAACAACCTAAACCCTAATAACAATGAAAACAAAGTTAAAAAATGAGAAACTGATCGTCACAGGTTCGCTGGTATTATTATTCCTCACACTGGCTGGTATTGGATTTTATTTTGCATCCAATAAAAAACTTACAAAGGATCTAAATAATGAAAAACTTAGATCAGAAATGATCCTCTCGGAAAAGGTATCCCTTGACAAAGAGATATTATATTTTAAGAACCAATTGAGTGCATTAAAAGGGACAAATCATGAGATGGACCAAATAATTGCTCAGATAAGTCAGAAATTGACTTTAAAGGAATCCGAGTTAAGCAAAATAAAAAGGGAAAACGGAAGTATTAAGTCACTTAAGAAGCAACTGGATGAAATTGGGAAGCTTAAAATAGATCTTGATACTCAAGTTGCCGCCCTAAATGAGTCAGTGAAGAAGTTAAATTCCGATAAGGACGACCTGAGTAAAACAATTGCAGCACTTAAAGCAGAAAACCAGGAGCTTGCTGAAAATAACAGAATCATGAGCTCACTAAAAGCTGACAACTACCTCGTTCAATCCACAAGAGGGAAAAATAAACTCACCGTTAAAGCCCGGCGTACTAATAAGATAGCTGTTAGCCTTAAGGTTCCGGCAAATATGATTGAAAACCTGAATTTCAATATCATCAAGCCTAATGGGGTAATAGTAAAAGGAGATGACAAAGGACTGGCTGTTAGAACTATTGATGATGATGATCAGCTACTGGTAAGCATTTACAATGATGAAATCAAAGTTTCAAAAAGCATAGAATTCAGTTATACTCCTAAAGAAAAGTTAAAACCAGGGGTTTATAAGATTGAAATGTACAATGGCGAAAAATATATTGGCTCTTGCAATGTAAAACTACGCTAACTCTATTAACTCAAAGATCTTCAAAATTCAACTATAACTCTCATGGTGGTTGGTAAAGACTGCCGGGTAAAGCCTGGCAGTCTTTTAATAAAACCTGCAGGGAGACTTAACTAACAGCCTTAAACCAAATGATTAAGCGATTATTAATAATAATCCTTGGGATAATGACGTCAGCATTGCAAGTTGATTCCCAGGAGAAAGTTGTCATTCCATATCTAAGAATACCAACTATTGACTTAAATGAAGAACATTTCCGCCAGGTAGTAATTGATAAAGAGGAAAATCAATATCTGGGCCATCCAACTACTGTGTTGCTTGATGATACTAAGACTATGTTGGCGGTTTATCCTAAAGGCCATGGAAAAGGTGAAATAGTCTTAAAAAAGAGTGCTGATGGTGGCTTGACCTGGGGTGAGAGAATGACTGTTCCTGAAAGCTGGATGACTTCCAAAGAAACTCCTACTATTCACAGTGTAGTTGATCACAAAGGTAAAAAGCGACTTATAGTCTTCTCTGGTTTATATCCAACCCGGATGGCATTTTCAGAAGATGATGGTGATACGTGGTCAGAATTAGAAAAAGCAGGTGATTGGGGTGGCGTAGTTGTAATGTCATCTCTTATAAAACTGAATACCGGGAAAGGTCATTACATGGCACTCTTTCATGATGACCTGCGCTTTATGAAGGAAGATGGCCATAATGAATTCTACGAGGATAAAAAGACAAATAAAACCCAACCTTTTACCCTATACAAAACCCTCTCAACAGATGGGGGAATGAGCTGGTCGTATCCTGAGGCTATATACTCAAGCAGGCAGATGAGCTTATGCGAACCGGGCATTATCAGATCACCGAATGGTAAACAATTGGCTATGCTGTTAAGAGAAAACACAAGACAGCACAATTCACAGATTATGTTCTCAAATGATGAAGGACTTACCTGGACAGAGCCAAGAGCTTTACCAAATGAACTAACGGGCGACAGGCATACACTTAAATATGCTCATGATGGTAGGATTTTAGTTGTATTCCGCGACATTACACCGCTTCATCTAAGGAAAGACCTTGAAAGGTTTGCTAACAATGTAAACTTCAGTGAGGTTGCTAAAGAGCATAATCAGGGAAGTCCAACAGAGGGTGACTGGGTTGGCTGGGTTGGGACATGGGATAATCTTGTTAGCGGCGAACCAGGACAATACAGAATAAGATTCAAAAGAAATACCCGGAAATGGGACTGTGGTTACCCCGGTGTTGAGTTGTTACCTAATAGTACTTTTGTAGTAACTTCATACGGTAGATGGGACGATAGCAACCAGCAACCCTACATTCTAAGTGTACGGTTTAAGTTGAAAGAATTGGATCATAAATTCAGGCTTAAACCACAGAAGGATGAAACACCTAAGATATTATCAAAGATTTCATAGTGGACAGTATATTGTGTTATAAATTAATACAAATGTAACATGTGAGTAAGTTTTACCTGACCGCCAGCACCTATTGTTCCTGCAACACGCTCTCATTAACCTTTTATTCTTAATTTTGCGCCCTTAATACAGGACGGATCAATGGAATACAACTTTAATGAAATAGAGCCTAAATGGCGAAGGTACTGGTCGGAAAACAAGACATACAAAACTGACATAGATCGCAATAAACCCAAGTATTATGTACTTGATATGTTCCCTTATCCTTCGGGTGCCGGTTTACATGTTGGGCATCCTCTTGGATATATTGCTTCTGATATCTATTCGCGGTACAAAAGACTGAAGGGTTTTAATGTGCTGCACCCGATGGGATATGATGCATTCGGCTTACCCGCTGAGCAGTACGCCATTCAAACAGGTACACATCCTGCTATTACTACTGAAAAAAACATTGAACGTTACCGCGAACAGCTTGACAGAATTGGCTTTTCATTCGATTGGGACCGTGAAGTCCGAACCAGTGATCCCGATTATTATAAGTGGACGCAATGGACTTTTATTAAGCTATTCCATTCATGGTACAATAAGGAAACGCGTAAAGCTGAGCCAATTGCTGAATTGATTGCAATTTTTGAAAGATCAGGCAATACAAAGGTTGACGCTGCAAGCAGTGAAGTATCCTCTTTTAGTGCTGCTGAATGGAATACATACACGGAAAAGGAACAACAAGAAATATTAATGAAATATCGCCTGGCATACCTGGCTGATACACTGGTTAATTGGTGTCCTGCTCTTGGTACTGTTTTGGCGAACGATGAAGTAAGTGAAGGTTTCTCAGTACGCGGAGGGCATCCTGTTGAGCGGAAGAATATGAAACAATGGCTGCTTCGCATTACCGCTTATGCTGACAGGTTACTTGATGGATTTGAGCATATCGACTGGCCTGATTCAATAAGGGATATTCAGCGCAACTGGATAGGAAGAAGTGAGGGTTGCACTGCTTTGTTCGATATAAAGGGCTTTGATCAAAAGCTGGATATCTTTACTACCCGGGCTGACACGATGTTTGGTGTCACCTTTATGGTACTGGCCCCCGAGCATCCTTTTGTTAGCGAAATTACCACTCAGGCACAACAGGAAAAGGTAGAAGCCTATATCCATTGGGCAAAGAACAGGTCGGAACGCGAGCGTATGACTGAGGTGAAAAAGATAAGTGGTGAATTTACAGGTGCTTTTGCCATCAATCCGCTTAATAACGAAGAAATTCCTATTTGGGTTGCTGATTATGTGCTGATGGGTTATGGTACAGGTGCAATTATGGCTGTACCCGGGCATGATACACGCGACTTTGCTTTTGCCCGTTACTTTAACCTCCCCATAGTGCAGGTTGTTAGCCGGAAAGGTGAAACCCCTGTTGATCCTTCTTTGTGGGAGGAGTCATACGATTCGAAAGAAGGTATTATGATCAACAGCGGCTTCCTTAATGGGTTGGAAGTTAAAGAAGCAATAACTACCGCTATACGAAAAGTTGAAGATCTTGGTATTGGTAAAGGAAAAATCAACTTCCGCCTTCGCGATGCTATATTCAGTCGTCAGCGCTATTGGGGAGAGCCATTCCCAGTTTACTATAAGGATGGCATGCCTTATACGCTTGATGTATCAGAATTGCCTTTACAACTCCCTGCAGTTGACGCATATCTGCCCACTGAATCGGGTGAGCCACCCCTTGCACGTGCAAAGAACTGGGTTAATAAGGATGGTTTTCCTTTGGAAACTAACACAATGCCTGGTTTCGCCGGATCAAGTGCTTACTATTTGAGGTATATGGATCCGCGCAACGACAATGAATACTTCTCACGCGAAGCAGTTGAGTATTGGCAAAGTGTTGACTTGTATATGGGGGGTGCTGAACATGCCACCGGTCATTTGCTGTATGCCCGTTTCTGGAATAAATTCCTCTTTGACCTGGGAATGGTTGTTAAAGATGAGCCATTTAACAAGCTTATCAACCAGGGAATGATTCAAGGGCGGTCTAACCTCGTTTATCGCATTGCAGGCACCAATAAGTACGTTAGCTATAACCTTGCAAAGGAATACATGGCAAAAGAAGATCAATCAGCCAATGTACCTGATAGTAGTGGTTTAAATAGCAGAGTAAGCATTCAGGCACTACATGTTGATGTGAACATTGTACATAATGATGTGCTTGATACAGAAGCTTTCAAAAAATGGCAGCCTCAGTTTGCAGATGCTGAATTTGAACTTGAGAATGGGAGATATATTTGTGGTTGGGAAGTTGAGAAGATGTCAAAATCGAAGTACAACGTTCAGAACCCTGATGAACTGATTGAAAGATATGGTGCTGACACACTCCGTTTGTATGAGATGTTCCTTGGACCAATAGAGCAGGCGAAACCATGGGATACCAACGGTATTGAAGGAGTTTTCAGGTTTATGAGGAAATTGTGGAGGTTATTCCATGATAAGGATAACAACTTCATGGTTTCTGATAAAGAGCCTACTGCTGAAGAGTTACGAGTACTGCACCGGACTATAAGGAAAGTGAGCGATGATATTGAGCGCTTCTCTTTCAATACAGTAGTTAGCACATTTATGATTTGCGTTAATGACCTGGCCGATTTGAAAAGTAATAACCGTGCTATCCTGACCAACCTGGTGATATTAATATCTCCTTATGCCCCGCATATTGCAGAAGAACTATGGAGCTTGTTAGGAAATAAAGAAAGTGTCACTAAAACATCTTATCCTGAGTATCGTGAGGAATATACCATCGAGAACAACTTTGAGTATCCGGTATCCTTCAACGGCAAGATGCGCTTTAAGCTCACTATGCCTGTGGATGCAGCGGTAAAAGAAATTGAAAAAGCTGTTCTCGAAGCTCCTGAATCAGTAAAGTGGCTTGCGGGCACTACACCTAAAAAGGTAATTGTTGTGCCGAATAAGATCATAAATATTGTGATCTGAAGATATTAGTAATAAGCTCAGAATCAGGGCAGAGTCGCTGAATTGTATTTTAAGATTCATGGCTTGCCGGCAAATTGTATGATTACATGCAACTGTTTTGCATCTTTTTTGTTTAAAGAGCAAATCAAAACTATAAACAATGCACATCAGGGCATATAACCTGTTGTGTAAAATATTTGCTGAGTAATCAATTAAAACCAATCATTATGCCTCACATTGGAATCATTTCTTCGAGCGTACGCATCTCCAGAAACAGTCACAGGGTTGCACTCTTTTTCAAGAATTATCTGGAAAGTAACAACATTGCAACCGCTGAAATAATAGATCTTAAAGAATACAATTTCCCGATATTCGAGGAACGGTTAAGCAAACTTGAGAACCCGCCTTCAGGGGCACTGGAATATGCTGAACGCATAAAAAAGGCTGATGGGATCATTATTGTTACACCTGAGTATAATGGAGGTTATCCGCCGGCAATCAAGAACGCCATTGACCTTTTGTATAATGAATGGCATAGAAAACCTATTGCCATTTCAACTGCATCAGATGGGGTATTCGGTGGAACACAGGTTATTACAGCGCTTCAGTTTGTATTATGGAAGATGAGGGCATGGACCGTACCTGCTATGTTCCCAAATCCCAAGGTTCAAGAGCTTTATGATGAAAACGGCGTTCCCGCTAATGAATTTGAAAACAAGCGCGCTAAGATCTTCATCAAAGAACTGATGTGGTGCATTGAAGCTAAGAAGAAAATGGAGTAGCATCATGATAATGATGGTACTGCTATTTTAAAAAGGCAGGAAAGCTCCTATAAGAAAGGGTCAAAGTTTCTGTAAGAAAGGCGTAAAGCTTCTATAAGAAGGTGAAATAGCGCCTGAATGATAAAACGATAGGCATTAATTACCCTTGACTTCAATTCTAATTCCCTCAGAATGTGCAGCAAATTCAGGTGCATACATGCACTGAATGGTACTGATTCCATTTGAGAATTCCCCTTCCTGCGATACTATTAACTGATACTCGAACACGTAAGTGCCCTTTGGCAGGTAATAGATGAAGAAATTGGTTGCAGCATCACGGGTACTTCTATAATAACCAAGTCCGCCTTTCCATTCATATCCTGATAAGGTAGTTACGGGTTCAAATGCTGCCGCCCGCATATCCTTAAGGTGTATAAACTCAAGATTGCGGTCAGAAGTAATTTCAATGCGAACTGTTACATAGTCACCTATGTTAAGTGGCCGAACTTCTGTGATCTCTTTAAGACGCTGGCCCTGGTCAGTAGTTTCGCGTATGAACAATTGTTTACTTATTGCAAGTGGGCTTTGTGCCGGATTGATCTTATCCAGATTCTCAAAATATTGCAGATAAACAGCACCCCATGCAGGTCCATCACTCAATTTGCTCACGGTAATATTTCCCATGGCAGGTGAAATTTCTTCACCACTCCACGACGTTTTGAAGTAACCTGTTCCCGGTTCTGTTTCAATATCGGGATTATTGGCAAGGTCGATAGTTTTATTGCCCAGAGTGATTTTCACTGCAGCATCAGTTTGAAGCCAGTCAGTTCCTCTTAATAACAATGCATAAACTGCTTCAGCAGTAGCTGTTGAGGTTGGCCATGATTGTGTTTGCTTTTGCTTAAGCAGCCATGTCTTCATCTGGTCAACTTCACGTTTGTTTTGATTAGCTGTTGGTTTTGCGGTTTTGCTGCCTGACACACCACTATTTGCTCCGAATTCTTCAAATAACTCTATCATCAGAGCCTGAGTTTCTACAGGCGCCTGATACCAGAAGTACCCACCGGTATTATCTCTCCAGTACATACCCATTTCTTCACTGGTTACAGCTTTCTCTCTCAGGGAAGCCATGATTGACTGGGTTGTATTGACATCGCCACTTCTGCCTGCCCATATTGCAATCATGCCCTGTGCATAGAGGTTTTTATTGTTCCAGTACTTGCGCGCCTGATTGCTGAAATAACTTACAGCTTCAGCAGCATCTTCAGTTGGAGTAACTATTCCGTTCAAATAGGATAATGCATAAAGGAATTGAATATGCTCATACCCAAGGTAATCAGTTTCAATACCTTTTGCTGATGCTTTGGTTTTTTGTGAACGATTGGGTTTACTATCTGACTTGCCATTAACTGAATCATTCAAATCTGAATCGCGAAGAATTTTAAGGTAATCTTCGTTCAACCGGGTGCTGAGGTAGTTTACGGCCTGTTGCACCATTTGCCTGCTTTCAATATCTTCTTTCAGATCATTGACTTTCAGATAATGTAACTTACCCATGCCTGAAACAATTAACTGAGTAATATAACGACTCTCAGGCATGCCCTCAAACCAGGGCCATCCACCATTGGCTGATTGGGTGAGCTTTAGTTTTCTAAGTGCAGAAGTCCGCTGGGTTGATAAGCGGTTAAGGTCAAACATAAGAGCTATGCGCTGCTTCTGTTCAGACTCATTTTTGGCATCCATCAGCCATGGAGTTTCTTCAATTACCAGGGCTTTTAACTCTTGATTCTTTTCCAGATTCGAGAGTAGCGCATCAGGAGAGGCTGTTTTCCATAACTCAAAGATGTTTCTGATTTTTGGGCTGCTGTTTGCAATATGCCCTGCGATGCTGTTGGCATAAAACCTGTTAAATAACTGATCAGAATTCTCTTTCTCCCTCGATTCAAGCCATGGAAGTGCCTGTATAGCATACCATGCAGGGTTTGAAGTGTACTCAAGTGTTAGCCTGTGGTTCTTCCTTGTGGTGCTAGCGGTAGCATAACCTCCGGCTCCGGCTGGTTTATCGCTGTTTGAGGCATCACTTTGTGTAAGACTTGTGAAATTGTATTCTTTTGTTTCATTGCCATTAATTGGCAAAGGCTTGGTTTCAGTAACCAGCATTCTGTTTGTGAGAACTGGTAGCATCACTTCCTCGCCATCACTATGGTTGCCGGCTTTGGCAGTAATCCTTACCATAACAGCTGCTATATTAGCCGGAATATCAATGCTCCAGGTTACACTGGTATTGCCTTTTTGCTCAATGCTGAAAGTCTGAACCGGTTGGGCATTATTGAATTGATCATTCACAGGTTGCATTGTCATGGCATCAAGTATCTCAAGTTGTGCTTCTCCCTGAATAGGATTTGGAGTAAGATTACTTACTTTAGCCCGAATTACCATTTTATCACCTTCTCTGAAGAATCGAGGCAGGTTTGGTGTTACCATTAATTCTTTTTGTGTAACTACTTCCTTTGTAAACTGTGCATTTCTGAGTTCGGGGGTATGAGCGAGTCCCATAAAATTCCATCTTGTAAGTGCTTCGGGCACTGTAAATTCTACCCATACTTCACCATCTTTATTAGTGGTAAGATGGGGGTAGAAGAAGGCGGTTTCCTGCATATTACGCCTTATCTGTACAGGTTGTTCACTTGTTTCAGTTGCGGCATTTGAAGCTTCGGCCGAAGGTGGTGCTGACTGCTCAGTAACTACCATCATTTCTTGCATTTCATTATCCTCCACAGCAGCTTCCATCATTGTAACCCTGCCACCTTTGGCACTGCCCCTGAATCCGGGTCTTCCACCGTATTGATTGTAAAAATTGTAACCAAACCAGTTAAGCTTATCGTATTGCTGTTCTACATAAGGTTCACCGTAAAATTTACGTGGCACTGATAAACTACCTGAGGTTAGGAAAGTTTGCTGCAATTCCCAGGTGTAATTCTGTTGCCATGGCTGGTATAATGAGAAATACCAGTTATGCTTCATAAACGCATCAAGTGAAGCATCATACATAGATGCAAGAAACTCAGCCTGTAATGGAATGCCCTCAGGGCCTGATATTTTGATTTTCCATTTTTCAGTACTACCGGGTAATAATGGGCTTCTGAAGGTTTCAAATGTAAAGTTTAGTTCCTTCGACCTATCGGGAATCATAAAATCATGCTGTTCAGTAAAGTTATGATTATGGTAAACGAGGTTTGCAAGTAGACTTACCTGACCGGTAAGACTATCAGGCAGATCAAATTTAAATTGCTTTTGATCGCTTATATTATACCATTCATGCTTTAGGATCTTGCCTTTACTCTGTATTTCAATTAATAACCGGCCATTAACGGCACTGCCTGCAAGGAATTTAATTTCTTCTCCCTGAGCCGGCTCGGGGGTAAGCACTGTAAACCAGAGATGTTCAGGTGCAGGTATCTTACGAGATTCAGGATCAAATATTGTTATCTGTTTCTCAGTTTCAACGGGGGTTCCAAATGCATCAGTAGCTGACAGTATTATAAGATAGCGACCCGGTTCAGTCTTGAGGTCTTTCAAATTAACGATGCTGTCAGTCGATGTATTTAACGTACTTGAATAAACAAGTTTTTCCCTGATTGCCAAAGCTTTTTCATGAGTTTGCGACCAGGGATTGTACCTTTCAATCTCATTCAAGTAAGGGAAATAAGGTAATCGCGATTTGAATTCCTCCTTGGTATAAAATGCTGTGTCAGGAATATCCCACACGCGGGGAATAAGCAAATTACCCTCCTTAAGTTTATGTAGCTCAATCTTGACAGATGCAGGCACTTTCCTGCCACTCAGATTTGTTGCTGTAACCTTAAATGGTTTCCAGTTTGAAATATTGACTTCAAGTGGTATCTCAGTTTCCAGTATCAGTGCTTTATTACTGACATTAACAGTTGTTTGCCCTGATTGCGTTTCTCCGTTAATATCAGTGGCATCCGCATAAATGGTATAGGTATAAAATGGATCCTGATTTCCATAGTTAGCCGGGTCAGGCACAGCAGTAAATCTAACTTTGAAAATACCCTGTTCATCAACAGTCACCGTTCCGTTGGCAATTTCTGCATCGGGAATGTTGAATGGTGGCCAAATTCGGGAGGTGTATCTGAAAAAAGGGAACATCACACTTCGTACAACCCGATAATTAACTGTAGCCCCTGAAAGAGGAACATCAGAATAAGATTTCACTTCACCAGTTATCTCAACTTCAGCATTAAGGCGGTAAGTGCTATCAATAGGTTTGAACGTTACTTCAAAGCGAGGGCGTTTATATTCCTCAACATTGAAATAAACGCTGCCCGATTCACTTTCAATGCGCATTTGGCCGGTTAAGCCTGCTGAAGGTATTACAAATGAATTGCTGAATGAGCCGTATTCACCGGATGTAACTTCAACACTGCTGATCTTCTGACCATTAACATCGTAGAGGCTTACTGTTGATTTGTGTTGCTGCACAATCTTGTTAGCATTGCGTGCATTATCAATCACAATTCCCTTGAAATAAACCGGTTGTCCGGGGCGGTATATTGCCCGGTCAGTAAAGAAGAAAGTGCTGATTCTTGGATCCCTGTCGGCATACCTGCCTCTGTTATATAAAGCGAAATAATTTTCTGCAATCAAGGTATCACCCTTGTACCTTAACTCAAAGGAGAGATTTGCATTCTCATTTGCTCCCGGGGATTTGATAGTAAAAGCTCCATCGACCCCTGTTTTGTAACGTGCCAGATTCTTTCGTGCATAAATACGTGATCTATAGTCGTAATTCATTATGAAAGATTGAACTTCAACATCCTTCAATGGCTTACCATCATTCCTGTCAAGAACATAAACCAATCCTGATCCATCAGGCGCATTGCGACTTATATAAGTTAAGTTACTTACCTGAATAAATCCGAATGCAAGCGTAGTATCACTTTCTGTAAAGGTTGCATTGTCATTGATCATAAGTATGTACTTGCCCGACTTAATTTCAGGCATGATAATTTCAGAAGAATGCCTCAAATAATCAGCTAAATCAGGTATTTCGATTGTCCAATCCATTACCGGCTTAAGTGCCAGGTATTTCCTAAGGTTGTTTTCACGATCACTATAATACTCCCTGTTTGAGAGATATTCTGAACGCACCAGCCTTAGCCATATTTTCTTAACATTTTTATACTTTAACAGAAGGGGAAATTCCTTATCGGGACTAACCTCATTGTTAGCCTGAAATTCTATCAACGGCTCTTCAATGATTCTGAGTAAGTTAGTGCAATTCTTAGCTGCTGGTGTGTCAGGGAAATTATTGATAGCTTTTAGGCACCATTCCCTCGCTTTCACCGGCTCAAGCTCCCTTTGTGATGAAGAACCGCCTCCATTAACACCTTTAAAAATCCTAATTGGAGCTTCAGGTTCAGAATAATAGTATTCAGCTATTTTGTGCATTACAGCAGCTGAAACGGGGTGCCCTGAATATTTCTTTTCAAGTGCATGAAGCGAGTTCAGATAAAGGCTGTCGCGTTCCGGATAATTTATATTGTTGTAAACGAAATCAAGCCGCTTGAGATCAGCATCAACCAAGGCCTCAGGACTCTTATCATTCAGGTGGAACCTTATCAATTGTTGCATGATCTGCAAGGCCTGAAGATCAAATGACAGTGAATCTCTGCTGGAAAGGTCAAGTGTGGTAAAAATGGCAGCAGGTAATAAGAGTGCTGAGTCTCTCATTACATATTGATGAACAGGTTTAGTCAGCGATGCTTCCCCGTTGATAAAGAAATCGGCTGCCCGATGCGCCAGAAAATCGAATAGAGTAGGGCGGACTGCAGAAGATCCAGGTGCTTTTACTATAATAGTTTCAATCTCACTAAGCTTTATTGACTGGAGTAAAGATGGGTTTTGGAGTGAAGCGCTATAATGGAGTGATACAGCCTTGATAAAGTTGTTAATATCCCATGTTTCAATAGGTGCATCAGCCACACCATTTTCACCTGTATCAAACATCAGAACTGTACGGTCGAGTATAATATAGCGGTTCTGGGAATAGTACTGCCAATATAAATCGGCAAGGATAGAATGTATTATTTGCGGCACAGGCTCTTTCAGGCCTACAGCTCTTGTAGATAATTGATCAACCCTAAGTAATTGTTCTCTCTCTTGTACGAACTTCTTTAAAAAATCCTCCTCATACTGAGATCTAAGCTTAAGCTCATAAAGATTTGCTTTAAGGTATTGAGTGTAGTTTCCTTTAGCGTAAGACTTTTGCATAATTTCTGCAACAAGTTTTAGTGCTGATTGCGGCAAGCCTTGATCTGCCAAACTATCTACTTGCTTCCATACCGGATCACTATCATTTGGTTTTGCCATTGAACTTTGTGGATTGGATGGCCTGACTGGTTTTATGGCTTGTTGTGCAATTAATACTGAGCCGTTAAAGAAAAACAAAATCAGGAGGGTGTGAAACAGGCACTGGGATTTCATAACTGGAGTTTGGTTTAATAAGATGCATGCACAACAGCACTAATCAAATATTGATTAATGCTGCCTTTATTAGTATGCTTTAACAAAGTTATTCATTTCTACTTGCAATATTGCATATACCTGCGTATGTATACTTAGCAAAGTCGTTCATTTCTTCTTTCCATTATGCACCAAGGCAGTAACAGGGTTTCTGATACCTTCAAAGCTTACAAGCTCCATTTTAACAGAGCCTACAACCACTGCCGATTGCATTAGTACTGGTAATCTATTCTTGTCGTCAGTGATCCATAACTGCATTGGATAAGGCTCCTTAAAAACTTCACCGGTAGCCACCATGGGTTTAAATTTCAAACAGTTGTATGTGCCCGATTCTGTTGTAACCTGTTCTCTTCCAAGGAAAATGATTTTTGAAGTATAAACTGAATCATCCAAAAAGAAAGAAAGCGGAAAAGAATCACCGGGATCAACACCCGTTATATCAAGGGTACGTGCATAATAAAAAACTGAGACTATATCCTGAATATTTGATGGAACTCTCTTTACAGCGTTACGGCTAATTGCCATATTACTAAATTGCTCGAAAGTAACCTCATCATCTTTCCTGTAACCACCCTCGCGGGTACGTCTGATAAAATACCACGGAAACATTCCTTCTTCATCAATAAAAGTTTCAAACCTGTCGTCAACTTTAAAAAAGAAGTTAAATGCACCTTTTGATACGCCGGTTCCCACTATATGATAGGTAGGCCGGTTGTTTTTCATCACCTTCCTGTTCTTGACTTCAATCTTGGCTTCACCTGCAGTAACCTTGCCGGTTAGCAGTGATTGATAGTATACCTTAAAGTTAAGTTTTTCACCACGTTCAAATGCAGTATTGCCCATTTGTCTGACTGCTTGACTCCATGAGAGGGCAGGCATCAAAAGAAAAATAAACAGGAGCGCTTTTGTAATTGTAGATAGTTGTTTAACGTTCATTTTAGTGGCTGTTTCACCAGTATTTGCAAAAAGCGTTCCAAAGTTATGATATTAAAAATAGCTGTCAGGTTATTCTGTATTGGTAACGCAAATCTTCTTTCTTTTAACTACAAATATTTAAGTATTGAGTCTAATCTCAAGCGTTGTAAAAATTTATAAGGTTCAGGGTATGCATAATAACAAGCTTTTTATTCATATTGTTCTAATCTATTTTGTGTTAACCAATGCTTCATGATTCATCATAATTCACCCGGAAGCAAACTCATAATGTAGCTAAACATTATGATTCAAGTACTTCCATAAAATGTAAATCATTACTAACAAAAGTTGGTTAAAACAGTATCTAAATGACCATATATCTTTACCTTTACTACTCATTTCACAACATCATCAGTTAGTTGTTCGCATCCTTAAAAATACCCTATTATGTCAAAACTGACGAAAGACGACGCCCTCAGGTATCACTATGAAGGCCGTCCCGGGAAACTTGAAGTTATCCCAACAAAACCTCACACAACACAACGCGATTTATCACTAGCATACTCCCCTGGTGTCGCGCACCCATGCCTTGAAATTGAGAAAAATTACGAGGACATTTATAAATACACATCAAAAGGAAACCTTGTTGCTGTGATATCAAATGGAACGGCAGTGCTCGGTTTAGGTGATATTGGTGCAGGGGCAGGTAAACCTGTTATGGAAGGTAAAGGATTGTTGTTTAAGATCTTTGCTGATATTGATGTGTTTGATATCGAGGTTGATACCAAAGACATAGATAAGTTTGTTGAGACTGTAAAGA
>JAGXGB010000059.1 GCA_024636955.1 Bacteroidales bacterium
CACCTGTCTTGAAGATTCTGAAAGATTGTATGCAACACTGGGTATGGGCCCCAAAAACTATGGATGGTATCAGTCGAGATTCCATTCGGCGGCCAGGGACATCTACAATGCTGGTGGCAAACAGGTAATGATTCAGTTGTGGGAAGCCCTCAAAAAGCATCAGGAGGCCCTCAATGATGAACAGTTGGTAGCAATGCTGAAGGAGGAGGTGCATCCCTCAGTAGCAGAGGTTTATTTAAAATGGTAATTTTAATTAGAGACGGCATGCCAGCCGTCTCTTGCGATTTCAAAATATCCGTTTTGCCACAAACCGGTCAAATGCCGCCGACATCCCCATTGGCAAATGCCTGATTACCTTCCTTGTGAGTTCATAATTGCCGGGCACTTTCACCGGATGGGTTGAGTTATAATACAGCACATTATCAACCGCACCCCACTGCTGCTTGAATCTATGAACGCTGCTCGCTGGTGTGCTTCGGCCGAATGAATATATGGAGCACCCGGTATTGATGGCATGTTGTATCATAGCATGATGCAGCGCATAGCTGGTATATAACTTGTTATAACAAGGCAGGGTCGCGAAGGCAGTGTTCTCAGAAGTGTCCATCATCCGGGTAAGCAAGGCACTACCTATGGGTTTATTGTTCAGAAATGCCACGAACAAAGATCCTTCTTCAGGCGGAATATTGCTGAAAAAGCCTTTAGGCAAGCCAAAAGATCCGTGCTTATGGATGGTTTTCCGATAAACGCTGTAAAAATCATCTATAAGTTCTGGCCCACCTATAAGTTCTGCCCCGCTCATAGGATCGGGTCCTTCCATAAGTTCTGCACTGTCTATATGTTCTGCCTTTCCCGCAAGCACAACAATGCCGCAGCGTGCGGACTTACTGATCTTACGCCGAACATTGGCGTTAAGGCGCGACATAACTGCATCATATCCGCCCTCGAGTGATATTACGCTGATGACCTTATGCTCAGTTCTGTAACTGAGTAAAGGCATAGTGCTCCTGATGCTGACTCTTGCAGTATCTTCAAACAAATTGCCCTCAGTGAGCAAACAGTTAATTAACTGACTTGCTAATGTGATATTTTCTACAACACTTTTATCAAACCATGCGCCCAATGAATCGGCATGAGGCATGGCATGCCAGCCACTTTTGGTTTTTGCGAAGCTGAGAACAGCCACAGGCTTCCCCTGATTTGTGAATGTCACCCGATACATCGGCCAGCCGAATACTTTATGCAACGTGCTAACTTTGCTTAGCGAGATAACTTTACTCAGTGCGGCAGTGGTTCCTAATGTAGCAGACATCATAACTGAATTGTTTTGTGCCGCATAGTGCCATATACAGTGAAAGCTTCACCCAGCGTGTTGAAGTAATATGACTCAAGCAGCTTGTTAAGTTTGGGCATAGTAGTGGATGCATTTATGCTTGAACGTAAGTGGCGGTATTTGCCTATTGCCCGGTGTCCCGGAAAGTGGAGGTCGAAGTCCCGTGGATGGAAATAGGCCATATTGTATTCTGAAAAGCTGAATAGTAGGCGAATTAGTGGATAGGGCAGAAGTCGCACAAATCCGCTTCCTGAATAAACGAGGTTTAAGCCAGGCAAACTTACGCGGTTTAAGGGGAATTCAAGAATATCGCCGTGATTTGTCTTGATCCTGACCGGTTTACTATTCACCTTCTGGTCACTGAGAGATGTATTTGCCTTTAATGAACTACTCACACTTATGCCATGCTTTGCAAGTATGGGGTATATCCAGCTTGTTTCAAGGGAAACCGAAAAGTTAGGTGCCCTGTAGGCTGTAATCTTCTGTTCGGTTATTTCTTCAAGCAACCCCAAACCCTTTACCAAATCATCCTCGAATTCAACCGGCGACTGTTGCGCCGGATGCATATGGTAATACGAGTGGTACCCTATTTCATGGCCCGAAGCGGTAATTTGCCTCACCAAATCCGGGTAATGCTCAGCCACCCAACCCATTATAAAAAACGTCGCCTTCATATTATGCCTGCTTATCGCAGATAATATGGTGTCAACATTCTGCTCAATTCTCGACTGAAGTCCCTGCCAGGTAGTGTGTGGAATAATCCTGGCATCATCCATTATAAACCATTCCTCAATATCGAAGGTTAGTATATTCATTAGTTAAACGAATCAGCAGTACGAGTTTTACCAGTGAGAGTGCGAAGTTATGGGTTTTGTTGATCTTTCCCGCTTCACTATCAACTGTAATGAAGGTTTTTTACCTTTTTACCTTACGGGACTCGGATTATTATTGCTGTTTCCAATACTTTTGTATAAACTCAATACGAGGAACCTGTCATCTCCCTTTATATCATATACACCGTGGCTTCCACCAGGTGATGTACGATGCTCGACATACATTACTGACACATCAAAATTAGCCTGGTAGGAAAGTGTTAATCTATATTTATTAGAAAGTCGGAAGGCAGGCCCTGCTTTTACAAAGGTACCAAATGTGAATTTGCTAAAATTATTATCAATAGGTTCTGTCAAAAGCATTCCTATATTTATTCCACCACCAATGATAAAGCATGAATTTCTTCCAATATTCAGGTTCATGCCAATTGGCACCTTTAGATAATTTAAGGCGCTTCGATCCCAAAATGTTCGGGAGTCTAAGGTCATTCCTCCAAAAAAACTCAATTCAGAATTATATGTCGTAAGCATATACTTGCCTCCTATTTGGTAAAACGGTTCAAGGCCAGGCATGAATGGCAATAAAAACCTGGAATAATCTGTGGTCGTACTACCGTAACCTATATCAAGACTAACCTCGCTCTTCTGGGCAAAGCCCTCTCCACTCAAGCATATAGCGATCAGAAGAATAATTGATGTAAACAATATTTTCCTACCCATATGCTTAAGAGTTTGAGGATTGTGTTTATTATATGACAACAAACTCACACTTTACCCTAATTTTAAATTTGATCTGTGTAAATTAAATACATGCTGGAGCCCTTCAACGCCAAACATCCACTCTGTGTGCCTAAAATTTTACAATTTTAATCAAGAAAGATTTGGTATTCATTCAATCTTACCAATTATGAATCAAGTACTAAGCATGTTTATACAATGTACATTATACAATACATATACTATGTTGGTACAAGGTTGAAACAAGGTTGATACAAGGTAAAGTAAAATGAATCTAAAATGAAATTGAAAAATATCGTGGCAAATAATAAAAAGTGCTCTACGCTCAGTGCTCCATGCTCAATGCTCAAAACCAAACCCCCCATTTGTTGTTTAATAAGTATAAACAATTGAAACTCAGTACTAACTAAAAATAAACGACTATGCCAAAGGATGATAAGAGGAAAAGTGCTCCCAAAAAGTCAGACAAAAAGACTGATAAAAAACATGGTCAGGATGACCAGATGGAATAGTAATGACAGATTGTGTTTATATCAAAACCAGCCCCGAAAAGGCTGGTTTTGATTTATGTATACCTGATGATACTAATTGCATGATAATAACTTGAATGGCGGAATTATTTGAAGTAGACTCTGAAGGAGGCTGGAAGCAAGAAACTTCACTTGGTTTTTTATTCTGAAATTGTTTGATAATTTGAAAATGAATTGTAATTTTATATTGCTCTATTTAGCGGATTTATGAGCAGTCATTCCCGGAGTTGTGGAGCACCTTACTAAACGCCTTCAGCACCATGCTTGATAAAATTATTGAATTCAGCATCAGGAATAAGCTTATTGTCATTCTATTCACTTTTACTATAGCTGCCTACGGATTGTATGCGGTGTTCCAGATTCCGGTGGGGGCGGTGCCTGACATCACCAACAATCAGGTGCAGGTTATTACAACTTCAGGCAATCTGTCCACTCAGGAAATAGAACAGTACATCACTGCCCCTGTTGAGATGGAGATGGCAAACCTGCCCGGCGTAAAAGAAATCCGATCGGTGTCGAAGTTTGGTATTTCAATGGTAACCATTGTTTTTGATGAAAGGCTGGGTACTTACCTGCCACGCCAGCTTATCGCAGAGAAAATAAAGAGTGCCGCTGCAAAGATCCCCGAAGGATTCGGAGAGCCTGAAATGGGACCAATTACCACAGGGCTTGGCGAAATTTACCAGTATACGCTCGATATCAAAGAGGGGTTTGAGGGTAAGTACAATGCTACCGACCTTCGAACCATCCAGGATTGGGTCATTAAAAGAAGACTATCGGGTATCACCGGCGTTGTGGAGATTAACAGCTGGGGCGGCTATCTTAAACAATACGAAGTGTCAGTGAACCCTTCACAGCTCGTTGCCCTGGACATAACGCTTATGGAAGTGTTCAACGCGTTGCAGGCTAACAACAGCATTTCGGGCGGCTCCTACATCGAAAAAACAAGCCAAAGCTACTTTATCCGCGGCGACGGTCAGGTTAAATCTGCCGATGATATCGGAAATATTGTTGTAAAGAATCGTAACGGGGTTCCTTTGTTGATAAAGAACATTGCAACAGTAAGCACCGGTTTTGCCAACCGCTATGGTGCCATCACAGCAAACGGGAAAGGTGAAACAATACTCGGGCAGGTAATGATGCTGAAGAATGCAAACTCAAAAGTGGTTATTAATGAGGTCAAAGCCAGGGTTGCCGAAATACAGGAGAACCTGCCCGAAGGCGTATATATCAACCCCATTGTTGACAGAAGTGAGCTCGTTGCCAAAACATCACTTACTGTAGTTGAAAACCTAATGCTGGGAGCTCTTATCGTTATGATCACAGTTATGCTCCTGCTCGGCAATATCCGCTCGGCACTCGTTATCACTTCTATAATTCCGCTGGCACTGTTGTTCACCATTTCAATGATGTACATCTTTGGTATTGATGCTAACCTGATGAGCCTGGGGGCACTCGACTTCGGAATCATCATCGACGGTGCGGTTATTATCGTGGAGTTCATTGCCCTTAGGATAGTTGTCAGGAAAAAGGAAATCCTGGACGCATCAGGCGATGAGCGCTCGGCTATAATGGATTCTATATCATTGGATGGGGCAGCTAAAATGATGAAATCTGCCATATTCGGTCAGATTATTGTCCTCATAGTATTTATACCGGTGCTTTCGCTGACAGGCGTTGAGGGCAAGATGTTCAAACCCATGGCATTGTCGTTTTGCTTTGCCATCATAGGTGCCATGATCATGGGCCTGACATGGCTTCCTGTTGCATCTTCACTTTTCCTGAAAGCACCTAAATCAAACAGGAAAAACATCTCTGATTACATAATGAACCTCGCGCACCGATCATACCTGCCTGTAATCAACTGGTCATGCGGCCATAAGCGAACCGTACTTGGCGCTGCGCTGCTTTCACTGCTCTTTACAGCTTTCATCTTCACAAGGATAGGAGGGGAGTTTGTTCCAACCCTCGATGAAGGTGATTTCGTGATTCAACCTGTCTTGAAAACGGGCACATCATTGTCAAAGACCATTGAAACCACCACCAAAATGGAACAGATCCTTATCAGAAACTTTCCTGAAGTTGACAAGATTGTTAGTAGGATTGGAGCAGCGGAAGTTCCCACTGATCCAATGTCGATGGAGGAGATTGACATGATCATAAAGCTTAAGCCTCGTAAAACATGGACAAGTGCTGATAACAAGGAAGACCTTGCCGATAAGTTCAAGGAGGCTCTTTCTGCCATTCCCGGCATTGAATATGAATTCACCCAGCCTATTGAGATGCGCTTTAATGAACTAATAACCGGCGTGAGATCTGATATTGCAATCAAAATATTTGGCGACGACCTGGAATATATCGACAAAAAAGCAGCTGAAATAAAGAACCTCATTGAGGGTATACCCGGTGCCAGCGATATTATCCTTGAAAAAACTGCCGGACTTCCACAGATCAAGATCAGTTATGACAGGTCAAAAATTGCTAATTATGGTGTTGACATCCAAACCCTCAACGGCTACCTTGCTACGGCATTCGGCGGAGAAACCACCGGCGTGGTGTTTGAAGGAGAGCGGCGTTTCGACCTTGTGGTGCGTTTCGGCAATACCAACCGTACAGACATAAATGATATCAGACAACTAAAAGTGCCTATATCCGGTGGTAGCCAGATTCCATTATCTGAACTTGCTGAGATCAGCTATGCTGAGGGTCCTGCAAAGATATCCAGGGAGAATACGCATCGTCGGGTTGTGGTAAGTGTCAACGTGCGTAACAGGGACCTGAAATCAGTGGTTGACGACATCCGGGCAACCGTTGATAAAAACATTACCCTGAACCCGGGCACTTACATTGCTTATGGCGGACAATTTGAAAACCTGCAGAATGCTACTGACAGGCTGCTTATTGCTGTTCCGGTGGCTCTTTTATTAATATTTATTTTTCTGCACTTTGCCTTCAAATCATTTAAAGATGCCGTTATGATATTTACGGCAATTCCACTGGCCACAGTGGGAGGGGTGTTGCTGCTGTGGATCAGGGGAATGCCTTTCAGCGTATCAGCGGGTGTAGGGTTTATTGCCTTGTTTGGAATAGCTGTGCTCAACGGTATTGTGCTCATTGAGCATTTGAAGGAGTTACGGCACAGTGGCAGCTTGAGCATGCATGAACTTATCATACAGGGAACGCATGACAGGCTCCGACCCGTTATGCTAACTGCAGGCGCAGCGGCTATGGGATTTCTGCCAATGGCATTATCATCAGGTGCCGGGGCCGAAGTACAGCGTCCACTTGCAACCGTGGTAATAGGAGGATTATTCACTTCAACAATGCTCACCATGGTTGCACTTCCCCTGATGTTTGAGATTTTTTATAATGTAAAAGGGATAAAACTGTTTCCCCTACGCTTTATCAGAGATACAGAGCCAATATGATGTTACAATAAATATATTCAAACACCATGAATAACCTGAAAATAATTCTTTACCTGTTAACAGTATCTATCACTCTCTCAGGGTGTGGTACCCAAAATGAATCTGTTGAGAAGCAATCAGATTTAATAGAAATTACAAGCCTGCAACTTGCCACTGATTCAATGCAATTCGGTGAAATACAAAGCATGCCCTTTGATGGTACTATTAAATGCAATGGCACAATTGTTCCCATGCCCAATGGAATTGCATTAGTAAGCGCACCACTTGCCGGAGTGATAAAAAACATCTATTGCAATAGCGGCCAGTCGGTAGTGATAAATCAAGCGCTAATGGAGATATCAGGCAATGAAGTTATTGATATTCAAAAAGATCTGGCCGAAGCATCCGCAAACTTCAAGCGTTTGAAAAATGAGTTTGAACGTGTTCAGGCACTTTATAATGAAAAAGTGACCTCCGAAAAAGACTTTATTGTGGTGGAAAGCGATTTCAAAACTGCACAGGCACGTTACCTGGGTTTGAAGCTCAAAACACAAGCCATAGGTTTTTCCGCTTCCCGCATTGAAGAAGGTGATTTTTATACATCCTATGTAATCCGATCACCAATCAAAGGCCACATCTCCAGTCTCAAAACCAGCATTGGAAGCTATATACAGCCTCAGTCCGAACTCCTTGAAATCATAGACCCCTCCAAGTTGCAGATTCAGTTATCAGTTTTCGCAACAGATGTTGCTAACCTGAAGAAGGGTCAGATTGTGCACTTTAAACCTATGAATTCAGCCAATACCTACAATGCAACAATAAGTTCCGTGGGAGTTGCGGTTGATAATAACTCCCGCTCAATTGAGTGCTTTGCATCATTAACCGATAAAAACCTGACTTATCCAATAGCCAACCAGTTTGTTGAATCACAAATAGTCACCGGCACTGACACAGTTTATGCACTGCCTTCTGAAGCCATCATCAAAACAGAAACTGGGTATTACATCCTCGTGCTGAATAAGCATGAAGACAATAGATACCTCTTCAATAAAGTAGAAATAAACACCGGCCGCCAGTTCAACGGTTATACCGAGATACTGGGCACACGCCCAGATGGGAAGGTTTTGGTGAAAGGAGTTTATAATGTGGTGATTTGAGTGGTTATCACATTTCATCATCATGATAAATTTTATTTCTGTAATGCATTATATTTGCTGCAAAACAGAAATATACTGAAACATTATGAATAACAAAAACCTGATGACTATACTGGTTATAGCGATAGTTGTTGTGTCGGGTGTAGCTGCATTTAGTGCGATTTTCCTCGATTTTGGCGGAGGTACGTATTTTTATGAATCTATCCGCGGTGTTAAAGTTGAAATCTACGGTAAAGGCATTTACCACCATATGCCTACCGATGTGGCCATACAAGGCATTGCACAGGATTATGTTACACTAATTATTGCTATTCCTCTGTTATTAATCGCTTTAGCAGGATATCTTAACAATTCAGTCAAGTCCCATTTCCTTCTAAGCGGAGTATTTGGCTATTTTTTTGTGACCTACTGGTTCTACACCGGTATGGGCATGTATAATGTTCTATTCCTGTGTTATGTGGCGCTGCTGGGTTTGTCGTTCTTTGGTCTGTTCCTGTCGGCCCGGCAGCTCGATAGGCATGTTGAATTCACCTTTTCAGAAACCACTCCCTCAAAAGCGGTTGGCATCTTCATGATTGTAAACGCTGTTGCCATTGCCCTATTATGGCTGAGTGTGGTTGTTCCCCCGTTATTGGACGGTACAATCTATCCTGTTGAATTGAGCCACTTTACAACCCTGATAGTGCAAGGTTACGACCTGGGTTTACTATTGCCGATTTGCTTTGTAGTTGGAATGCTGCTCTATAAAAAGAAGCAACCCGGATATACCTACTCAACCATCTACCTTGGCTTCCTCTCACTCCTAATGACCGCCTTAACAGCCAAGATCATAGCCATGGCTATG
>JAGXGB010000060.1 GCA_024636955.1 Bacteroidales bacterium
TCACCGATTTTAATTACAGCACGCCACTTGGCAAAACGAGCGCCCATTTGGTAATATCTATCCAGACGTTCAGGCAATCCCTCCAGACCTTCGGTTATCTTTTCATCAGGATGACCAGGCATGTCTTTGGCACCTGTATCAACCTTGATTCCAGGAATAATTCCCTCATCTTTGATAATTTGAATAAAGGGTGTGCCATCTTTCTTGGTCTGATGTATGGTCTCGTCATAAAGGATGATTCCGCTTATATATTTGCCTAGACCAGGAGTTGTTACTAATAATTCCCGGTAAGATCGACGGTTTTCTACGTTTTGTGGAATACCTTCTTTTTCAAAACGCTTATTACAGGTGGCATTGCTCTCATCAATAGCTAAGAGACCTTTGTCATTTGCTATCATTGCTTTGGCCGTAGTGATAAGCTCAAGTGAATTCATTTTATATCTCCTTAATTCTTAATTATTTGTTAATCATAAGCCTGAAAATTTTTAAATAACAGGAATTAGATCTAGTGTGATTAATATTTTTTTTCTAATTGTGTTATTTTCTCAAGTCTGCGTTTGAACCTTTCGGTTTCATTGAAATTAGCACTCAGAAATATCTGTGCTAATTCCAATGAAAGTGCATATCCGGTTACTCGACCACCCAAACATAACATATTCATATTATCGTCCTCCACGCCTTGATGTGCAGAGTAGGAATCCCCAATCAGTCCTGCTCGAACGTTAGGCACTTTGTTGGCTGCAATACAAGCACCTACTCCACTTCCGCATATGGCAATCCCTCGATTAACCTCTCCTTTGGATACAGCTTCAGCTAGTGGTATGACAAAATCTGGGTAATCATCACCTTCAACTAGAGTATAGGCACCAAAATCTTTCACTTCATAACCCTTTGCCTTGAGAGCTTCTGAAAGTTGCAGTTTTAAATCAAAACCTCCATGATCAGCAGCAATTCCGATACGCATTATATTTCCTTTGTGTCCGGAATTTTATCTATAGAAGTTCCATCTGTAGTCCATTTCCAGTTCCTTATTTCAGGCATATCTACTCCATATTTATCAATATATCTGTTGTGTTCGACGATTTTATCTCGAACCATTTGTTTAAGATAATCTCCTTTTGTGCCTAGTTGAGGCAGTCTGTCAATCGTATCCTGGACTAGATGAAAACGGTCCAATTTATTTTGTACTCTCATATCGAAAGGTGTTGTAATAGTACCTTCTTCAACATAACCACGAACATGCAGGTTATGGTTGGTTCTTCTGTAGGTCAATCGATGTACAAGCCAAGGATATCCATGGAAAGCAAAGATAATAGGTTTATCTTTCGTGAATATTGAGTCATAGTCTATGTCACTAAGTCCGTGAGGATGTTCTGTGCTTGGTTGGAGTTTCATAAGATCTACAACATTGATAACGCGGATTTTCAGTTCGGGCAGATATTTATGTAGGATGGAAGTGGCAGCCAAAATTTCTAGTGTAGGCGTGTCTCCACAACAAGCCATTATTACATCCGGTTCGGAATCTTGATCGTTGCTTGCCCATTGCCAAATACCAATTCCTTCTGTACAGTGTACAACTGCTTCTTTCATAGTCAACCATTGAGGCATTGGGTGTTTTCCTGCAACTACCACATTTACATAGTTTTTGCTGCGTAGGCAATGATCAAAAACCGACAACAGACAATTTGAATCTGGTGGAAGGTAAGCTCTAACAATATTGGCTTTTTTATTTATGACATGGTCAAGAAAACCAGGGTCCTGATGAGTGAATCCGTTATGATCCTGTTGCCAGACGTGGGAGGTTAGCAAATAATTCAAGGAGGCAATTTCTCGACGCCATGGCAGCTGGGAAGTAACTTTCAGCCATTTTGCATGTTGGCTGAACATAGAATCTATAATACGAATAAATGCTTCATAACTGTTGAATAATCCGTGCCGACCTGTGAGTAGGTAGCCCTCGAGCCAGCCTTCGCATTGGTGCTCACTTAACATAGCATCCATCACAAATCCGGCAGGAGAGAGAAATTCGTCAACTTCTTTTGTCTTAGCATCCCATTGACGGTTGGTGACTTTGAATACTTCACCTAGCAAGTTTGACATAGTCTCATCAGGACCAAAAATTCGAAAGTTTCGTTGCTCTTGATTTAGAAGAATAACATCTTTTAGGAATTTTCCTAATACAAGAGCATCCTGTCCGTCAATACTACCTGGTGAGGGTATGTCAACTGCGTGAACACGGAAATCGGGCATACGCAAATTTCTCAAAAGAATTCCACCATTGGCATGTGGATTTGCTCCCATGCGCTGCTTGCCTGTTGGAGCTAGCTCGGCTAATTCCTCAAGGAGACGACCGTTCTCGTCGAAAAGCTCTTCAGCCTTGTAACTCTTCATCCAGTTTTCGAGTAGCTCAATATGATCAGGATGAGCTGAATCAACCAGTAGGGGCACTTGGTGTGACCTGGAGGTGCCCTCTATTTGTAGACCATCAACGACTTTTGGACCTGTCCATCCCTTTGGAGATCTGAGAACAATCATTGGCCAACGGGGTCGAATGGTATCATTTTCATTTCGTGCATTAGCTTGTATTTTCTTGATATCATCAATTACTATATCCATTGTACTAGCCATAAGTTCATGCATTTTTTCTGGATTGTCCCCTTCTACGAAGTGGGGTGTCCAACCGCAGCCGAATAAATACTGCTCCAATTCCTCAGAATCAATACGGGCCAGAATGGTCGGGTTATTTATTTTGTAACCATTAAGATGAAGTATTGGCAGTACTGCCCCATCATGTACTGGGTTAAGAAACTTATTAGAATTCCAGGCAGTGGCAAGAGGTCCTGTTTCCGCCTCGCCGTCCCCGACTACGCAGGCAACGATTAGCTCAGGATTGTCGAGCACAGCACCGAATGCATGGCTGAGGGAATAACCTAGTTCTCCCCCTTCGTGAATTGAGCCAGGGGTAGTAGGTGCTACATGGCTGGAAATTCCTCCGGGAAATGAGAACTGTGTAAATAGTTTTTTCATCCCTTCTTCATCCTGAGTGATGTTTGGATAAATCTCGCTGTAACTACCTTCAAGGTATGTATTACCCACGAGTGCTGGACCGCCGTGACCAGGACCTGCGATGTAGAACATATCTAAGTTAAACTTTTTTATAATTCTGTTTAAGTGCACATAAATAAAATTCTGTCCGGGTGTTGTGCCCCAGTGTCCTACCAAAAGTGGCTTAATATCAGAAAGAGTCAATGGCCGTTTCAGCAGGGGATTATCGTAAAGGTAAAGTTGACCGACTGACAAATAGTTTGCAGCACGCCAATAGGCGTCCATTTTATGTAGTAATTCTGGTGATAGAGTTTTCATTTTTAATCCTCCTTTTTAGGCTGTTCATCGACCCAGTATCCCTTCTGATTGTAATGCATATGCAGTTCCTTCTCATAATCTCTGTTAATCAATGCTTCTTCTGTGTATTTTGGCGACAGCTTGATGGCCTCCTGTACAAGATTGATAGAGACTTCCTTTTTTTTCCAACTGATATTCTTAATCCACTGGGTAGATAATAAAACCTTTTTCCCTAGCCACCAGTTCCGTGTATCGACAATCAAATAACGAATTGCCCACTTTTCAACATCGATGATAAAATCATCAATGTGACCAATCTCACCGTCTGTGGCATGAATGGAGTAATCACTTACATCGTAAGTGCTGCGCAAGTGGGAATCCCAAGCCTTTTCATTTAGGTCAGATTCAATCCACTTTTCAGTGTCACTTGGAATGTAAGGATAAGGTCCCCACATATAGGCTCCTGCCCAGTATAGGGGATATCCATAATACTCGTAGTATGACTTTTCGAATTGACGTGAAACAGGCTTATCATATTCCAAGGGTGGGCTGTTTTCAATTTGTTTTTTAGTTAAATTAATGGAGATATATTTCTCTTCCTGATTAACCGCAATCAGTGCATGTGGTGAAATCAGAACCTGTTGACTGGTAAGCCAGCCTCCTGTTTCGATAACTAGATAGCGAATTGTCCAATAGTTGTCATCAAAATAGAATTCTTTAACATTACCTATTTCTCCATCTAGGCTGTTTAATTTGTAACCTTTTAGTGATTTGCTTTTGATTAACATAATAGTAATCCTTTCTTTAACAAGTATCATATTTTGTACAATGAGCATTCTATTATTTGTACTTCATCGGTGTTAAACTTCTAAGCCAAATGAAGCCAGTTTCGAACGTGTGCTCTTTAGATCAGTGTGCAGAATGATATTTATTCCCATGCTCTCTGCAATCTGTACGAACATTGGGTTGTTTTCAATATATACTATATTCTTAGCAGGCACCTGGCAGATATCCAACGCAATACGAAAGATGTCAGCGTCGGGTTTACGGAGGTGAACATAGCATGAGGATATGAAAGAGTCGACAAATTCATCCAACTTGAATTTGTGAATTCGATACTCATTTAGTTCTCTTCCTTCATTACTGACCACGACAATCTTTAATAGGTATTTTTCCTTGAGCTTACGGATAAGTTCAATCATTTTAGGGTAAGACTTTGATTGTTCAAATATGAATTTCTGAAACTCTGCCTGTGTAAATGTCCTTTTCTTGTAAAACACAATGAGATTCAAGTATTCTTCGAGTGTGAGCTTTCCTAACTCATACGTTTCAAATGTCATTTTATGACGTTCGGTAATTTCTGCTAAGTTCAGATTAAACACCGAAGCATCCAGCTCTCGGAATTTATGACCCCAACCATCGGTAAGCAGGACTCCGCCGATGTCAATAAACAGCGCTTTAATGGGTTTAACTTTTTCCATTATGTCTCCTTTCTCATATGTTTGTGATAGAACGTTAGTTCATCATTTTCTCAGAAAAGCGATTAAGCAATTGGTATCTGTTTATATATCATTAAATTTTTTTTTCACGCTGTTAATCAGCGAGTCGAAAGAATGGCTGAATTTTTCTACGCCTTCATCCTCTAATTGCTGGGTCACATTGCTGAGGCTTATTCCGAGTGTTTGCAAAGCTAGTAATATTTGTCCGGCTTCGGCAGGCTCATGTTCTATACGAGATTTTGGATCACCCTGATCAAGGTAGTCATCTAAAGTCTCAATCGGAATTGTATTTACTGTGTCTGCTCCGATAAGAGCTTCAATATATTTCACATCGCTGTAGTTTGGGTTTTTAGTACTTGTGCTGGCCCAAAGCAATCTCTGTGTTCGAGCACCAAGACTTGCCAGTTTTTTAAAACGTTGGCTATTGAATATTTCCTTATAAATTTGATAAGCTGATCTGGCACTGGAGATGGCAACTTGACCTAGTAATTGCTTTCCAAGTTGCATTTTATCGTCTTCATTCGAGATTATCTTTTCTAGCATTGGATCAACAAGCACATCAATTCTACTTACAAAGAAACTAGCTACTGAGGACACATTATTGAGAGGTTTTCCTTTTGCAAGAAGTTCCTCAAGGCCGGAGATGTATGCCTCGGCAACCTGTCGATATCTTTTCAACCCAAAGAGTAAAGTCACGTTGACGTTAATTCCATCACTTATAAGTTGTTGAATAGCTGGAATACCTTCTGTAGTGGCCGGAACTTTAATTAAAACATTTGAACTGTTCAAAGCCGTCCACAAACGGTGTGCTTCAGCTATTGTACCTTTTGTATCGTGCGCAAGGTGGGGATTGACCTCCAAACTGACATATCCATCCTTACCGTCAGTTTTGTCATACACAGGAAGAAATTACTGTGCGGCACTTTGCACATCACTTTGACTGAGAGCTTCATAAATTTCCTTACTGTCTTTACCGTCAAGTGACATTTTCCGGATGTCATCATCGTATAGGTGACTGTGAGCAATAGCTTTCTCAAATATGGAGGGGTTTGAAGTCATTCCCATTAAACCATCTTCTAAAATGAGTCGCTTGAGCTCTCCCTCGGTTATCAAGTCTCTCCGGATATAGTCAAGCCATATAGACTGACCAAGTGTTCTCAACTGTTTTAAATTATTTTCTTCCAATTAATTTTCCTCCCTTTTTTGGCATAAGAGTCATCTAAGTAAATCTTTACAAAAGGTTCTCATTCTCGTCGATTATTTTTGTTTTTAATCAGTTGTAAGTATCTTCCGCTTATTCATTTTTACAGAAGGAAGATATTTCTTTATTCGCATATAGGCTATCCAAAAGGAAATAACACTCTCTGCTCCTTGATTGAGGTTTAAACCATCCTGTTCAATTCCATCATAGCAACCACCCGTCTCCATATCAATGAGATTGAGATTTTTTGAATTTCGACCTAAATACCAGTAGAAACATTTTTTTGCCTTTTCGATAAAGATTTTATTTCCAGTTATTGAATAGGCATCTATATATGCAAGGGTCATTTCACAGGCTTCAACAGGCTGCTCATCATACTCAGCAGTTTTATCTCCTTTATTAAGCCAACAATTGCAACCAATTGGCTTAAAGTAATCATTACAATAAGTCTTACTTTCAAGAAACTCTAGACTTTCCAAACCAATTTTTTTATACCTGTCATTTTTTGTGACGCTGTAGGCGAGGATCAGTGACCAAGGCAAAGTCGTATTACCATAGGTCATGCTGTCTTCAAACCAATGCCAATCACCATCCACATATTGATCATACTGGTCAGTGAGTGACTTCGCCAACTTTGATATATACTCATTTGTTTCAACTAAGTTCAGATGACTTAATCCAACAATTAAGTATCCTTTTGCTCGGGGTGATATAAGCTTCATACAATTCGGCAGTGCTCTTTCAATAAGATTCCATGCAGCTTTTTTGACATTTTCTGAAACTGAGATGCTTGATAGGGTAAAACACAAAGACCACATACAACGCCCAAAGCAATCTTCTGAACCTACCTCTTCTAGAAATTCACGGTTGTATCCCATGAAATTACGGAACATTCCATTTTCATTTTGAGCAGTGCAAAGAAATGCTATATACTTATAAATTAAATTATCAAACTTTTTTAAGTGATATTGGTCATTTAACATGACTGCCATTATAAGAGCTCTTGCATTGTCGTCTGAGGTATATCCTTTTGAAAGATTTGGTACGCTAAATATAGAATGTTGTAGCATTCCCGTATCATCTGTCATGCGAAAAATATGATCTGTCTTAAAAGCGATTTTTGTTTTCATATTATCAACCTTTCAAGAATTTCTCAGGACTTCGTCAAACAACCTTTTATAATCCTTCACAACATTCTCCCACATCATTGTTTGTCCTAATTCAAAAGTTTTTTGTTCCATTTTTTTCTTTTCACCAGGATTGTTGAGCACATAAGTGATGCAGTCGGTAATAGATTCAGAATCTCTGAACTTTGCAAGTAATCCACGACCTTGGGACAACATTTCTTTTGCGTAAATATATGGGGTTGAAATAATAACTCGTCCATAACCGACAGCGTAAGCCAGTGTTCCGCTTACTGCCTGATCTTTATTCAGATAAGGAGTCAAATAAATGTCTGAGAGCTTTAGATAAGTGACAATTTCATCTTTTGTCAGATATTTGTTTACAAATTTAACATTATCTTTTATATGGAGTTCATCAACCATTGCCTCAAGTGTATTTCGATATTGTTCTCCTGACTCTTTTGTAATTGCAGGATGTGTTTGTCCAAGAATAAAATAAAGAACATCTTTATGTTTCTTTGCTACTTGTGCAATTGATTCAATACCGTATTCCAATCCTTTTCCCGGACTAAGTAGACCGAAGGTGCTGATAATTGATCGTTTTGAAAGTCCCATATCTTCCTTGAGTTTTTCTCTGGATTTCACTTGTATTGATGGCACTCCGTGGTTGATTACTTCAATTTTTGTTGGTTCCATACCATAGACCTTTATCAATATATCAACAGTATTTTTTGCCATTGTGATTACTTTTTCACTTTTTTCTCCGAGGCTCTTTAGGATTTTGAGTTGTATCATATTTGGCTCGGGGAGCACAGTGTGTAGAGTTGTCACAAACGGAATTTCCAGATTGGCTATTAGATCCAATAAATATTCGCCCGATTCTCCTCCAAAGATGCCAAACTCATATTCGATTACCAACAGTTCAACATCTGAGTTATTGAGTTTGGAAGCAGTTTGTGCATAGCTGCTCCTGTCATTTTGAACTAGTTCCATCATTACTTCATTATCATACTGCAACTCGTCATTGCTTATGGCAACAACTTTGCTACTTATTGTTGATTGAGAGTAATTCATCTGATTTATCAGATCTTGTGTAAAGGTTGCTATCCCGCATTCTCTTGGTGGATATGTGCTTAAAAATGCTATATTCATAGATTTATTAAAATTCATTTTTTTTTACCTCCAATTTTATATTGCCGGGTTTTTGATTTATAGTTACTGCATCGTATATCATTTATTTATTAAATGTTTTGTATTTTTATCATTTAAGTTAATACTTTTAACTTAATACTTTCATCTTTGATTTTATCATCACTAGTGCAATTGACTCTAAAATTTGAGGAGGCAACAACACCATGTACTTCATCAAAAGGCTCTATTGTAACATCGTTCCAGAGAATGCTGTTTATGACACTGCCTCCAGTTCGAATAAGAACATTATTTCCAATGACCGTATTTGGCCCTATTTTAGCTAAGCCTTCAATAGTTACATTGTCTCCGATATAGACAGGACCTATAATTGTGGCAGTGTTGTCTATATTAGATTTACCTTCTTTAAATAGGGTTTCTTTTTCAAAGCTAACGCCAGATAAAAGGAAATTGCCGGACATGATATCATCGTGAGTCTGTTTATATTTGACCGGATTGCCAATATCCATCCAATAATGGCAACCTTTATATACTGATATTTTATGACCTTTTTTCAAAATTGCTGGAAAAATTTTGCGTTCAACAGATATTGGTACGTCCTCTGGTATTTCTTTGAGAACTTCAGGCTCAAATACATAAACTCCTGCATTTATGAAATTAGATTTGATTTCATCAGGCTGTGGCTTTTCTGTAAAAGATTCTGCATAATCTTGTTCATCATATTCGATAACTCCGTATGCACTAGGATTGCTTACCTCTGTTACTGCGATTGTTACGGTGGCTTTTTTTGATTTATGATGATTAACGAGTTCTAGATAATCTATATTGCATAGAATATCCGCATTAAATACTAAAAAGGTGTCGTTAAATAAATGTTCGGCTTTTTTTATAGCTCCGCCCGTTCCCATAGGGACATCCTCATAGACATACTCAATGTTAAACCCAAATTTGCTACCGTCACCAAAATAATCTTTTATATATTCTGCTTTATAGCCTATGCTAATGACGAAATCAGCGATACCGTATTTTTTGAGATTGGCCATGTTTCTTTCCAAAAGCGGTTTATTCATAATTGGAACCATCGGTTTTGGAAGTTCATTGGTTAAAGGTTTCAGTCTTGTACCCATGCCTCCCGCAAGAAATAATGCTTTCATTCTTTCTTTTCTCCTTTCTATGTAAATATTAAAGTCATATTAACTTTACAATAGATATAAGTAGTTAAACTTATATCCTTTGTACTAATAAGAAAAAAGCCAGACTAAGTTAAACAACTTACTCTAGCTTTTCCCTTCGTTAAAAAGGATTCTGTTAGACTAAGCTTATCAACATCCTTTGTATTTTAATAATATCATATTTTTCATATTTTTAAATAAGTAAAATATTTTTTGATTTTGAAAAAACTAATTTTCGAGGAACAGGTCAAAGAGAAAACATATTAGTTCAATTTCAACTTAAAGTTTATTTACAATTATGATGGAGAGGGTAAAAGTTCATCATTTTTTATGCTATAATGAAATTACGAAGAAATGGATTTGTTATAATTTTCTAATTGTAATTTAGATCTGCAGACCCATTCATCGCACCAGTTATCTGGAATTCAGCTCCCTTTATTTTGAATCTACATTTTTTAAACGGGAGTTCAATATTTTGATTTCGATATTAGGCCTATAATAAGTCCCTTGGGGCAGAGGAAAGTAAAAATTTCATTGAGGACACCCACCTGTTCTAACGGATAGGTTGCAAAATAAAGGGAACTGAATTCCAGATATTTACTTTTGCGAGAGTGGCGGAATGGCAGACGCGCACGTTTCAGAGGCGTGTGAGTAACATCGTGTGGGTTCAAGTCCCATCTCTCGCACCAAGAGTCATTAAGTCCTTATTTAAAGGGGCTTTTTTTATTGCCTAAATTACTTGCAAACAATATTTTAGTTGAATTTTGAATATATTAAATATTTAGTGTTATAATGAAAGAAAAAAATATATTTAAACTAA
>JAGXGB010000061.1 GCA_024636955.1 Bacteroidales bacterium
ATGCAAACCTGTTGCACCGCTTGTTTTGCAATAGGATTTAATTTTAAGCTCGTCGCACAATTTCTTTATTACATTAGCTGTATCAACAACACTGGTAAAGGAAATATCACCAGGATCAAGATCAAGCATCATGTAGTCAGGGTAATCAGCATTATCATACTTACTATGCCATGGATTAATTTCTATGCATCCTAAATTTGCCATGTAAACTAATGTTGCTATATCATTGCATATCAGGTAATCAATTTCATGGCCATTTGACTTTGAGTACATTTGTACTGTTTTAGCCCATGAAGGTAATTGATCAACATCCATATCCTTATGGTAGAAACTTGGCCCTTTAATTCCGCTTGGAAATCGATTTAATGATTGTGGCCGATTCTTAAGATAAGGAAGAATGTAATCACTAATGTTAACATAATATTTTATTAGTTCACCTTTAGTAATACCCTGATCAGGCCAATATACCTTATCAAGGTTTGTGACTTTAACCTTTTTACGCCCAATTGTAATTCCTTCATCTTTCTTATTATTCTGTGCGGTTTTTGATTGAGCAAGTCTACTTGAGCTACTCTTACCGCCACCTTTTTCAATCTTTACTTTCTTAACCTTTGATGAAGGTTTCAGAGGTCTTATTGTTTCAATATCAAACTCCTGAAGATCATACTCATCATTTTTCTTGATCAACAACCAATTTTTTGATTCTTCATTCCCTTCCTCCTTCAACCTTACTAGTGCAAATGCACCTTTAAGATATTTACCATTGAGTTCTACTTTCACATCACCTCTTTCCAGCTGCCTGAGAAGCAAATCTTCATGATCAGTATCTGCAGGTGCTTTGTAGGCTTTATAGGTTCCTGAGTCCCAAATATCCACTATTCCTGCACCGTAATTGCCTTTAGGAATTTCACCAAAAAATTCACCATACTCAATAGGGTGATCTTCTACATGAATTGCAAGTCGTTTATCACCCGCTTTCATTGATGGTCCTTTAGGTACCGCCCAGCTTTTGAGTACACCTTCCATTTCAAGTCTGAAGTCATAATGAAGACGTGTAGCATCATGCCTTTGAACTACGAATGTTAGTTCAGCGGCCTTTTTGCCCTTTTTCCCTACAGGCTCAGGAGATTGTTTAAAATCTCTTTTCTCTTTGTACCTGGATAGTCCCATTATTAGTTTACTTAGTAATTTTTTTAGTAAGGTGATAACTACATAGCTTTTTTCTTACTGAGGCTTGCTTTAAGTTGCTCCATTAAGTCCTGAGATTTATGAGGTGAAATTTTATGCTTTTTCACCTTTGTAGTTTTTCCACTAGCTTTAGCCTCTATTACCTTCTTAAGGGTAGAAGCATATTCGTCTTTAAAGTCTTCAATATTAAATTCGTGCGTATACTGATCAATGAGAGTAAGAGCAATTTTTAGCTCAGTAGCTTTTACTTCTGACTTTGGAGGCAAAATAAGTTCATCAACAGCCCGCACTTCCTCGGCAAACCGGATTTTGCTTAGCACCAGTACATTACCTTTTGGTTTTAGTACGGTCAAAGTTTCAGCAGTTCGCATCACAAACTGTGCAATGCCAACTTTACCTGACTTGGTAAGAGCCTCTCGAAGCAAAGCATATGCTTTAACCCCCGATTTTTCAGGCTCAACATAGTAAGAGTTCTCAAAGTAAATAGTGTCAATGTCTTTTTCATTGACAAAATTATTTACTTCAATTATCTTACTTTTCTCAGGTGAAGCCTTTTCAAAGTCTTCATCATCAAGAAGTATATAATCATCATTGAGCTTGTAAGCCTTGCCAATGTTTTCCCATGCTACCTCTTGTCCGGTATTTTCGTTAATACGTATGTACCTAATACGAGACAGGTCCTTACGATCAACCATATCCAAACTAAGATTGCTTTGTTGAGTAGCACTATAAAGTTTGATAGGTATATTAACCAAACCAAAACTAATTGCCCCTTTCCAAATTGATCTCATGAGAAAAAATAGTTAAAGTAGAAGGAAGATTATAAGAGCAATATTAAGAAGAGTCGGTTGTTTAGATTCCGCGCCCCTGAATAAGCCTTAAAATTATAGCAATGATAGCAATTACTAATAAGATGTGAATTAATCCACCAGCACTGTAGCCTAAGAATCCAATTGCCCAGGCAATTATCAAAATAACTGCTACGATATAAAGTAAGTTTCCCATAATTTTGTTTTTTTTAAAGTTTATTTAAATTTGATTTGATTAATAAAATTTCTTTATCCACTTGTTGTTGAAATTGTGTCCAATTTTCATTTGCATCTTTTGAGTACCTTATCTTCGACCGCAAATCAGTTGTTCTTTCTTCAATTCTCATTAAGTTTAGTTCAACCTTTTTTGGTAATGCTCCATATTCATAACTATATCGTGCTTTTACATCTTCAATATTCAACCAGATACTGTCAATAGCTAAAAGTGCATTCTTTTTGTATTCTGCAATCCTGGCTAATGAATCATGATTATTACTATAATCACCTTGCTCATTTTGCCGCAACTCAAATTCTTTTGACAAAGCCTCCTGATATGCACTCTGATCTTTATTGTTATCAAATTGACATGAAGAAAATATTAACACGAATAGTACAACAAAATATTTTCCCATATCTCCCATTGTAATGAAATTTTCATCAGAAACATGTAGCTTATATGTCATTTGCAAAAATACCATCACATGCATCAGATATCCTTATATATCTCTGCCAATAAATTACATATTCCTAATCCCGGAAAAAAATTAAAACCGCCACGGGGTATCTTGTGGCGGTTTTGTTGAGGGGGAGAGGAGGGAATCTTAAATATTCTTAATTTCTTTAGAATCTGTAACCTAATGATAAGCCATAGCCTGTATTTTTCCATGCTATTTTATCATCATTTGGATAAGTTGAGTAGATGTCAAGCAGACCCAACTGTGCATTAAGTTGTAACGATAGCATACTTGCAAGTTCATAGCCAATAATAAAATTAGCACCTGCATCAAAAGCTTTCAAATAAAGCGGATCAGTTGATTTCCGGTCAGCGGTAAGTTCGCTTTCAAACTCGAGAACATAATCCCTTTCAGTACCTTTACCACCCATTGCATAAGCTATATATGGACCAAAACCCAATAGCATATGTCCACTGCCTAACAATGGCTTAAACATGAAATTCAAAGGTAATTCGATATAAGAAAGCGCTAACTTTGTAACTAACAACTCTTCATTTGAGTTTTCAACATTTACAACGCTCTCTATTTTTCCACCTTTGGTTGAAAAGAGTAACCCAGGTTGAAAGTAAAGATCAGTTCCTACAGGCATTTCGTAATTAACACCAGCGTGGAAACCTGTTACTAATGTGTTTTCAAGTTGATCGCCATTAAAATCTTTTCCATTAATATTCTGGAAATTCACTCCTGCCCTTATTCCAAAACCCTGAGCAAACAGAGCGCTTGAAAGAAATATCAGTAAAAGGACAGTGAGAAGCTTTTTTGTTGTTTTCATAATTTTTGTTTTTTAGTTGTTGCCTGAACGCTCAGCCTCTTGACGGGCTTCTTCTTTCATTTGTTCATTAGCCGTTATCAAAAATTCAACCCTTCTGTTCTGGGCTCTGCCGTTTTCAGTATCGTTACTATACTTTGGTGCAGTTTCACCTAAACCCACTGTACTAATGCGCGAGTTTTTGATATTATGAGCAATCAGGTAGTTTGAAACTGCATTCGCCCTTCTCTCAGACAATGATTGATTATAACTTATCGATCCCTTGTCATCAGTGTGGCCTTGAATCACTATATCAGTATTCGGGTACTTATTGAGGATATCAGTAAGACTACTAAGGTTGCTAATTGCCTCAGTTGTAAGACCTGATTTATCAAAGCCGAACAAAATTTCACCGTTGAATTCAATAACGATACCTTCACCCACACGCTCAACTTTAGCGCCAGGCACTTCTTTCTCCATTTCAGCAGCCTGTTTGTCCATTTGTCTGCCAATAACAGCACCAGCAACACCACCAACAGTTGCGCCAATAATAGCACCCATAGCAGTGTTACCTGAAGCCCTGCCAATAACAGCGCCGGTAGCTCCGCCGCCAGCAGCCCCAATAACGGCACCTTTCTGCGATTTGTTCATAGAAGAACATCCCGCCAAGGTAATAGCCACCATCAGGTAAATAATTAAATTGATCTTTTTCATAATTTTGATTTGTAAAGTTTAAGCTATTGTATGGTAATACACCATTGGTTATAGTCTGATTTTTTTTACTTTGGGTTTTGTGCCAGTACCTTTACCGGTAGTTGTACCCTTACTGCCTGAACCCGGGCTTTTAGAGGATGCATTGTAGAATTTCATAGCCTCGGGCATTATTCCCTCTAATTTTTTAATACGCGTATCATCAGCAGGGTGAGTACTAAGGAATTCAGGTGGTTTACCTCCGCCTGAACCGGCCATTCTCTGCCAGAAAGGAATTGCTTCCTGTGGATTGTATCCTGCCATAGCTGAAAAGAATAAGCCGAATTTGTCAGCCTCAAGTTCTTCTTTCCTTGAGAATGGTAACAAAGCTCCAACAGTAGAGCCAATTCCATATGAAGTAAGAAATATATCCTGTGTTTGCTGTGGTTTATTAGCTAAGGCTACTTGTAAAGCCATACCACCAAGTTGTTGAACTAATTGATGACTCATCCTTTCATTACCATGTTGAGCTATAGCATGTGCAATTTCATGGCCTAATACCACTGCAAGTCCATCTTCGCTCTGAGTAACAGGCAATATTCCGGTATAAACAACAACCTTACCTCCAGGCATTGCCCAGGCATTTATATCCTTATTGTCAACAAGGTTAAATTCCCATTCATAGCCCTTTAATAAATCACCCTGGCCAGCATTATTATAATACTCGGTAATAGCTGCTGCAATATCTCTTCCAACTTTATGTACCATGGCAGCATCCTGACTTGATGACGGATTCACTACTTTGTTTTCACTAAGGAAGGCATCATACTGCTGGCTAGCCATCGTTTGCAATTCTGACTCAGGTACCAAACTTAATTGTTTACGCCCGGTCACCCTGTTGGTTGAACATGCAGCCAACATTGAAGCGATTAAAATAAATGAAAGAATCTTTTTCATGGTGTTGAGATTATGGGATTTGCATCACGTATTCAAATATAATGCCAAAAGACAAATATAAGATCTATGATATAAATCTGGTACTTTATAGTAACAATATAAGCAATAGGATAATTACTATAATTGCGCCAATAGATAAGTAAACTCCACCACTAGCCTGGGCAAGTTCTTCTTTTATAGCTTTAACTTCTGAACGCAACTCTCTGCGCTCAATAGCCGTCATATTTGATTTATCCATTTCTTTAATTTCAATTAAGCGCTCATTAAGCACTTTTGCTCTTTCAGCATCCTTTTCTGAGATTTCAGTTTCAGTTACCGGTTTGGCTTCTGCGGCATTAACAGCAAAATTAACTCCGAAAGAAAGTGCGAGGATGATGCATGCAAAAAGTAATTTTTTCATAATTTAAGATTTAAAAGTGGTTGATTATTTATTTGAAGTGGTTCTCCCAAATTGTTATGCAAAGTTGTGAATAGATTAAATAAATTTTGTTACACACTTCCTTCTATTTATTACATCTTTTCACATAGTAAGTTTATCACTATAGAATTATTAGTCTCGTAATCTGTGTGTTAGTATTTTCAAGTCATTTTAACACAACACACGTACTACCTCAAATTGCGGTTCTAATGCATCAGAAGAATTCAATATTTAAAATGTGGTAATATACTTTACCCGTATAAAAAATTATTATATTCGCAACAGATTTAGTAACATTATGCCTATGTAAAACCTATCTCACAACTATCTCATCGCTATCTTTTACATAGAGATGACATAGACTTGGCATAGAGATGACATAGAGATGACATAGAGATGATGGTAATCAATCAGGTACGCTTCAATACCCACAATTAATTAAATAACTAACAATCAATCTATTACGAAAATGGCAATTAGAAATGGCGACGGCGCATCGGGCAGCCTAGGACCGATAATTCATTATTACAGAAATGGCAAATATTGCATTAGAGCTAAACCGGCTCATGTAGAAAACCCCCAGACTGAAGGACAAACACACCACCGAAACAAGATCAAACAGGCAGGAAGATTTATCAGATCACTCAAGAAATTCATTAATATAGGGTATCAGGATACAGATCATGACATGCCAATGAACGAAATTCGTAAGCACCTCATTCAAACTTGCTTTGATAAAAAAACTGAAGGCACTGTACTCGACTATTCAAGGGTGATGATATCACGGGGAGAATTAATGAAACCTGAAGAAACCACACTTATAATAGAAGCTGACGCCGCTCATATTACATGGAAAAGCCTGGCAAAAGGTAACCACACTAATGACGACGATAAAGTAATGATAGCTGTATTTGTTGATGAGGGTGGTGATGGGCAATCAGAATTAATAAGCAATGTTGCTTATCGCCGCGATGGCTCATGCACAATACCCCTGCCTGTTCATACTGCACCAATGCATATCTGGATGTTCTATTATAACCCTGATTTGATTTATACTGAAAGTAAGAAGAAGATAAGTGATTCGGTATATTTAAGCAGGATGAATAATTAAGTGCAATTAAAAATACCTGAGTATTGATTCAGGCGTGTTGGAAGGTAAATTAGAACGTGTAGGATCTAATCCTGTTTATCATTTACCAACCTTATGCCAGTATCATCAATAGTTATAGACCTGAGTTTAAATAGTTTGCCTATGCTTTGTTTGAAATTTTTCTTACTCATGCCCAGGGCAAGGTAGATCTCCTCAGGAGAGCTTTTATCGTTTAATGGAAGGAAACCTTCAGCATTAGCAAGTTCACTAAGTACTTTTTCTGACAACTCGTCAATCTTATCTATATAACCTGATTTATAAAGAGTGAGGTCAACCTTACCATCATCACGAACAAACTTGATGTAGCCTTTTAATTTTTGCCCGCGTTTAAGTTGCTGGAATACCTCGTTGGCGTATATAACTCCTTCATAACGGTTATTAATTATTGCCTTAAACCCTAAGTCAGAGGCTGCATAGAGAAGCAGGTCAACTTCCTGACCAATGGTTAGCTCGCTTGTTTCGGTATCAATATATTTTTCAAGAACCGTTGATGCAGCTATTCTTCCTTTGTCGTCAGAGAACACATGTACAACATGCCAGTTGTCCTGTTCAACTTTATATTTTTGTTCTCGGTAAGGTAATAATAAATCCTTTTCAAGGCCCCAATCAAGGAAAGCTCCCACATCGTTGACAGCATTAACCTTGAGGAATGCAAAGTCGCCAACCACTGCATAAGGTTTCATAGTGGTTGCAATAAGCCTGTCAGACGAATCAAAGTATACGAACACTTCAACTTCATCATCAGGCTTACACTTATCAGGCACCCATTTCATTGGCAGCAGTATTTCACCAAGGTCATCCGCGTGAAGGTACACCCCAAACTCAACTATTTTGGTGATATGCAATTTGTTAAATTTGCCTGGTACAGCCATGTTGTTTAGTTTTGGGTGAAGATTATTTTGCCTAATTGATCTATTTTACTGATTGCCTCAATCTTTATTTTCTTAGCCACTGCTTTGGCAGCATTAACATTGTTTTTGGAGATAATGATTGAAGTAAACCCTATTTTTTCTGCTTCTGTTACTCTTTGTTCAATTCTGTTGACCGGTCTGATTTCACCTGAAAGCCCAATTTCACCTGCGAAGCAGGTTTTTGGATGAATGGGGATATCAATATTTGACGACAGAATAGCGCTAACTATTGCCAGGTCAGTTGCCGGATCAACAACTTTGATGCCTCCGGCAATATTCAAGAATACATCCTTTACACCTAATTTGAAACCACAACGTTTTTCCAGCACTGCCAGTAACATGTTCAAACGTCGGGTATCAAAACCCGTGGATGAGCGCTGAGGAGTTCCGTAGGCAGCAGTGCTCACCAGTGCCTGGGTTTCTATAAGCATTGGTCTCAAACCTTCGAGTGTTGCAGCAATAGCAGTTCCGCTGAGCAATTCTTCATGCTGACCTAGCAAGAGTTCTGAAGGGTTTGTAACTTCACGTAATCCTGAGTTGTTCATTTCATAAATACCTAGCTCAGAAGTGCTTCCAAATCTGTTTTTCACTGATCGCAAAATCCTGAACCCATAGTTGCGGTCGCCTTCAAACTGGAGCACTGTATCAACCATGTGTTCAAGCACTTTGGGGCCGGCAAGTGTTCCTTCCTTGGTTATATGGCCAATAAGGAAAACGGGGACATTGGTTCTTTTTGCAAATTGTAAAAGTTCAAAAGTAGTTTCCCTTATCTGTGATATGCTTCCGGGAGAGGAGTCGATATTGTCACTAACAAGCGTTTGAATGGAATCAACCAGCACAATTTGAGGTTGAAGCTTCTCGCACTGGCTTATTACTGCTGATGATGACGTTTCAGTTAAAATGTAGCACTGGTTTTTACCTAAACCAAGCCTTTCAGCCCTCATTCTTATTTGTTGCTCACTTTCTTCACCCGATACGTATAGGAACTTCTGGTTTTTCATGTTAAGAGCCACCTGAAGCATTAATGTTGATTTCCCAATTCCGGGCTCACCTCCTATCAGTACAACCGACCCTGGCACCAATCCTCCTCCTAATACACGGTTCAGTTCGTTGTTTGCAGTATCAATTCTATGCTCATCAGCAATTGAAACATCATCAATTAAAACCGGGTTCTTCTCAGCTCTATAAACTTTTGAAGCTGTTTTATCATTGCGTTGAACGATCTCCTCGGTGTATGTATTCCATTCACCACATGAAGGGCATTTGCCAATCCACTTAGGTGATTCACTACCGCAATTTCTACAGAAGAAAGCGGTTTTCACTTTTGACATTATTGCTTTATTTAAAAGTTATTCCTGATCTTATTTTCTATTGCAGAAGTTGAGAAACCGGGCAGATACTCAAGTGTAATTACCTCTCCGCCTTTTGATAGCACAATATCATGGCCTACTATCTCTTCTACCTTATAATCAGCTCCTTTTACAAGAACATCAGGTTGTATAAGTTTAATAATATTGTAAGGTGTATCCTCATCAAAGATTACAACGGAGGTAACAAATTCAAACGATGCTAAAACAAGGGCGCGGGAATACTCATCAATAATTGGCCTGTTTTTACCTTTAATTCGCTGAACGGAGGCATCAGAGTTAAGGCCGATAATAAGAACATCACCCAGGTCAGCTGCTTTTGCCAAATAATCTATATGACCTCTGTGAATAAGATCAAAGCAACCGTTTGTAAATACAACTTTCTTATTATTTGAATGCCAATCAGTTAGAACTGACTGAAGGATCAGTTGATCTGATATTTTCTGTTGTATCCGGTTGAAGCTTGCCATTTCCTTTTTTATTGAAGGTATTAAGCAAAAGTAAGGAAAAAACGCCTGCAATGAGAATCATTATCGTTTGGCTTGACCATATAAGCCAGCCCATTGCGTAACCGGTTGTTGATGAGATAGAGAACAAAAGGAGGGTTTCGGCTACTATAGCAGGATAAATTCCAATGCCTCCCTGCACAATCATGATTCCTACCGATCCAAATACAAGAATGGCAAGGCCTGCTTCCATTGACAGGCTTGATGTTTCCTTCAAACTGAAGAAAACCACATAGGCCATAAGGAGATACAACACCCAAATGGCAATAGTATAAACTAAAAACAGGATAGGTTGCCTGATCTTCAACAGTGATTGAATTCCGGCTAAGAAACCGGTCAACATATTATTAACCTTAAGGTATGCTTTGGTATTAATCAGCCTTTTCCTTAAAAAGAGAAAAACTACAATGGCAACAACTGTAATTCCAATTAACGACCACAAGAGGCTACTTTCAAGCGCATCAGTTATATTCAGTTTTGATTGCAGAGGAAGATATATTTTTTGAGTCACATACTCACTAAGCTTGGCTGACATTGTGAATATCATGAGAAAAAAAAGCAACACAAATGTAATCATGTCAATAATTCTTTCGGTAATAACAGTACCAAATGATTTATTGAACGGTATCTTTTCGTATTGAGCTAAAATACCACATCTGCTTACCTCACCCAATCGTGGTAAGGCTAAATTGGCAAGGTATGCGATTAGCACAGCCATATAAACGTTAAGCTTACGAGGTTTATAACCAAGTGGCTCTATCAGTATCCTCCATCGTAAAGCCCGTATCCAATGGCTTAATAAGCCTAAAAGCATTGCAACTATAATCCAGCTATAATTAGCAATTTTGAGAGATTTAATAATCTCGTTCTTTTGATCAGGGGTAAGATTTTTGAGGAAAAGCCAGATAAAAAAGATTCCTATGCCAAGGAAAAAGGTAAACCGCAGAACAACAAGTAGATGCTTTTTCAAACCTATCTGACTATTTTGTTGAATTGATCGGGGAAAACAATTGCAGGTGTATGGTTTTTTGCTTCCTCAGGTGTCATTTGAGCGAAAGCGGCAATAATAACCAAGTCACCGGCAACAGCTTTACGTGCAGCAGCACCATTCAGTGAAATCATCCCTGAACCTCTAAGTCCTCGGATAACGTATGTTTCAAGTCTCTCACCATTATTAATATTGAGGACCTGAACTTTCTCAAACTCCACTAAATTGGCAGCATCCATGAGGTCTTCATCAATGCCAACACTACCAATATAATGAAGGTTTGATTCAGTAATGGTTGCTCTGTGTATTTTTGATTTTAAGATCTCTAACATCATAGGGCGCAAAAATACTAAATTAATCGAATATTATCTATCAGCCTGATATCTCCGGCAAATACAGCTATAAATCCATATGCGTTTGGTGTTATGTGTCCCTTTATAGGTTGAAGGGTATCTCCATCAGCAACAACAAAATATTCTAAACGCAAAGAATGGTAGTTTTCAAAAGATTTCGCGACAAAAAGCTCCAGGTCCTTAGCCAACATTTCAGGTGCATTTTTGGCTGCAAGTTGAAGTTGGCGGTAGATAAAAGGGACTGCTAACCTCATTTCATCATTTAACCTTGCGTTCCTTGAACTCATTGCAAGTCCGTCAGACTCCCTGCTTATCGGGCAGGCTATGATCTCTACGGGAAGCTGTAAATTATTAACCATTGCTTTAATGATCATTAGTTGTTGATCTGTCTCTTATACACATCTGACGCTGCCGACGA
>JAGXGB010000062.1 GCA_024636955.1 Bacteroidales bacterium
TACATTTCTGATGATCGTGGCTTAACATGGAGAGTTACTAATGCTAACATTACCCCGGGTACAAACGGAGGTATTAATATGATTGCTTTTACTGATCCACTTAACGGAATAGTTGCTCAAACTGTTGCGCTTGTTTCAATTCGTAAAACTACAAATGGCGGACAAACATGGGAAACCATTACTCCTTCAGGTCCTTTCCTTACCAACAACCTTTCAGCAGTACCTGGAAGCACCGGAACATACGTTACTACTGGCGCTGCTGCCGGCGCAACAGGAGCATCATACTCAACTGATGGTGGTTTAACATGGACATTGTTTGCCGGAACCGGAGAAAAACAATTCCTGGCAAGTGATTACTTTAATAGCTCAGTAGGATATGCCGGAAGTTTTAACACTGATCAGAATAATGGTGGAATGTACCGCATGCTCGGCACGCTTGGTGTAGCACCAGGTCCTCAGATTACAACTGATCCTGGTCAAATAACCAGTACTGTTGCACCGGGTGAATCAGCAACTGTTACCTTATTTATCATCAACAATGGTGATGCACCTTTAACATGGTCAATTGCATTAGATGGAAACCCTGCATGGCTATCCACTAATCCAACATCAGGTACAACTGCTGCAGGAACAACTTCTGAAGTGAGTGTTTTTCTTGATGCTACATCACTAACAACTGGTACTTATAATTCTGCTTTAATCATAACCAATAACAGCACAACTACACCTGTAAGTGAAGTGTCTGTAACCTTAAATGTTCAAAGTGCATTAAATCCTCCAACTGATTTAACAGCAGTAGTAGCAGGCAATAATGTAACACTAAACTGGAATGCTCCGGGTGGTGGTTCAGGAGAATTTTTCTTTGATGACTTTGAGTCATACGAGAATTTCTCAATTTCCTTCTCTCCATGGACTAATGTTGATGTTGATGGTGGACAAACATACGTGGTAGAAGGATACATCTGGCCAAATGGTGGCGACGCACAATCATTTATTATTTTCAATTCACTGGCTACTGATCCAGCAATGACTGAGAACGTAGCTTTCTCCGGTGAAAAAACTGCTTCATGTTTTAACAGTGTACCTCCCCCATTCAACAATGATTGGCTTATTTCACCAAAAAGATTAATTAATGCAGGTGATATTGCATCTTTCATGGCCATGAGTTATACTGACCAATATGGATTGGAGCGTTTTAAAGTGGCTGTTTCCACAACAACCCCTACTCCATCAGCCTTCACAACAATTAGCACTGGAGCTTATGTTACAGCACCTACCGGTTCATACGGTGAGTTTACCTATGACCTGTCAGACTATGAAGGACAGGAAGTATACGTTGCCATAAATTGTGTTTCTGAAGATGCTTTCTTCCTGCTGGTTGATGATTTCTACATCGGCGCTCCCAATAAAAAACCGGTTAGTGGCAATTCTTCACCAATCTATACTGCTTTAACAAAAGTTGCTACAAGCAACAACAGCAGTCCTAAGCCTAACGTAGTAAGAGGTGGTGATAGAGAAGTACTGGGCTATAATGTTTACCGAAATGGCGTTAAGGTCAACAGTGCAATTATACCTGTTACTTCTTATGATGATAACGGATTAGCACCCGGCACTTATGAATATCATGTAAGAGCAGTTTACAATGAAGGTGAATCAGGAAACTCAAATGCAGCTGTTGCAGTTATTGCAGGTGGTAATAGTTTGATTCTCGATTTCGAAGAGTATCCTGATTTCAGTCTTGACATGAGTCCCTGGACAAACCTCGATGTTGATGGTAGTAACACTTATGGAATTACTAACGTTACTTTCCCAAATTCAGGACAACCAATGGCATACATTGTATTTAATCCTTTAACTACCACACCTGCAGTTACAGGTATGGAAGCACATGGAGGTTCACGTCTTGGGGCATGTTTTGCTTCAACAAACTCTCCTAATAATGATTATTTAATTTCACCAAAAGTGCTGTTAGGCAATGATGCTAAAATCAACTTATGGGTTAAATCATACACGGATCAATACGGACTTGAGGAATACAAGATAGTTGTTTCAACAACCGACTTAAATCCTTCAAGCTTTGTAACTGTAGCCGGTCCGGTACAAGCACCTGCAGATGCATGGACAAACGTTGAGTACGATTTATCAGCATACACTGGTCAGGAAGCCTATGTTGGCATCCAATGTGTTTCAAATGATAAGTTTATCTTTATGGTGGATGATATTGTAATCACATTCTCAACAAGCACAAATAACATAAAGCTTAGTGAAAGTTTCAATATTTATCCTAATCCTGCAAATGATGTGCTGAATATTACCAGCCAGATTGAAGTTATTAAAATGAGCCTTGTTACTTCTTCAGGTAAAGTGATTTACGAATCAAGTATTAACAACACCCACTTCGCTGCTGATATCACTTATGTACCGGCAGGTTTGTATATTCTGCGCTTAACAACCACTCATGGAGTTGCAACAAGTAAAGTGAGTATCAAATAAATAAAACAGATTAAGAACAGGTATTCACCTGGTAGTTTTAAACTATATGAAATCTGCATAAAAAAAGAACTACACGTAAGTGTGGTTCTTTTTTTTATGTGATATCAGGCAATGCAACCCGCAAGTTTAACTATAATATAATTGTATGGTGAGAATAGATTGCATGCTATTAAAAACTTTTTTCAAAGTTTTTTTAGGGTAAAACCCGAAAATATTGTCATTACTATATATGAAGGAACATCGTTCATATCTTCCCCCTTTTACCTGATTAAATTGACTGCTCCTCTCCCCAGGAGCAGTCTTTGTTTAATTGATCAAATAATGATGCTTAACGCAATGATATTCAGTTATTAGAGTGGCCTGATAGCATCACATTCTATCAGGCATTTCAATTCCTAACATCTGCATACCGTTCTTTAGATTATAGGAAGTCAACCGCGATAGTGCCAGCCTGAGTGCTTTCTTTTCAGTGTCGTCTTCTTTAAGAATAGTTAATTCATGATAGAACTGATTGTATTCCTTTGCAAGTTCGTAAAGATAATTGGCTATTACTGATGGTGAAAACTCCCCCGCAGCTTGTTGCAACATCTGTGGGAAGGAATAATTCAGAATGATAAGTCCAATTTCCTTGTTATGAAGAGGTGTCGAAGAACTGAATGCAATATCAATATCCTGAGCTTTGCGGATAATGGATTGAATCCTTGCGTAAGTGTATTGGATAAATGGACCGGTATTACCATTAAAGTCAATGCTTTCAGCGGGATTAAATACCATGTTTTTCTTTGGGTCCACTTTTAGTATAAAGTACTTAAGCGCGCCTAATCCTACTTTACGGTATAGCTCAAGAGCTTCTTCATTTTCAAAGTCCTCAATCTTGCCGAGTTCCAGCGTCATTTCCCTGGCAGTATTGATCATTTCCTCAACAAGGTCATCGGCGTCCACAACTTTACCTTCGCGCGATTTCATCTTCCCTTCGGGCAACTCCACCATGCCATAGGATAAGTGCATCAGGCTCTCAGACCAGTATTTGCCAAGCTTTCCTAACACGAGCTTTAATACATCAAAATGGTAGTTCTGTTCATTTCCAACAACGTATATCATTGACTTCGGGTGGAATTCATCATACCGCAGTTGAGCGGTTCCAAGATCCTGTGTCATATAAACTGATGTACCATCTGCCCTGAGAAGTAGTTTTTCATCAAGACCGTCAGCAGCCAGATCAATCCAAACGGAATTATCATCTTTACGGTATAGGACATTCCTGTTCACACCATCTTCTACAATTTCTTTTCCTAACAGGTAGGTATCCGATTCATAATAGGTTTTATCAAATTCAATACCCAGCTTCTTATAAGTTTGTTCAAATCCGCTATATACCCATGTATTCATTCTGCTCCAAAGTGATCGCACATCAACATCTTGCTGTTCCCAAAGTATAAGCATTTGCCTGGCCTTCGCCATAAGAGTGGAAGCTGCAGTTGCTTCTTCTTCACTCATCCCCTGCTCTTTAAGCTGTGCTACTTCTTCTTTCAGCTTCTTATCAAATAAAACATAAAAATCTCCAACCAGCTTATCGCCCTTTTTGGAGGTAGATTCGGGTGAAGCATCATTTCCAAAGAGCTTCCATGCAAGCATTGACTTACAAATGTGAATGCCACGGTCATTTACAAGGTTTACTTTAATTACTTTCTGACCGTTAGCATTGAGTATTCTTGATACTGAATCGCCAAGTAAATTATTCCTGATATGCCCAAGATGCAGCGGTTTATTGGTGTTTGGCGATGAAAATTCAACTACAACTGGTGGTTCTTCATCGTTAACACTCACTATTCCAAATTTCTCCAACGCATAATTATCATTGAGAAAATTGATCCAAACAGCATCTTTAAGTTTCAGGTTAAGGAAGCCTTTAATTACAGTGTATGAATCAAGCTCAGGAGTTGTTTCAAGGAGCTTATCCCCTATCATCCTGGCAGTTTCTTCAGGCGACTTTTTACTGATCTTTAACAACGGAAATACTACCAGTGAATAATCACCCTGCTCCCTGAAGTTTGAAATTGTTCGTTGTATCGTAACATCATCTGTATCAATTTGCACATCAAAAAGGATTGATATTGCATTGACAGCTTTAAGGGCAAGTAATTCCTGAACCATGTATTGACTTTATAAATTAGTGTGTAGAAGTTTTATTTATTCGTTCTTTCCTTATGAACAAACTGCGGCATGAATTTCTCACATAGTCCTGTCAAAAGGAATTTTGTTTTTTATTGATTTTCACATAGTCCTATCAAAAGGAATTCTGTTTCTAATTGATTTACCTAGTGTAACCTCATCAGCATATTCCAGATCATCACCTATAGCAATACCTCTGGAGATTGAAGTGATGGTGGGTACATTGCTTTGAATCTTCCTGAAGATGTAATAGGCTGTTGTGTCACCCTCTGTGGTAGAGGGCAATGCCATAATAACCTCATTTATTTGCTGTTGCATAGTCTTTTCAATCAGCGAAGCAATATTTATGTCCTGTGGCCCAACTCCCTCCATTGGGGAAATTATTCCACCCAGAATATGGTAAATACCTCTGTATTGATTTGTGTTTTCGATAGCCATAACATCCCTGATGTCTTCAACTATACATAGAATTGAATGATCACGTTTATTATCGGCACAAATATTGCACGTGTCAGTATCAGCAATATTATGACAAACCTGGCAATACGAAATTTTGGTTCTTAAGTTAATCACTGCATTACCCAATGCCTGCGCCTTTAAAGGATCTTGTTTCAATAACCAAAGAGCAAGCCTTAATGCAGTGCGCTTACCGATCCCGGGTAATTTTACGAGTTCAACAATTGCCTCTTCAAGTAATCGGGAAGGATAGGTATTCATAATAACGCTGCTTGTAACTCAAGTTTTTATAATTTTGCTGACAAAGATACGAAACTGTTTGCTATGAGGATTATAGCATCGTTACCAACAATTGATAATAAAGACCGTCAAAGAAAATGAATATAAAGCATTTCATCGTTTGCACTCTACTGATAACCACATTCCTGAATGGTACTGTATTGATTGCTCAGTCAGGAAAAAAAGAAAACAATGATGCACCTGTAAAACATGGTGCCTGGGAGAAGAAAGATCCAAAAGGAAATATTCTTTACAAGGGTCATTTCAACAACAATATCCCTGAAGGTGAATTCACCTATTATGATTCAACCGGAAAAGTCACTGCAAAGGTTATCTTCTCCGAAAAAGGCACTAACGCCTATACAAAGATGTTTCAGCGCGGATTCAAAGTATCTGAAGGACTTTATATCAATGAAAAAAAAGACGGATTGTGGAAATACTTCAATGCAGATTCAATTGTAATTGCTGAAGAAAACTACGTTAAAGGAGTGCCACATGGTTCGTGGAAAACTTATTATGCCAAGGGATCTTTGCTCGAAGAACTAACATACCTTAACGGCAAAAAAGAAGGTAACTGGATTCAGTATTTTTACGATGGACCCGTTAAAACCAAAGCAACCTACCACAACGATAAGCTCGAAGGCCTGGCCACTTTCTATCATCCCAACGGAAGGGTGTTCATCTCTGGTCCCTATAAAGGCAATTTGAAGGACGGCGTGTGGATGCACATGAATGACAAGGGTGTCGCTGAAAAGAAAGAAACCTGGTCAATGGGATTCATGACTTCTGAGGAATACTATGATAAGAAGCTTGAACGAATGGTTAAAGAGGAGAAGTAGGCTGCCTGACCAGGAAAGTGTAACCACCCTCCTCCCCTTTTAATTTATAGTTTTCGTGCAGCAGATCTTCCCCATCCATTACCATAAGTCCGAATTTTCGCTTATATTCATCTGATAATATAATCCCATCTATCTGAAGCGAATCCATCAGACTAAAGAATGAGCTTCCATTGATTTCATTACGTTTTTGCATTTCTGCGATGCTTAGGTCGCTCTGAATCCTGTTGTATTTCGGAATTTCATTGAATACAAATTCCATTGGTGCCAGTATATTCAGCTGTGATGTGTTTTCAGGGAAATATTTCTCTGTAATGGCTGCATTCTTCTTTGTATCATACTTATTAACTGAAATCAGGACATCGTACGTTAAGTGAACACCAAAATATAAAAGCAATAAAACACCGGCTACCTTTATCTGCTTGTCTGGATCAGTCACCATCCTCGGTTTTTCAACCTCTCCGCGCCATATACGCCCCAGTGAACGTAGCATTATCAACATTATAACAGGTAAGTACAAAAGAAGATACTTACTGGTAGTGTGAACTGAGATAAGTGAAAGCAGAAAAACCAATAGAACCAGGTAATGCAGATAGATGGTGTTATTCTTGAGATCCTTGAAATTCACAATAATAGTGAATAGCATTAACAAACTCATAACAATTTCCTTAGGACTATGGAAGAAACGCAGATGCTCACGCAGAATCTTTAGCAGATATACAACGGAGGAAGGCATTACCGACGACTTATGTAAAGCAGGCGAGTCATTCAATTGGTAATACCAGTAGGCAAAATTATACTCTGAACTGAAGTCGTAGAAATAGACCGCTAAACCTATAAGCGATGAAAATGCCAGTATTACTGATGCTGCCGGTTTTCTCTTCCACAATAGCACAAGACTCCCGGCCCCTATAAATATCAGGCCGTTAAGATGTGCTGATGCAGCCAGTCCCGCTGAAATACCGGCTAAAACCACCAGCCATTTATTTCCATTTGAAAGGTATTTCTCAACCCCAATAAACGAAATAAACCCAAGTGTAAGCACCATGATTTCAGGTCTGAACACAAAACTGTACTGGAAAATAAATGCGTTGGCACTTAACAGTAGCAAGCCTAACCATGCAACTTTTATATCAAGCCTTTTAACGCTATATCTAAAAAATACAAACAGGAATATTGCCAGCCATAACAAGCTCACACTCTTTAAGGTCATCAGCGAGAATCCAAATAGCTTAATAAAAGCCCAGCCATTCAGTGTAAACA
>JAGXGB010000063.1 GCA_024636955.1 Bacteroidales bacterium
ATAATTGGTTGAGAGAGCCAGTGTATTTTGCTCAATGGCGTATGCACCAACATTCTCACCTGCAACTCTTGAAAGAGCACCGGTGAATGCATCAGCAAATGCAAGAGCACCAGAGGTGATCTGATAGGTCAGTGCTGGATCTGCTTCACCATATACTTTTGACTTGGCATCAACGGTAACTGTTATCGGACGCTTAGTGATTTCAAAATCAGCACCTGTAAAATCAAGTGTGTAATTGGTGCTTAGCGCAAGTGAACCTTGGTTGATGGCATAAGTTCCAACATTTTCACCGGCAACTCTTGCCAGTTCACCTGTAAATGCATCACCGACAATCAAAGCAGGGGTGTATTCATAAGTGAATGCAGGATCTGTCGAACCATAAACCTTGCTCTGGTTAGCATCTGCTGTTAGATATATTGTAAGCTGTGTAATAGCAAAATCATCACCAGTAAAATCAAGTATGTAATTGCTGCTGAGCCCAAGTGAACCTTGGTTGATGGCATAAGTTCCAACATCCTCACCGGGAACTCTTGCAAGGGCACCAGTAAATGCATCACCGACAATCAAATCAGGTGTGAAGTCATAAGTGAACGTAGGATCTGTCGAACCATAAACCTTGCTCTGGTTTGCATCTGCTGTTACAAATATTGTGAGCGGAGTGATAGCAAAGTTGGCACCAGTGAAACTAAGAGTATAATTGATGCTCAGTAACAGAGTACCTTGTCCAATAGCATAATCCCCAACATTCTCTCCGGTAACCCTTGCCAGGGCACCTGTAAATGCATCATTTCCAATTAAAGCAGGTGTGAAAGTATAAGTAAGAGCAGGATTCGCTTCACCGTATACCTTGGTTTTAGCATCTGCTGTTACTGTAATGGTTAATGGATTAACTGCTAAACTAACTTCCTGACTTGTAACCGAACCACAATCGTTAGTAATAATACATCTGTATTGATATCCAGTCATTGAAACTATTGGATTAGATACAGTATAAGTTGAGTTTGCAGCTCCCTCAATACTACTGAAGCCTGAGCCTGAATTTATCTCCCATTGATAACTTAATGCATCCTCAGCAGAAACAGAAAAAGTTGCATTTGAACCGTATGTTACTGCTTGTGCGGTTGGTTGTGAAATAATTGTCGGTTTAGGACATAACTCATAAATGCCAGTTACAACTAAACCTGACTTATTTGAAGTAAAAGTAAAGCCATATCCATTATTACCTGGAGTATAAAGAGTTATATCATCAGAAATTGTAACGTTTATCCGATTATAAACTTCACCGTTAACTTCATGAGATGCTGGATAAGTAAAATTAACCGGTAGATTATTTTTAAAAGCTATTAAAAAATCTGTATAACTCGCAGTAGTAATAATGTCCGGATTTCCTGTTGCTTTTGTATATTGATGTGGAATTAATAATTGAATTCCTTCAGGCAAGCCGGAAGTAATAAATTCAACTCCCCCATCAGTAAAAAAACACTCCGCATAACAATCCGATTCCATACCCAAGGCCTCAAGCCTAAATGAAGTACCTAATTCCTGTTCTTCAACAAACCAAGTATCGTTTATATTGCCGGCTGAATCTGCCCAAACGAACCATATTTCATGATCATGGGTTGGAATGGGATCTAGGTGAACCAAAGAGAGTTGAACGGACTCACCCGGCATCCAATTGGTCCCGGTAATGATTACCGTCTCCCCTGGAGCGTAATCATCCTTATCCGTATCAACCGTACACTGCCCAACGGCCAAATTACTCCACCCAGCTGTCATCATCAGCATGAGGATGAGTAGGAGAGGACTTTTCATTTTTTGTAAAAGTGCTTTCATAAATTGTGTTGTTTGATTGTATTTTTTTCTCGTTAATGCTATATTTTCTGGAACTTTTTTATCGGTGCGGCTATGAATTTTCTTCCATGCATAATATGCTAGCAGAACCCATTCAATTCAAATGGAAATCTAATTTGGCAAAATGGTTGTAAAGGTATGGTCAGGGTGGGGTGGTGTCAATACGTATAAATACTACTTTTCCAATAAGTTACGATTTGAAAGTGTCGTATGTAAATACGTATATGTACGTAGTGGTTCTATTGAGAAATTATATGGTATCGCATAGAGCAGAGGGCATAGGGCAAAGAAGCTGCGATAAACGCACCGCGTAACACAAATCTCTTCAACCCTGAACCCAGAACCCAGAACAAAAAGAAACTGAAAACAGACAACTGAAAAATTGATAACTGAAAGTGAGAGTAATACTTCTATGCCCTATGCCCTATGCCATTCCATCCTCGAACAAAGAACCAAGAACCAAGAACAGAACATACGCCCCGCGCCCAGCTATTTCACCACCCATATCTAACCGCGTACCACACCCCCACAAACTCCTCCACCGTTGCATCCCCCCGAATGGTGAATTCTATGTCGCTGGAATAGTTTGAGTTGCCGGTGTAGACTTTGCCGTCCCTTATTGTGGCCATTACATCTGAGCTGTAGGAAGATGTTCCTTTGTATAATTTGCCTTCGCGGATGGTGAAGATGATATCACTTGTGTATCCTGAATTGCCCTTGTAAACTTTGCCATCCTTTACCGTATAAAGGACATCCGAAGAGTACATACTCGTGCCCTTGTAAATTTTATTACCCTTTACATGGCAGATTACATCTGATGTGTAGCCGGATGTTTTGCTGTAGATTTTCCCATCCTTAATGTTGCAGATCACATCACTAGTGTATCCTGATGTCCCCTTGTAAACTCTCACCTGTGCCAGGAGCGTCATCGGGATAACTGCAAGGAAGATAATCAGGAGTGATTTCATGGATTTGGCTATATTCAAATCTAAAGATACAAATTTGAAGCCAAAATAGTAAGTTGAGATTACTGATTGCAGAGTGCTGAATGCTACCCCAAACATCGAACAAAGAACCAAGAACCAAGAACAAAACATAGACGCCCCGCTAGCGTGTATTACCTCACCACATTAACCACATCCCTTCCCCATGGAGTGATAACCATCAACGTGTAAATTCACCGGTAAATTGATGGCATCGGTAAGGTAATCAAGAATCTTCCAGCTAACTGAAAGTTCAGCACCACCTTCTACAAATACCCTGGCGTAGAAACAGCACCGAGAAACCTCACGAGCGAAGCTTGAATACTACAACAAGCATTTTCCCTTAAGTTTTGTTTATACTCTATGTGTCTGATAAACAAATACATAGATTCAATGCATACTAATGAAGCTGCAAATGCTGCGGCTCTTGATAAGGTATGCCTGGTTATAACTAAAATCTACTTGTTATGAAATATATGGAATTGAGAAACTATTTTTTGAATTATGCAATAATTTTGCTTGCCGCCGCGCTTATGGCAGGCTGCAATTCTAAAGGAAATGAATCTGTTTTTACTGAAGCTGATGAAATAGATAAAGACATCAAATTAGTAACCCAAAGGCTTGTTGATCCGCCTGCATTGCCTGAGCATACGCAGAAGGCCGACGGTGATCCTGTGATAGTTGCAGTTGAGTTGCTGGTACAGGAGAAACTGATAGAGATAGCACCCGGTGTTAAAACATGGGCACTCACATTCAATGGCACAGTTCCAGGTCCCATAGTTGTTGTACACCAGAATGATTATGTGCAGCTCACCCTTAAGAATCCTACTACCAGTACCATGATGCACAACATTGATTTCCACGCTGCTACAGGCGCTCTGGGTGGAGGGGATCTATCGGAAGTAGGTCCGGGACAAACCAAAACATTCAGGTTTAAGGCCACAAAAACCGGTGTCTTCGTTTACCACTGCGCTCCCGGCGGACTGATGGTACCCTTTCATGTCATCTCAGGGATGAACGGCGCCATCATGGTGCTTCCCCGCGAAGGCCTTACCGATGAACATGGCGATGCTGTGGAATATGACAAGGCTTTTTATGTAGGTGAACAGGACTTTTATATTCCTAAGGACGATCAAGGAAACTATAAAACCTACGATACACCTATGGATGGTTATGCCGATGTGCTCGAAACCATGAAATCACTCACACCCACCCACCTCGTATTTAATGGCAAAGTTGATGCATTAACTGGAGACAACGCGCTCAAGGTAAACAAAGGCGAAAAAGTACTATTCATCACATCCCAGGCTAACCGCGATACCCGCATCCATATAGTTGGAGGCCATGCTGATCTCGTATGGCTCGGAGGGTCGTTTAACGATAAACCTGCAACTAACTACGAAACATGGGCAGTGCCCGGAGGCTCCGCAATAGCGGCATTATATCAGTTCCGTCAGCCGGGAACATACGTATATCTGAATCATAACCTCATAGAAGCCTTCAGCCTTGGCGCTCTTGCGATTGTCGAGGTGTCAGGGGAGTGGGATGATAACCTGATGCGGGAAATTAAATGATTAATGCTTGTGCGCATTGTGCCCGCTTCCCTGGTCAGCTATATCATGTATAGCCTCGAGGGTATGAGTGTAATCAACGTAGGCCTCCACATACTCGCGACCTTTATCAGGCGAATCGTCTTTCACTTTCGACAGCTCTGCCACTCTATCGTATTTAGCCCGTAAAACCTTGTCAACATGATTGTTCAACTTCACGAGCAAACCATCAATGTCATGGTCTACCAATGCCCGGTCGCTAAGCTGAATGATTGGTTTGGTGGTGCCTGCAGGTTTCAGACCAGTGTATGGAGCGCCTTCAGTTTCACGGTGTAGCCTTACAAGGGTTTCGAGAAAATGTGTTTCCACGATTGAATAAACTTCTTTATCTCCATTTCGCAGACTATACGTTTTGTTGAACAGACTTATGATTTCAGGCTCCTGTTCCTTGGTGATCCATTTCAGTACCAGATTCACATTGTTCGTTTCAAGTGCCTTAAGTGCATCCTTAACTGTAGGACCATCATAAGAATCGCAATGCGCCGACGCTGTGAAGGTTCCCATTAAAATAAACAGTGCTGCCAATACCATCACTTTCAAATAAATTAAATTTGTTCTCATGACCAATTATTTTTTAGTTAGTAATAATGATTTCTGACAAAAGTATATGATGCGGCGCGCCAAATCGACCTACTTTATAAGGTAGTACTTATTTAGTGTCTGTTTTTGTATTGACTGGGCGTGATACCGGTCATTTTCTTGAATACCCTGTTGAAAGCCGATTTACTGTTGAACCCACTTTCGAAGGCAATACCCAGAAGAGATAAATTGTTAAACCGGGGATTGTCAATTTTTAACTTCACCTCCTCAATCCGGTACTGATTAATAAAATCGAAGAAATTAATGCCAAACTGTTCATTGATGACCCGCGAAAGGTGATGGGCCGGGATTTCAACCATTGTGGCCAATTGTGGCAAAGTTAGGTCAGCATCCAGATATGGCTTACCCGAGTGCATAAAGTTGGTTATTGTACCGGCATATTCTTCCAGATCCTGCGCTTTGATCATCACCCCGGCATATTTGACCTTTGGTTCGGTGATATATTCGATGGTTTCTTTCTGAAATTGAATAAAGATCTCCTTCTGCTTGAGTCCGAAATAGCCAATCAATATTATAAAAAGGGATAATGCAAAAAACAATCCGTTAGTGCAGAATATCCAGGAAAAGAGATTGAATATATGATGGATGGATGCAACTATGATCAGCAAAGTCCAAAGAACCCCAAATGAATAAACAAGTTTTCTCAACCAATCATGGTTAACTGCGTCTGACGAAAAAAGGTTATTAAAAATATTAATGTCTAACTTCCTGAAAAGCCTGATCGACAGAATGATATATACAGGTCCCGACAAGGCAGTAAGCATCAGGAAAAACTTAAACAGCATCGGAACGCTGTGTACACCTGCTGTATGGTCCAGCCTGATTCTTTCAGCCAATTCGGGCATCGCGGAAGCAATCAGTATATATAAATTGAACAGTAAAAATGGAGCAAAATGAAGCAATCTTTTCGAACTAAACTGCCACTTAGGCTCCATCAATGCTGAAATATACAGAAACAGGAAAGGACCATGAAGCATCAGCAAAGAAATAAAACTCGCAGAAAGTAGATGATAACCTGTAAACAGCGTATCCATGAAAAAAGCATAGCAACCTGTGTACAGCCCAAGGAATATCAACCAGATAAACAGTATTTTATCATGCAGGGATTTTTTCTTCTGCAATAACAGCATTGCGAAAAACAAGGCATTGAAGGCTGCAATAAAGAAAATAAACTCCATAACTTAACAGTGTTGTCTTCAGCTTCAAAATTATGAAAAAAGTTCAGGGTGGTCTACAACATAAATGACATACCTTTGTGGCACATATATAGAGCGCAAAAATGAAGGTGTTAATTTTTATAATTGTTTTAGTTGTCCTGATCGTGGCAATTGTGGGCCTGGGTTCACATTTGATGTATAGTGAGTTTAAAAATCGTGTGAAAGCTGATTTCGCAGAAAATAATGCACTCCCTACCGGCATACTAACTGAAAGTGACATTGCTCACCTGCCTGCGGCTGTGCAGAAGTATCTTCATTACACCAAATCAGTCGGGCAACCAAAAATAAAGAATTTCAGGGCGGAATTTGTTGGCGGAATGCGCGGTAAACCCGATGTAGAGTATATGAATGTACAATCAGTACAGTATAATTTTTACGGGAAACCTTCGCGTTCGTTTTTTATGGCAGCCAATAAAATGGGCATTCCCGCGAAGGGATTACACATATACCAAAACGAAACTGCTACGTTTGAAGTCAAGCTCCTGAATTGGTTTAAAGTTGTGGATGCACGTGGCGACAAAATGAATCAGGCAGAAACGGTAACACTGTTAAACGATATGTGCTTTATTGCCCCTGCAACGCTAATTGACACCAGGATAACCTGGAGCGCAATAAACGATACTACTGTAAAAGCAATCTACAAAAATGGTAACATCAGCATAAGCGCTGTGCTTTATTTCAATGAAACCGGCAAACTTGAAAATTTTATAAGCAACGACCGGTATGACACTGATGGTAAAAAATACGACAATTATCCCTGGGCAACGCCGGTTGAAGAATACGCATTAATAAACGGCTACTTATTGCCGAAAAAAGCAAAGCTGATCTATCAGAAACCCGAAGGCGATTTTACCTACGGTGAATTGGAGTTCAAGAGCGTTAAGTATAATTTGGCAAGGTTTGAGGATTAATGGCAGAGGGCAGAGGGCATTGAGCAGAGGGCATTGAGCAGAGGGCATTGAGCATAGGGCATAGCGGCAAGCCCAGGCTCCCCTTCTCACTTGAGGAGAAGGGGCTGGGGGATGAGGTGCGATCTATCAGCGAGAAACCACCACCGGATGTGTTTTCCCCTCAATTTTTTCCAGCAAAGCATCGTCGAAAACGAAGTTCGTTAGTTTATTTTCCTGGTACAGCTGGTATGCATACATGTCAAAATAGCCGTGTCCGCTAAGGTTGAAAAGAATGGTTTTCGGTGAGTTTTCAGCTTTTGCTTTTAAAGCCTCCCTGATGGTTGCAGCAATGGCATGTGAGGTCTCAGGGGCAGGCAAAATGCCTTCGGTCTGTGCAAATTTTAAACCGGCTTCGAAACATTCAAGCTGGTCAATAGCCTGGGCTTCAACAATTCCTTCATTAACCAACACGCTAACAAGCGGGGCTGCACCATGATAACGTAACCCCCCTGCATGAATTCCCGGAGGAATAAAATCATGCCCCAGCGTATGCATCGCCATGAGCGGAGTCATCCCGGCAACATCGCCAAAATCATACCTATACTTTCCTTTGGTAAGTTTCGGGCACGAAGTAGGTTCTACCGCTATGAACCTGGTTTTCTTTTTACCGTCGAGGTTATGTCTTACAAAAGGAAACGAAATGCCCGCAAAGTTCGAGCCTCCGCCGAAGCACCCAATAACCACATCAGGATAATCACCCGCCTTCTCAAATTGGATTTCGGCTTCAAGCCCAATAATAGTCTGATGTAACAAAACATGGTTTAATACGCTTCCCAGCGAATACTTGGTTGCAGGGTCGTTAACAGCCATTTCGATGGCTTCACTTATGGCAATGCCGAGACTCCCCGGACTATCAGGGTGTTGAGCCAGGATATTCCGACCTGCCTGAGTGATGATGCTTGGCGAGGCTTCTACTTTGCCATTCCAGAGGTTCATAAGCATTTTGCGATATGGTTTCTGCTCGAAGCTCACTTTGACCATAAAAACCTGTAAGTCAATGCCAAAATGGTTACAGGCGAAGCTGAGCGCACTTCCCCACTGTCCGGCACCGGTTTCAGTTGCTATCTTTTTTATGCCTTCCATTTTATTGTAATAGGCTTGCGGAATGGCAGTGTTGGTTTTATGCGAACCCGCAGGACTAACACCCTCATATTTATAATATATTTTTGCAGGTGTGCCCAGCATTTTCTCAAGGTTCACAGCCCTGTATAATGGTGAAGGCCTGAACATGCTGTATAATTCGCGGACTTTATCTGGAATACTGATAAACCTTTCGGCTGACATTTCCTGCCTTATCAGTTCATCAGGAAACAGGGCACTCATTGAAGCCCCGTCAAGCGGTTGTAGTGTTCCGGGATGCAGCGGAGGCAGCATTTTCCCACCAATGTCGGCTGCAATATTATACCATTTATCAGGCATTTCAGAAGGTTGTAACACGATATTTCGGCTGGTATTTTTCATAACAGTTAGTTTTTTAGTAAGAGAAGATTTGGATTGAAAACGCAAAAAGCACATCGTAACGATGTGCCCTTTGAAAGAATTACTTCCTTATGATATTACATACCCGGGATTTACGCTACGATGTGCATTAACCATCGGCGCCACCAATTATTGGAAAAGGTATGTACTGAGTTGATCATAGTTTAATTTGAATTGCAAAGATAAGGATTTCTCAAATTATTCTTTTTCTAATTCTTGCTTTTTTTCAGCGGCTTCTTCTGCCTTTTTTTTCTTAAAATATCCTCTTAAAAAGAAATTCTGTTTCACCGCATCCATGCTTTCATCCAATCCTTTCGAACCACTTTTTAGATTAATCAAAACCTGGTTTAGGTTTTCTGCAAGAGTTGTATCTCGTATTAGCCTTCCTAATGTTCCATTTCCCTCATTAATATCATTCAAAATCTCTGTAAGTTGTTTGGAAATAACCGCTGCGTTCTCTGCGGTAACATTAATGTTTGCCATGATGGTATCTGCTCCGGTCAATCCTTCTGTACTCCTTTTTAAGTTTAATATACTCTGATTCAAATTCTGGGCTATGGTTGTATCTTGAATCAGCTGACCAAGTGTTCCATCTCCCCTGTTGATTTTATTCATAATTTCTGCAAGTTGGTGCGAAACAATTTCTGCATTCCCTGCTGTTATCTTTAAACTTGACATCACAACTTCCGACCCTGTTAAGCCATTTGAGAATTTATTTAAATTAGCTATGGTCTGTTTTAAATTATCAGCAAGAACAGTATCCTGAATTAAACGGCTTATTGTTCCACGTCCTTTGTTAATTTCATAAGTGATTTCAGAAAGTTGATGCGAAATAATTTCCACATTCATTGCTGATGCATCTAATTTTGCAATAATGGCACTTGTTTCAATTGGTTCAACTGAAAGAAGAGTTCCACCCTCTTTTAACAATGCAGCATCAGGACTTCCCTGAGTTATAATTATAAGTTTATCTCCAATTATCCCTTCCGAGCCTAATGTTACTTTGCAATCCGTTTTAATAAATTGCCATACATCCCTCTTTATTACCAAATCAACTTTAACAGTAGTATCATTAATAATGACAATGCCATCTACTGTCCCAACAGTTATACCTGAAAAACGAACATTATTTCCTACTTGTAATCCACTTACATTTGAAAAAGTAGTAGTAAGTCTATTTACCGGATTAAATAAGTTCTTTTGTTTTCCGATAATAAAAATTGCTATAATAAATAGCATCAGCCCACCTATGATAAACAATCCTAATTTGATTTTAAAATTTTGAGTGTATGATTCCATAATTTTCTGCTATCATCCATTCCTCATCGGTGTGTATAAGGAGTACAACGAGTAAAGATCAATAATTCCAACAGATTGCGTATTACATGATATTCGAAAAGAGTTACATTATACAAATGCAGTTATCCCTCCAACAACGCACCACTCGTCATTTCGAGCGCCCGCGGGAAACCTCCCTCCAACGACTTGATTATAAGAACGACCGCCCGGTTGGTAAAAATACCTGGATTGGAATAATTACCCATATGGCTTTCAATAGTGTACCCTTGATAGGAATCATAATTGGGATCATTGGATAGTCCCCCATATCTTTCCTGAAGCTACTTAATTATTCTTTCTTCTGCCAATAAATTTCCATCGGCATCTTTTACCCTCAGGAAGTATAAACCTTTTTTAAGATGTGTCAGGTTCAGAATTAATGAATTCCGCATTGGTTCCTGATGGATTAAAATACCCTGTGGGTTGTATATTTCTATGGAATATGCTACACCGGCTTCATCAGTTAATTCTAAATTGATGGTTGAAATAAAGGGGTTGGGGTAGACGCGTATCTTTTTTGCCTGATCGATGACTCTGGTTGAAGTTGGCAGAACTACTGAAAGGTCTTCGTGAATCATGTCAGTTAGGAAGCCATATTGAAGATTCTCAGCAGTAACTATGGTATTGTGATTACCCAATTGAGTGGGGATCCCGCTTATGATCCCGGTGATTGGATCATAGGTTAAACCTGATGTGAGTGTACCACATATAATTTCTATTGAGTCAGCATCTCCCGTATCAATTTGCAACTGGTATTCATAATATTCACCAAGGTAGGCCGTGTCAAAGGTATGCGACATGAACTTCGGATAAAAAGCGTCGATATAGCAATCCAGATAAAGGGAATCCATCCAAATGGTATTACCAGCTTTTGAGCAGCATAGCAGATTTCTGCCTCCCGCAAAATTAGCAGCCCCCATCCCACTATACATCAGTCCATAAGTACTGCCAATTCCTTCAATCCATACATCAGCACGGATGTTGTAATATTCTCTATTTAAGTAAAGCCTGTTTTTGAGCTCTCCATCAATTTCTACCTGATCAATGCTATCACAGATCATTGGTCCTATTTCATAATTAAAGTAATAATTAACTACATGTACAGTATCCCCAACCTGTAAATTAAAGTTGTACAATAGTCCTTCGGGCAAACCTTCACCAAGTCTGAAAAACACTCTTTTGGTTGCCGGCTCTTCCCTTATATCACCTATATAATCATAAGTCTGCTGCAGCGAATCAAAACATTCCATTACCTCCATATATTCATCGTTAGGAAAAACATCAGTAATCTTGTGAGTATAAGTACCACCACACAAGTGTACCATGTTTGATCCCAATCCAAATTGAAGAGTATTCCACATCTTTGTTGTATCTGCAATTTGATAGCTTACCTGGCAGAAGGATTGCAGGGTTGCAAGCAGAGAGAAAAGAATGATAACTTTTTTCATAAGGAGGAGGTTATACTGCAGGTTTTTGATATTTATAACAAATATAGGCATGTATGACATAATTCCGCTATTATACTGCAAAAAATGTCCAATCATAGCGTGGCGTGCGCATTCTCTTAATTGAGATAATCCCAGCTCAATGAGATTCCTCCTTCGTCGGAATGGCGGTACAATTCGCGCATGTCTAAGGAAGGAAAGAAAGGAGGATGTGCGGCTCTGCCGCACATCCTCCTTTCTTTCCTTCCTCCTCTGCAACCATGCGCCTCGTCATTCCGAACGCGAGTGAGGAAAACACTTATCTTTTGCAATACGCACTCAACTCCTCCAATTTCCTGTACCTATCCTTCTGCCGTTGTGTTGCTTCCGGCTGTGGGGGCAGGGGAGGGAGGTGCAAGCCGAGATGCAAAGCTGCATTTGCATACTCAATCATTTTTCTGTCGGCTGTCGCAAAAGCCTGACTCAGTAGCAGGTTCCTGTCTTTATTTATGTCGTCAAGCTTGAATGAAATGAAGTTAGGATATGATGACAGATGATTGATTGCTATATCGGCTATAGCTGAGCGTTTATTGCCTTCAAACCTGAAGGGATATGAAGCAATTATAGTAAATTCATGACCGGTTGTCATAAAATGCCTGGCTATCTTTATAGCGAACATAGTGCCGGTATAACCTCCCAATGGAGCCAGCAAAAGAAACCGCTGCTCGCGATTAATAATTTCAAGTACATCATCAGGCATTACCAGATCCACTGAGATGTCGGGACACATTACTTTGGTATAACCCGGAATAAGCTCACACCGTGGTGATCTGAAAGGTATCAGATCAATGTTATCTGAAAGTTTACGACCAGTGTTATCCGACAGTTTATCATCATTGATTTTAGAAGTACTTCCGGGCTTTCCAATGATTGTGTAATCAGCCTCAACCCCAAATGCCTTCAGCTGTCGTGCTACAATTGAACCTGCGCGGCCAAGGCCTAATATGTGCAGATTATTCATTGAACTCATCATGTTTATCATAATTGAGTTGTAAATGTAAGGGGCGGAGAGGACAAAGTGTGACGTAGTCAAAACCGCGTTTAGCAAGGTAGAACCACTTGACCCAGATGTGAAACATTTAAAAGTCAATATATAAGTTGACTAACAAGACAAAATAGTAAATAAATAACTTTACAATAGCATCGTTTAGTAAAGATTCATTGCTTTGCAAACGGAAATGGAAGGCAGTCAGATCATAAACTTTAACGGATGTTGGCCATCGAGCACACTCAGAACTCTACTGATCCTCGTTTTGCAATAGTTTTAATAAACCCGCTCAATTTTAAATACTTTCTTCTGGTTGTTGATATTCAGCACCAGCATGTATATACCGGTTGAAAGGGTGCTTAGATCTAATTGTGTTTTGGGGTGCGAAACCTCAAACGCAAATATTGTTTTCCCCTGGATTGTTTGCACTTCTGCTGTTCCGTTTATTGGATAGCCTTGCTGTACCGGGTTTCCCTCTGATGTTAAGATAGTTTCAATGGTTATGTAGTCCTTAGTGGGGATGGGATATACTTTGAAGTTGTAATCAACTTCAAATATCTCATTTCCCGGATCAATTTGGCCAATTTTGAAGGTTACCAAATCACTGCAGTTGTTGGCATCGAGAACCAGCACCTGATGATCGCCTGCACAGAACCCTTTGATCAGGTTATCC
>JAGXGB010000064.1 GCA_024636955.1 Bacteroidales bacterium
GAAGGGCATCTTTGATTAATCGATATTAGATTATCTGGTTAAAAAGAAAAGCTGTCATACGTATGACAGCTTTTCTTTTTAACCAGATAATCTAATATCGATTAATCAAAGATGCCCTTCAACTCTTCAGGTAACGTATAATTGTCTTCAATCTCCTTGATAAGTGATTGCTGGTTATTCTGTTTAGCAATGCTCATCAATCGGGCCAATACCATCATTGCCTCTTCTGAGTCCTCTTTATAAAATGATGCGAATTTAGGATCCACCTGATTGTAGAATCCAAGCCTTTCGCCAAAAACCTTTGCCATAGTCCTCAAAAAATCATTTGCTTTTTCGGTAGCTTCGGCCTTGTAATATATATCCAGTATGGGCATCAAATAGATATCAAAGCTGATCTTTTCATTAGGGAATTCGTATATCAACTTATCAACTACAGCTATTGCTTCAGTATTCTTTCCTTTAGTTAGCAAGGCCTGTGCAAGACGAAGGTAGCTTTGTTTAGCCATCATGTGGTTTCTTGCACTTTCAGGGTCTACAACAACACCCGGTTCATTCAAATTTCCCCATTTAGCCTTATTCATTAGGATATCATAGCTAGCAACTTCGTCAACACCTCCTAATCCTCTATAAAAATCAGTTGCCAGAACAGGTATAAATTTATACACTACTCCGGTTAGATGGCAGTACTTGTCGAGATCAAAAGTCTTACTAACACTTGATGGGCTTGCGAAATATAGTGGCCTTTCCCAATCATTATTTGCAAGAAAGTCAAGTAGCATCAGATCATTTTTTATAAAGTAGTTTGATGTGATATCCCAATCAACGTATTGAACAACACTATCAGCCATATAAGGTGGCACTATGCCACTTGCAATAGCTTTCTCTTTATTTACCGGCAAACGCATCTTACGTGTAGGAATGTAATTCATCTCCTCGCCTGAGCTCATAGGAACCTTACTGCGTGGGTCGTCACTTGCAACGAAATTGATAATATCCTTTATCTCTATTCTTGCTTTTAATTGGTCATACACCGGCAGTACTTCATTCACCCCCTTGTTGTACTGCTCTGGAGTAAGCTGAAATTTAAGCGGCTCTGAATCATATATTTTCCTTGCAAGTTGATGTACATACCAGTCACCTGATGATAGCATATAGTTTACTACTCTGATATCAGTTCTTACTCCTTCTACTTCCTGGGCATACCAAAGTGGGAAAGTATCATTATCGCCGTGCGTAATTAGCACAGCATTAGGCTCACATGAATTAAGATACGTTATGGCAAAATCCCTGGCAGCATATTTTCCTGAACGGTCATGATCATCGTAATTTTCAGCAAGCATTATGGCCGGTACAGAAAGTGAAAGTACAACAGCCAGAGGGAGAGCTACATTTGCCGCAAGCTTCTTGCGGAAGCTCTCATAAAGGGCAAACACTCCAATGCCAATCCATATTGCAAAGGCATAGAATGAGCCCGCATAGGCGTAATCCCTTTCACGTGGCTGGAACGGTGTTTGGTTAAGATATAACACAATTGCCAATCCTGTCATAAAAAATAGCAATGCTACCACAACGCCATCTTTGTAGTTTTTATTGAAATGAGCCAACATACCAATTATTCCTAATATTAGTGGTAACAGGAAATAGGCATTCCTTGCAGGGCTTTGCATACTTGCCGGCAAATCAGTTTGTTTGCCAAGCCGCATCTCATCCAGAGGGGTTATACCACTTATCCAGTTTCCATTTTGTATGCCACCATGACCTTGAACGTCGTTCTGCCGGCCTGCAAAATTCCACATGAAATAGCGGAAATACATGTGTCCCACCTGATATCTGAAAAAGAACCTGAGATTCTCGGTAAATGTAGGCTTATAGATTGTCTCTTGTTCGCCACTACTATTTGTAATATTTATTGGTCTGCCTTCAACTTTTCCCCAGCTCTTGTAAGCTCTGATGTGATTAGCTTGAGAACTGTACATACGTGGGAATAATGTAGTGAACCTTTGATCGTAATTGGATATTGAATTTGTACGCTTATCCGTGATGATATATCTTCCTTTGTTATCGTCGCGTATATATACAGGTGAACCATCCTTTGCGGGATTTTGCGGGTCATTCGGAGAATTATAATATTGTCCGGTAAATATAGGCCAGGTACCATATTGCTCCCTGTTCAGGTATGAAAGCAAACTGATAGCATCATCAGGGTTATTCTCATTAATAGGAGTATTAGCATTAGCCCTTATCACAAGCATGAGGAACGAAGAATACCCTATCAGGATAAAGGTCAAAGCAAGAAAAGTTGTGTTTACGAGGAACTTCCTCCGTTTCTGTGACCAAATGATACCGTATGTTAAACCTCCTATAATAAGCAGGAAATATATTATTGTGCCTGAATTAAATGGAAGTCCAATGGTGTTTACAAAGAATAATTCAAACTTGGCAGCCAGGCTCACAACTCCCGGTATGATAAGGTACATGATCACCACCAGCAGAAACACTGATATAATACCTGTGTATATGATGCCTTTGCGCGAAACTGAGGGATAATTTTTGAAGTACCATACAAATGCTATAGCAGGTATTGCAAGCAGATTTAAAAGGTGGACTCCAATTGACAAACCTACAAGATAAGCTATCATGATTATCCATCTGATTGAATGTGTTTCTGCCTGTTGCTCTTCCCATTTTAGAATTGCCCAAAATACAACAGCAGTGAAAAATGATGACATAGCATACACCTCACCCTCAACAGCTGAAAACCAGAATGAATCACTGAAAGTATAAGCTAATGCACCAATAAATCCACTGGCTATAACTATGAATACATCTTTCTGATTCAATCCATTAGCGCCTCCAACCATTTTCCTTACCAAATGTGTAATTGTCCAGAACAGGAACATAATAGTCAGTGCACTTACAATTGCTGACATGAAATTGATCATGTATGCAACATTCTCAACATTACCAAATGCAAATAATGAGAAGAACCGACCCATCATTTGGTAAAAAGGAGCTCCCGGAGGATGACCAACCTGCAATTTATAAGCAGTTGATATATACTCACCTGCATCCCACCAACTAGCTGTTGGTTCAAGAGTAAGTGTGTAAACAACGGCTGCAATTAAAAAACTAACAATACCACCGATGTTGTTGAAACGTTTGAATTTTTCCATCTATTTATTATTTACCCGATTTTTTATAAATCAAAACTCTAATGCATTATTATTCAATGCATTAAATAAATATATCATAACCATTCATGGGAAGCGAAGTTAATTCTTTTTTTTAATTGTTTCTACGCCTCTCATGCGATTATAGATAACAAACCTCATCTATGACATATGTATTTCATATGCCTTTAAACATTACAGGTACAGGGATGTTATTTATAACAATTATAAATAAACAAATAATATTCTTGAATTAAGGAGGACAAACAATGAAATTTGAATTTGCAGAATTACCTTACGCTTATGACGCGCTCGAGCCTCATATTGACAAACAAACAATGGAAATCCACCATACCAAGCATCACAAGGCATACTTTGAAAAGTTTACAGCAGCTTTGAACGATTCAGAATATGCTGATAAGTCAATTGAAGAGATTTTTGCCAACATAAGTAAAGCACCGGCAGTGATCAGAAATAATGGTGGAGGTTATTATAATCATAATTTATTCTGGCATTGCATGTCACCTAATGGAGGAGGTAATCCTACCGGACGACTGGCAGAAGCAATTAATCAGAAGTTTGGCTCATTGGATGAGTTTAAAACAAAATTTAACGAGGCAGCATCTAACCGCTTTGGTAGTGGCTGGGCATGGCTGTGTGTAAAGAGCGATAAGAGCCTTTCAATTTGCTCAAGCGCTAATCAGGATAATCCTCTTATGGATGTTGCTGATTGTATGGGTACCCCGGTAATGGGACTTGATGTTTGGGAACATGCATACTACCTAAAATACCAGAATCGTCGTCCTGATTATATAGGCGCTTTCTGGAATGTTGTTGATTGGAAGAGTATAGGTGAGCGTTATGAGAGACTTATTTCTCAGTAATTATCTAAAAACAATCTATACAAAATCGGGTTTAAATCATTAAATCAACAAGTAAGAAAATGAATCTAAAATTGATGTTATCAGCGTCTCTTTTGATGGCTGCATTTACAGCTTTCAGCCAAAGCGAGACCAAAGAAAAGAAACCAAGGGTTAAACCTACACGGTCACAATCAACCAGTGCTTCTGATAGAGTAAATCAGAGAGATAGGCCACATCCACTAAAGCCTGCAAGGTTTATATCTGAATGGATGACTCCATCATCAGAATTAAAGTTCAATAACCTGCCATATGCGTATAATGCACTTGAGCCGGTTATTGACAGCAAAACAGTTGAAATACACTACGATAAACACCACAGGGGTTATTACAATAACTTCATGGCAGCTGTTAAAGGTACTGAGCTGGAAAAAATGCCTATATCACGGATATTTGCCAATATTTCCTCACATAGTAGTGCAGTGAGGAATAATGCAGGCGGTTTTTTTAATCACGTATTGTACTGGCAAAACTTGTCGCCCGATGGTGGTGGTGAACCCTCAGGTGAATTAGGAAAGGCAATTAATTCCACTTTCGGTGATTTTAAAACTTTTAGTGAGAAATTCAGTGAAGCCGGAAAGAGCCGGTTTGGTTCAGGTTGGGCATGGCTTGCTATCGACCTGAATACAGGTGAATTGTTTATAACTTCAACTGCTAATCAGGACAATCCCCTAATGAATACAGCTGAGCGCAGAGGGATACCGATACTTGCACTTGACGTGTGGGAACATGCATATTATCTCAATTATCAGAACAAGAGAGCAGATTATATCACTGCCTTCTGGAAAAAGGTAAATTGGCCCGATGTTGAGGCTAAGTACAACGGATATAAGGATATGCGTGAGGAAATGAAAAAATAAAATGCCATTGGCAATTTTATTGTTAACGAAAAAAGGACGTTTTACAACGTCCTTTTTTTATTCTATCTATTACCATTATAAGGTTTTACAATTTACGCTTAACTTCAACCTCCTCGTATCCTTCAATAATATCCTTAACCCTAAGGTCATTAAAGTTATCAATGTTCAGTCCGCACTCATAACCTGCTGATACTTCCTTAACATCATCCTTGAACCTCTTCAGAGAACCAAGTGAACCGGTGTGTACTACAATACCGTCACGAATTATACGTATTCGGGTATTACGATGAATTTTACCGTCAAGTACCATACATCCGGCAACTGTACCAACCTTAGTAATCTTAAATACTTCCCGAACTTCGAGGTTACAAAGAATCTTTTCTTCAATATCAGGTGAAAGCATTCCTTCAATAGCTGCCTTAATCTCATTAATAGCAGTATAGATGATGGAATAGAGTCGTATGTCAATTTGTTCCTGTTCAGCAAGCTTTCTTGCACTCTGTGAAGGGCGAACCTGGAACCCGACAATAATAGCGTTTGACGCAGAAGCAAGCAATACATCACTTTCGGTAACAGCACCCACTGATTTGTGGATAATATTAACCTGAACTTCCTGAGTTGAAAGCTTGAGTAATGAATCGGCAAGTGCTTCAACTGAGCCGTCAACATCACCTTTTATTATGATGTTAAGTTCCTTAAAGTCACCAATTGCAATCCTTCGGCCTATTTCATCAAGAGTAATGTGTTTCTGAGTTCTGATACCTTGCTCCCGTTGCAGTTGCAAACGTTTAGCGGCAATGTTCTTAGCCTCTCTTTCATCGCGCATTACTTTGAAAGTATCACCTGCCTGAGGAGCACCATTCAAACCTAAAAGTAGTAGTGGTGTACTCGGACCGGCTTCCTTAGTAATAGTATTCCGCTCATTGTACATTGCCTTAACCTTACCGTAAGTGGTTCCTGCAATTACAAGGTCACCGGGGCGTAAAGTCCCATTCTGCACTAATATTTTAGCCACATATCCCCTACCCTTATCAAGTGATGATTCGAGCACAGTTCCAACTGCAAGCCTGTTATCGTTAGCTTTAAGCTCAAGTAATTCAGCTTCTAACAGCACCTTCTCAAGCAATGCATCAACATTCAAACCTTTTTTAGCTGAAATTTCCTGACTTTGATATTTACCACCCCAGTCCTCAACAAGAATGTTCCTTTTCGACAGTTCTTCTTTGATCTTCTCTGGGTTAGCATTATTCTTATCTATTTTATTAATAGCAAATACAATTGGCACACCTGCTGCCTGAGCATGATTTATTGCTTCAACGGTTTGAGGCATCACGGTATCATCAGCCGCAATTACTATAATTACAATGTCAGTGATCTTAGCACCACGGGCACGCATAGCAGTAAAAGCTTCATGACCGGGTGTATCGAGGAAAGTAATTTTCTTCCCGTTTTCCAACTTTACTTCATAAGCTCCAATATGCTGTGTAATACCCCCGGCTTCACCTCCAATTACATTGGTATCCCTAATGTAGTCGAGTAGCGAAGTCTTACCATGGTCAACATGTCCCATAACTGTAACAATTGGTGCCCTTGGTGTGAGGTCAGCTTCGGTGTCTTCCTCTTCATGCTCTTCCTTGCCTTCAGTAGCTTCTACCCCAACAAATTTAACGCTGAATCCAAATTCATCTGCAACCACCACAATTGTTTCAGCATCAAGCCTTTGGTTTATTGAAACAAACAAACCTAACGATAAGCATGTAGAGATAATCTGGTTAACAGGTACATTCATTAGATTTGCAATCTCATTAGCGGTAACAAACTCAGCAACCATGATGGTTTTTTGCTCATCAGCACGTTTTATTGCCTCTTCAGCCATATGCTGACTTGCAATTGTTCTCTTCTCACGGCGATGTTTAGATGCTTTCGACTTACCACCACTGCTTAACCTCTGCAGGGTTTCTTTAATTTGCTTCTGGATATCTTCAGGTGATAATTCAACCTTTGGCACGTCACGGCGTACTGGACCCCTTCTATCCCTGCTTCCAGGTTTTTGTGGAGCACCTCCACCACCTTGCGGACGGTTAAACTGTCCTTTTTGTCCTGGTTGTCCGCCAGTACCTTGTGATGGTTTATTGGTTTGATCCGTTGGTTTATCACCGGCCTGAGGTAATCCCTCACCCTGCTTTTTAATACGTTTACGCTTCTTTTTCTTTGATTTCAGTGAATCATCTGATGATGAAGCCACTGGTTTCTTAGGCTCTATCTTCCTTGGTTCAGGAAGCTTCATTGTACCCAATATTGTAACACCTTCAAGCTTGCGAACTTCTGTTCTCATGAAATTCGATTCTCTAACAACTTTAGGCTCAGGTTTTGTTTCGGTTTCCGGAGCTGTTGGAGCTTCAGCTATAGGTTCAGGAACTGATTCCTGCTGCGGCTGCTGTTCAGTTTTTTCTACCGTTGGCTCAACTTCAGCTGGTGCTGGTAAAGCTTCCTTCTCAGGTTGTACTTCAGCAATAGGCGCTGTTTCAACCTTTTCAGGTTGTTCTTTCTTTTTAGTCTCTTTGCTTTTCTTCGGCTTCTTGAGTGAACTTAAGTCCATCTTTCCAAGAACCTTTATACCTCTCCCTGACTTTGGCTCCTCAGGTGAAGCAGTTTCTTGCTTATCTTCCTCAACACTTGCCTCATCAGGCTTTTGCTCAGGCTCAGCGTGTTTAACTGCCACCGGTTCAGGTTTTACTTCTTCAACCGGTTCAGCTGGTTTGTGTTCTTTTGCAGGAGCAGCCTCAACCTCTTTAACTTCAGGTTTTTCTTCCGCTACAACGGGTTTAGGTGTTTCCTTTACAGGTTCCTGAACCGGTTCAACAGTTGGCTCTATTTTCTTTTCTACAGGTTCATCAACCTCTTTTGTTGTTTCAGCTTTTTCTTTAGGAGACTGCTGTTTTAAGTTACGATTATCAACAGGCATGTTGCGGATGAATAATTCCTCGCGCTGGTTCTCTGCTTCTTCCTCATCTGCAGCATGTTTCTTGTCAGCAATTGAGATGCTTCTGTGCTGGGTATATTCGAGTTCAATTCGCTTTGAAGTTTCCTTTACGGTTTTCTCAGTAGAATATTCCTTTACCAGCAAAGCGTAAACCTCAGGGCCAAGCTTAGTATTAGGGTTATTGTCGATTTTTATTCCTTTTTTATTAAGGAATTCGACAATAGTGAGTGCCCCAACATTAAACTCTTGCGCTGCTTTCCCCAGCCTTATGCTTTTCGTTTCTGCCATATTGTAATCTGATGTTTGTTTCCGCCTATTATGGCGGATTTTCTGTAAAATTAAGCTAATAAAGTTATTCAAGCCGTGCAGGTAGTGTTTTAGTGATGTTAATCAACGTCGTCTAATAGTATTCACAACCAATCTAATCAAATTCAGCCCGCAATATCTTAACAACTTCTTTAATTGTTTCTTCTTCAAGGTCAGTTCGTGTTACAAGCTCTTCAATACTCAAATCGAGTACACTTCGTGCAGTATCACATCCAATAGTCTTGAGTTCGTCAATAATCCACTGATCGATCTCATCTGAGAATTCTTGCAGGTCAACATCTTCATTGTCAACTTCAGTATCCCTGTATACATCAATCTCAAATCCGGTAAGCTTGCTGGCAAGCTTAATATTATAACCACCTTTTCCAATAGCAAGTGACACCTGGTCAGGTTTCATGAATACATCAGCCCTTTTAGAGGCGTCGTTGATTGAAATAGATGAAATCTTTGCAGGACTAAGTGCACGGGTAATATACAATGATGGATTAGAGGTGAAATTAATAACATCAATGTTCTCGTTCCTCAGTTCCCTCACAATACCATGAATCCTTGAGCCTTTCATACCTACGCAGGCACCAACAGGATCAATTCGATCATCATAACTCTCAACAGCAATTTTTGCTCTTTCGCCTGGCACTCTAACTATGTTTCTTATGGTAATAAGTCCATCGTATACTTCAGGAACTTCCTGCTCAAATAAACGCTCAAGGAAAGCTGGAGAAGTACGTGATAATACAATAACCGGAGTGTTATTACGCATATCTACTTTTGAAACAACAGCCCTTACTGTATCTCCCTTCCTGTAAAAATCAGAAGGTATTTGTTCAGCACGGGGGAGTGTTAACTCAATGTACTCATCATCAAGTACAAGGATTTCCTTCTTCCAAACCTGATACACTTCACCGGTAATAATTTCACCAATTTTCTCTTTATACTTCTTAAAGATATTATCTTTTTCGAATTCCTGGATCTTCGACATGAGGTTTTGGCGGATAGTAAGAATCTCGCGTCGACCAAAATCTTTCATTTTGATCTCTTCAGTTACTTCCTCGCCAACTTCAAAGTCGGGTTCAATCTTTATGGCGTCAGAATAGGCAATCTGCCTGTTTTCATCTTCTACTTCACCATCTTCCACAATTTCGCGGTTTCTCCAGATTTCAAGGTCACCCCTGTCAATATTTACGATCACATTGAAGTTTTCGTCTGAACCATGTTTTTTTGTCAACATGTGCCTGAATACGTCTTCAATGATACGCATCATTGTTTCACGGTCAATGTTCTTGAATTCCTTGAATTCGGAAAAAGTTTCGACTAAATTGATATGTTCCATTTGTTTTTAAGTAATGCTTGAAAGATAAATTATCAGTTATTTGAAAGATATAACTTCCTTAACACTTTTTAGAGTACTAAGATTTATTTCAACTTCCTGCTCCACGATCTCTTTCTTTATTTTGGATACAGTTTTTATTCTGATTTTTTCATTATCCGCAGCCAGCAGTGTTCCTTTGACTATGGTTTTGTCAGTGTATTCTACCTCAATCTCTTTGCCAATGATCTTAAGATATTGGCGAAGCAGTTTTAGTGGCTGGCCTAAACCGGCAGAAGCAACCGTAAGATAATAATCTTCTACTTCACGGTCGTAATTTGATTCAATAAAACGGTTTATAGCAACACAATCATCAATTTTTATGCCTGAATCTCTATCAAGCAACACTGTGATGTTGTTTCCTGCCTTAACCTTTATATCTACAACAAAAATATCAGTATCTTGCAGATGCTCTTCTATCTTTTTTTGTAATTCGTTAGCTTGTATCATTTGTTATACTGAATAAAAGAGGGGACAAAAAAGCCCCCTCAACATCCCTTCACCGTCTCTACCGTCACTTAGCGCCTAAAGGTGACATGGTTATTCTTGTTGTCCGACCAGGGCTCGAACCTGGAGTCTTCTGAACCAAAATCAGACGTGTTACCATTACACTATCGGACAGACTTCCCTTAAAAAGGTGTGCAAAATTAAGCATTTTTTTTTAAATACCACAGTTTTTGTGAATTTATTTTGAAAAGGCTTTTATTGTATTCATAAATATATTTGCAGTACGGTTAGCCTACGGTTACTCTACCATATGGGGTAGAGTAACCGTAGGCTAACCGTAGTCTAAGGGTAGAGAAACCGTAGAGTAAATATGAATGAAGCTTCATTGAAATAAAGGTTTGCTTAGGTAAATATTGCCCAAAATCTTGCCAATACTACGCTATTAGGCTGCAGATCATGCCATTATAATTTCAGGTAAAATTGAAATTTTAGAAATCCGAAGGAAAGATAAAAGCGATTCTTAAAAGTTAACTACTACTTTAAGATTCAATTGACGTGGGGTGAGGTAATTTGGAACTGCGTACTGTCTGTTGTTTACATCCTTAACCCATACATAAGATATGGTATTGTTAACCTGTAACAGGTTTAGTACTTCAAGACTGATCCATGCATCATTGATAAAATGCAGGTAATTGCGCTTATTGTTTTCAGAATATTTTGCTGCACCCAGAAACTGTTTAGAGAAACCAATATCCACTCTTCGGAAGGCAGGCATGCGCTGCATGTTTCTTGATCGCACAGAACCCGGAGGTCCATATGGCAATCCTGTGCCAAATAACAGGTTTAGATGCATTTTGTAGGTTGGGTTCTTAGGAAGGTAGTCCTGGAAGAAAAGCCCAAATGTAACACGCTGATCAGTTGGTCGTGGGATGTATCCACGGGTTACAAGTGTACTGTCGACAACAATGTCATTCAATGAAAATCCCTGAATGATTCTCTTGCCTTCATCATTATAATAGTCATAATAATTGTCATCGTCAATATCTTCACGGGTCTGCATAACAGAGAGGCTTGCCCATGATTCAATACCTTTAACGAATTCGCCATTTACTTTGAAATCAATTCCGGTAGCATAACCTTTCGCACTATTGGTTGCATAGTAACGAATGCGGACATTATCCACATCATAAGGAACCAGGTTCTGAAGATATTTGTAGTATGTTTCACCGGTAAACTTGAATGGACGCCCCCAGGCTGTGAAGTTATAATCAGTTCCAAATACCACATGAATGGATGATTGTGCTTTCAAATCTTTATTAAGTACTCCTTGTTTGTCGCGTAATTCCCTGTAAAAAGGTGGTTGGTAATATAAGCCTGATGAAAACCTGAAAACAATATCTTTCTTCCATTCGGGCCTGAATGAAACACCACCTCGTGGACTAATCAGCATCTGTTTATTGACATCCCAATAGTTACCACGTGCTCCAAGTGTAACATTCCACATTCCCCTATCATTATCTATTTCCCACGAATTTTGTATGAAACCTGATGACCTGGAAGAATTGAGCGAGATGGTTGTTCTTACTATATCCTGCAGCGTAATTTCAGATTGATTACCAGGTGCGCCTGGTATGCCGGGTGATGTAGGCAATGTGTATCCTGCTGAGTCATTCATTACCCACTCATTCAACCTGTCATTAACATTCTCCAACTGATATTTTAGGCCCCAAAGCATGGTTGACGAGGCTCGTGTATAAATTCCTCTGTGCTCTATTGCTGCTACCTGGGCATCAAGATAGTTACGAGCATGGTTATGGTATGTGCCAACCCCTTTAGCTTCAAGCATCTCACCAAAATTATCGCTACCCTGATCAGTCTCAAGGTTACCTATCCAGTATTGTCCGGTTATATCAAAAGTTTCACTTTCAATTGTTTGAAAGGACGAAACTGTTAGCTTAAGTGATAGGTCATTGTTAGGTTTATAGTTAGTAGTAAATGCACCCATATAGTTGATGAACCTATCGGTTTCACTACCATCAAAATAAACTTTCAGTTGTAGCGCCTCATTAATGGTCCCAAAGCTTGTTTCGCGTGTAGAGGGAATAATATTATAATGGTTACGGGCATAGTTGCCAAAAACTGTGAATTCAAGTTTTGGATTTGGTTCAAATGTTATCATGCCCTGAAGGTCAGTGAATGAGGGCTTGTAATCACCTTTTGTTTCCAGGGTATTTAGCAAGTACTGGTTTGATTTATTTCTGAAACCTATCAGGTACATTAGCCTCCTGTCAGTAGATGACCCTTCCAGATGAAGTGAAGCACCCAGTAAACTGGCACTCACTGAGCCGGCTGTTACAGTAGGGCGCTTGTATTTGATATCTAATACTGACGACATTTTATCACCATAGCGGGCATCAAAGCCCCCTGCTGAAAAGAGGATAGAGGAAACCAGATCGGAATTCAAGAAGCTTAATCCCTCCTGTTGGCCTGAACGCACAAGGAACGGCTTATAGATTTCTACATCATTAACGTAAACCAGGTTTTCATCATAATTGCCACCTCTTACAGAGTATTGAGAACTTAATTCATTATTTGATGTAACCCCGGGCAGAGTCTTTATGAGAGCTTCTAATCCTCCTGACGCGGTAGGAATGCTGCTGGCCAGGCGAGGGTCGAGGGGTGTAAGAGTACTTGTTCGTATTTTTTCATCAGTGATGACAAAACCTGGCAATTCAGTAGTTGAGGGAGTTAGCTTGCGGTTTAGTTCCTTTCGCTCGCCACTTTTAATGCGGATGCGCATGTATGATGTATTGTAACCCACATAAGAGAAGGCTACAACAATTTCTTTGTTAGCAGGTATCTTAAGCTGATAAGTTCCATCCATTTTTGAAATGGTACCTCCTTTTTGATCAGACAACGAGATATTGGCCAGCGGAACGGGATTGCTTGATTCATCAATAATAACACCATATATCTCACCAAATTCCTGGGCATTACACACAAAAGCACTTAGGAGGAAAAAGAAAGAAACTATTACAGAACGGAATATCCGGTATAGATGAGTGTGCATAAAAAGTATACTTCCGATAATCAGATATAACGTTTTGTTGCTAAAGTATTGCGCAAAGATAGAAAAAATGTGCTTAAAACTGCCTATCATTAACAGCAACGAATGGATGTTGAATATAATAACTTCCTTGCTTATCCTATTGATTATGCATCGTTTTTGCCTATAATAATCTTATCTATCTTGGTTCCGTCCATATCTACTATTTCGATAACATAATTACCATAGGTGAACTTGTCGCCGGTTTGAGGCATGCCTTGAGTTTGTGCGAAAACAAAACCGGCAATGGTTGTATATTCAATTTTTTCAAAATCAATATCAAAATCGTCAAATAACTCTGCAACAGTACCAATTGAGGTTACACCACTTACAAGGAACGAGCCGTCGCCTCGTCTTATAATTGGCTGCTCCATTATGTCTTCCTTGTCGGGCATATCACCAAGCAAGTTTTCCATCATGTCATGCACGGTAAGAATGCCTTGAAATATTCCGTATTCGTCAACAATTGCGGCAATGTTAATTTTCTTTTCCTTCATTGTTTGGAGAACCATTTTGGCACTTGCTGTTTCAGGGAATATCAAAGGTTCACTCAACAAATCCTCAGGCTTGATTGACTTTGCTACCAATTTTTTGATCAGGAATTCCTTTACATTTAGGAATCCTACAAAATTGTCAATATCGTCATGGCATGCAAGCAGTTGACTATGGCGGGCTGAAATTATCTCCTTTTGGAGTTCATCGGGGTGCATATTTAGATCAACCCATTCCACATCTAATCGGTGGGTCATTATATGACGTGCTTTCTTGTCAGCAAAATGAAATACCTTTTCATGCATTACGTTTTGCTCATGACCAATAATACCTTCACGGGAGGCTGTCCGGAGTAATTGTTTTAATTCGGCCTCACTCACACTGGATGATTGCTTTTCAATGCCCAGCAATGAGTTAACAAATCGTGTTGAAATAGCCAGGAATCTGACAAATGGGTAAAAAACAGCGGTGAATATTCTAATAATCGGGGCCACACCTGAAGCTATTTTTTCAGGATTGCTTAATGCAATTGTTTTAGGCACTAATTCACCTATTACAATTGAAAGATAGGTAATAAGGATAATAGTTATCACCAGGGCGACACGATAAGCTGATTCTTCAGCAATGCCAGCGACAATAAATAAAGGTGCCACTTTCTCGGCAATAGCAATTCCACCAAAAGCACCTGTTACAATTCCCACGAGGGTTATGCCTACCTGAACGGCTGATAGAAAGTTGTCGGGCTTTTCTAATAGCTTAAGTGCTGCAAGTGCACCTCTGCTTCCTGCAGCTACCAGATTCTCCAATTTGCTTTTACGCGATGATACCAGCGCTATTTCTGATAAAGCGAAGAATCCATTGAATATGATAAGCACAAATACTATAGCTATTTCCATTATAAGATATCAGCAATTAACACACCAGTGGTTTCAGTGTGCAATTGATTAATAGCAAAGTTAGTATTCTTTATTCCTTAACAAAGAAATTACTTATATGGACATAAAAAAAAGCTGTTGCTCAAAAACAACAGCTTAAATTTCTTTTCAGTATATGATTACCTGATTATAAAGCCTTTAGAAATAGCATCTTTAAGACAAGCACTTATGCCTTTCTTGGTGATATGACGTAAACCGTCGGCAGATACTTTTAATGTGATCCAGGCATCCTCTTCAGGGATGTAAAACTTTTTAGTTTGCAGGTTTGGGTAAAACCTACGTTTAGTTTTTATATTGGAGTGGGAAACCTTGTTACCCACCATCATTCCTTTACCTGTGATTTCGCAAATTCTTGACATGACTAGATTATCTTATGCGGTTTAATTTTTCGGACTGCAAAGAACGGCAAAATATTTTAATCTGCAAAGCATTTATGCAAATATTTTTCAAGTTCGGCTGAATTCAATCAACTGCGGGAAAAATTGATTGAAAGATTCTTTGTAATAGTCGTAATCGCCCTTCAGGTTTTCTACTGCACTCTCCAGATTTGACTCAAATTTAGTACGCCTGGAGATTCCGCTTAGTGCTTTGTGAAGGCCATCAAAGTATTTATAATTCACCAACCAGTTATCGGCCATCATGTAGGGCAATATGTATTTTGACCGGGCTGGCAGTAAATGGTGTGATGATTTGATCACCCTATACATGCGACGGGTAAAATCAATCAGTTCTTCATTTGAATACTCATCCCAGGCATTGGCCAGGAAGTGATCATAGTACATATCGAGAACAACACCGGCATACTTTCTAAAATCCGGCCGAAGCCTAACCACTGCCTCATTTACAATGTCATTATTGTCAGTAAATTCATCAACTGACCTGTGGAACCTTATTCCTTTGATAATGCCCTGACTGTAAGTGTCAATTGCACTGCCTTTCACATGATCAGCAATAAAATTACCAATTATACTTTCAGGGTTATCGCCTGCCAGGTATAGATGTGCGAGAAAATTCATTTATTAGTAACAATGTAAAGTTGATTATATCAGCGAAGTTATACCTTTTTATAGGAAGCAATTCATTACATTTTACTAATTTTGCCCACAGAGTAACTACAAAAGAGAAATCAAAACTATCATAAATAATGCAAAAACTACTATTGTTAGGCGACGAAGCAATTGCACAGGGAGCTATAGATGCCGGTATTTCAGGCATATACGCTTATCCCGGCACTCCTTCTACTGAGATCACAGAATATGTAATGCATTCAAAAGAAGCTAAATCAGGCAAGATCAAAGCTTCATGGGGTGCAAACGAAAAAACAGCCATGGAAACTGCCCTGGGCATGTCGTATGCAGGAAAAAGGTCAATGGTGTGCATGAAACACGTGGGACTGAATGTTGCCGCTGATGCTTTCATTAACTCAGCAATTACCGGTGCAAACGGTGGATTGATAGTGCTGGCCGCAGATGATCCTTCAATGCATTCATCACAAAATGAACAGGATTCACGCTTTTACGGTAAGTTTGCAATGATACCTATACTTGAGCCCGGCAATCAACAGGAAGCCTATGATATGGTGCATTATGGTTTTGAATTAAGTGAAGCATTTAGAATACCTGTACTCATGAGAGTTACAACCCGCCTGGCGCATTCACGTTCAGGTGTTGTGAGAAAGGATGTTGTAACTCAAAATGAAATTTCACTTCCAGCTAATCCTAAGCAGTTTATTTTATTACCGGCAATTGCAAGGCGTCAATATAAACATCTGTTAGCAATCCAGGAAAGCTTTATTGAAAGAGCTGAAACTTCACCTTTCAACCAACTCATAGACCATGCCGACAAGAAAATGGGTATCATTACTTGTGGGCTTGCATATAATTACCTGGTTGAGAACTTTGAGAATCACAAGGTCCCTCATCCTATTCTGCGCATTGGGCAGTATCCTTTGCCTGAAAAAATGGTAAGTGACTTCTACCGTAATTGCAATTCAATTCTTGTACTTGAAGATGGGTATCCAATAGTTGAGGAGATGTTAAGAGGTTTCATGAACAATGGCAAGCAAATAAAAGGCCGGCTGGATGGAACTGTTCCCCGCGATGGTGAATTAAACCCCAATATAGTTGCCCGCGCACTGGGACTTGAAGACAGCTATGGAAAAGATATTCCTGAAATTGTTGCTGCGCGTCCGCCTTCATTATGTAAGGGTTGCCCGCATATTTACAGCTATAATGCATTGAATGAAGCACTCTCAATTTATGCAAAAGGCAGAGTATTTGCTGATATTGGTTGCTACACGCTCGGAGCTATGGAACCTTTTGATGCTATTAATTCATGTGTTGACATGGGCGCTTCAATTACTATGGCCAAAGGAGCAGCTGATGCAGGGTTAGTTCCTTCAGTAGCAGTTATTGGTGATTCAACTTTCACGCATTCAGGTATGACAGGATTACTCGATGCAGTTAACGACAAATCGAATATTACAGTAATGATTCTTGATAATGCAACAACAGGAATGACAGGTGGACAGGATTCCGCGGCTCTTGGTAAAATAGAAGCTATATGCCTGGCACTTGGTGTTGAAGAGAATCATATTCACATTCTTAATCCTTCGCCAAAATATCATGAGGAAAACCTTGCAATAATGAAGCAGGAGATTAGTTACAACGGCGTTTCAGTTATAATCCCACGCAGGGAATGCATACAAACTGTAACACGAAGAATACGTGAAGAAAAGAAAAAATCAGTAACTCAATCTATTAAGGCATAACTCATGAAAAAGGATATTATACTAGCAGGTGTCGGTGGTCAGGGAATCTTATCAATTGCAGCAATTATTGGAACTGCAGCTTTAAATGCAGGCTTACATCTTAAGCAGGCTGAAGTTCACGGAATGAGCCAAAGAGGCGGAGATGTACAATCAAATCTCAGGATTTCTGACCGTGAAATCGCATCTGATCTTATACCACAGGGCAAAGCAGATATGATTATTTCAGTTGAACCTATGGAATCATTGCGTTACCTACCCATGCTCTCTGCAAATGGATGGCTTGTTACCAATACAAAACCTTATATCAACATCAGGAACTATCCGTCAATGGATAGTATCATGACTGAAATTAACTCATTACCAAACCAAATTGCCCTCGATGCAGATGAAATTGCCAAGGAACTTGGTTCCCCTAAATCAGCTAATATGGTGATTTTAGGTGCAGCTTGTCCTTTTCTCGATATTTCGTATGAAGATTTGCAAAACGCAATTCGTGCCATATTTGGCCGTAAAGGAGAAGAAATAGTTGCAATTAATCTAAAAGCATTAGAAGCAGGCTACGAGGTTGCAATGCAAAAACTAGAAACTACCCAATGACAAAATACTTTTCCAAAAAGAGAATAATAGCTTCAGCAGCATTTTTATTGATTGCTGTTACAATCACTTTCGGACTTGATTATTATTATACCGGGTTGCATAAAGCGCCGGAAATCGAAAATGAGTATATTCCTGAACCAATCATGGAATACGGTATAGTTGTCGACTCTTTTATGGTAGTAAAAGATGAAGTTAAAGCAAATGAGAATCTGTCAACAATACTGTTAAGGCACAATCTTGACATGGGTTCTATTGAACAACTTGTTAGGAAAGCTGCCGGCATTTTTGATGTCAGGAAGATTAGAGCCGGTAACAAATACACTATACTTCTTACTACCGATTCAATCAGTAAGGCACACTATTTTATTTATGAGAGTAGTCCGACCAAATATATAGTATTCGAAGCCGGCGATTCATTACATGTGCATTCGGGTGAAAAAGAGGTTGAAATAAGAATCAAAACGGCCTCAGGCACTATAACTTCATCACTATGGAATACAATGAAGGAAATGAATGCCAATCCAAATCTTACTATCGCTTTAAGTGAGATATATGCCTGGACTATTGACTTTTATGGGATTCAAAAGGGTGATAATTTCACTGCATTATACGAGGAGTTATTTGTTGATGGTGAACCAATAGGATTGGGTAACATCCTGACCGCTCGTTTCAATCACAATGGGAAGGACAATTTTGCCTTCAGGTATGTGCAAAATGATATCCCTGACTATTTTGATGAAAAGGGTCAGAGTTTGAGGCGTGCATTCCTTAAATCACCATTAAAGTTTTCAAGGATAAGTTCACATTTTTCGCATAGCCGGTTACATCCCGTATTAAGAATAAGGAGGCCACATCATGGTGTTGATTATGCAGCGCCAAAAGGAACACCCGTACACTCAATTGGAAGCGGAACTGTTACTGATGTAAGATATGCAGGTGGTGCCGGGCGAATGGTTAAGATAAAACACAATTCAACTTATACAACTGCTTATTTACATTTGAGTGGTTATGGTACGGGTATTAAACAAGGGGCGAGGGTTCAACAAGGCCAGGTAATTGGCTATGTGGGAAGCTCAGGGCTATCCACAGGGCCACATCTTGATTTTCGCTTTTATAAGAATGGCACTCCGGTTGATCCTCTTAAAGTTGAATCACCACCATCAATCCCAGTAAGGAAAGAGCTTATGGCTGACTACACAAAATTGAGGCTTAATTTGGGGCGACAGCTCGACTCTTTAAACATTCCGTCAAAGGTGTCACTCATGCCTATTTAGGGTTTCCAAAAAGAGAATTCAGGGAAAACTAAAAGAGAAATTGAGGAAGACTCAAAGGAAATTCAGGCACACCAAAAAGAAAGAGAGATGAAATTTCATCTCTCTTTCTTTCTTTTAATACTAACACCTAAGTCAGATACAGTTATTTCAAACTGAAACTAACAACTACTTAACGATCAACTTGTTAGAAATAGTCTGTCCGTTAAAAATAAAAGTGTAAGTATATATTCCTTCTGCAAGGTCAGATGCATCCAATTGCAACATGTGGTTACCTGAATTGTAAAGCTTTTCAGGTGTCTGTTTCATCAGCTTCCCTGTAATATCATAGACATTGAGGCTTACATTTGTTGCCTTTTCAAGACTAAAGGTGAAAGTAGTTATACCTTTAAATGGATTCGGATAGTTTTGCGAAACACTAAACCCAGGATTTTCGATTGATGAAGAACTTACCATAACAGATTTTGGTACCTGCATGTAAACAATTGAATTTACAGTAGGATCGTCAAATTCACCCTGGGTTGAAAGTCCAGGTTCTTCATCCACCTGGAATATAAGGTGTATATTCTCATCTGACCATGGTGCAAGGGTAGGAAATACATTTTCAGTAAGATTCTGAGTACTGTCAGTAATGTGAATTACTGGCGTCCATGTTTCGCCATTGTCAGTTGATGATCTCGCAAACAAGTGACGGAACATTTGAGTTCCATTGTCGTACCCTTCAGCAATACCTGAATAAACCATGAAAAGCCTGTTTTGGTCATCTATTGTAAGCTGAGGCATAGCTGACATTCCAACAAAATAGTTACCAAGATTTGAAGCACTGTTACCAACTAAATTAATTTGTCCATCTTCATTAAGATCCTGTACCCAGCCAACTAAATTACCTGATTCCTGCAATGCAGCCGGATGAAGTGCTGTCAAACTTCCATCAGTCCATGCCGGCATTCCTTCTTTCCAATAAGCAATACCATCAACAAAAGGAAACCAGCTTGCATTGGTGGCGCCTTCCATCATTTGTGTTCTGTTGATACTGAATACCAAATGCAGTAACCCATCATTATCAAATGCAATACTTGCTCCTCCATCAGGTGAATAGAAAGCTTCAGTTGCAGTTCCATTCCACATAGGATATGGATGTGTCCAAACGGTAGTTTTCTGCCATGTATCTCCATTATCTGCTGACTTCATTATGAAGAGGTCATTCCATCTGTCGGCTACAACAAATGCGAGGTTATTATCCATTGGTTCAGCCCATGCATAAGTTTCACCTCTCAGACCATAAAAGTCAGTTGATGTCATTCCTTCAATAATCCTGGCTTGAGTTTCCCATGTTAACCCTGCATCAGTTGACCGATAGTAAAGAATAGCTGGATCGAGTCCATTATAAGCCTCATAAGTGTTCACTAGCATGTGAATTGTTGAGTCATCAGTGCCATTGCTAATCAATCTGGGCCAGGATAAAACCACATTAGTATCAGGGTTGCCCAAAAGATACTCAGTCCAATCACCTGTACCCCGGGTGGCTCTATGATTGATGACAATTCCCATTGAATTATGGTGTGCGGCAATGATTTCACCGGTTCCGGCGGGTGCATAAGAAGGCCAGCCGGTACGCTCTGTTTCTATACGCGCGGTTGGCACAGCACTCCATGATGAGCCATCATAGAAAGCATACCCAGTGCCACGATCAAGGTAGTTATCGCCTGTACCCATGCCCATTGTCCAAACTGCAGCCATAGTTCCGTCATCATATACATAAAAACGGTTTGGTGGTGCTGAGTTGCTTGACTGTAAATCCCAATAAGTAGTACCAATCACCGTTTCATTAAAATCAGCCACGGAATGTACATAATTATTAGGAGCTTGCATAAAAGGTAATACAATGTCACGTGAAGAATTGTAATAGGGAGCCATTACATTGGAGAGGGAATTTGGCACTTGTTGAGCTAATGTCAGTAAACTCATAGTTACCATCATAGCGATTAAGTAAAACTTTTTCATTTTATCGATATTTTTAGTTTCAGGAGATAATTAATTTATAAACCTATACAAACTAAACACATCATAACAAATGTTGTTTGATATCATAAACAATTAAGCCCCTGAAGGTTTATGGCTTCAGGGGCTTAATATTTTGTACACATAATACTGGAAAATCCCAGCATTAATGCCTTTTCACAGGCTTGTTTAGAGTTTATTCAACAATCATCTTATTAGTGATGCTGTTGCTATTAACTGTAACGGTATAGGTATATATACCTTTTGTTAATGATTGTGCATTAACAGGAATTGCTATCTTGCCGGCAGGGTATACTGCTGATGGAATAGTAATAATACGACGTCCTAAAAGATCACTAATAACAACCTCAACTGAAGATGTGTTTTTAAGTGAAACACCTATTTCGGTTTTACCTGTAAATGGATTTGGGTAGTTCTGTGAAACTGCGAAATCAGGAACACTGATATTATTGACACCTACATTAATTACATCAGATTTGTCAAATTCAGCATAATATATAATGTTCTCAGATGGAGTGTCATTATCACCTCTGATTGCTAAACCAGGTTCATTGTCAGCCTGATACATAAGATGTACTCTATCGGCAGAAGTGCGGTTAGCAATTGTTGGGAATACACATTCATCAAGCAAATGAATAATATTAGCATTTAAGTCAAAGAAGTCAAGCCAGGTACTTCCACCATCACTTGATCCACGGGCCCATATATGCCTGTATTGCTGTGATCCGTTATCATAAGTTTCAGTTAAACTTGAATAAACGACATAAATGTAACCATTCTCATCAACTGCAATCTGAGGCATACTTGAAGGGCTAACGTAATAAAGACCGATGTTTGATACATCCCAGCCAATAAAATCTAACTCGCCATTCTCATTAATATCCTGCATCCAACCTATCAGGTTACCACTTTCAAAAAGTGCATTAGGATCAAGAGCATTAAGATCACCACCAGTCCATGCTGGCATATCTTCATTCCAATATGCAACACCATCAACAAATGGGAACCAGCTTGGACCTGTAGCACCTTCTTCATACATAGCGCGGTTGACGCCGAAAACTACATGTAATTTACCATTCTGATCAAATGCGGCATGTGCAGCACCATCAGCGCAATAGAAAGTGTCAGCAGGAGTATTGTTCCACATTGGATAAGGATGTTCCCATATCACAATCTTTTCCCATGAATCACCATTGTCAGTTGATTTCATAACGAAAAGGTCATTCCAGTTATCGGCTACTACAAAAGCAAGGTTGTCACCCTGAGGTTCAGCCCATGAATAGGTATCACCTGAAAAGCCAACATTCTCATCAGAACCCATGCCAGGGAGAATCTCATGTTGAATATCCCATGAAGCACCACCATCTGTAGAACGGTAATAAAGCAACGCAAGGTCAAGCCCTTGATAAGTAACGTATGTGGAGGCTAGTAAATGAATGTTCATGTGGTCAGCGCCACTGCTCACCAAACGAGGCCATGAAATGTCAACGGCTCCGGTTGGTCCGGCAAGGATGCTTTGTGTCCAGGTACCTGTTCCTTTGGTTTCACGTCGGCTAACAACCAATCCTTGAACATCATGATGGGCGATAACGATTTCGCCAGCACCCATAGGTGCATATGTTGGCCATCCTGTGCGGACTGATTCAATACGAGCTGTAGGTGCAGCTGCCCAATTTGCTCCATCAAAGTAGTTGTATCCTGTACCACGGTCAGGGTAACCTGAAGTATTTATACCTCTGGTCCAAACCCCTGCCATTGTACCATCAGTATACCTATGAAATCTATTGGCAGGAGCTGAAGTATTTGATTGTAAATCGTAGAATGTGTAGCCAAGTTCAGCTTCATCAACAGCTTTTCCTGAATTCACATAAGGGTTAACTGTTTGATTTAATGGATTGATAAGACCATCACGTACGGCACTGAGATCAGGTAACGCAATATTTTTTAGGTTTCCAGGAACTTTTACCCGCTCTTGCGCAGATAGAAGCAGTCCACAACAAAGTAGTAAGGACAGAATGTAAAATTTTTTCATAGAAATGGGTTTAAAGATTTAATTGATAGTTCAAAAGTAGTAAACAATTCTTTCAAAACAAAGTTATGGACTAAAAGTTATGGTCTTTAAGTTATGAACTTTAAAAGTTATAAATTAAGTAATGGACTAGTGGATATGAAATAATATAGTAGGTTAACATATATAGAAGCAGGCAGATACTTGTGTATCTGCCTGCTTCTAATAAATTATTAAAATTTCAAAAAGTTAACAATTATAAAACATTAAATCTGGCTGTTGATGATTGTTCACCAGCTTTAACTTTTACAATGTATAAACCAGAGTTTAAATCTGAAGCATTAACATCAAGTTTAAACATACCGGCTGGATATGTACCGTAAGTTTTTTCCATAACCTTTTGTCCTGTTACAGTATAAACTTCAACAGAAACATCAGCTCTCTGAGCCAAAGTAACATTTAAAGAAGTAGTATTTGTGAATGGATTTGGATAAGCAGGAGAAACTTGAATTTGGTTAGCAACAACAGGCATATCATTAACGCCAATGTTTGGCTTCAGTATCTCAAGATAGTATATCACATTTTCAGAAGGTTGATCTGCATCACCACGTACTGATAAACCTGGTTCAGCATCAGCCTGGTAAACAACATGGATATATTCCCTGAAACTGCCTTCTTCACGGGCTATAGATGGGAATACACACTCATCAAGGAAATGGATAATGTCCTCAGAAAGGTGTATTTGTTCATTCCATGTGGTACCACCATCAGCAGAATAATTCATCCATAAATGCCTGTATTGTTGTGCACCGTTATCAAATGTTTCTGTAACTGACGTATACACAACATAAACACTGTTATTCTGGTCAACAATGATTTGAGGCATACTGGTAGGTGAAACATAATATAGACCGATATTTGCAACGTCAAAGCCTATAAAATCAAGTGAACCATTCTCATTTAAGTCTGCCATGAAGCCGATTAGATTGCCAGATTCATAAAGAAGATCAGGATTGAGGATATGTGCCTGATCATTAGAACCTGTCCAGGTCGGCATATCTTCATTCCAGTATGCTAAACCATCAACAAATGGGAACCAGCTTGCGGCATCATCGTATAATGCGCGATTGACACCAAATGTAACATGAAGTTTGCCGCTGTGATCAAAGGTTGCATGACCTGCACCATCCGGACAGAAAATAGAGTCAATTGAAGGAGTATTATTCCAAAGTGGAATAGGATGTTCCCAAATAACTGTTCTTTCCCAGTTTTCACCATTATCATCAGAAGTCAAAGTGAAAAGGTCAGTCCAGTTATCAGTTACAAGTAATACAACTTGATCACCAACAGCAGTAAGTGAGTATGAATCACCACCGAATGCAACATAATAGTCAGATGTCATTTCAGGCAATACAACAGGTGTTGACCATGTTGCACCAGCGTCAGTTGACTTGGTATAAACAATAGCACCATCTTGTCCATTAAATACAGTACCACCATTGCCAACAGGTGCAGTTAAAGCAATAACATGTAAGATTTCATGGTTTGGACCACTTGAGGCCATTCTAGGCCATAAAAGCCCAGAAGCGCCTGCTGGAGCAGGAATAGTACTTTGAATCCAGGCACCTGTTCCTTTAACATCTCTCTTATAGAAATTTAAAGGGGTTGTGCCAGATATGTGTGAAACAAAAGCTTCACCTGTTGCACCGCATGAAGAATAAGCTGGCCAACCTGAACGATCAACCTCTACACGGTTGGTTGGAGCAGGACCCCAACTTGCACCATCGAAATAATTATAAGCTGACCCACGATCAGCATATGCTGCTGGGCCTGTTCCACGAGTCCATGTAGCACCTACAGTACCATCAGAATAAACCTCAATACGATTTGAGGGGCTACTTCCATTCGATTGTAAGTCATAGATTGTACCTCCAATTTCAGTTTCATTTTGAGGAACGGCTCTTGATACATATGGATTAACTGTTGTCTGCAGATTGGTAGATTCATCAATTGCAGCTTGCTTTTGGATGGCGATGTTCTGCATTTGCAAAGGAGCTGTTACTCTTTGCTTTTGTGCAGAAACGCCTAACACAAGTGATAAGGACATTAAAGAAAGTAAAAGTTTTTTCATTGGATTTTTAAATTTGGTTAAACATGTAAAATCTCACCGGCGAATATAGCAACATATTTTAACAAAAAAAAGAGGAAGTGGTAAAATACTTCCTCTTTTTTAATTAATTATCAATTATTAGTCAACTATCATCTTACGGGTTGTTCTTTCTTGATTGATGACAACAGAATATGTGTATATTCCAGATCTGAGACCGTTAGCAATAATAGTAAGTATATGCGAACCCTGACCTAATGAAATACTTGGTATTTCATAAACTTTCTTACCAATCATATCAAACACCTCCAAACTTACGTCAGCCTTTTTCACAAGATTTATTCTAACTTCAGAAGTCTTGTTGAAAGGATTAGGATAATTTTGAGATACTGTTCCAGCAGTAACATCAATCTTTTCAGTGTTGATAATTGTAAAGTCAGCATCAGTGAAAATAAAGTTCTTGATATATTTATACGTAACAGGCAACAAAGTATTTGTAGGATCCATTTCCTGATATACAAACGGAATTTCGTAAGTGCCTGCCGCTGGTGTAAATGCATAGTATGATGCAGTACCCATGAAAGCCTGCAACCATGCATCTGATAGATAAGTAACGTTTACTACCTCTGTGTATCTGTTGTTCACTACATCCCATCCTGCACAATAAATATCTGGCTGAAGATTGTCGGTAACGCCTTCAAAATCGGTATCAAGCCATGAGAAGAACATCTTGGTTCCGTCATAGGTTGTAGTAAGTTGTGAGCGGTTATCTTCTGAAATGTCACCCCATTCACCCCTGAAAGTGATTAAATTCTCACCTAATTTTACTGCGTACCAGTCTTGGCCCTGACCATTTCCAAATATGTTATAAGAGGCAAACAACCGTGCTCCTGAAACAAAGGTATATGGATCAGACCCTGCAACACCAACAACCACTGAGATTACCGGATTACCAAAAGCATCAACTGCAAAATCACTGGTAAAGGCTGTTGTGTATACTATTTCGTTACGTGCTGGGAAAGGCTCTACAAATACCTCTGCTATTTGGTCATCTGTAAGCAGGTCGTTAACTATACCAGGCAATCCTTCGTCACCACTTAATGGCACTGTAATTGGGGTTTCATCCCAGGTAACTCCACCATCCATAGTTTTATACAGTATTGGATAAAATGCAAGTCCGGTTGCCATTATATCTTCACCATTATCACTCAGTGTCATAATGTACCCAACCATTCCGTCGGGAGCAAATGCAATTTTTGAATCAGCAATTGATGTTCCAAATACATTAACAGGTGCATAAAGCAAAGTTTGCTCATAATCATAAGCTCCGCTAGTTGCATTAAAAACTCCTCTTGTAATCACCAATGTATCAACGTATTGATTTCCTAATCCATCAATTACGGAGGGATCAACAACAAAAACATCTCCAGTTACCGGATTTATTGTCATAGCATCGGGGACATTTTGCCTTATTGGTGGATTTGAAGGCCATCCTTGTTGGTTTAGTCCAGTACCATCAAGTTTTACAGTAGCAGTACCATAAGCACCCCAGTTACTTGCTGCATCAAGCGTGGGGAAGAAACTTGTAAAATATGCATTGTCAGGATTAGTATTTCCCTGTGGATTATAAATTACACCCTGCGGGTAGCGTGCATTACCAAGGACAGTTGGATCAAACACCTGATTATTAACTGTCCATGTGCTGCCTCCGTCCTTTGAAACATCATAAGCAATGTATCCCGAACCTGGGGTAAGCATTCGATGTGCGAATGTTACTGTGTTAATAGTTGGATCAGCCCATAAGGCAGTGCGACCACCACTGTATAATCCATAAGCATTTGCCGAAGTACCCAAATTTATAACTGAGATCTCTGCAGTACCACGTGACTGAGGAAGCGCAATAAGTGAAGGGTGCACTCCTGCTTTAACGGCATCATCATGATTATAATTTTCCATAGAAACAGTGGGCGTTCCTACTCTAATTTTCGCTGGGCTCTTTTGTGCAACAGATACAAAACCAAAACCTACTGCAAAAGTAATGAGTAATATTTTTTTCATCGGATTTATTATTTGGTGAAACAATAATTCTAAAACTCTCTTAACTTTATCATGCCTTAGACTAATTAACACTCCAAAAGGTAAATTGTTAAGGTCACACTTTGCTTGTCAGCATATCAGCTGAGTGCCCTTATGCATGAATAGTTTTCTATAAACAGTAAAAGCCGGCTGAGCCGGCTTTTACTGTTTATAGAAATATTGTGCTTTAGAGTTTTACCTTACGCTCATTTTACGTGATACACGTTCACCATTAGCTATAACAGTGTATATGTATGTTCCTGCATTTAAACCATTCGCATTAATGGAAACTGAATGAGTTCCTGCCTCCATTGAGCGTGGAGAAATTGACATAACTTTTTGCCCAACTAAATTGAAAACTTCAATACTTACATTAGCTTTCTTGTTTAAAGTAAGGCTAATTTGAGTGTTAGCATTGAATGGATTAGGATAGTTTTGTGAAACTGAAGTAGCTGAAATAGCATTGATAGTTTCAACTTCCTGAATTATAAATTCGTTTTCATCAAAACCAATACCACTAACATAATAATGGCTCATAGGGTCACCCTGAGTACCACCGGTTTCAGTTGATGCAGAAGTGGTTAAAGGAATAAAGAACTCAGTACCTGATTGCAGAACTTTATCAGCTGCATGTAACCAAAGGTTATCACCCCAGTAATCACCAAGTGCTGTTTTATTAACTGCTGCAGTGTACATGTGGTTTTCAATGTTATAACTCCACACATAAATATCAGGTTGCATGTTAGTTGTCATACCACCACCCCAAAGAAGTGGATCAGTATCAGCCCAACTAACAAATACTTTTGAACCATCATCAGTACGGCTCATTTGTATACGCTGATCCCAGCCCATACCAAACGGGTTGGTATCGTCAACAACTTCACTTCTTACTGTATCAATAAACTGAGCATTCCAGGTACCATCACCATTCATGAATACATCAAACATAAGTACAGGCTCAGCTGTATAAAAATAATTTAATGAGTCAGGATGAACAGAATTTGTACTACGGATAATTCCGGCGATATGGAGGTTACCGTTCATATCAACAGTTGCACCATTGTTACGGTTTCCACCAACCCATTTGTTGTACCATCTTGGAACTACCACGTCAAAATTAGCTATAGTAGGATAAAGCATTTCATTGAAAATGCCAATTTGTGAGAAGTCAAAAGGTTCAGTTTTTACCCATGTTTCGCCATTATCAGTTGTTTTATAAACAACAGGCCATTCAACACCGTAAGGGTTGTATGTTTCATCAAGGTCAACACCGGTGCATACCAGGTAACCTATAGATCCATCAGGTGAGAATACAAGACTGTTAGCATCAAGGCGGTTATCATCACCTAACATAGGGTTAACTTTTACCCTTGGCAATTCCCAATCAACTTTGTTGGTTGAAGCGTTGAAAGTACCATTCAGTATTTCCCAACCATCACTGGTATATGCAGCTGCAGTTCCATTTAAACGTTGTGATGCAACGTGAACTTTACCTTCAGTAGTTACATTTAGTCCAATATTGATGTGGTTAATGTATACATTAGGTTCGTTTACTTCAAAGGTGATGTCTTTATCAGTAGTTCCATCAAACTTTACACTTCCAAAAAATTGTCCTTCCCAACCTGCTGCATTGGTATATGGACCGCTAAATATAGCATACATATTTGCAGGGGTAGTGTTACCTGTGGGGTTGTAAGTTGCAACACTTGGGTAACGAAAGTTCTTGTTGGCAACACCCGGGGTGATTACAAAATTAGTCCAGTTTGCACCAAGGTCATTTGACCATGATACGCGAAGATCATTTCCTGTAGCTCCCATTGCACCACCTGCGCGGTTCCCAAAAGTTACCATGTTAAGGTCAGGTTGTGTAGTAAGAACAGTTTGTTCCATTGAAAAGATACCATAAACATTAGCAGAAGTAGAAATCTGAGTTTTCAGAATATCCCTGCTGTTATTTGATAATCCGCCAAATTCATCTCCCTGGGTACTATTGGAGATCATTTCAGGGTTGTTGCGTCCATTGTCAAGTGGTCGCACTTCCGCCTTGTAAGTAGACGAAAGATTACGTTGCTGAGCACCGGCCACAAGACAAAGGCTTAAGGCGGCACCTAAGAGTAATGATTTTTTCATTTTTAATATATTGGATTTAGTTAGAAATAGTAAGATCGAGTTTAGGGAGCAAATGTAGGCAGAACTTTCAATATTCCAAAAATCTACACCACTGCTTTTGATTTGGTATCACGGGGAATTTCAGTTGCCCTTTGATCTAAGCCGGGTGAATTAAACAAATATCGATAAGTATAATGCCTCTTAGCAAATTTACCTCCCACTGCTTCATGTAGTTGCATCATTTTTGGGTTGAAATCGCCAACCCACGATAATTCAACTTCGGTATATTGAGGCCGGGCTTTCATCACCTTATCCAAATGCCAGAATATAGCAGATTCAATACCTGACTTCTGGAATTTTGGTCTTATACCCATAACAGTGATGCGACTACGGGTAAATATATTCTTTTTCACCAGGTATAGGAACTTAAGTTTCCCTAATATACCCATCTTTCCTTTAAAATGCTTTAGTATTTGATTGGCATCAGGTATCATAACTATAAATGCAATAGGCTCATTTTCATGATAGGCAAACCAAATAAACTCAACATCAGCAATTGGTTTTATTTCATTAAGCTGCTCTAGCAGCATTCCTTTATCAATAGGTGTAAAGTTTTCATGAAACTGCCAGCTATCATCATATATTACCTTAAAATCATTGATGAACTTATCAGCATCCTTATATGTGAAGTGCTTAAAAGTGTATCCGGGGCGTTGTCTTACCCAGTCGGCTATCTTCCAGAATCGCTCAGGGAAAGGTTCAAGCATGTTAAGATGATTTGTTACTTGCTCAAAATACATTCTGAAACCATATTCTTCGAAGAAAGTCTGGTAATAGGGGAAATTATAATTCATACCGAAGCTTGGAGGAGTATACCCTTCAACCAGTAAACCCCAGAAATTATCGTTCTCACCAAAATTAACAGGCCCATCCATAGCTTCCATACCACGTTCCTTCAGCCAATCCTTGCAAGTATCAAAAATATAGAATGCGGCATTCTTATCTTCCACACATTCAAAAAAACCCATTCCACCTGTAGGTTGCTGAAAATTGAATGCCTTATTTGTGTTGATGAATGCTGCTGCCCTACCAACTATTTTACCTTCGTCTTTGAAAATCCATCTAATAGCCTGCCCATGTGTAAAAAAAACATTCTGCTTAGGATTGAAAACAGCTTCAATAGAATTGTCAAGTGGGCATACCCAATTGGGGTCATCCTTGTAGAGATTTTTCGGAAAGTTTAAAAATTCACGGATTGTCTGCTTGTCTTTAACCTCAATATGTTGCATGAGCCAAGGGCTAAGTTTTAGTTCTACCTGCAAATTTAAGGAAGTATTTGAAACATCTGCATAAGAAACATTGTAAATTTTCGTTCTACAGGCATATGCTATTCTATCTAAAAGTATATGCAGTTCTAATTAAACAAGCACACCCTAATAATTGTATTTTTGCAAAAATAAATGACTGTGAAAAAAATATACCTGTTGGTGCTTCGCTCTTACCTTGGACCACTGGTGCTTACTTTCTTTATTGCACTCTTCATTCTGGTGATGCAGTTTTTATGGAAGTACATTGATGACTTGGTTGGTAAAGGACTTGAGTGGCATGTGGTTGCACACTTGCTATTTTATGCGTCAACCACATTTGTTCCTCTTGCTTTGCCCCTGGCTATATTATTGTCATCACTAATGACTTTTGGAAATTTGGGTGAAAGGTATGAACTGGTTGCTATGAAATCAGCGGGAATATCATTGGCCACTCTTATGCGTCCGCTTATTGTCTTATCAATTCTTATAAGCATTGGTGCTTTTTTCTTTTCCAATAATGTACTTCCAATTTCCAATCTTAAATTCAGGTCAATACTCCATGATGTTAGGCAGCAGAAGCTTGCTCTGAATATCAGGGAAGGCATTTTTTATGATGACATAGATGGTTTTGTCATGAGAGTGGGGAAAAAGGAAAGTGACGGTGTGACTATAAGGGATGTAATTATTTATGACCATACCAGCAGATCAGGTAATACTAACGTTACAAAGGCCGAATGGGGAAAGATGGTACAAAGTGACGACAGGAATTTTTTGGAGCTTACCTTATATAATGGTTACAATTACGATGAAAAGATTGATCGCAAAAATGATTCAAAGCGCCCATTTCAGCGTACTTTCTTTTCTGAGCAATTCAGGAGGTTTGATCTTTCAACTTTCAGAATGATGCGCACTGATGAAAGCTTGTTCAGGAATCACTATGCGATGCTTAATCTTGATCAGCTTGAATTCTCAACCGACTCACTGAAGGAAGAGATGAAAACCAAGATTGACCATATCACAAGAACCTCTCTGCTGGCTTATACTTTTCTTGAACAAGCTGATTCTTTAATGCCTATTGATTCAGGCATTCTGGTTAACGATCGTTTGTATGCATTGAAGGATATGACTAAGGAAGAAAAACTTCAAATAATAGAAAAGGCACTTACCAATTCAAGATATGGCAGAAGCAATGTTGAATATGATAAGAATGACCTGAATGAACGGGGAGAATTGATACGTAAACACCAGGTTGAATGGCATCTTAAGTTTACCCTATCGTTTGCATGCCTGGTTCTTTTCTTTGTAGGTGCTCCTTTTGGCGCTATTATTAGAAAAGGAGGTTTAGGTTTGCCCCTTGTAATTGCAGTGGTTTTCTTTGTAATATATCACGTAATTTCAATGACCGGTAAAAAGTCGGTCATTGCCGGATCAATGGATCCTGTTCTTGGTATGTGGCTTTCATCAATAATACTCCTGCCACTTGGCATTCTATTCACCTATAAGGCAACAAATGATTCACCTTTATTTGACGTAGATGCCTGGGTTGGAAGATTTACCAAACTTTTTCAAAGACTAAAAAAGTGAATTTGCGGGCATGAATATCCTCCTGATCTGTAATAAGTCGCCCTGGCCTCCACGTGAAGGAGGACCCATTGCAATGAATGCTATTATTGAGGGACTGATTGATGCGGGGCATAAAGTTAAGGTACTTGCAATAAACAGCTACAAATACAACATTGATAAAGCTTCAATACCTGAAACTTACAAAAACAGCACAAATATTGAATTGGTTTATATAGATTTGAAGATACGGGCATTGCCTGCGCTGGCAAATCTCTTCTCGAAAAGCTCATACCATGTCAATAGATTTATTTCAAAATCATTTGCTGATGTCCTCGAGAATATCTTGAAAACAGAGAGTTTTGATGTTATACAACTTGAATCACTCTTCATAACACCATATTTACCTCTGATAAGGAAGTATACAAAAGCACTTGTTGTTTTGCGGGCACATAATATTGAGCACCTGATATGGCAGAGGCTGCACAATGGAGAAATGAACCTTTTAAAGAAATGGTATCTAAAACATCTGGCAAAAACACTGAAAAATTACGAGCTTAAGGCTATCAATGAAGTTGACGGGATAGTTGCAATAACAGATAAAGATGCTGAATTCTTTAAAAATTATCTTTCTCCTGATCACGTTATTTCCATTCCTTTTGGCTTACAACCTGAATTGTTAGCCCGTTACGTAAACGCCAATACAGATAACATAACGAACGATGTTATTGCTGAAACCACCAACAAGACATTATTTCACTTGGGTTCAATGAACTGGCTACCTAATCAGGAAGGCATCAGGTGGTTTATTGAACAGGTGTGGCCACAGGTGCACAGTCAACATAATGAACTTACGTTTCATATTGCAGGTCGTGAAATGCCCGGGTGGATAAGAGAAACGAGAACTGAAGGCGTTGTTGTAGATGGAGAAGTGCCTGATGCCCTTAATTATATGAGGAGATACCAAATAATGGTTGTTCCGCTATTTTCAGGAAGTGGAATACGCATCAAGATCATTGAGGGAATGCTGGCAGGTTGCGCAATAATAACAACGAAGATAGGCGCTGAAGGCATTAATTGTGAAAACGGAAAGCACTTGTTACTTGCCGAATCAAAGCAAGAATTTATTAGTGCAATCAATAAGCTTATCACTGATTCTGATTATGCTGATCAAATGGGCAATGAAGCTGCACAGTTTGTAATGACACATCACAACAATGAAAAACTTATTAAGCAACTTGAAACTTTTTACATTCAACACATTAATAAGAAATAACAATATCTTTGCAATGTCAGGGTGCCTTAATAATTAAAATATCCTGACTGTTTTGAATGAAGCTTTTAGTAATTCTGCCACGCTTTCCATTTCCTACCGAAAAAGGTGATAAGCTGAGGGCTTTCAATCAATTAAAAGTTCTTTCAGCCCACTTTGATATAACCCTCATTGCTTTAAGCCATGAAAAGGTTAAAAGTGCTGATTTAGAGAAGGTAAAGCCATATTGCAGTTCAATGCATGTTTATCGCCTGAAAATTCTCCCTGTTATTTGGAACTTGGTTATATCAGTATTTAATGGTTGGCCATTACAAGCAGGCTATTATTATAATAAAGGAGCTCAAAAACTGGTTGACAAAGTTATTAATGACATTAAACCCGACCATATATACTGTCAACTGCTGCGCACGGCAGCCTATGCGTTCAATACCCATATACCAAAAACATTAGACTACCAGGATGTATTTTCTAAAGGAGTTGAGCGGAGAATTCCTTCTGCTAATTTGCTAATGAAAGTACTTTTCAGTTTTGAATTAAGGAGATTAAAGAAGTATGAGCATTTAGTTTTTGAGAAGTTTGATAATAAGACCATAATTTCAGCCCCTGACAGGGACTTCATTCCTCATAAAAATAAAGATCAGATTGCAATAATTCCAAATGGAGTTGATCAGGATTATTTTAAAGAATTTAGCATTGCAAAGTATACTGACCTGGTTTTTACAGGCAACATGGGATACCCGCCGAATATAGATTGCGCCGAATATCTGGTAAAAAAAGTGTTACCGTTAATACATAAGAAATACCCAGAAATTAAATTGACACTTGCCGGTGCATCTCCACATGCCCGGGTTAAAGCTCTTGCATCAAATAAAGTAACCGTTACCGGATGGGTTGATGACATTAGGAAATACTATGCAGGTGCACGCATATTCCTGGCACCAATGCAATTAGGTACTGGTTTGCAAAATAAGCTACTTGAGGCAATGGCGATGAAATTGCCTTGTATCACCTCAACGCTCTGTAATTCAGCACTTAAGGCTAAAGAAGGCACTGAGGTACTTATTGGTAATACCCCTGTAGAAGTAGCAGAACATGCAATTAAATTAATTGAAAATCAGAGTTTTGCTGATACAATAGCGCAAAATGGTTATATATTTGTACAGTCAAATTTCAGTTGGCAGGGTGCAACTATGAAATTGGTATCTATTATAGAAGAAACTTCTGTAAAAAAATCTACAAGTTTATAGTTACATTTACCGTCAAATTAACATCAATAAAGTAAAGATTAATAGACTAATGCCTTATTACGCACTATTTTTTAGATTATTAATGATTCTCATACTGCAGCTAAGCTTTGTAGTGTGTACAGGTGCTGTTTTAGATAAAAAGAAAATCCAGGAATTAACTACAAAAGCAGAAGAAGTAATGGATTCCTCACCTGAGGAAGCTATTATGCTTTTAAAAAATGTGCTTGAAAATACTCACGGTCAGGAATATAAAGCCCAACGAGCTATTGCGCTTAAACACATGGGCACAGTTCAGTATTATGAGCAGAATTACAGGCAGTCACTTGAATACTATGAACAAGCGCTAAAACTCTTCAGGGAGTTAGAAGATAAAGTAGGAATTGCTTCCATATTGAACAATACAGGTCTATTATTTGAGCATCAAGGAGACTTCGCCAAGGCCTTAAAGAGGTACAATGAAGCCACGGTTCTTTTTAGCCAGGTTGAGAGTGCCAAACCAAAACTCACTTTAGCACTTCTAAATATTGGCAATGTTTATTATACATTAGGTCGATTTGACAAAGCACTTGAGTATTTGAGCCAGGCACTTAAGAACTCTGAAAGCATGTCAGATAGTCTTGGTATGGCACCATGTTACAATAACATTGGAAATGTGTATTTAAGTCTTCGCGAATACAACTTTGCTATTCAGTTCTACTCAAAAGCTGAAGAGATTCATAAGAGCTTTAATCAAAAGAAGAAACTCTCAACAGTTTATAATAATATAGGTGAGGCATACTTAGGTTTAGGTAATATAGATGAAGCTTTAAAGTATAATCAACTATCCCTCGAAATAGCAAATAAGAATGCTGATAATGAGAGTGTGATTGCCAGCCTTATAAACATTAGCGACATCTACATTCACAAAAATGAATATGGTCAGGCACTGGTAAATCTTAAGGAAGCGCGTAGGCTCTCAAATATGCGATTTGATAAATTCATGCATGCATCTATACTTAGTGAATTTGGGAATTTAAAAAATCTTCTGGGCGAGCATGATGAAGCTATAACTTCTTACAAAGAAGCCCTATCATTGGTTGAAAAAACAGGATCAAATCCTCTTATTCTGGGAATCTATTCAGGTTTATCAGATGCATGGGCTGAAAAAGGCAATTATCAGCGTGCGTATGAATTTTCAAATAAATACCAGAATCTGATTGACAGTATTTATAATAGAGAAAACCTTAATAAGTTAAACATGATACGCGTAAGTTTTGAACTCGAACAAACTGAGCGCGATAACCAACTTCTAAGGCAACAAAACATCTTTAGCCAACTAGCTCTGAACAGGCAGCAAACTATTCGTAATCTCTTTATTGTGATTACTGCAATTGTTCTTGTATCTCTGGCTTTTCTTTTCCTCCTGTATCATGCAAAGAAGAAAAAGAATGAACTTCTTGCACTGAGCAACCAACAAATTTCCAGTCAAAAAGAAGAGCTTGACAAATTATATCTGGAGCAATATAAACTTAATGAAACCAAAACGAAGTTCTTCAGTATAGTAGCTCATGACCTTAAATCACCATTTCAGTCATTGCTTGGGTTTTCTGAACTACTGAGTTTAGAGTATGACCAGTTTAGCGATGAGCAACGAATAGATGCTCTAAACAATATGTATAAGGTTACTTCAGATACATACAAATTGATAGAAAATTTGCTGGAATGGGGAAGAATACAAACCGGTAATGCCAACGTAGTATTAAAATATATTAATGTTAAAGATCTTGTAGAATCAATAATTCCAATATTTGACCACCCATTAAAGAATAAAGAACTTGAGTTATCAGTTGAAGTGCCTCCTCTATTGATGGCACATGCTGATCCTAATATGATGAGTGCAATTTTCAGGAATCTGCTTTCAAACGCCATCAAATTCTCCAATCCGAAGGGAACAATTTATATTAGAGGCATGGCTAGAGTTGATTCTACTAAACTATCGGTTACTGATAATGGTGTTGGAATTTCGCCTGATATTATTGACAAACTCTTTTCCTTTGACCCTAAGATCCGAAGAAATGGTACCAAGGGTGAAACAGGTACCGGCATGGGACTTGGACTTTGCATGGAGTTTATGCAACTGAACCATGGCATGATTAAAGTTACTAGTAAGCCACGAGATGGGAGTACCTTCACCATGATCATGCAGCCAGGTTCTAAAGTACTATCCCCTGAGTTAGTTTCCTGACATTATACTTTTCCTTTAGGTTTCCATTAGTTTTCAGTGCCAAACTGTGTTTAATCCAATACTGGTTGTATTACAGAATTAGGCTGCAACTATGATTTCATTACTCTAATTATAAGCTTTAGCAATACATGCTCTTATGCATTCATCAGCTGCAAATAAAACGGCTTTACATTAAACATTTGATGTAAATGCAATTCTTACATTTTTGATGATGTTCAATGTAATTCTATGTGGCTTCAAATTTGAGAAGATCTATTTACGATTCATTAAGTGCTACTATATTTTAACAATGAATCAACATAGATTTAGCCATGTATAATATACATTGTTGATATAATGTTGGTACTAGGTTGATACATGGTTTATACAAGGGTGAATAAAATGAATCATTAATTCTGCTTCGCAAATATCAGTACCTTATGCATTTGACTAACTTGCATAATTTGATTAAGTTTGCCGAAATATTCGGAACATGGCAGAAGACAATAAAATTATCTTTTCTATGGTTGGTGTGAGTAAGGTTATACCCCCCAATCGGCAGATACTAAAAAACATTTATTTATCATTTTTCTACGGAGCAAAGATTGGAATCATCGGTCTGAATGGATCAGGAAAATCAACTTTACTAAAGATAATTGCAGGGCTTGATAAGTCATTCACAGGTGATGTTGTCTTCTCACCGGGTTTTTCTGTTGGAATACTGCAACAAGAGCCTCAATTGGATGATAATAAAACGGTGCGCGAAATTGTTGAGGAAGGTGCCGCTGAAACAGTTAAACTGTTGAAGGATTTTGAAACAGTGAACAACCGTTTCGCTGATCCGCTTACTGATGATGAGATGAATGATCTCATTGAAGAACAGGGCAGACTTACTGAATTGATTGATCAGCAGAATGGCTGGGATTTGGATGCAAGGCTTGAAAGAGCAATGGATGCACTGCGTTGCCCTGAGCCCGAAAGTTCAGTTAAGCATCTTTCAGGTGGTGAGCGTCGCAGAGTAGCATTATGTAGGTTGTTACTTCAGGAGCCTGACATTTTGTTACTTGATGAGCCTACTAACCACCTTGACGCTGAAAGTATTGATTGGTTGGAGCAGCATCTTAAACAATATAAGGGAACAGTTATAGCAGTTACCCACGACAGGTATTTCCTTGATAATGTTGCCGGATGGATTTTGGAACTTGACCGGGGAGAGGGAATACCATGGAAAGGAAATTACTCTTCATGGCTTGAGCAAAAGTCAAACCGGCTTGCTATGGAAGAGAAATCAGAAAGCAAACGACGCAAGACTCTTGAACGTGAGCTTGAATGGGTACGTATGTCGCCTAAAGCGCGTCATGCAAAATCAAAAGCCCGTCTTGCTAACTATGAACGCATGATGAGTGAAGATACCAAACAGAAAGAAGAAAAACTGGAGATATTTATTCCAAATGGCCCTCGATTAGGTAATAAAGTAATTGAAGCACAAAATATTTCAAAAGCGTACGGCGATAAACTTCTGTTTGAAAACCTCAGTTTTAGTCTTCCACCAGCAGGTATTGTAGGAATTATTGGGCCAAACGGCGCCGGTAAAACCACACTTTTCAGGCTTATCATGGGATTAGAACAACCTGATGCAGGTACTTTTGCTGTAGGAGACACGGTACAGCTTGGTTATGTTGATCAGGCACATACTGAAATTGATCCCCAAAAGTCAGTTTGGGAGGTGATATCTGAAGGGAATGAGAATATTCAACTTGCCGGTAAACTATTCAATTCACGAGCTTATGTTGCAAGGTTCAACTTTAGTGGCGCTGATCAAGGAAAAAAATCAGGAGTTTTATCGGGTGGAGAAAGGAATAGAATGCATTTAGCACTTACCTTGCGCTCTGAAGCTAATGTTCTTCTGCTTGATGAGCCTACCAATGATATTGATGTTAACACGCTTCGTGCGTTGGAGGAAGGCCTTGAAAGCTTTGCCGGCTGTGCTGTTATTATCTCTCATGACAGGTGGTTCCTCGATAGAATAGCAACACATATTCTGGCATTTGAAGGCGATTCACAAGTTTACTTCTTTGAAGGTGGCTACACAGATTATGAAGAGAACAGGAAGAAGCGAAATGGTAATGAAACGCCCCACAGAATCAAGTACAAAAAGCTTTACTAATGAGCATTCAAAAACCTTCAATTCCTAAAGGAACCCGTGACTTCTCCCCTGCTGAGATGAACCGCCGTAATTACATCTTTGGTGTGATCAGGCATATATTTGAACAGCATGGTTATATGCCTATTGAAACACCGGCAATGGAGAACCTTACAACCTTACTTGGGAAGTATGGTGAGGAAGGTGATAAGTTGCTTTTCAGAATACTCAACTCAGGTGATTTCCTTTCAGGAGTTGACAGTGCTGATCTAACAATAGCCAACCACCAGAAGCTTTCAGGTAAGATAAGTGAGAAAGGATTGCGATATGATTTAACCGTTCCTTTTGCACGTTATGTTGTACAACATAGAAATGAAATTACTTTCCCATTCAAGAGATATCAACTTCAGCCTGTTTGGCGTGCTGACCGTCCTCAAAAAGGAAGGTATCGCGAATTCTATCAGTGCGATGCCGATGTAATTGGATCTGACTCTATGCTTAATGAGGCAGAATTAATTATTATGGCCGATAAGATTTTCAGTAAGCTTGATATAAATGTTGTCATTAAGATCAATAACCGTAAAATATTAAGTGGTATTGCTGAAATAATTGGCCATCCTGACAAGATCATTGATATAACTGTAGCAATTGATAAGCTTGACAAGATTGGGGTTGATAAAGTAAATGAAGAACTTGAAAGCCGGGGACTTGATAAAACATCTATTGAAAAACTCCAACCAATAATTAATCTTTCAGGATCGAACACTGAGAAGCTAAACCAGATCAGGAAAGTCCTTTCTGAAAGTGCTGACGGGAATAAAGGCATTGAAGAGGTTGAAAAAATTCTATCATTAATATCAGAAACCAAACTATCAAACCAGATTGAAATTGACCTTACTCTTGCACGTGGATTAAACTATTATACAGGTGCTATCATTGAAGTTAAAGCTGCTGATGCCGGTATAGGAAGCTTAAGTGGAGGTGGCAGGTATGATAATCTTACCGGAATTTTCGGTCTGCCCGGCATATCGGGGGTTGGCATATCGTTTGGTGCCGACAGGATTTATGATGTAATGCTTGAACGTAATCTTTTTCCTGAATCAACTGCCGCATCAACCAAAGTATTGCTGGTAAACTTTGGCGACAAGGAAGAAATGGTGTGCCTTAAATTGGCTGATGAATTGCGCGCTAAAGGAATAAACACAGAATATTTTCCTGACAACATTAAAATTGGAAAGCAATTTACTTATGCTGACAATAAGCAAATACCATGGGTAATTATTATTGGTGAAACAGAGATGACCAATAAAACAGTACAGTTAAAAAACATGAGCACAGGAGTGCAAAGCACAGCTCAATATCACGAACTTTCTGAAATACTTTCAAATGACCTTTAGCTGGAATCTCTTATTCAAGATATCGATCAATCGTGCCGGTTTAACCATTCAGAACTGATTAAAATTAATTCAAGTTCTGTTAAATCGTTAAAACAAATAAAATGAAAACATTTTCTATAAGCACTGCACCATTAACTCTCGATATTATACATTCTATAATAGATCAGGATATAAAACTTGATCTTTCACAGGAAGCCGTTGAAAAGATTCAGCACTGTCGTGACTACCTCGATAATAAACTGATCAATAATCACGATCCCATATATGGAATAACCACCGGCTTTGGATCATTATGCAATATTCAGATATCAGCCCATGACCTGCAGCAGTTGCAGGAAAACCTGGTAATGTCACATGCTTGTGGTACTGGTGATGAGGTTACCGGCGATATTGTCAGGATTATGCTTCTTTTGAAAGCGCATGCCCTTTCATCAGGTAATTCCGGAGTTCAGGTACAAACAGTTCAACGTTTGCTTGATTTCTTTAATAATGATGTGTTACCTGTTGTATACGAACAAGGATCTCTTGGTGCGTCAGGTGATTTGGCTCCTTTGGCTCATTTGAGCCTGCCATTGTTGGGGCTCGGCGAAATGAGGATGGGAGGTAAAATTGTTAGCGCAAAGAAAGTGCTTAAAGAGTTTGGATGGCAACCCATCTCCATGCAATCAAAAGAAGGCCTGGCATTGCTCAACGGAACTCAGTTTATGAGTGCTCATGCCGTATACATCATACTCAAATCAAGGAGGCTATCAGAGTTAGCAGATATTTGTGGTGCTATTTCTCTTGAAGCCTATAATGGAAAAGTTGATCCTTTCTCAGCACAATTACATACAATAAGACCACATAAAGGACAAATTGAAACTGCATCTAATTTCAGGAAGTTGCTTAATGGCAGCAAGTTAATAGTGAATGAGGGCAAAAAAGTGCAGGATCCATATTCATTCAGGTGCATTCCGCAAGTGCATGGAGCCGTTAAGGACACTATCAATTATGTTGAATCAGTAATTACAACTGAAATAAATGCAGTTACTGACAATCCAACCATCTTCCCTGACGATGATCTTGTATTGTCAGGGGGCAACTTCCACGGTGAACCACTTGCCTTTGTGCTTGATTTTATTTCAATTGCACTGGCTGAACTTGGTAATATATCGGAAAGGAGAGTTTACAGATTAATATCCGGACAAAGAGATCTTCCTGATTTTCTGGTAGCCAACCCCGGTTTAAATTCGGGCTTCATGATACCTCAGTACACTGCAGCAAGCATTGTAAGCCAGAATAAACAGCTTGCCACACCCAGCTCCGTTGATTCTATTACATCTTCCAACGAACAGGAAGATCATGTGAGCATGGGGGCTAATGGTGCTACTAAAGCACTGCGAATAGTTAATAATCTTGAACGGATTATTGCAATTGAATTGTTTACCGCCGCTCAAGCTCTTGAATTCAGAGGATTAAATAATACATCGCCTTTCATTGAGGCCTTCATTTCAGAATACAGGGGTGTTGTTCCTTTCATAACGGATGATGTAGTTATGTACACTGAAATAGCAAAGACAATTGAATTCATACAGCAAGTTATGTATGATTTTCCTGAATAGAAGATGCGATTTCCCTAAGTAGGATATCTGTTATTTTATTTTCTTTGAATAATTAATTCATTCAGAAGGCTATGCATCATTTATTTTCTTAATGATTCAAACTTATTGAAATTCTAATCAAAATACAACCGTTACAAAGAATGCTTGAACAAAAAATCAGTAGCTCAAATAGGGATATTAATGTGCGACCTTCTGCCCTGGCACACATTTGTATCCTCACCTTTATAGGCAGCGGAATGTCAGCAATGATATTCTTTTTAATCTTCATGATCTATAATAGCATACCTTCATTATTACTACAAGAAGAGATTGCTTCAAATGCTTTAATTCTTAAGGAGATCACATCAAGAGCCGGCAGAATGTTCTTCCTGCTAATGCCTTTTTTATACATTTTATCGCTTGCTGGGGCAATGATGATGTGGAAACTTAAAAAAAGCGGTTTTCATTTATATGCCATTGCACAGATGCTTATGTTACTCCTTCCCTTTTTCATGGTCACAGATTATTCTATTTCCTTTCCTAATGCACTTATTACCGCCTTATTTATTGGCGCATATAGCCTAAATCTCTCTCATATGAGGTAGATTTGGCTTAATAATGACAAATTGTTAACAAATTCGACATTTTTTTTAACATTTTTTGACAATTTAATGGAATATTCTATACATTAGCAGTACGAAATACGGTTAAACTCTAAGATTACCTCTCGAATCACTGCCATTTACTCAGTATTAATGCGAATATTAGAAGTATTGGACATTTAAACAGCTTGATAACAGCCACTTTTGAATATTATTTGTTGATGATAAAATGCATTGAGGGCATTTAGCTCGAAATAACCATAAAAGAGCTCAATTAAAATTAATATAAACTTAAAAGGGAGGTCAATAACATAACTTAAAACTCAGTCTATTTTAAGGAAAATAATTTTTTTCACTAAAACAATGTTTATCAATTCAATCACCAAAAACACACACTATGAGAAAATTCGTATTGATGCTTGTACTTCTGATCTTTGCCGGAGTACAGGTAGTTATGGCTCAAACAACCGTTACTGGTGTGGTAACCAGTTCTGAAGATGGCATGCCTATACCAGGTGCTGCCATTCAGGTTAAAGGTACCACAATAGGAGTCACAACTGATGTAAACGGCCGCTACTCGCTCAGAGTACCAGCCGACGGCCAAATACTCCAATATTCATTCGTTGGTATGGCAACTAAAGAAGTAACCATCGGTAGTCAAACAGTTATCAATGTCATTCTTGAAACTGAAGCTGTTGACATTGAAGGTGTTGTTGTTACCGCTCTGGGTATTTCCCGTGAGAAGAAATCGCTCGGTTATGCCACGCAAAATATAACAGGCGAGGAAATGAACCGTGTGAAGACTGACAACTTTATTAACAGTCTTTCAGGTAAAGCTGCAGGTGTTCAGGTCAAAGCTAATAACAATATGGGTGGTTCAACCAATGTTGTTATCAGGGGAGCCAGTTCACTAACCGGTAACAACCAGGCATTATTTGTAGTTGATGGAGTTCCCATCAGCAATGCAAATACAAACAATGCTGGTCAAATAAGTGGCCGTTCAGGTTATGACTACGGAAATGCCGCTTCAGACATCAACCCGAACGACATCGAAAGCATGAACATTCTTAAAGGTGCTGCAGCTACAGCTCTTTATGGTGCCCGCGCTGCAAATGGCGTTATTATGATCACTACAAAGAAAGGTGTTAGAAGCAAAACTAAAGCCTTAGGTGTAGCTATTAACTCAAATATCACCACAGGATTTATAGATAAGAGCACATTCCCTAAATATCAGCAGAATTATGGTGCAGGTTATGGTCCATACTATAGTGATACTGACCGTCCTGGGTTTGAATATTTCTATGATATTAACGGTGATGGAGAAATAGATTATAATGTTCCTACTTATGAAGATGCTTCAATGGGAGAGAAATATGATCCTAATTTCATGGTTTACCAATGGGATTCATATTATCCAGCATCCCCAAATTATCTGAAACCTACTCCTTGGGTTAAGCCAGAAAATGGACCTATTACTTTCTTTGAAACTCCAATTTCACTTACAAATGGTATCGAGATCACAGGTGGAGGAGAAGTATCAGACTTCAGGCTTTCATATGCTAATTTTGACCAAAAAGGAATAATGCCGAATAGCCACCTCAAAAGAAATAATGTTCTCTTTACAGGTTCCTATGATGTACTCAAAAACGTAAAAGTAACAGCATCGGCAAATTATATTAATACGAATGGCCTAGGTCGTAACTCAACAGGTTACAGTGACAACATCATATCAATGATGAAGCAATGGGGTCAAACCAATGTTGACTATAAATTGCAAAAAGACCTTTACGAACTTACAGAACAGAATATTACCTGGAACCCTAAAGGTCCTGATGGAGAAGGTGGAATTAGTACTCAACCTCTATATTGGGATAATCCTTATTGGGTGCGTTATCAAAACTTCCAAACTGATAATCGCGACAGATTAGTAGGATACTTACAGGCTGACTGGAAAATAACAGAAGAATTAAGCTTTATGACTCGTGCTGCTGTTGATTATTATACTGAGCTGCAGGAAGAAAGAAAAGCCATTGGATCGGTTGCTGGTGAACTTGGTGTTCAACGCCCTGATGTTACTTCCGGATATTCAAGGTTTAACCGCACATTCAATGAAAGAAACATTGATTTCATGGCGAGGTACTACAAACATATTACAGAGAACTTCAACCTTAACTTGCTTGTAGGAACAAATATACTTCGTTCAAAGATGGACCGGGTATTTGCCTCAACTGATGGAGGACTTATCGTTCCAAATCTTTACTCCCTGAGCAATTCAGTGAACCCTATGCTTAATCCAGAAGAAGCACTCCATGAAATTGGAATTAATGGTATATACGCCAGTGCTTCATTGGGCTTCTACGACATGTTGTTCTTAGATGCTACAATCAGAAGGGATGAATCATCAACACTTCCAGGAGATAGCAGAGTATACTATTATCCCTCTGTTTCAGGTAGTTTTATTTTCTCTAACCTGATTGAGAATTCTTCATGGTTACAGCTTGGTAAGATCAGACTCGGATATGCTGGAGTTGGAAATGATGCACCTCCATTAAGCGTTTTGGATACTTATACTCAAAACACAACTTTTGGAAGTAGCCCATTGTTCTCAATTCCTAATACAAAGAACAATGAAAACCTTTTATCCGAAAATACTGCAAGTCTTGAGGCAGGTTTAGAGTTGAGTACTTTCAACAATAGACTGAGATTAGATGTATCATTGTACAAAGAAAACACTACAGATCAGATCCTGCCAGTTGCAGTATCACCTACAACCGGATATTCTTTCACCTTTGTAAATGCTGGTGAAATGCAAAATCAGGGAGTTGAAGTTCAACTTTCCGGTACACCTATTGCAACTCAGGATTTCAGGTGGGATGTAACAGTTAATTGGGCAAAAAATAATAATGAAGTTATTTCATTGGCTCCAGGACTTGAAGTTCTTAGGTTAGCAGCTTTACAGGGCGGTATTACCATCAATGCAAGGGTAGGACAGCCTTATGGCGTAATTCAAGGAACTGACTATGTTTACCATGAGAATGGACAAAAAATTATACTACCAACCGGATATCATGCCAGAACAACAACATCTGACCAGATATTAGGAAATGTCAATCCTGACTGGATGGGTGGAGTTAACAACCGTTTTACCTATAAAGGATGGGCTTTCAGCTTCCTGATTGACATGCAGGAAGGTGGAAGTGTTTTCTCACTTGACCAGTATTACGGTCTTGCAACCGGATTATATGAGGAAACAGACTACACAAATGATCTTGGTAATCCTGTAAGAGATCCGCTCGTATACAATGATCCTGAAATTGGATGGACATCAGGTTATGCTCCAACAAGTGGTGGTTTCATTAATGAAGGCGTTTTGGCAGAAGGCACTCCTAACGTAAGACGTGTAAATGGAAACAATTACCTGGCCTTTGGTTATGCACGTAGACCAAACTCAGCCTTTGTTTATGAAGCAAACTTTATTAAATTAAGAGAAGTTATACTCTCTTATTCAATCCCACGTGGTGTTCTTGCTAATTCATTTATTCAAGGAGCTACTTTCAGCTTAATTGGTTCCAACCTTTACATATTTGACAAGAGCCTGCCACATGCAGATCCTGAGGCCAGCCAAAGTGCAGGTAACGTTCAAGGATGGCAGAGCGGTGTAATGCCAACTACTCGTAATGTTGGATTCAGTGTTAACTTACAATTCTAAAAACAGAAACTATGAAAAAAATAATTTTCGTCTTGATAGTTTTAGCAGGGTTTATAACATCCTGTACTAAAAACTTTGAGGATTTTAATACAGATAAGAAGCATGCTACAGAAGTCCCCGGTGACTATCTGTTTGCAAATGCTCAAAAAGCGTTGGGCGATCAAATTGCCAGTACCAACGTGAACCTCAACGTGTTCAAATTGTGGGCTCAATACTGGACTGAAACCACATATACTGATGAGGCTAATTACGACATCGTCACACGTACAATTGCCGATCTTACTTTCAGGACATTCTATCGCGACATCCTGAAAGATTTAGTAGAAGCACGTAGAGTTATTGAGGCAGAAGCACCTATTGCAGAAGATGATATAGCTAACAAACAAAACAGGTTGCATATCATAACCATGTTAGAGGCTTATTCATATAACTATTTGCTTGAAACTTTTGGTGATATTCCTTATTCAGAAGCTCTAAATATTGAAGATTATTCACCTAAATATGATGACGCTAAAACAGTATATCTTGATCTTCTTGCCCGACTAAAAGATGCTACCGATGGATTAAGTGTAGATAATGGAAGTTTTGGTGCAAGCGATTTATTTTTTGGTGGCGATGTAGCTAACTGGAAAAAGTTTGGAAATTCACTCCGTATAAAAATGGCTATAACTCTTGCCGACGTTGATGAAGTAACTTCACAGTCAGTTATTGAGGAGGCATACGCTGGTGCATTTAATGCAAGAGGTGAAGGTGCAAACATGGTATATCCAGGTGGTTCAAATTCAAATCCTCTATATCTTGACATGGTAGCAAGTGGTAGGGATGACTTTGTTCCTGCAAACACTATTGTTGATATAATGAATGATCTAAGCGACCCACGTCGTGATGACTATTTCTTTATGAATGGTGATGCTTATATAGGTGGAAACTATGGTGAAAGTAGTCCTTTTGGTCAGCTTTCACATGTTGCTGATCCTATTCTTGATCCAACCTATCCTGTTAATCTTCTTGATTATGTTGAGGTAACATTCTACCTTGCTGAAGCTGCAGCCAGAGGTTTTTCTGTTGGTGGTTCTGCTGAAGAATATTATACTGAAGGTATTGCTGCTTCAATTGAATACTGGGGTGGAACTCAGGAAGAAGCTGATGAGTATATTGCTCAAGGTGATGTTGCATGGTCAGCTGCTAATTGGCAAGAGAAAATCGGAACACAGGCATGGCTTGCATTCTACACCAGGGGTCTTGAAGGTTATACTATCTGGAGAAGGCTTGATTATCCAATCTTTAATCTTGCACCAACCATTGATGATTATGACCTGATTCCAACAAGGTTCACATATCCTATTAATGAGCAAACTCTGAATGCTGACAACTATGCTGCAGCTGCAAGTGCTATTGGTGGAGATGAACTTACTACCAAACTATTCTGGGATGTTAACTAATCCTCAATTGAATAGATAGTATTATTTTGAATTAAGAAAAACCCGGACATGATCCGGGTTTTTCTTTTTTTGAACAAATTATGGAAAACAAAAGAGCTGCAGTAAACTTTAATCTCCCCAACTAACATAAAACAAGAGAACTGATGCGTACTTTTACCACTGCACACTACATTGAATAAAAAAGAAGCTGCAACCTCTTACCACTGCAATTTACACTAAACAAAAGAGCTGCAGCGGACTATTACCACTGCAGCTCTATATTTGAATTTTTATGCTTTGATTACTCTATTCAAAAGATACAATAGAATCAATAATCCTTTTAATTGCTTCGCGAAGCTGTTCTTCTGTTATTACTAATGGAGGAGCAAAGCGGATAATATCTCCGTGGGTTGGTTTAGCTAAAACACCATTATCACGCATTTTCAGGCATACATCCCATGCTTCCTTTCCATTTTTAGGTC
>JAGXGB010000065.1 GCA_024636955.1 Bacteroidales bacterium
GGCACAGGATTTCATCCTGGACTTTTAATAACTACAAAAGCAACCTCTAACGGGGTTGCTTTTCTTCTTCCCTAAGTTCTCTACACAAAGTTACCTCTGAGCAATTAGAGGTTAAGGAAATCGGGCAAACATAATTGCTATAAGTTTTTAAATTAATTTTGCAGATGCGTTGTGAAATAATCACTACTTGCATTTTACTTGCACTTTTCTCGCCTCTCTACAAAATATTTCATAGCGCCGTCAGTTCTTTAATGGTTTAATTCACAGAGAAATAGAGGATTATTGATGCGCAATCAGGATATAAAACTAGTGTTGGAAGATGGTACTGAATTCAGGGGTAAATCATTTGGATTCAATAAGTCGGTGGCCGGGGAAGTGGTATTTAATACCGCAATGACAGGCTATCCCGAAAATCTTTCTGACCCCTCTTACACCGGACAAATATTAGTGGTAACATACCCTTTGGTGGGTAACTACGGTGTGCCGGATGAAACAAGGGAACATGGACTACTTAAGCACTTTGAGTCGGATAAGATGAGAATAAGTGCTCTTATAATTTCAGATTATTCGTTTTCATACAGCCACTGGAATTCAAATAAAAGTCTTGCTACCTGGCTTAAGGAAAATAAGATACCCGGCATTTATGGTATAGATACGCGTGAGCTAACCAAGATTATCAGGGAAAGAGGTGCTATGCTTGGCAAAGTAATCTTTAACGATACAGAGGTTGACTATTATGATCCAAATAATGATAATCTCACTGAATTAGTCTCAACTAAAGAAAAAGTAACCTACGGCAATGGCAGGTATAAAATAGTGCTTGTTGATTGCGGCGTTAAAAACAACATCATCAGGTGTCTTCTAAAGAGAGATGTTACCATCACAAGGGTGCCTGCCGGATATGATTTTACCAATGAGGATTATGACGGACTCTTTCTGTCCAATGGTCCCGGTGACCCGAAGATGTCAGAGGCTACCATTGCCCACGTGGCTAAAGCTTTTGAGATAGGTAAACCTGTTATGGGGATATGTTTGGGATGCCAGATTATGGCACTGGCTTCAGGCGCTGACACTTACAAACTGAAGTACGGGCACAGGAGTCACAACCAACCGGTGCTTCAGGTTGGGACAAACAGATGTTATATTACCTCTCAAAATCATGGCTTTGCAATAGACACTAAAACTTTGTCATCAGACTGGGAACCGTTGTTTGTAAATGTAAACGACAATACCTGCGAGGGTATCAGGCACAAATCAAAGCCTTTCTTTGCTGCTCAGTTTCATCCGGAAGCTTCAAGCGGACCAACCGATACAGAATACCTATTTGATGATTTCATGGAACTGATAGTAACCGCTGCAAAAAATAAATAATGATAGACAAGAGCATAAAGAAAGTAATTGTACTTGGATCGGGGGCTTTAAAGATTGGTGAAGCCGGAGAATTTGACTACTCAGGTTCACAGGCATTAAAAGCTTTGCGCGAAGAAGGGATTCAAACCGTATTGATCAACCCAAACATTGCTACCATACAGACCTCCGAGAATATTGCCGATAAAGTTTACTTCTTGCCTGTAACTCCTTTCTTCGTTGAGAAGGTAATTGAAAAAGAAAAGGCTGATGGGTTGTATCTTTCTTTCGGTGGACAGACTGCACTTAATTGTGGGGTGCAGTTGTTCCGTAACAAGGTGTTTGAGAAATATAACATCAGGGTACTTGGCACTCCCGTGCAATCGATCATTGATACTGAGGACAGGGAAGTATTCGTTACAAAGCTTAACGAGATAGAAGTGAAGTCGCCGAAGAGCATCGCGGTTACCAATATTGACGATGCTATTAAGGCCGCTCAAATAATTAATTACCCATTGATCATAAGGGCTGCCTATGCCCTTGGCGGATTAGGCAGTGGGTTCTGTAATAATGAAGAAGAACTGGTGTCACTTGCCGGAAAAGCTTTTACCTATTCAGGGCAAATACTTGTAGAAGAATCCCTTAAAGGCTGGAAAGAAGTTGAGTATGAAGTAGTACGTGATCAATTTGATAATTGCATCACCGTATGCAATATGGAGAACTTTGACCCCCTTGGCATCCATACTGGTGAAAGTATTGTTGTGGCTCCTTCGCAAACGCTATCAAACAGGGAATATCATAAGCTGAGGGAGATTGCTATCAGAATAATCAGGCATATTGGAATTATAGGTGAGTGCAATGTACAATATGCCCTTGATCCGTTTTCAGAGGATTACCGGGTAATTGAAGTTAATGCCCGCCTCTCGCGCTCAAGTGCACTGGCATCAAAGGCTACAGGATATCCATTGGCATTTGTAGCTGCAAAACTTGGTATAGGTTATGGGCTTCATGAACTCACAAACAATGTAACCAAAACTACCACAGCCTGTTATGAACCTGCTCTGGATTATATAGTATGTAAGATACCCCGTTGGGACCTTAATAAGTTTCAGGGAGTTTCGCGTGAAATAGGTAGCTCAATGAAAAGTGTAGGTGAGGTAATGGCTATTGGCAGAACCTTTGAAGAGGTAATACAGAAAGGCCTCAGAATGATTGGCCAGGGTATGCACGGCTTTGTTGGTAATGCAAATATTCAATTTGATGACCTCGATAATGCGCTTTCAAATCCTACCGATTCAAGGATATTTGCGATAGCTGCTGCACTTGAAAAAGGATATTCAGTAGATAGAATTCATGAATTGACAAAAATCGACAAGTGGTTTTTAGTAAAACTAAGGATCATTCTCGAAATTAAGAATGACCTCACAAGCTTTGATTCACTTGGAAGCCTGCCCATAGAACTTCTGATAGAAGCCAAACAAGCCGGTTTCTCTGATTTCCAAATCGCACGATATGTTATGCGGAGCGAGTCAAAGAACATGATCAGCGACATGGATATTGTAAGAAATTTCAGGAAGGAGCATGGCATTCTACCTGTGGTAAAACAGATAGATACCCTTGCCGCAGAATATCCTGCAATGACCAACTACCTCTATGTAACTTACAATGGTTCAAGCAATGACGTTGTTTATGAAAATGATCAGAGATCAGTTGTAGTGCTTGGTTCAGGGGCTTACAGGATAGGCAGCAGCGTTGAATTCGACTGGTGCAGTGTGAATGCCGTAAATACCATTACAAATGAAGGATACCGTTCTGTAATGATCAATTATAATCCTGAAACAGTAAGTACTGATTACGATATTTGCGACAGGCTATATTTTGAGGAACTCACTCTCGAAAGGGTAATGGACATAATTGACCTTGAGAAGCCCAAAGGAGTTATTGTTTCTGTAGGCGGCCAAATACCGAACAACCTGGCAATTCGCTTGAGTGATCATAACGTTAACATCCTTGGCACATCAGCTCAGTCAATTGACATGGCCGAAAACCGTCACAAGTTCTCCTCTTTGTTAGATGAAATTGATGTTGACCAGCCAAGGTGGAAGGAACTTACCAGTACAGAAGACATCTTCAGGTTCGTTGATCTGGTTGGATATCCGGTAATGGTTCGTCCATCGTATGTATTGTCGGGAGCTGCTATGAACATAGTATCCAATGAAAATGAGCTCGAGCATTTCCTCACATTGGCAAAGAATGTATCGAAACAATATCCTGTAGTGGTATCAGAGTTTATACAGAACTCCAAGGAGATAGAGATGGATGCAGTTGCCAATAAAGGAGAAGTTATTGCTTACGCGATATCTGAACACATTGAATTTGCCGGCGTTCACTCAGGTGATGCTACCATAGTGTTCCCCCCTCAGAAGATCTATTTTGAAACAGCCCGAAGAGTTAAAAAGATAGCGAAGAAAATAGCCAAAAGCCTCAACATCACCGGCCCGTTTAATATACAATTCCTTGCCAAGGATAACGATGTAATGGTTATTGAATGCAATTTAAGGGCATCAAGAAGCTTCCCTTTTGTTTCAAAAGTACTTAAAACAAACTTTATTACAATTGCTACTGAAGTGATGCTGGGTAAAGATGTTCAGAGGCTGTCGAAGTCACTGTTTGACATTGATTATATAGGAATTAAGGCTCCACAGTTTTCCTTTACCCGCCTACATAAAGCTGACCCCGTGATTGGTGTAGATATGGCATCAACAGGTGAAGTGGGCTGCATAGGTGAAGATTATTATGAAACCTTGCTAAAGTCGATGCTTTCAGTTGGTTATACCATTCCAAAGAAGTCTATACTGATCTCTTCCGGTCCGGCAGAAGATAAAGCCACACTGCTGGAAGCTGCAAAGATGATGATCGATAAAGGTTATACTATTTATGCTACCAGGGGAACACAAGAATTCTTCTCCAAAAACCATATTGAAGCAACCACACTACACTGGCCTGATGAAAATAAGAAACCCAACACACTCGATTATTTAAAGGAAAAGAAGATTGATCTTGTCATAAACATCCCCAAAAACCTAACCCCCGGAGAGCTTTATAACGACTACGAGATCAGGCGTAATGCTGTTGATTTGAATATACCGCTCATTACAAATGCCAGGCTTGCAAAAGCTTTTCTTATTGCAATATGCAAGTACAATCTCGATGATTTACCTATTAAGAGTTGGGATGAGTACAATTAATCTACGATATCAAAAAGTACTGAAAGCGACATTGCGACTTAGTTATTAAATAATGCACTCTCTGAGTGCAATAATTTATAATATATGCACTATGTGAGTGCAATTTGATAGAAAATTAATAAAACAGTTACTTGCAATTGTTGCCAGGAGCGTTCCTTTTAAAGCGAACTACCCTAAAATAGGGAAACTATTAGGGGCTAGCAGGAATAACATAGCTGATTATTTAATTTTTATGGAAGAAGCAGGACTGATTTTCTCATTTCAAAGCTAATCGAGATAGTTACTTATTAAGCGCTCAGGCGAATTAACAAAAATCCAGGGTCTAGGGTGACAATAACCGTGATATAGTATTTTGTTTTCATCCGTAAGGATAAGTAGTGAGGGAACGCCCTCCATTTTCAGTTCACTATATACTGTCTCACTTTCACTTGCCATAGTCCAATTAAAACTGTAATTATTTTTGACCAGTTCTTTATAAAAAGTTGTATCCTTATCCCTGAATTTTATGAAGGTTGCATAAAAAGCCACACTGCTATCGATAGAATACTTGGCTGCTAATTCAGAAAAATAGGGGTATTCCTTATAGCAATTCCCACAATATGCTGATGTAAACAAAAAAACATTTACTTTTTTTTCTGAAGAGTTTAAAGTCTCACCATCCACATTAACTAACTGAAATTGAAAAGTATCATTAGTTCTAGGATTATTAAAAGAATAAATCCATGCAGCATAATTCTCCTGCAGTGGCCATATCAGTGCTAACAATAGAATGAAAGAAATAACAGTCTTAAATGACAGTTTCAGTGGTTTCTTATACCGTCTATAGATTAAAATCAAAAGCAGACCAATTGAAATAATTAAAGGAAGAAGTACTATAATAAATCCAGTATAATTTTTTCCAAAAATTGCATCTACTAGATGAACAAGAAAATAGGGGGTAAAAAGATATGTTATAGCTAAAAGAGGTTTATCCTTGTTTGCATTAAGAACATATAATCCTGCTGTAATGTAGCAAATCATTGCAAGACATGCGTAGGTCCCTTCATTAAATTTTTTAAAGAATGGAACTACCAAAAGCAACAGAAAGCTTAAAAATAATGATACTTTCAATTCTCTTTTCATTCTTAATTTAATGTATCCAATACCTAAGGCTGCACTTAATAAAAGAACTCCCGGCCACGCTAGTATAGGCTTGTAAGTTAATTCAATGTCGTGTATATAAGAAATGATTAGCAAAGCTGCTATGGGTGCTGCAATCATAAGCAAATATGAAATCAAGCGATCCTTTAAGGTAAATTTCTCATTCCAAACAGAAACAAGAAACCCAAATAGCAGTGAAGCTCTGAACAATATTACAGAATCTTTAAATTGTAGTATTGCAATGTATAGAAGAGCTGCTAAAACAATCTTTTTCATAACTACCAAATATTTATCCAACAGGTAGCAAATATACATTTAATACTTAAAATAACAATGTGGAATTTGAAAGCCAGCGTAAATAACCAGGCATAGTAATTTTAATCTAGCAGAAATAACCGCACAAAGTAATTTTTATCATGCCTCAACCATTTCCTCCAGCGGAATAAGTGCCAAAATAGCATTTGAAACAGTAGAGATATCTTTGAAGGTAAGGCTCAGCTTATCATTTACTTCTTTCATTCTGACTGATTGGTGATATGCCTGAATGAATTGAAGCACTGTTGAAAAAATATTACTCTGATAGAAGGGCGACTCCTTATTGGTGATAAAGGTAGCTGACATCAGGTTGTTTTTGAGTGTGATCTTTTCAAAGCCAAGCTTCCTTGCTGATCTGCGAAGGCGGATGGTATTAATAAGCTCCTGGGTTTGCTGAGGTACGGGACCGAACCTGTCAATTAGTTTCTCCTGGTATTTCAACAACTCATCCTCTGATTCCAGTCCATCCAATTCTTTGTATAGGCTAAGTCTTTCAGTTATGTTGGTGATATACCTGTCGGGGATCATGATTTCAAGGTCAGTTTCAATCAAACACTCTTTTACATAATCCTTTTGAACCGGCTCATCATACAGGCCGCTGAAATCAGACTGTTTCAGTTCCATTACCGCTTCATCAAGAATACGCTGATACATCTCAAAGCCAATCTCCGAAATGAATCCACTTTGTTCTGCACCAAGTATGTTACCGGCACCACGTATATCGAGATCACGCATGGCTATGTTGAAGCCGCTACCAAGTTCTGAAAACTCTTCAATTGCCTTTAGTCTTTTCCTTGCCTCATCAGTGAGAACAGAAACCGGAGGAGCAAGCAGATAACAGAATGCCTTTTTGTTTGTACGCCCTACCCTGCCGCGCAACTGATGCAGGTCACTTAAACCATAGTTCTGCGCTTCATTGATAATTATGGTGTTTACGTTTGGAATGTCAAGGCCCGACTCAATTATTGTAGTGGCGATAAGTATATCAGAAACCCCTTCCACAAAATCGAGCATTACTTTCTCCAGCTTATGGCCATCCATCTGACCATGACCTACTGCTATCCTTGCATCGGGCACAAGCCTCTGTATTAGGCCGGCAACTTCCATGATGTTTTTCACTTTATTATGAACCACGAACACCTGACCACCACGTGACAATTCGTAATGAATGGCATCTCTGATTATCTCCTCATTAAAAGGATGAAGCTCAGTCTGAACCGGATATCTGTTGGCAGGAGGGGTATTAAGTATGCTCAAATCTCTCGCTCCCATTAGTGAGAATTGCAGAGTTCGTGGAATAGGGGTTGCGGTAAGTGTGAGGGTATCAACATTCACCTTCAATTGTTTGAGTTTTTCCTTGGTTGATACCCCAAATTTTTGCTCCTCATCCACTATCATAAGACCCAGGTCTCTGAATTTCACATCCTTACTAACTATCCTATGTGTTCCGATCAACACATCAATCTTACCTTCTTCAAGCAATTGCAATGTTTGCTTTTGCTCTTTGGCACTCTTAAACCGGTTTATGTAATCAACCCTGCAAGGAAAATCTTTCAACCGATCCTTGAAAGTATGATAGTGTTGCAGTGCCAAAATAGTGGTAGGCACAAGTATTGCAACCTGCTTGCTGTCGGTCACTGCTTTAAAGGCAGCCCGTATGGCAATTTCCGTTTTACCGAAACCCACATCACCGCATACCAGCCTGTCCATTGGGTACGATTTTTCAAGATCGCGCTTAACATCAGCAGTAGCTTTTACCTGGTCGGGGGTATCCTCATAAATAAAGGATGCCTCCAATTCATGTTGGAGATAACTGTCGGGCGCAAAGGCATGACCATCAGCCGCTTTGCGTTCAGCATATAGCTTGATCAGGTCTTTTGCAATGTCTTTAACCCGCTGTTTGGTTTTAGACTTTAGCTTATTCCATGCATTCGAGCCAAGTTTATTCAAAGAAGGAACAGATCCATCTTTACCAACGTATTTGGAGATACGATGCAAGGAGTGAATACTGATGTAAAGAATGTCGTTATTCTGATAAATCAGCCGGATAGCTTCCTGTTGCTTGCCATTGTTTTCAATCTTCTCCAGCCCGTCGAACCGACCTATTCCATGATCTATATGTGTAACAAAATCACCCGGTTGCAGATCATATATCTCTTTAAGTGTAAACGCCTCTTTACCAGCAAAGCCGTCCCTGATCCTGAATTTATGATATCGTTCAAATATCTGATGGTCGGTGTAGCACACTAATTTGTTATGCCTGTCAATGAAGCCCTCATGGAGTGACAGATTGATCAACTCATAATTTAGCGCACTTTCAGCAATACCCCTGTTACCCACTAAATCACGAAGTATGGTTTGAATACGCTCGGTTTGTTTGGGGTTATCGGATAGAATTATATTCTTTAAACCTGACTTGCTATTCTCATCGAGGTTCTTTAGTAACAGATCAAAATTCTTATTGAACGATGGCTGGGGCTGCATATTGAAGTCAATCACCTTGCTCTCTTTAAGAAGGCGGGCAGTGCCAAATTCAATTACACTATGGTCAAGAATATCCTTTCTGAAATCATCAGCTTTGGTGAACAGCTCATCAGGTTCAAGATGTGCAATTTCGCCGCTTAACTCGGCAAAAGCCTTGGTGGCTTTCTCAAATTCTTTTTCAACTTTATCAATGGCAAAAGAGAAATCCTTGAGCCACACAACCGTACTCTTATCAACATATTTTAGAAACGATTGACGCTTTTCCCTCAGCAGCCTGTCCTGAACATTAGGGGTAATGGTTATGTGGGTAAGTTTATCAATAGATAGCTGTGTTGCAGGATCGAATGTGCGTATTGACGCTACATCGTCACCATCGAATTCAATACGGTATGGCCTGTCATTGGTGAAGGAAAACACGTCGACGATACCTCCGCGGATGGAGAATTGTCCGGGCTCAACTACAAAATCAACGCGCTCAAAATCATACTCCGACAACAGGTCAAGCACAAAATCTATCGATAAGCTTTCTTTTTCGCCTAGCCTCAGCGTGTTCTTCTTGAGATATTCCCTTCCAACAACCTTCTCAGCCAGTGCTTCAGGATATGTGACTACAATTGTACCGCCTTCTCTGGTGCCAAGCCGTTTCATCACCTCCGTGCGTGACAGCACATTGGTGTTATCAGTTTTCTCTAATTCATAGGGACGGCGGTAGGTAGTGGGGAAGAACAGAACCTTCTTTTTATGGAATGGGATATCCTGCTCTCCAAGTAAATTTTCCAGATCATTAAAGAAATAAGCAGCCTCTTCCTTCTCTGACAATACAATCAGAAACAGAGGTTCATCTCTTACAAATGCTGATGCAGCAATAACCGCACCTGATGAACCGGCCAGTCCTTTTACATGTAATCTGGCATTCTCACTTGAACCGTATGAAACGCCTAAATCCGCAATAAGATCATTATTGCGGTATAAATCAATCAGAGGAGCTACCTTCACTAATTCCTTTCCATTAATTTTGACAGAGCGCAAAGTTACTATATTACAACAACTCTCACTCCTTTAGTACTGTTTAAATAAAAAGTAGTATGGGGCATTGGCCTTATGCAATAATTGAGACCACATCAAAATGCCCCGTTCGGGGCATAAGGTCGGTAGAAAAAATATCATACCCTCCCTTTGTTCCGCCCCTATCGGGGCGGGAGATGTGAAGGCAGATCAACGTTCTACCGATCTTCCGCACCTAATGGTGCGGTGAAAAGCCCTATGCGGGAGTGACATTATTATAGCATATACATGGGGTATATTATAGGTTAACATCAGGTGTAGTAAAGTACAATTTAACCTTATACATCGTTGGTTCAACATCATAATTGACTTGCTCCCAACAATAGCAGAAGCACAAAAAAAATGAGGGCTGTGCAAATGCAAACCCTCGTTTGTGTTATTTCGACAATATTATCAGCCGTCAGGTCTTTTTAACTGCGATGAATTTATTGTATAGCAGCAATCCGATGATGGTGAGCACCCCAATCATGCTGAAGATGAACCATAACAAGCCAGGGCGCTGTAGGTTGTCAACAAAATGAACATAAAGCAATGCACCAAGTATACCCCCTACTCCACTTCCTATTACTCCGTAGAGGAAAGAATAACCGAGGTACAAAGCCTTTTTATCAGCAGGGGCTATTAGTCCGATGTATGAAATAAATTTAGGATGTGCGGTCATTTCACCTATTGAGAATAAAATGAGTCCGGCAATAAATACCCATGCATAGGTTGAAATGGCCAGTATCCCCATACCTATTGTACCCAGTAAAATGCCAAAGATCATGGTTGGAAGTGCAGGGGTTTTCCTCACTAATGCCGATACAAAAAGTTGCAGTACTATGATTGCTCCTGCATTAATAACTGTAACATGTTCAGCATCAAATTCCCATGAAGGGTTTGCCACAAATATGCCCAGAAAGTTATTGACTACCTGATTTACAGGTGCCATATCAATATAATCTTTAAGATACCAAAGTACGGTGTCAAACATTTGAAAGTACAGGATCCAAAAGCCGGAGTATATAACTATCATCAGCACAAACCTATAGTCCTTTAGCACCAGTGCAATATCCTTGAACACTTGCGAAAGGGGTTTAGTGTTGGTTGGGCGAGGTGGTTCACGATAGACAAAGAGATTCAACAAAAGCATTGACCCTGTTCCCACTGCGGCCATTATGAAGATGTAGCTCCATGAAATATCTTTTAGAAATGGCACTAAGATTAGAGGGAAAAGGAACGCACCAAGATTAATTGACCAATAGTATATACCAAATCCCAGGGAAGAGTTATTTTCATCAGTTACTCTGGCAATTGTGCCCGATATAATTGGTTTGAAGAAACCGGCCCCTATCGCCATAACTATAAGGCTTAGAAACACTATTCCATAGGAAGATGATAAGCTGGTAAAGAAATAGCCTAAACTCATCATTGCAAAAGCAAACATCAGCACCTTACGATAGCCGAAGCGGTCAGCAATAGCACCTGCCAGAATGGGTAGCAAGTATAGCAACGGTGTTATGGTACTTTTGATAGCTCCTACGCCTTCTTTTGAAAAGCCCAGTCCACCTTCTGTAGGCGAAAGTATGAGATATATTGAAAGAACTGACATCACTCCATAATAGGAACCCCGTTCAAAGAATTCCATTACAATGACTGTCCAGAAATTACCGGGAAAAGATTTAAAGCCTGATTTTTGGGTTTGCTCAGTTGCCATGCTGAATGATTAAAGTTTGAAGCAAAAATAGAAATAAACTAACCAGTTAATTAATATTCCGGCTAGTTAATAACTAACTGTACTGTAGTGCGGCTTTTTTGTTCCAGCAATACAGTGCGGTCACCAACAGCCTTATCAATAGTTTCCTGATCATAATAACGTATGGTGATAAGGAGTAGGTCATTGTTATATCTTATGCGGTACTCACTTCCTAATGCATCAAACAATCGCTGAATTTTAGCAGGCTGATCGTCCATTACAATAGAAAAACTGATGGCAGAATGCTGCATCATATTGAAGTGAAGGTCGAGAGAGGAAAGATTTCCAAAGATACTCTGCAGATTTCCCTCAGCAATAAAGGAAAAGTCTTTCGGCGATATGGAGATAAGCACCTGGTTGGGCTTATGGATGAAACATGGTATTTTTATTTCGCTCTCCTCTTCGTGTGAATGGATAACAGTGCCGGGTTCATCAGGGTGATAGAACGACTTAACATACAAGGGTATTTCACTGCTTTGAAGCGGCTGAATTGTTTTTGGATGAATAACCGAGGCACCATAATATGCCAACTCAATAGCATCGCGGTAAGTCATGCTGCTGAGTTTAACAGTGTGCTCAAAGTGTTTGGGATTAGCGTTAAAAACCCCCGGCACATCTTTCCATATTATCACCTGGCTGGCATGTAATGACCAGGCAAATATAGCTGCACTGAAATCAGAACCCTCTCTGCCTAAAGTTACCGGTTTACCTTTGAGACTCCTCCCGATGAAACCTTGAGTAATTATTACTCTGTCAACAGGTTTATCATTGGATTTCAGCAATTCAACAACAACCCTGTTTTTTGTTTCTTCCCAGTTTATATTTGCGTTCCTGTGAAGTTCGTCGGTTATTATCAGGTCACGCGCATCGGCGAGTGTGTGCGTGAAATTCCTGCTTATCAGGAATGAGCTTATTAATGCGGTAGAAATTAATTCGCCAAAGGAAACAACAAAGTCATAACCTTCATCATAATCTGCTGGGGGTGTTGTGTGAACCACATCCCTTAATTTACCGGTTAGGGCAGTAACAACGCTTGTATCAATATTTATTTCTTTGGCAATATCAATATGGAATTCTTCAACCAAATCTACTAATCCGGTGGCAGCAGATTCATTATTCATCCATGCATCGGCTACCTTCTCCAGGGCATTGGTTGTTTTACCCATTGCTGAGAATACAACACAAAGATTGTCGTTGGGATACTTTGCTAAGATACCGGCAACATTTATTACTGCATTAGCATCTTTAACAGAAGCTCCTCCAAACTTGAAAACTTTCATCAACCGGGTGTGTTTGTTAGACAAAAGTAATACATTTGTTACAATCACTCCTTACCACCAATTTTACAATGAAAACCTTAATAGAATTCATCAACGACACCCAGTCTGACTTCCCTTATGCTACCGGAGAATTTACGCGGGTACTTAATGATCTTACTATAGCAGCCAAGATTGTTAACAGAGAAATTAACAAAGCCGGTTTAGCTGATATAAATGGTTATTTCGGAGAAACAAATGTTCAGGGCGAAGACCAGAAGAAACTTGATGTTTTTGCCAACAATCATTTCATTGCCGCGCTAAAGCATGGTGGAATGGTGTGTGCCATTGCATCGGAAGAAAATGAAGGACTCATCACTTATGATAACGCATATTCGCAAAAAGGGAAGTATGTTGTTACCATGGATCCCCTCGACGGATCCTCGAATATTGAAGTAAATGTACCTATTGGTACCATATTTTCAATTTATAGAAGGGTTTCTGAATCAGGCCCCGGCACATTAACTGATGTTCTGCAGCCCGGCAATAAGCAGGTTGCGGCAGGTTATATTATTTACGGCTCATCAACAATGCTGGTGTATACCACAGGGAATGGTGTTAACGGTTTTACTTATGATCCTTCGGTGGGACTATTTATTCTTTCACATCCCAACATGAAGATACCTGAAAATGGCTGTATATACTCTATCAATGAGGCCAATTACATTTATTTTCATAAAGGAGTTAAAGAGTATATTGCTTATTGCCAGGAAGACGACCCCTCAACTGACCGCCCTTATACAACACGTTATATAGGATCATTGGTTGCCGATTTCCATCGCAATCTTATAAGGGGAGGTATTTATATTTATCCCGGCACATTCAAAAATCCGGTCGGGAAGTTACGGCTGCTCTACGAATGCAACCCTATTGCTTATCTGGCAGAACAGGCAGGCGGTATAGCTTCTGACGGGTTCAGGAGAATTTTGGATATCAAACCTACTGAATTACATCAGCGGGTGCCTTTCTTCGTGGGCTCCACAAACATGGTGCTTAAGGCACAGGAATTGATGAAAGTACATTCTGCTAAAGAGGTTGGTATAGTTACTGAATAATAATAATAAATTTACAGCTGACTGTAAAGTTTATCCCATACATAATCGTGGAAACTGGTCCTCTTGATCTATAGTTTGATGGTATATACAGTAACTGATTTTCTTAATTTTCTGATTTGTAGATAACCTGACAGCTGAATCTTCTTAATTTTGTGCAGATTTAAAAAATAACCGGTTTAAAGTTGAATTAATAAAAGATAATGATGAAAGGTTCTATTGCAATATTGGCAGGTGGGGGTCCGGCTCCCGGTATAAATTCAGTTATTTCTTCAGTAGCTAAAGTTTTCCTTAAAGAAGGTTACCGTGTTATAGGCTTGCACGAAGGTTATAAAACACTCTTCAACGGCAAGCCTAATATGATTGATCTGGACTTTACAATTGCTGATAAGATACACAATCAGGGCGGGTCAGTGCTTACCATGAGTCGCTATAAGCCTAAAGATTCAGAGTTCAGTACTGACTTTTTTGTAGATAATGATGTTAAGCTACTTGTTACCATTGGAGGTGACGACACTGCCTCAACAGCAAACAGGATTTCTAAATTCCTTGCTTCAAAAGATATTGTACTGCCAAATATACATGTACCGAAGACTATAGATAATGATCTTCCACTACCTGATGGTATACCTACTTTTGGTTACCAAAGTGCAAAGCAGGAAGGTGTAAGAATTGCTACCACTGTATATGAAGATGCCCGTACCAGTGGTAACTGGTTTGTTGTTTCAGCTATGGGACGTGAAGCAGGACACCTGGCTTTTGGCATTGGCGCTGCCTGTCATTATCCCATGATCGTTATTCCTGAAATGTTTGATAAGGTAGAAGTTACTTTCGACAGGATATTGCGGCTGGTTATTTCCTCTATGATCAAAAGGAAAGTACTTGGAATTGATTACGGTGTTGTTATTATCAGTGAGGGTGTTTTCCACTTTATGACAGATGAGGAAATACTGAAATCAGGCATAACCTTCACATTTGATGATCATGGTCACCCTGAACTTGGCAATGTGAGCAAGGCTCATATTTTCAACATGTTACTTCAGGAGAAACTGAAAGAATTAAAGATAAACATCAAAAGCAGACCTGTAGAACTTGGTTATGAGCTTAGGTGCGTTATACCTATTGCCTTTGATATGCTTTACTGCGCTCTGCTTGGAATGGGTGTGAAAGTACTTTTTGACCAGGGATTAACAGGTTGTATGGTATGCAGCGGACCTAACGGCGACATATTTCCAGTATTCCTGAAGGATGTTGAAGATGAGCACGGCAAAGTAAAACCCCGCCTTGTTAACATGATGGGTCAGAAAGCAAAAATGGTTTATCAGGATGGAGTTCAATATTTGTGTGAATCAGATTATGAGGAAGCTAAGAAATACGTTCCTAACCCTGAACACTATGATATGAATAAGATTCTGGAGTGGTAAGACCCTATAAGAGTCTTGTGTTTGATTCAACTGTCAATATGTTGTAGTGATTATTATGTATTTTAATAAGACTACAGCCTGACAATTTTCTCTACCAGCACTTTCGCCAGTTTATAATTAGATTCATGAGTCCAGCCGGCAATGTGGGGTGATAATATTACTTTATCAGATTTAAACAGTTTTTGATAGTGTTCAGGGAAGTCTTCAATATCAAGATTCTCAAACGACAATTTTTCACAATCAAGTACATCAAGGGCAGCTCCTTTAACTTTACCCGATTCAAGTTCTGTTAACAGATCAATAGTATTTACACATTGGCCGCGAGATGTATTTATAATATAAACCTGTTTGGAAAAGCGGGCAAGATATGCCGAGTTAATCAGATTCCTCGTTTCATCAGTTAAAGGAATATGGAGGCTTAAAATGTCAGCATTCTTACAAATCTCATCCATCTGCACCTCTTTCACCCATTGATTTCCAAAGCCGGTTTTATATTTATCATATGCATAAACATGAGCGCCAAATCCATGTAATCTTTCGGCAAATGCACTTCCAGTATTACCGTATCCTATAATACCTATGGTTTTGCCTTTGATCTCGGTACCGCGATTACCTTCCCTTATCCAGATACCGGACCTTACTTCACGGTCAACTCTGCATAAGTGGTTAAGTATTGAAAGTAACATGCCAAGTGCATGCTCAGCTACAGCATCGCGGTTGCCTTCGGGAGCGTTCAAGCAGGTAATTCCAAGCGATTCGGCATATTGCCAATCAATATTTTCCATGCCTGCCCCTACCCTACCAATGAACTTCAATTTCGTTGCAAGTTTTAAAGCTTCAGCATCCAATTTGATTTTACTTCGAATTATGACTCCGGTGTATAAATGAATCTGGTCAAGGATTTCCTGCCGGTCTAATCCTTCATAATGCACACACTCCATCCCGATTCTAGTGAGTTCCTCACTTAACACTGGGTGCGCTGAATCAATAAAAAGTACTCTGCCTGTTATCATATTTGAATGAATAGGTTGCAAAGTTAAAGCATAATATGCTTGATAATTGTGCATTCGGGTTTTTGTTCCTCATCTGATTATCAATGATTCTGCAATTTCTAACACATCTTACCAATCCTTTTCACTATAAAAATCGTAACTTCGCCCCCTTAAAGTTAATTGATTGTGATAGAGTAAAATTTATGTGGAATTTATTGGTACGACTTATGTTGCGGAACCGTCCAACCATTCTTGTAATGATTGGGCTACTCACATTATTGATGGGATGGCAGGGTTTGAGTGTAAAACTGTCATATAATAACAATGCTATGCTGCCTTCAACTGACTCAAGTGTTGTGGTATATAATAGTTTCAAAGAGAAATTTGGTGAAGATGGCAGTGTATTCGTAATAGGACTTACTAACAAGAACATGTTTCAGTTGGATCAACTAAATGCATGGTTTGACCTGACTAATGATATTAGTAAAATTGACGGAGTAGAGGGAATTACTTCCATTACTAAGGCTGCTAACATGGTAAAGAATGACAGCCTCAGGATGTTTGAATTCAAACCACTTGCCCCTGAAAGATACACAACCCAGGCTCAGGCAGATTCATTGAAAGAGCTTGTTTATGCATTGCCTTTTTATCAGGGCTTACTCTTTAATCCTGAAACTGAAAGTTATCTAATGGCAGTGACCTTAAACAAGGACATACTGAATGATAAAATTCGTATAACTGTAACTGATAATATAGTTAAACGAGCCAGAAGCTATGAGCAGGAAACAGGAAACAAGCTGCACTTTTCGGGTATGCCCTACATAAGGTCGGTAATGACCAAAACTACAAAAGCTGAATTGTTCATGTTTATCTTCCTATCAATTATAGTAGCTGCATTCGTTCTTTACTTGTTTTTCCGGTCAATAAAAGTAGTTCTCAGTTCGTTAATCGTTGTGGCCGTTAGTATCATATTCACACTCGGGCTAATCAATTTGCTTGGGTATAAATTAAGTGTATTAACTGGTGTTATCCCATCACTAATAGTTGTAATTGCTATCGAAAATTGCATTTATATCCTCAATAAGTACCATTGGGAATATCGAATGCATGGCAATAAAATAAGAGCACTTTCAAGGGTAATACAGCGAATTGGGCCTGCCTCACTTATGGTAAACACTGCAACAGCAGCAGGTTTCGCAGCTTTCATTCTGGTATCAAACCAGATGTTGCGTGAATTTGGCATTGTAGCGGCCATCAGCATATTCGTAGAGTATGTTCTGTGCATACTCATGCTGCCCATCATATTTAGTTATATGAAACCTCCTACTGAAAAACACCTGTCACATCTTAATAATAAGTTCTTCAGCAGGATCCTTGAAAAAATAATCTATCTAATAGAATACAAGCGTCCGGCAATTTTTATAATAGCCGGTGTTCTTACAATAGTGGGTATAATTGGCATGCTTAACTTAAAGACTTCGGGAAAAGTGGTTGATGATATGAGTGATAAAAGCCAATTAGCCATTGATTTAAAATATTTTGAACAACAATTTGGTGGTGTAATGCCATTTGAGATATGGGTTGATTCAAAAAAACCTAAAGGTGCACTGCGCTTAAACACAATTGAAAAGATAGATGAATTACAAGCAGAGGTCCTGAAACATAAGGAATTCTCCAAGCCTTTGTCAGTTGCCGAATTGGCAAAGTTTGCCCGCCAGGCTTACTTTAATGGAAATCCGGAAATGTATGAGGTGCCAAATTCGCAGGAAAGGAACTTCGTGTTTTCATACTTTCCCCGTAATGCAAAAAGTCAGAAAGGATTACTAAACTCATTTATTGACAGTACGCAGCAGCATACAAGGGTTAGTTTTCAGATGGCTGACGTGGGAACTAACGAAATGAAAAGGCTTTTAAGTGAAATACGTCCTAAAGTTGAAGAGATCTTCCCTGCTGAATCATACAATGTTGAGATTACAGGAAACAGTGTTGTATACACACGCGGTACAGAATTCATGATAAACCACTTGTTTCAAAGTGTACTTATAGCCATTGGGTTTATATCACTTCTAATGGTGCTTATGTTCTCGAGTTTCAGGATGATAGTAATTTCAATGTTACCAAACATAATTCCACTTATTATAACAGCAGCAATTATGGGTTATGCCGGTGTGCCGGTAAAGCCTTCAACTATTATTGTTTTTGGAATAGCATTAGGGATTTCAGTTGATAACGCAATTCAATATCTTTCACGATACCGGCATGAATTAAAACTGACCAACAATAATATTAAACTTTCAGCAATTAATGCCTTAAGAGAAGCCGGGTTCAGTATGATTTATACATCAATAGTCCTTGTGTTTGGCTTTAGCGTGTTTATGGTGTCAAGTTTTGGAGGAACACAAGCCTTGGGATTGTTGGTGTCAACTACCCTTTTCATCGCAATGTTCTTTAACATGATGGTATTACCTTCATTCCTGCTGGTACTTGATAAATTTGCCGTTACTAAAGCCTTTGCTTCAGAAGCATTTATTGAGGTTTATGATGGAGATGACGAAGAGGTCATTGATCAAATTGATGAAATTAAAATAAACAATACATGAAAGGAATTATTCTTGCCGGCGGTTCCGGCACCCGGCTTCACCCTCTTACGCTGGCTGTAAGCAAGCAATTAATGCCTGTTTATGATAAGCCAATGATCTACTATCCTCTTTCAGTATTAATGATGGCTGGGATCAATGAAATATTAATTATCTCTACCCCTCATGATCTCCCAAACTTTGAGAAGTTGCTGGGAGATGGATCGGAATTGGGCTGCAATTTTAGCTATGCAGCACAGCATGTACCCAATGGTTTGGCTCAGGCCTTCGTAATTGGGGCACCATTTATTGGCAATGATGATGCAGCACTTATTCTTGGCGATAACATCTTTTATAGTTCAGGCTTGCCAAAACTGCTTTCAGAATGCAGTGAGCCAAAGGGAGGAATAGTCTTTGCATATCATGTATCAGATCCTGAGCGTTATGGAGTAGTAGAATTCAATAGTGAGAATAAAGCTATTTCTATAGAAGAGAAACCTGCACATCCTAAATCAAATTATGCAGTGCCTGGTTTGTATTTCTATGACAATTCAATTATTGACGTAGCAAAGAACATAAAGCCCAGTGCAAGAGGTGAGTATGAAATTACTGATGTTAACAGATACTACCTTGAGAATGGGAAATTATCAGTTAAAGTAATGAGTCGTGGTACTGCCTGGCTTGATACGGGTACTTTCTCATCACTATTGCAGGCGTCGCAATTTGTTGAAGTTATAGAAAACCGCCAGGGACTTAAAGTAGGTTGTATAGAAGAGGTTGCTTACCGTATGAATTATATTAACCGTGAGCAACTGATAAAATTGGCACAACCATTGTTAAAAAGTGGCTATGGCGATTACCTGATTAGAATTTCAGAATCTCAATACTTATAGATAGATGTATACTCCAGAGCAGTTACAAGAGAAGATCAGCAGCAAACTTAAAGAGCTCCCACTTTATGGAGAGCCTGCCGGTTTGTATCAGCCTATAGTTTATTCCCTTGAACAGGGTGGCAAGAGGATTAGGCCGATGTTTGTACTTTTATCAAATCAAATGTTCGGCGGAAATCCAGAAGAAGCACTCCCAGCGGCCACTGCTATAGAGATATTCCATAATTTCACCTTGTTGCATGATGATATCATTGATCAGGCTCCATTAAGAAGAGGCAACAAAACTGTTTACCAGAAATGGAATACAAATATTGCTATCCTATCAGGTGATACTATGTTTGCCATTGCTTATGGTGAACTTTCAAAAAGTAACCCTGTCTTGCTTCCAAACCTAATGGATATCTTCACAAGAACTGCAATAGAAGTATGCGAAGGTCAGCAGTTTGATATAGAGTTTGAGGAAACAAATAATGTTACACTTGAAAATTACATCAACATGATTCGGCTGAAAACTGCCGTTTTACTCGCTGCCAGTCTGAAGATAGGTGCCATTATTGCAGGAGCATCGGCTATTGACGCTGACAAAATTTATGACTTTGGAATTAACCTCGGCATAGCATTTCAACTTCAGGACGATTTGCTGGATGCTTTTGGTGATCAATCAGTCTTTGGCAAACAAACAGGTGGAGATATTGCTGCCAATAAAAAAACTGCGCTGTTTCTGAAAGCAATAGAAATGGCTGACAGTGACACAAGAATGCAATTGGAACAGTACTACACAGCAGGTGATGTGGCTACAGAGAAGAAAGTAACGCAAGTATTGTCCATATTTGAAAAGCTGGAGATCAAATCGGCGGTTGAAGAAATAATTTCAGAGTACTATAACAGGGGCATGAGTATATTTAACTCAATAAGTGTGACCGAACAACAGAGTTCGATGCTTCGCGATCTCACTACCTTAATGCTTCGCAGAAATCGGTAATTCGGCAATTTTATTGCTTTAGTCCAATCTTGTACAATAGCTAGCTCTGAGGTTTCATTGACTCGGCCTCTTCATTCAGATCTTCCCAGGTGCTCATTAATTTTTCAAGCTCCTTCTTAAGTTTGTTATATCTGCTGTATAACGAAGTATCATCAAGTACCTTTTTATATTGTGACGGATCAGCAAGCTGGGCATCTATAGCTGCAATTTCAGATTCAACTGACTGGATCTGTTGCTCTATTTTTTCAATTTTGTTGGTAACCTTCCTAAGTTCTTTTTCAAACACCTTTCTCTTTTCATACTGTTGTTTGTTGCTTGAAGTCTGGTCAGTTGATTGTTTTGCCTGTGCTTTGGCATTCTGAGCTGCCAATTGGTCGAGACTCGCCAATTTTCGCTTTTCCAGAAAATCATAAACATCACCAATATGCTGCTTTACAGTTCCACCTGTGAATTCAAATACTTTTTGTGTAAGGCCTTGAAGAAAATCCCTATCATGAGATACAACTATTAAAGTACCATCAAACATTAGCAACGCATTCTTGAGAATGTCCTTTGACATCATATCAAGATGGTTGGTGGGCTCATCTAAAACAAGGAGATTGACAGGGGATAATAGAAGACGCGCGAGCGCCAGACGTGATTTCTCGCCTCCGCTAAGCACTTTTACTTTCTTGTCGATGTCTTCACCTGTAAAAAGAAAACTACCGAGTATATTACGGATCTTAGGGCGAATATCACCAACTGCTATTTCGTCAATAGTTTCAAATACGGTATGGTCAGGGTCGAGTAATTCGGCTTGATTCTGAGCATAGTAGCCGATTTTTACATTATGACCCAGGTTACATTTTCCAGTGTGCTGAAGGTCCTCAACAATAATCTTAGCCATTGTAGTCTTGCCTTCGCCATTCTTACCTACAAAAGCAACGAAGTCGTTCTTCTCTATCGCGTAATCAACATCTGCAAAAATCTTCTTATGACCATAATGTTTTGTAAGACCCACAGATTCAACAACCACACGACCTGACGGGGGTGCAGGTGGAAACTTGAAATGGATAGAACTCTTATCAATGTTCTCAATCTCAATGCGGTCAACCTTTTCAAGCATCTTAACGCGCGATTGCACCTGCCTCGACTTAGTTGACTTATAGCGGAACCTTTCAATAAACCGTTCTATGTCGGCTATTTGCTTCTTTTGGTTTGTATAAGCAGCAAGTTGCTGTTCAAGCAAATCAGCACGTTGTTCAACGTACTCTGAATAAGAGCATTTGAAATCGTATATTTTTCCTAAGGTGATTTCTATTGTTCTGCGGGTTACATTATCAAGGAATGCCCTGTCATGTGAAACCAATACCACTGCACCACTGAAGTTCTGCAGATACTCTTCAAGCCACTGTATTGACTCAATATCAAGATGATTGGTTGGTTCATCAAGTAAAAGTAGGTCTGGTTTCTTTAGAAGTAGCTTCGCAAGTTCTACACGCATCTTCCAGCCACCACTGAATTCAGTAATCCTGCGATTAAAATCAGAAGCTGAAAACCCAAGTCCCAAAAGTACTTTTTCCGCATCGCCCTCCATTGTATTGCCTCCCAGGAGAGCGAAATGCTCATTTACATCATTGAGTTTCTCTATAAGAGACATGTATTTAGAGGTGTGATAGTCATCACGCTCGGTTAATTGATTACTTATCTCATTACTCTCTGCTCTAAGTGCAAGAGCTTGTTCAAATGCCTTAAGTGTTTCATTAAACACTGTATCAGTGCCAGTACTTATAAGATCTTGTGCCAGATACCCAATGAGTATATCGGCCTTCTTTGAAATAGTTCCTGTTTCAGGCACTTGTTCACCATTAATGATCCTTAATAAGGTGGTTTTACCGGCGCCATTCTTACCAACGAGTCCAATCCTGTCACGTTCGTTAATAAGAAAAGAAACATTATCAAATAAATACTTACCGGTAAAATAAACCGAGAGATTGTTAACAGAGAGCATCAGAATTCAATATTAGAGTTTGCAAATTTACCGATTTTAGATGACTTAGCCTGTTACTGCCTTCATTAGATAGAATTACAGTCGAATCAATCCTCCCCATCAATAATTTGCTATACCAGCAATTCATAAACAGCTGTTTATCAACTTATTACATCTTCACGTAAAATTATTTAGTGGTTTTCCTAAATTTTCTTTCATTTTCCCTATTACCTATTTCAAAAAATATAATTAACAAATACACCCTTTAGAGAGGTGAATAGATAAAGTTCTTTCAGTTTTGACTTAAAAAGTGAGGTAGTATGAAAACCTTTTATACAATTTTCGGGGGGAAATTAATGAGGTGGTTATTTTTGTTTGCCATCTTATCAAATTTCGCTCAATTATCAGCTCAACCTTGCAGTAATCCTCCAACGGTATTTTTATCGACGAGTAATGCTGTAATTTGTGAAGGCTCAACAACACAAGTAATGTTCAATATTAATGGCGGCACATCGCCCTGGCGTATCACGTATGCGCTAGACGGAGTTCCACAACCATTAATTGCTAATATACTTACCAGCCCATATGGTTTAACAACAGGTACCACAGGTACTTATACAGTTGTTAATATTTATGATGCACTTAATTGTCAGGGACAAGTTCTTGGTGGTAGTGTTACAATTACGGCTGTACCTATGCCTATTGTAGAAGCCGGACCCAATATTCAAACATGTGCCGGGTTTGATCCGGTACAATTGAATGCGTTGGTTGAAAACTATGCTTCAGTTACATGGACTTCTACTGGTAATGGCACATTTTTAAATCCCAATAGTCCGAATACACTGTATTTCCCTGGAAATAGTAATGTCAGTTCAGGGAGTGCGCATCTTACAATTACTGTAATTCCATTAAGTCCTTGTACCGGTCAGGTGCAGGATGATTTATATGTTACAATTGACCAGGGTGCAGTTTGTAATGCAGGACCTGACGCTGCGAGTTGTGGAACAAATAATTTCTATGTTTCAGGGAGTTCAGCCACCGATTATTCAACCATACAGTGGACAAGTAATGGAACCGGTAATATATTGAATCCTACAGCCGTTCGTCCAACATATATTCCTAGTCAGGCTGATGTGAATGCAGGATCTGTTACACTTACAATGAATGCATTTGGCACAGGCAATTGCCTTAATATTCCTGCTGTTGACCAGATGGTTATTTACCTCACTCCTGAACCTACTGTTAATGCAGGTTCTGACGCAATGGTATGCGAAGGTTCATCGCTGTTAATCAACGATGCAACAGCTTCTTCGTTCAGCTCTCTGAACTGGACTACCTCAGGTACCGGTGTTTTCACCAATAATGGTACTCTAACACCTACTTATATTCCTAGTGCTAATGATATTATTTCAGGACTTGTTACACTTACACTCACAGCCTCACCACTTTCACCTTGTGCAGTTCCAGAAACTTCATCTAAAAATGTAACATTCTCTTTAAACCCAATCGTAAATGCAGGACCTGATGGACGGGTTTGCGATAATAATCCTTTTACAATAAATGATGCTACAGCAGTAAATCATTTTTCAGTAATGTGGACAACCAGCGGTTCAGGAACATTTACCAACGCAACTTCAGTTAACACATCGTATATACCTAGTAATAATGATGTGCTATCGGGTTCGGTCATCTTAACTTTAACTGCTTATGGTAATCCACTGTGTAATCTCTCTGATGCTGACGACAAGATACTTACAATTATAAAATCGCCTGTAATAAATGCAGGTGTTAACGGAACAGTTTGTGAAAATTCAACATTTACTGTAACAACTGCAACGGCAGCTAATTATTCAGGTATTCTTTGGACTTCAAATGGAACAGGTTCATTATCAAATGCTACTACACTTACTCCTTCATATACACCTTCACATAATGACGGTTTGATTGGATCAGTAACCCTTACAATGTCGGCAACAGGTATTACTCCGTGTAATACTAATCCAACCGATGCAATGCAGCTTACAGTTGTTCTTACACCAGTTGCTAATGCAGGAAATGACTTGTCAACATGTAGCACAACACCGGTTTTAGTTACGGGAGCATCGGCACAAAATTTTTCAAGCATTGTATGGACTACTTCCGGAACAGGTATATTCATCAATGCAAATAGTCTGACTCCAACTTATACTCCTAGTAATGCTGATGTGTCAAATGGCAGTGTAAGTCTAAGAATGACATTAACCTCTCTCTCACCTTGTACTGGAAGTGTTTATGACGAACTAACGCTCACCATAATTCCTAATCCTACAGCAAATGCAGGTTTTGATGCAACCAGTTGCGACGGCACTTACCTGATAACCGGTGCCTCGGCAACCAGTTACAGTTCATTATCCTGGACAACAAGTGGTACTGGTATGTTTACCAATGCTTCAACTCTTACACCTACTTATACAGCTTCAGCCCAGGATATTCTTGATGGAGCAGTGAGCCTGCACCTGACAGTTCAAGGTCAATCGCCATGCTCACAGCCGGTTACTGACAATATGATCCTCACACTTCAAGGCCCACCAGTTGCTAATGCAGGCGTTAATAGTTCAGTATGTGAAGGTTCAACTTTTCAGGTTACTACAGCTACTGCTTCAAATTATGGCAGTTTGAACTGGACTACATCAGGGAGTGGCACTTTCTCAGGACAGAATACTATTTTTCCCGTATACTCTCCGAGCAATGCTGATATACTAAATGGTTCAGTGGTATTAAGGCTTACAGCCGGATCAATAGCACCGTGTAATCTTTCAGTTTATGATGAAATGACCTTAACAATTGTAAGATCCCCAAGAGCATACTCAGGTCCTAACCAGTCAATTTGTGAAGGTAATTCAGCAACCTTAAATGGCACTATAACAGGCAGTACTATGTTTGCATGGACTACTTCAGGGGATGGAACTTTCACAAGTGCATCTACCCTTACTCCTACTTACTTTCCAGGTTTGGGTGATATTGCAAATGGAAGCGCTGTAATTACACTTACTGCATATCCGAGTGGTGTTTGTTACAATGTGCACAGTGACAATATGATAATTAATATTGCCAGAGATGCACAAGTATATGCAGGCAGTGATCAGAATATCTGTTCAAATACTTTTACCCTGTCAGATGCAACAGCATCATATTACAGTTCGTTGTCATGGTCCACTTCAGGAACCGGTACATTTATCAATGGCACTTTATTGAACGCCACTTATATGGCAAGTGCTGCAGATATTGCCATGGGTAGTGTAACACTCCGACTCACAGCAACAGGAATACCACCATGCGCTGGTTTGATGATGGATGAGATGGTACTAACCTTCACACCTCAACCTACAGCTTTTGCAGGTATTGATGCATCAACCTGCGGAAATAGTTATTATACCCTGAGTGATGCTTCAGCCGAGAATTACAGTTCTGTTACATGGAGTACTTCAGGTAGTGGAACATTCTCCAATACATCAGAAGTTAATCCTACATACTTCCCAAGTGCTACTGATCTTAGTGCCGGTTTTGTAACCCTTACAATTTCAGCAACAGGATTCAATCTTTGCAATCTTACTGCATCAGATGAAATGGTGCTTTCATTTAATACTCAACCTGTTGTTGATGCAGGGCCTGATTTAACATCGTGCGGCACCTTGCCTATCCAGGTAACCGGTGCTACAGCTTCAACTTATAGTTCTATTTATTGGACAACCAATGGAACTGGCACTCTGCAGAATGCTACAGGAATATACCCTGTATACACACCATCACAGGCTGATATATTAGCAGGACAAATTACGCTCACGTTACATGCTGTTGCTAGCAGCCCATGTACAGGTGAAGTTACTGATGATCTTATAATCTATTTACATGCAGGTCCACAAATTTCAGCAGGTGCAGACATAACCATATGTGAGAATCAATACTTGATTATTACTGGTGCAACTGCAACAGGGTATGCAAGCCTTCTGTGGAATACGAGCGGATCAGGAACTTTTAGTAATAGTTCAGCACTAAATCCGGTTTATAATCCCAGTCAAGGAGATATACTTGCCGGTACTGTTACTTTAACTCTCACTGCATCAGGTACATCACCTTGCAATATTATTGCATCTGATCCGATGATACTAACCATCAACCCATTACCTGTATCAGATGCTGGCCCTGATATTGTAACATGTGAAAATTCATACCAACTGGTACTTGCAAATGCTCTAAACTACTCCTCTTTAAATTGGACTACATCAGGTACCGGCTCATTTACCAATGCTTCGGTTTTAAATGCAGTTTATACTCCAAGCAGTGCAGATTTATCAGCAGGTTTTGTGATACTTACTTTAAGTGTTAATGGACAAAATCCTTGCAATGACCAGTCCGTTGATAATATGACCCTTACCTTCGGCAATACTATTATGGCTAATGCAGGTTCAGATGAGTTCACCTGTGAAAGCAATCCTTTCACTGTTACTACATCATCTGCAAGCCCTAACAGTTCAATTTCGTGGACAACCTCAGGTAGCGGTTCATTTGTAAACCAGAATACATTGAACCCCACATACACTCCAAGTACAGCTGATATCCTTGCCGGATCTGTTAATTTAACAATGTTAGCTCAGGGAAGTGCACCTTGCTATGCAACTGCTGATGATTCAATGATATTAAATATATCGTCATCACCTACTGTATATGCCGGAACAGATGGAATTATCTGTACAGGCGATACATATTCAGTTACAAACGCAACTGCTACTAATTATGCTGCGCTTTCATGGTCAACCTCAGGTTCAGGAACTTTCACAAGCGGAAATACATTGAACCCTACATATAATCCGAGCGCCCTTGATTATCAAAATGGAAGTGTAACACTTCAACTATCTGCACTTCCCCTTGGAACATGCAGTGGTAGCGTATTTGATGAAATGTTGTTAACTTTTGACACAGGTGCAACAGTTTCTGCCGGACAAGATGAAGAGATTTGTGCCGGACTGAATTTCACTGTTTCAAGTGCAAGTGCATCAGGCACAGTGAATATTAGCTGGTCATCAACAGGAAATGGCACTTTCATTAACCAGAATACAATAAGCCCAACCTATATTCCTTCAGATGATGACCGCATCGCCGGGTCAGTTATACTTACTATCACAGCAGTTGGAAATACTCCTTGTGCTAATACGGCAACTGATAATATGACTTTGACTATTAATGCTATTCCAACGGGATTGGTTACAATAGTTGGCACTCCTGAACTTTGTGCCGGGCAAACAGGCGTAATGTATTCAATAATACCCCCGGTTCAATTTGCAACATCTTATGAATGGGTATTATTAACTGGTGCAACCATTGTAGCAGGGAATAACACATCAAATATTACTGTTGATTTTAGTCTGACCAGTCAATCGGGAACTATATACGTTACTCCATCAAATGATTGTGGAAACGGCCCAACCGGTAGCTATGATGTTATTGTTAATCCTGCCCCTGCTAATCCGGGCCCAATATCCGGACCAACAGAAGTATGCAAGGATACGGAAGTATTATATTCCGTTGAAGCAGTAACAGGCACTACAGGTTATGTTTGGACAGTACCAACTGGTGCTACCATCACCTCAGGTGACGGAACAAACAGTATACTTGTAAGCTTCAGCAACACTGCAGTTTCAGGAAATATCAGTGTAAGAATATCAAATAGCTGCGGCATTGGAGAACCTTCAGTACTGGCTATTAACGTATCACCATTACCAGCACCACCGGTTATCACAGCTAATGGTCCGGTTTCATTCTGCAATGGTGGCAGTGTTGTTTTAACTGCATCAGCAGGTTACACCTCTTACCTTTGGTCAAATGGTATGGTTTCATCAAGTATTACCGTTACTGATGCAGGAACTTATTCAGTAGTTGGCATCAATAATATTGGATGCAGCAGTTTGCCATCAAACGAAATAACAGTTATAATTAATTATCCGGCAACTCCGGTAATTACTGCCAGTGGACCACTAACATTCTGTAATGGTGGCGGCGTAACATTATCAGCAACTCCCGGATTTGTTTCTTATCTATGGTCAAATGGTGAAACTACACAAAGTATAGTAGTTACTCAGGCAGGAACTTATACAGTTACTGCAATAGATGCCGCTGGATGCACAAGTTTGCCATCAACACCGGTTTATGTTACTGTAAATGCACCTGTTGCGCCAATTATTACTGCAAATGGCCCTCTTGACTTCTGTTTAGGTGGCGTTGTAGTTTTATCAGCACCAGGAGGCTATCAGTTATATTTATGGTCAAGTGGAGAAACAACACAAACTATATCTGCATCGGTAAGTGGCAACTACTTTGTACAGGTGACCGATATTAATGGATGTACCAGCGATGCATCGAATATTATTAGCGTTAATGTCACTAATCCTCCGGCACCTAATGCTGGTGGAGATTCTCTTATATGTGCCGGATCATCCTTTTTTATCACTACTGCTACAGCAGCAAATTACACTTCACTTCAATGGTCAAGCAGCGGTACAGGCACCTGGTTGAACGGTAATACGGTCAACGCTACTTATATTCCATCAAATGCTGATATAGCTATCGGATTAGTAAATCTTACATTGACTGCTTCGAACGCATATTGCCCTGATGAGCAGGATTTCATGGTGTTAACAATCCAATCGCAGGTAAATGTAAATGCAGGACCTGATGGTTCAACCTGCGAAGGAAACAATTTTATGGTAACCGGCGCATCAGCCAGTTTATCAAGTAGTTTGTTATGGACCAGTTCAGGATCAGGAGTCTTTAATAATACTGCGATAATAAATCCAATATACACTCCAAGTCCTGCCGATGTTGCAGCTGGTAATGTGCAGTTAAGGATTACCGGAACATCAGCAGCATGTGGCAACACTGCATTTGATGATTTAATTCTTTACATAAGGCAGGAACCACAGGCTAATGCCGGTGCTGATGCAACAATTTGCCAGGGTGACCAGTACGTTATTACTGATGCACTATCTGCAAATTACTCCTCACTTGTATGGATTACATCGGGCTCGGGCAATTTCCTTAACGGAAGTACGCTTACTCCAACTTATATACCAAGCCAGCTTGATGTATTAGCAGGTAGTGTAGTGCTTACCCTTATTGCATCAAATCCTCCGTGTGGTGATATTATTGATTCAAAAGTATTGACCATTACACCTGTTGCTTTTGTAGAAGCTGGTCCTGATGCAACAATTTGTCAGCTTTGCTCGCATACTGTATCAGGCGCTTTTGTAAATAATGCGGAAAGTTTCACATGGACATCAACAGGATCAGGCACTTTTGCTAATGCCAACACGCTTACTCCTACTTATCAGCCAAGTGCAGCCGATATTGGAATAGGTTCAGTGACACTGATACTTAGTGCCGATAGTTATTTGGGCTGCGGTACTTTCAGTGATCAAATGGTTATTTACATCAATCAGAACACTTCGCTTGATTTTACCTGGGAAGGCACCTGTAATGGCCAACCAACTAATTTCATTGTTGATGAAAGTATTACACCTGTAGGCGAAATTGCTGTATGGAACTGGGATTTTGGTGATGGCTTCTTCTCTAATGTAATGAACCCTGTTCATACATTTGCTGCAACAGGTGCATATAATGTTACTCTTACAACAACTGACACCTTAGGCAACCAGAGCATTGTTTCTCATGTAGTAGATATTCAAAGTACACCTGTTTCTTTCTTCAGCATTGAAACTCCTAATTGCTTAAACAATGAAACACAGTTCATAAACCTTTCCTCTACAGGCAATGGTTATATCACACAATGGATATGGAATTTTGGTGATGGATCACCTACAGTTACTGTACTATTCCCTGATGATCCTAACGTTACTCATACATATACAACTCAGGCAACTTTTGAAGTATCACTCACTGTTATAAATTCATTTGGATGCGAGAATACATATACTGACAATGTTTCAATTACTCCGGCTCCAATTGCAAACTTCTATCATTCACCTTCTTGTGAAAACATGATTGTTGATTTTCAGGATGCATCTTCACCAAATGGTGCAGGCAATATTGTTAGCTGGAACTGGAATTTCGGAGATCCTGCTTCAGGTGTTAATAATACTTCCAATTTAAATAATCCTCAGCATATTTATGCTTCACCGGGTATCTATACGGTTACACTTTATGTTGTTAACTTTAATAATTGTACTGATACCATAACAAAGGAAGTAAATGCTGGGGTAGCTCCTCCGGTAGCATTTAGCTGGGATGCCAGCTGTGCAAATACACTAACAAGTTTCTTTACTGATGCTTCAGTTGTTAACACAAATGCAATCTCCAACTACCTATGGGATTTTGGAGATGGCGGACAGGCTACTATTCAGGATCCTCAGCACATGTACCAGGTACCTGGATTGTATACTGTAACACTGACTGTTACTGATTCGGCAGGTTGTACAAATTCAGTTTCTAATCTGATTAATATTAGTGAATCACCAGCTGCCTTCTTCAATTTCTCTTCTCCGGTATGTAGTGAGAGTTCGATGCAGTTTACTGACCTTTCCGTTAGCGCTGCAGGATATATCACATCATGGGAATGGAATTTTGGTGATGGGAATTCAACTGCTGTATTCTTCCCAAATAGCCCGAATGTTTCACATCAATATTCAGGCTTTGGATCATATAACGTTACATTAAAAATCACCTCATCATTAGGTTGCCAGGATTCTGTTACAAGAACAGTAACTGTTATTCCGGCTCCAACTGCAAACTTCTCATACATGAGTACTTGTTTGAACTTGCCTGTTTTCTTCAATGATCTATCGCAAGCAAATGGTGGCGGACAAATTATAGGCTGGGCATGGGATTTTGGTGATGTAAATTCGGGAACAGGCAACTTCTCTTCGCTATCTAATCCTACACATATTTATGCACAACCAGGAACTTATATTGTAGCCCTCACAGTAACAACTTCAAATGGTTGTACTGACACTTATACCAGTACCGTATCTATTCTGCCTGCACCTGTAGTTGATTTTGCATTCACCACAGGATGTAGCGGCAGCCCCGTAGCTTTCATCAGTTCTACATACGTCAATTTATCAACTACACAAAGTTGGTATTGGGACTTTGGTGATGGGACTACTTCAAGTGAAATAGATCCTGAACACATTTATCCAACAGCCGGTAATTACACAGTAACTTTAGTTATTACAGATTTATCAGGATGTACTGGTACAGCCTCTCATCAAGTAAATATTATTCCTGGTCCGGTTGCCATCTTCACGAGTAATGCCCCTGGATGTACAGGTAGTGAAGTGCAATTTGATGATATGTCGAATGCTATAGGCAGTGCTGTAATTCAATGGCACTGGAATTTTGGCGATGGGAATGATATAACTGTGGTGGCTCCCGGAAATCCCGATGTATCACACGCTTATTCTCAATCAGGACTCTATAATGTAACCCTCACTGTTTCTAACCACTTAGGTTGTACTGCATCAGTTACAAATAGTGTAACTATAATTAATGGACCTCTTACTGATTTCACCTTTACAACAGGTTGTGCCGGTTCACCGGTTCAGTTCACTGACCAGACCAGCGTAAATGGTGGTACTCCGGTAATACAATGGGCATGGAATTTTGGTGATCCTGCATCAGGAACTTCAAATACATCAAGTATACAAAACCCTGTTCACACCTTCAGCACCTCAGGCACATTTAGTGTTAGCCTCACAACTACAAGCATGTCGGGATGTCAGAGTGTTCATACTCAACAAGTAACAATTACTGCACCTCCTGCTATTGCATTCATATACTCATCTAACTGTGCTACTGAATCAATCTTATTTGAACCTGATCAGGCAATCATGAATCCTAACACTATCGACACATGGTTATGGGACTTTGGTGATGGAACTGCCACTTCAACTCAAATGTCACCATCACATGTTTATGCACTTCATGGCATATATAATGTAACACTAACAGCAGTAAATGTTACTGGCTGCGTAAGTACAATTACCACTCCGGTAAGCATAGCTGCAATTCCTGTAACTTCATTCTCATCAAGCAGTACTTGTTCAGGAAATGAAACTTCTTTTACTGATTACTCCTACTCTGTGACCGGTGAGCCAATAGTTGCATGGTCATGGTCATTTGGTGATCCTACAGCTGTTGGTGGTGCTGACACTTCAAACATACAGCACCCAATTCACACGTACGATAATGCAGGCACCTATTTCGTTTCATTAATAGCAACAAGTTCGTCAGGTTGCTCATCAATGAGCCGTAAGTCAGTTGAGATAGTTTCTCCTCCAACTGCAAATTACACATTCAATACCAATTCATGCCAGAACGGGAAAGTAGCCTTCACTGATGCATCAAGTGCATACATGGGCGCTGTTAATGCATGGGAATGGGAGTTCACACCTTACAATTATTCAAATCTACAGCATCCGGTTCATACATTCTCAACTACTGATAGTTGCTATGATGTACGATTGGTTGTAACTGACATTCGGGGTTGTACTGATACTACGGTTAAACAAGTTTGTGTACCTGCCGGTCTGGAGGTTGATATTGAGAACACAGTAACATGTTTGGGTGAAAACACCTTCTTTACACCTGTGCTGGTTTCTCCTTCAACAGCTACACTGGTTTCTTACCTCTGGAATTTTGATGATCTATCATCAGGGGTAAACAATACATCTACGCTTCAAAATCCTGAGCACTATTTTGCAAATACTGGCAATTACCTGGTTTCACTGGTTGTTACAGACGAAAACAATTGTACTTCAGCACCGGTATACCGCAATGTGGAAATACAAGAGCTGCCAAATCCTAACTTTTCTTATGTTGAAGGTAATTGTGACAGTACAATCTATTTTACTGATTTGTCGTCTTCAATAGGTGCTTCAATCAGTAAATGGATTTGGAACTATGGTGATGGCGTAATTGACACACTATACTCATCTCCTGCAAATACTGCACATTATTACACAACAACGGGCACTTTTGAAGTTACGCTCACAACGGTCACATCTTCAGGATGCAGCAAATCATATAATACAACCTTTATCAAGGTGCCGTGTATAGTAGCAGGTTTTGACCAACTTGAACCATTGATTTGTGAAGGCAGCACTTACACTTTTATTGACAATTCACTTTGTGGAAACCCTATAAGTGATTGGATGTGGTATTTCGGAGATGGTAAAACACTCAACTACAATTCCTATCAACCAGAAGTGAAACATTCATACGAAGCATCGGGAGATTACGATGTATCACTTGTTGTTGCAACAAACCTTGCTGGTTCAATAGTATATGATACTATTACAAGGGTAGTTACAGTTTTAGCATCACCTGTTGCAAATTTCACTACATCAGATGTTTGTTTGAATGCAACAACAGGTTTTAGAGATGAGTCACAGGCAATACAGTCACAAATTAATTCATGGAACTGGAATTTTGGTGATCCTGAGTCAGTAAGTGATTTCTCAAGTGACCGTAATCCTTCATACAAATATCCCCGCACAGGGCAGTTTACAACCTCTCTGATAGTGACAAACAAATATGGTTGTGCTGATACTGTAGCAAAGAACATTTATGTGCATAATTACCCAACTGCTGACTTTGATTTCAGTATATCATGTCAGGAGAAATACACTTACTTCACTGACATGAGTGATAGTGCAGATGGACCTATTAGTTACTGGTGGTGGAAATTCAAAGATGAAGAAACTACTATGGGTTTAGCAGGAGTACAAGATCCATACTTTGTTTTCCAGGAAACCGGTGACTACGAGGTTCAATTGATTGTGAAAACCAATATTGGCTGTGCTGATACTATCTCAAAAACAGTAACAGTTAATCCACGACCTACCAGTGCTTTCAGCATAACCGAAAATTATGAGAGCATACAGGGACAAGTATTATTTACCAATGGTTCAATAGGTGCTGAAGCATATGAATGGAATTTCGGTACAGGATTATCGTCTTTTGCTATCGATCCAGTGGTTACATTCCCATCTGATGGTGAATATGAAGTAATGCTTGTTACTTACAATGAGTATGAGTGCCCTGATACCCTAAAGATGAAATACACACTCCTATACAAGGGATTATGGGTACCTAATGCATTTTCACCCAATAATCCCAATGCTAAGGTACGTCAGCTTAAACCAATTGGGATTAACCTGCAGTCATACTTATTCGAAGTATATGACACATGGGGTAATATCCTTTGGTCAACCAATAAACTCGACGAGAATGGTTCTCCTGCTGAAGGATGGACTGGTGTAGTCAACGGCAACCTCTTACCACAAGATACATATCTATGGAAAGCTTCGGCTGTATTTAAAGATGGAACCATCTGGAATGGAAAGAATGTGGGTAGCCATGAGAAGATGCCTGAATATTCATACGGTTCAGTTCACCTTATCCGATAGGTAGTCATAATTAAAAAGAAAACCATGAAAACTTTAAAAATATACATTTTCTTCATTTGCGCCATATTCCTTGCTCATAATGCTCAGGCACAGGACCCGCTATTTTCACAATTCTATAATGTTCCCGGGTATTATAACCCTGCAGTGGTTGGGCTTTCTCCAGGCCTGAGAGCAAGACTTGCTGTACGCGATCAGTGGTCAAAGCTACCAGGTGAATTGCGCAATTACAATTTCAGCCTTGATTTCGCCGAAAGGAATATACCCGGATCAGGAGGTATAGGTTTGGTGGTTATGAATGATAATGCTGGTCTTGGTTATATGAAAACCTCAATGGTTGGTCTGTCGACGGCAGTACGAATCAACTTGCAGGAAAATATGGTTACTCAGGTTGGAATTACTACCTCATTCGTCCAAAAAAGCATAAATTGGGATAATTTGGTATTTTCTGATCAGCTCGACCCTATTTATGGAAATATCTATGAAACCAGCTTTTTAGCTCCTAATACAGGTAATATATTCTATCCTGACTTTACAGCCGGTGGCGTATTTAGATTTACTGAAACTACAAGTACCTTCAGTTCAATAATGGGAACCTTCGGTCTTGCAGTGCATCATTTATTCCGCCCCAATGAGTCGTTTCTTTCACTTACTTCACCCCTACCACGGAAACTTGTTATCACCGGTGATTTCATCTTTGAAATTGATGGTAATTCAGGGGGACCATACTTCAAGAGAAATCAAAACTCCAATAAGTTCAAGTTCAATCCAGGGTTTATATACGAATCACAAGCTGACTTCAGAACCTATGCTTTGGGTGTTAATGTTCTTAAGTCCGCTATTTATACTGGCGTCTGGTTCCGTAACCGCACAACCGATTTGGTAAGGTCAAACGACCTTATACTGCTGCTTGGTATTAATGCGACAATTTCAGAAAACACAAGAATGAAGATTAACTATTCCTATGATTTTGTGCTCTCAGAAATAAGACCCGGTACCGGTGCATCACATGAAGTTACCCTGACATTTGAACTGGACAGTTTTAAGATATTCGCAAATAAAGACTCGGGCTTTGGTTTCTCACCAAGAAACAGCAGATCAAAAGAAGAACTTGAATGTACACCTTTCTAAATGCAAGCCGGCTTTATTATAAGAAGAACTTGAATGACACCATTCTTAATGCATAAAAATATGATGCGATCCCCCCGACCATAATTGTTATTGTGGTTTTCGCTCGAAACTGTCCCGTGAGGGACAGTTTCATTTTTAACCATTCCTTTACAAAGCCTCTTTCTTAATCTTCCAAAAATCTTCCTCTGTAACCAGGTTTGTTATTGATTCAATCCAATCTTACCCTCTGATCCTCTAATTCCTCTTGATAATGCTTTAATTTCGGCTGACAAGTTCATTTCGCTAACCTGGTATTTAGGTGCAAGCATCTGATTGAGAAGTTGAGCTACATAATGGCGTAGATTAAGGTCGCAATTAATTTTCTGAATAACATATTCTACTGTGGTAACATGAGTAAAGTACAATGTAGAATCTGCATCGTTTACTATTCCAATACGCGACACCTGTCCCATAACAGCCATGGACAGTATACTTAAAAACACAGCAAATATAAATTTCATAGAAACTAAAATTAATGTAGTAGTTCAAAGATGCTAAAATTGGACCTGATAAAAACCCATTTAAAGAGCCTGGCATTGCCCGAACTCAGGAGAGCCCGGTTATACTAGAATGAAAACAAAAGAAAAGAGCCCTTGAATATAGGGACTCTTTTTGAAAGGCATTTATCAAAAGAAATATCCCTGGGACACAGGGACTCTTTTTATCATATCGATTAAAAAATACCCGGAAAACAGGAACTTTTTATCGTATCCATCAAAAAAAAAGAGCCCCGGGAAAACCGGGACTCTTTTTGTGGATATCGATTTAACGATTATTTGGTAACTGCAATCTTCTTTGTGAAGCTTTCACCTGACCTTGTAATAAACTTGATCAAATAAGCGCCTGCATCGTAATTGCGTACGTCTAGTTGAATGTTCTTATCCTTAGCAATAACTAGCTCATGAACAACCTGACCAACATAGTTATAAATAACCAGCTGACTGATGTCGTTTGTAAGCTCGATGTTAACCACATGGTTAGATGGGTTAGGATAAACATTAACAGCACTGATATCAACTGTATTTGTACTTATGATAATTTCACAGTCTTCATTGCTGAACCCTGATTCACAATTATCATAAACAGCTGTTACAGTGTAACACCAATTATAATCAAAAATTGAGATAGCTGGATCATCATCAAGGTAAGTTGTTTCAGTAGTTGTAGCGATAAATACACCTTCACGATAGACATTATATCCAACGAGATCGCGTGAACCATTAACTACTTCATTTGAAACAGTTACATTTGATGATGTCTGAATAGCACCACGTGTTAACTTAGCGTTTGCAGTAACAGGACCGTAAACACCGTTATCATTGATAGGCTGCAAAGAAGTATTAACGCCATCAACTGACTGTACCCATCCCTGGAGATTCCAGTTGAAGTTCAGAGCATAAGCCTGTGACATTGATTCCCATACAGCACCATCAAGTGAAATCATATCACCATAACCTGCAACGGCTGGGCCTGCATCGGTTCCGGCAACATAATCAGCACCATGGGTTACTTCATAACCAAACCATACTTCAGTTGTTCCTGTAATCATTACAGGAGTGTTGAGGTTAAACTCATTCCACTCACCTGATGTGTAAGAAGCAACAGGCTGGCTTAATACAAGTTGACTTGCATTAGCACCTGTCCATACTTTCAGCACAATAGTTCCGCCCGGAGAGAATGGGAACATACGGATCTTGGTCATACTGGTTCCGGCGTATTCAGCAAGCTGAGCAGGAGTAAACCTTACAGCTACGTTGAATGTTCCACCACCTTGTAAACCAATGGCTGAGAAGTTAGTTCCATCATCCCAGAATAACCATCCTGAAGGACCC
>JAGXGB010000066.1 GCA_024636955.1 Bacteroidales bacterium
AGTCAAAAGTATATGGTGAAGCAGATCCAGCGCTGACCTATCAGATCACCTCTGGTGCTCTTGCATTTAGTGATGCATTCACCGGTGCTCTTTCAAGAGTTGCAGGTGAGAATGTTGGTGTATACGCCATTGAGCAAAATTCACTGGCTCTCTCAACCAATTATACTCTTTCTTATGTGGGCGCTAACCTCACTATTTCAGTGCGTCCGATAACAGTTACTGCTGATGCCAAGTCAAAAGTATATGGTGAAGCAGATCCAGCGCTGACCTATCAGATCACCTCTGGTGCTCTTGCATTTAGTGATGCATTCACCGGTACTCTTGTTAGAGAAGCTGGTGAGACTGTTGGTACTTATGAGATTCAGCAGGGAACAGTTGCGCTGAACAGCAATTATACCCTTAGTTATGTACCGGCTGATCTTACAATCACTCCGCTTACAATAAACTTGGCAGCAGTGGCTAAAACCAAGGTATACGGTGAATCAGATCCTGCTCTGTCTTATACATTCACGCCAGCTCTGGTTGGTAGTGATGCATTCACTGGTGCTCTGACAAGGGTTGCCGGTGAAGATGTTGGGGATTATGATATCGAACAAGGTACTCTTGCACTGAGCACTAATTACACGCTTAGTTACACAGGTGCTGTGCTCTCCATTACTCCGAAACAAGTTGATATTGAATACACAGGTACACTTATTCAAGCAACCTCACTTGGAGGCACAATTGCCTATAATGTCGCTTTAGAAGCTATAATAACTGGCACTGAAAATGGTGACATTCCACTTACATGTGTAAGCTTTAATCTTGTTGACCAAGATGGTATTAGTTACCCAATAATTATCGACAATTATGATAAAGTTTACAATGCAACCACAGGTATTGTAAAAGTATCAGCTTTAGCAGACATTAATATTCAATCAGCACAATACGTATTCTTTGAAACAAGTGTTGTTATAGGTGAGACTTGCAATTACTTTAGTGAAACAGATGAGGTAATAATCACTATATATAAGCCAGCTGGTGACATGGTCACTGGTGGTGGATATATTATTCCAAACAATTCAGCAGGGTCTTATTCATCTATTCCGACAGAAAAAGCAAATTTTGGCTTTAATGTAAAATACAAGCCAAATGGTACGCTTCAAGGAGAGATGAATTATTCATTTAAAAGTTTGGGAATTGATAATGTACTTCGCGACTATCAAATTAAGTCAACAAATATGACCTCCCTTGGAGTAAATACTCATGATCCTTCAGCAAAGACAGCTGAGTTTACTGCAGTTGCCTCATTGACTTCAGGCTCAGTTAGCTATTTCCCAGGACAACAACTAACCCTTAAAGTCACTGTTACGGATCGTGGAGAACCTGGAATAAATAATGACGGAATTGGTGTATCATTATGGAATGGATCTGATCTTATCTATTCTAGTAATTGGAATGGCTATAGAACAACCGAGATTACATTAAATGGTGGCAATATTGTAGTTCATAAAGGTCTAAATGTAGGCCCTCAAGCAGTTGAAGTCGATCTAAATCAAATCGGTTCTCAATCTAATCCCGCCTCCCCACTCACCGTATTCCCCAATCCAACGCGCGATAAGGCTACATTTAAGTTTGTGCCGGGTATTGATTCAAGGGCTACGCTGCAGGTTTATACTGCTGATGGTGTGCTGGTTGAAACATTATACGATCAGAACGTGATTAGTGGTAAAGCTTATGAAATTGAGTACAGGCCGGCAGCTCGCAATTCAGCGATGTTTATTTACCGGTTGATACTTAATAATGAGGTTTATACCGGAAAGCTGATGTTCCAGAAATAAACACCGAAGAGGTGAATTTTAAAAAAGGTGGAAAACGATGATTTTCCACCTTTTTTGTTCTGGGTTCTGGGGAAAACGGTTCTGGGTGCTGAGGTTCTGGGTTATGAGTTGAATTGCATAGTGCATTGCAGGTTGTTCTTTGTTCTTTGTTCTTTGTTGGGGGTAGCAGTCAGCACTCAGATAAACCTACTTTATACTTTAGCCTTTAGCCTTTAGCCTTTAGCCTTGCCACTAACCAGCCCGGCTGAACTGGAGGAGATCAGAATATTGAAGTACGGGCTTTAGCCGTGAGCTTGTCCACCCTTGTCCACAGTTGTCCACCCTCTGTCAGTTGGGCGGAACTGACAAAAGGTCAAAAAGACTGCCATGGGGTGGACAACGCCGGACAATTTCAGGTTTAGGCATCTATAGCATTATTGTTGCAATAACAGAGTAGGATTGATTTGCAGAGGCATAATCAATCCAACCTCGTTATTTGACATCCTGATAAAAATGCTGCAGGCGATGAGATATCGTCTGTAGCCTTGTCACTAACCCCTAATCTTCATCACCTTTTAACCCCATATTAATCGAATTTTAATAACGCTGCCTTTATTTTGGTCTTGCAACCTCATAATAAGTTCATTGCAACCAAATGAAAGCAACCACCTTTCTGGCTATTTTATTATTATTCCTTTACCAGACCGCTATAGGCGATGGGGTGAAGTCGTTCACCGGACCAGAAACAGAACCTGTAAGAGAATTACATGGTCGTGATTCGACCGGTAATGGGGATAAATTTCAGAATGCAGGGTTTGAAGATTGGACTGATGGGAATCCTGACTTCTGGGAGGAAGTACTGGATGAGGTTGGCAATATAATTAATAATGTTAGAACAGCGCCTGAATTATTCTTAAAGACAGAGGGGGATTTAAGTATAAGAGTACAGTCACTTCAACCAGTTGGCGGAATTTCACACTCTGTGAGCGGGGAGACTCCTGAGTGGTGGAATGTTTATCCTGAAAAAGCGAGTGCTGCCCTTCATTATGCCAAGGCAAACGGAACAAGTGCCTGGTTTGATGAGCACTTGCTGGTTCAGGATGACTTCCACCTTGCCTGTAGCTCCGGCGTTTCATCTGCCATTCGAAATGCACATGCACTTAGATTGGATAATGGCGATCTAATTGAGTTATTCTCAGCGTGTTCTACTTCTGAATACAGCTATCAGGGTGCCGTGTATATGAAGCGTAATGGCGGTGAGCCGGAACTATTCATAGATTTTAAAGACCACCGGACATGGACATGGCCCGGGGTGATGAAAATGGATACAAATTATATATTCGTATCGATGAGAATTGGCCACGATGGGCAGCAACATCTTCATGCAACGGATATCACCCATGATTTTACAGGTATTTCAAATGACCGTTTGCTTTTTGAGATCGACAGCACCAATGTTCAATGCTACAGCATGATTAAATTATCTGATGGGAAAATAGTATTGCCTATAGTATATGCAGCGGTTGGTAAGGTAGGCACGGGACCATGGTTTCTTGATATATTGACAACTTATGACCTCATTACGGTAGCACGGCTTAATAAGCCAAAAACCTATATTGGCAGGGGATTAATGGAGGCTTATCCGGTAGTTCTGTCGGATGAAACAGTTGCCATTTTATGCCGCACTGACCAGGGGCATCTTGCGAAAGCAATATACGATCCAAATGCAAAAACACTTTCAAATGCTGTTGCCACCCAAATAATTCAGCCAAAGGCAGGCAGCTATGCGAGAAACCTCAGTGATAACTCCATCCTGCTCAGCTGGCTGGCAAATGTTGACTTAAGGAAAGTGCTTGTAATGGCTGTTTCGGATGACGATATGGTTACCTGGCAGAGTTATCATATTATAATGACCAGTGCTGCATTGGGTCATCCGCTATCATCACAACCTCCATATATACATCAGCCATTTGTGTTTGAAGATGCCGACGGTTCTTTAACCTGCTATTTTGAAGAAGTGCTGAGTGGATACGACATTAATTTATTCAAGACAACTGCATCGGAATACAGAATAAATAATGTAGCAAATGAGACTAAAGCATGGCAAGTGATCAGGGTTGAGAAGCCTGGGGCCGCAGTTTCATTGCAATTATTAAATGTTATAGGTGCCGAGGGTATTGCGTTTTATGATCAACCAATTATAACAGAAGCTCCGATGGCGGGCAGAACCGGAGTTGTATTATTCCCTAACCCGGTTGAGGATATACTCACTATTGCCTCTGACAAGCCGGTAACTCATGTTGACATACTTAATGTTAATGGCCGGTTACTCGAAAGCTTTACCGGCTCAAACACAATTCCAATGAATCAATACTCCAAAGGTGTATACTTTATTAAAGTTTACAGAGGTTTGAAGGTTGGGGTTTTTAAGATTGTTAAGATTTAGCTGTTGTTTGGATGATATATATCAATTACCGTAGTGTGCAGTATATTTCATTTATTATTGCAAACGCTAAACAACCAAACCCCCCTGACATGAAGAAGTTATACATTATAATGCTAGTGGTATGTGCATTTCTGTCGACTAACGCCCAGAATTACCAACTGTTTAATGCTGCATCGCAAAAAGTTTTCACAACATACCCTCAGCCGGGCAATACTTTCAGTCTGCATTTTGAATCGGTAGATGGGAGTGGTACCACCACGGTTTATAATCCCTATATGGGAATTGCAGATTTTGAGATCACAACGGCTAATTGCCCTTTGATTACCAGTGGTTATTGTTTTCCGGAAACGAAGCCTAACTGGGTAGGTAGTATGGTTAACCTGAACAATGCCAGCGGAATTTATAGTTTTGAAACCAATGATGCCATTACGGTTAACCTTGATATGAATACCGGTGTAGCCAATACGCTGTTGTATGAGGATGCGGATCAGCGGTTTATGCTTCAGGCGATGGATGAAACGTTCGAGAATGTTCTCGGGATAAATGATTCGGTGAAAAACCTTAAGGTACTTCATACCGACCTTCAGGGCAATGTGATTAACTCAGCGCTCAATAACCTTATACTTAAAGCGGGCAAGGAACTGGGACTAATCACTTTCTTCCGCATTGATAGCTTTCCGCAGATGCTTCAGCCGGTTACCCTGTTGGGGTTGAACAACCCTGCTGCCGGAATTACCCGGCTTACATACGCTGACTTGTACGATTACCAGCCGGGTGATGAAGTGCAGTATAGTGAAAAGAGCCTTGCAGTTACCTGCCATACTGAGGTAAAGTATCACAGATACACTAAACTTACTTATCTCGAAAGAGAGGATACCCCTGATTCAATCATCTATACTTGTTACAGAAAAAGATTTGATGCCGATTCAACCGAGGTGTTTTATGATACAATTGTCACTGCGTGGAACAGGCATACAGTGGTTGCGGAACTTCCGTTTGATTATAATAGCCACAATGATGTGCTGGCAAGGAAGTCGCTATCCTATATTGATTATTGCGGACAGCCCATGCTGACATATACCAACACATCACTTTTCATGGATTATTGTGAAGAAACAGGATGTTGGGGATCGACAGATTCACTGGGAGTACCTGTGGAACATTCAGAAACTTCTATTTCGGGCGTTGGCAGATACAGGTACACTGCCGCAGAATTACTGGGAGATACAACCCTTATATATAAATTTGAGGTGAATTACTTTAAGAAGGGAATGCAAACCTGTGGTTCAGAACAATTTGTAGTTGGCACAACCGGACAGGACATGCCAACAAGCCGGTTTATAATTTCACCCAATCCTGCAGGAGATTATTTTGCTGCATTTTCCACAGGTAATTTATCTGGCAACCTGCGTGTTATCATTTTGAATTCAAGTGGTCAGCAAATTAAGAGTATCAATAACTATGTTTCCGGTGAAAAAATCTATACTTCAGGCTTGCAAAAGGGAATCTATTTTGTTAGGTTTATACAGGGCAACACTGTAACGACGAGTAAAGTGGTGATCAACTGATTTTTTTTGTAACTTGACCTCCAACTAACTGAAGCTATGCAGAACAACATCAAGAAACCTTTCCAGGTTAATTTGAATCTTAATGTGAGAGGGCTGGAGCCGTCGTCAACACTGGCAATAAATGAACGGAGCAGGCAACTGGTCAAAGAGGGCAAGGAAGTGTTCAGGCTGGGGCTGGGACAGTCACCTTTTCCTGTTCCTGAGGAAGTGGTGGAATCGTTAAGGCGGAATGCCCATCAAAAAGAGTATCTGCCTGTGTCAGGATTGCCTGAATTGAGGGAGTCTATCTCAGAATTCAACGTTAGGATGCATAAGGTAGACGACAGGCCTGAGGATATTTTGATTGGTCCTGGCTCAAAAGAGTTGATTTTTTTGTTGCAACTGGTTTATTACGGCGACCTAATAATTCCAACCCCAAGCTGGGTTTCATACGCTCCCCAGGCACAGATCATTGGCCGCCACGTTCATTGGGTACCAACTCAGCATAGTAATGACCTGAGAATGAGTCCTGATATGCTGGAAGAAATCTGCCGTAAGGATCCTGATAAACCAAGGATAGCTATTTTGAATTATCCTGCAAACCCAACAGGTGTAACCTACCCGATTGAGCGGTTAAAAAGGCTGGCTGAGGTTGCTGCCAAATACAATGTAATACTTGTATCGGATGAGATATACGGGTTGATGCATCATAACAACCAGCATGTATCAGTTGCAAGATACTACCCTGAAGGTACTATCATTAGCAATGGCCTAAGCAAGTGGTGCGGTGCAGGGGGGTGGCGGCTTGGGTTCTTCTCATTCCCTTCAGGCCTTCGCTGGTTGCGCGATGCCATGGCTATTGCAGCGAGTGAAACCTTTACCACCACCAGTGCGCCAATACAATATGCAGCGGTTACTGCCTTCAATGGAGGACCGTTTATGGATGATTACCTTACCAAAGTGAGGAAATCACTGAAAACTATCCTCAAATATATCATGGTACGCTTTGATATTTTGAAGATCACTTACCCTACCCCGCAAGGGGCCTTCTACATTTTCCCCGACTTTGGGTTTTACCGTGAAGCACTGATGCAGCGCGGCATCACAACAAGCAAGGAATTATGCACGCGCTTACTGGAGGAAACAGGTGTTGCCATGTTGCCGGGTTCTGATTTTGGAAGAGACCCTGGGGAACTATCGGCCCGAATAGCATACGTTGATTTCGACGGAAGAGAGGTGCTGGAAGGTTCGGGTGTGCTTTTTAATGACGAAGCAAACCATGACTACTTTGTAGAAAAGCACTGCTCCAAATTAGTCAAGGCTGTTGAACGAATTGGGAACTGGCTTCAAGGTTAATCAAAGTTAATCCACGAACTGGCTTCAAGGTTAATTGCGTATTAAATTGAAGTATAAAAAGTGAGCTTGACCAGGATGAGCAGGTTTAATGGGTTAGCCCTTATTCCAGTGCATCAATAATGTCCTTAAGCATTTCAACATTAAGCGGCTTGTTTTTGAATTCAATGATCTCGTTGGTATAATGGGTTTTAGCCTTGAGCGTATCAGCCGGATTGAGTGAACTGGTAAGCATAATTATGATACGGGTGGGGAGGCTGTCGAACAAATTTATCTCACGGGCCTTTTCGAGGAATTCAAAACCATTCATTCCCGGCATATTGATATCGAGGAATACAAGATCAGGATATGGGTTATTTTCAGTCTTCAGCCTGCTTTGCTGAAAATATTCAATAGCTTCCTCGCCCGAGGTTACAGACTGCACCTTGATTTCGGGGTGATAGCTGCGGATGACAAAAGTGTGAATATAGTTATCGTGGATATTGTCGTCAATGAGCAGTATATTCTTTATATCTTTCATACAGGTATTGCGTTTGCTTTAGGTATGGTAAAAAAGAAGGTAGTTCCTTCACCGGGTGATGATTCCACCCAAATACGGCCTTCATAGAGTTCAACGATCTTTTTGCAGGTAGCCAGTCCGATACCGGTACCGGGATATTTCTCTTCAGAATGCAGCCGCTGGAAGATCAGGAATATTTTGCTTAAGTGGTCTTGTTTTATGCCTATGCCATTGTCGCTGACGGAAAATTCCCATTCTTCAGCTTTATTCTCACAATTGACTGAAATTATTGGTGGCACGTCAGGTCGTTTAAACTTGATTGCATTGGCAATAAGATTCTGGAACAGCTGTTTGATCTCAACCTTATTGCCCATTATCACCGGGAGGTCACCCACTTTAAATGTTGCTTCGTTTTCACGGATAACCACATCAATATCCGCTATAACATCATTGAACACCTCATTACAATCAACCTTTTCAATTACGCGGTTACGGCCGATACGCGAGAAATCAAGCAGTTCTTTGATCAGTGTCTTCATCCTTTCGGTTGACCTGGTGATGATATCCAGGAAACCTTTGGCTTCATCATCAAGCATATCATTAGCCTTAAGGTTCAGGATCATAACATAGTTGGTGATATTGCGCAACGGTTCCTGCAAATCATGAGATGCTACATAAGCAAACTGCTCGAGTTCCCTGTTAGAGAGCTCCAGTCGTGAGGCATAATCTTTCAGGTCAAGTGCTGCCTTCTTTTGAAGGCTGATATCGCGGATAGCAGCTGAAACGAGTATGCCTTCTGCCAGTTTAAGTGGACTCAGGCTTATTTCAACCGGAAATTCGGTACCATCTTTACGCAAGCCATATAATTCAAGTCCGGCGCCCATTTCACGCACTTTAGGATCTGCAAAGTAATGTTTACGGTGCTCCGGATGCTGATGTTTGTATTTTTGAGGTATGAGCTTTTCAACCTCATCGCCAATCAGTTCATTGCGGTTGTAACCGAAAAGCTTTTCAGTTTGGGCATTTACCAGAACGATCTGTCCGAACTTATTCACTATAACCATAGCATCGGGAGCCGACTCAAGCAGTGCCTCAGCATGCAGTGACGGAATAAGCGGTGGCTGGTCCATTAAAAGATTCAATTTAGGGGTTCAAAAAGTCAAATAACTAAAGATAAACAACAGACTGTTGAATATGTTAGTTGTATCCTGCTAACCTTTTAATGGATGCCAGCCCCCGCTATATATAATAGCTCACAGTTAAAGATTATATTTCAGTTCAAAGAGTATCATCCTACCCGGTGATACAAGATTACGGGAATCGATGAATTCATTATCCAACAGATTGTGTACCATGAATGAAGCATGCAGGTTTTTATAAACCTGACGCCATAACTGTAGATCAATAAAGTAGTAGTTTTCAATCTTCTCTGTATTAATATCATTGATCCATTGAGCACCTTTATAGTTTAAATTAACTGAGGCATTAAGAATTTTATTTTTCCAGACTGCTGACGTGTTAAAAACATCAGTAGGTTGGTAAACAAGTTCTTTTCCGCTCAATTCATTGGTAGATTCAACAGAGCCGAATTCAATGACATTGGTGATAATGTGGCTATAAGCAATTTGCCATGTTACATTTTTCAGGAGATTCATCTTCAAGCCGATCTCTGCTCCATACAGATCAACCTTTCCAATATTGCTTTTTTTCATTATTGGGCGCATCTTTTTGTTAAGCATAATAGAGTCGCCGGTTGAGATGTTTGCATGATAATCAGTACCGATAGAATAGAATACAGATGATGAAATGCTGAACCTGTCGTTTATAAAGATATCAGTTCCAGCTTCCAGGTTATCAAGGAATTCAGGCTTAAGGTCAGGGTTAGCGATTTTCATACCACCTGATATACGACCTGTGCGACACATATCATCAAGTACCGGAGCCCTATATCCTTTGCTGTATCCAGCATAAAGCCTGAGTATTTGAGGTTTGTAATATTGTATTGACAATCGGGGGCTGAAAGCTGAAAAATCAGCTGATGCAAGTTCACCTGAGAAGTCGCCAAGGAAACCAGTTTCTTTGGTAGGGTTTTCAACAAAAAAGGCACCCTCATAAAACCTTGCCATGTCATACCTTAATCCGGCCAATACACTGAACGGGCTTTCTTTGATATTGATCTCATCCTGGACATATATCCCTGATAGCATCATTTTTCCGGCATTAATTACCTTGTCGGTGGATGTTACATAGTTATCAGCTCCATCCACTGCCCCGTAACGGATATCGATACCCATACTCACTTTATGATATTTAGCCGGAGAAAAGGTGTAAACTGAGAGAAAGCCGGCATCATCACGCACTGATAGTACATTATATCGGGATATAGTACTGTCTTTAAGGCTTTCCCTTATATTATTATAATTTTCACGTTGTGAGTAAAGTGTAATTTTAAGTGACCGTTCTTTGTCAAAGTCTGCTGTATAGGCAACCCGGCCGCTCAGCACTTCATAAAGATTGAAAGCGCCTTTGTTGGAAGCCAGGTGCTCATTCTCAAAGCCATACCCTATATAATCAGACCCTGTTCCACGCTGCCCGGAATAATAATTTCCTGAAGCTTCGAGTTTCTGGTTGTTGCTGAATTTATACCCTGCCTTAGCGCTAAAATTGTACTCATTGAGGAACGATGCTACTGAATATTCATCAATTTCATCAGCCGGAGTGGTGATATATCCGTTACTGGTTCTGTATGATCCGCCGGCTGACCAATAGAAATTATTCTTAAGGCCTCCGAGCATTACGCGTGATTGAAGGGTTGCGAAAGAGCCTATACTCTGTGAAATGACTCCTTGAAGAGGTTTGGTGGGTGTGGGCGTAACTATATTAACAACACCTCCCATGGCATTGCCTCCATGAGTAGTTGACCCGGGTCCTTTCAAAACTTCTATCTGGTTTATATCACCCGGTGATAATGCATTCCAGTTAACACTGCCACCATCGCTTTTATTCAAAGGTACACCGTCAATCATGATCAGCATTCTGCCTGCTTCATTTCCCATGCCACGCATTGAAATATTGCCTGATCCGAAAATTGATGCACCCCGGCTTACATTAATGCCCGGTACTAGCATCAGATAATTGTCGGTTGATAATGATGGCATACTTTCGATGTTGGTTTTGGTAATCAGGTCAATGCGCTGAGGTACATCATAAAGATGCCCGTCAGTGCGGGTTGATGTGATTATTACAGTGTTCAGGTTCACAACGTCAGTTTCCTGCGATTTAGCATACGAGAAAAAGCAGAGTGATAGCAGTAAAGCATAAAAGTGTTTCATTTTAATTGGATTAAGTTATTCGACTATTTTATTTAGGTCATCAAGCATTGTATTGAATTTCAACCTGATTTCAGCATCCATTTCACCATACAATTTATCAAAGAATTCAACAATTTTTTCCCCTTTATCAGTAAGTACTGTTTCTCCACCTTTTGATCCACCCCTACTTTTTTCAATCAGGGCGAATCCAAGTTTGCTTTCAATAATTTTAAGGTTCTCCCATGTTTGCCTGTAGGCATAACCCATTTCCTCAGTAGCTGCCTTTAGTGAACCGGTATCTCTTATTGCTTTTAGAAGCTTCCATTTGCCCTCACCCAAAATATTTACATTACCGGTGGTCTCTATCCAAAACTTATAATTAAGCCTGAGTTGAGTGGGGTGTTTGACCTGATTAGATTGATTGGGAGAGGGTTTATCTTTCATTGCAAAATATGATTTCCTTTTCTAACTTTGCCGACTTGCAAAATTATCACAACGCAAAATTAAATCTATTTTCAAACATGCAAAATAAAAAAATACTTCTCGCCCTGGTACTATTCTTTGTGGTTTTAAGTTCATGCCGTCAGACCAAGGATACAACAACCGATGCTGTTTCAGGCGCAACAAAATCAACTTCAAAAGCAGGGAACAGCCTATACCATCAAACAGAAGAGGTTCTGATGAAAACCGGGAAACTTAAAGTTGCCGGGGAGGTTAAACAGGGAGGAATGGTTGACTTTTCAAAGCATTACAAGAGGGAGGTATTTGTAAAAGAATCATTAATAAACAGGGCCAATGAACCGGAATTTACAGGTGCGTTCCGTTACTCAGGGTATTCACTCTTCGACCTTTTGAATGAATTTATCCTTACTAAAAAGAACTCTGCTGAATTTCGACCGGAGATTGACGTGTATATTATAATTGAAAATGACAAAGGAGAATCGGTGGCATTCAGCTGGTCAGAGATATTCCATACGATGAATCCCCATCAGGTTATAATAGCTACAGAATCTGCCCCCATCAAGCCTCACCGGAAAGAGGTCAGTTATCCGGTTAGTCATGTTTGGAAAGTTGTGGCTTCAAATGACCTGTTCACATTCAGGAACCTGGAGAATCCGGTTATGATAACAGTATGCTCCTTTGACAAAAAGCAATATCCGATCAACAGGGATCTGGAAAAGGTTTATTCAAGTGAGTTAAAAGTAGTTTTTGAAGATATCGATCAGATTTATTCTGGCAAGAACTTCTTTATTCAGCAACCTATAGCAAAGGATAAGCTAAGAAGATACCATTCCACTTTTTACGGAATGGGCATGGGTTATCACCCAAAACCTATCTTTGATGGTATAATGCTCCATGAGGTTATTCAGGATTCTGTTGAACTTTTTGACAGTCAACTTATCAGGCAAGGATTGGTGTGTTTTGCAGCAGAAGATGGTTACCGCACTATTTTCAGCTACAGCGAGTTGTTTAACCGCGCTGACCAGGCTTTTCCCATGCTTTCAGTTACAGAAAATGATGATGACGGAGGATATTTCAGGATATATATGCCAACTGACTTTTATGCCGACCGGTCAGTTAAGGCTTTGAAGGAAATATATATTTTTAGGGAACTTTAAGATTCTGAGCTCACCAGGTAATAGGTGCCCAATGCGTTTTAAATTATATTTGCACTTATGAAGTCAAAGATCCTCCTACTGTTCACTATTCTGTCGGTATTGTCGGTTTCAGGCAATATCAACCACATTAAACTTGACAAAATACCTGATTTCGAAAAGTACGTTGACCGGTTCTCATTTCTTATTGTCAACCAGGAGTATTACAATCACTGGCAACCTGAGTGGAAATTTGAAGTAAGCAAGGAAAGTGTGGTTGATGAACTTGAGGCATGTTTTAAAATATTTGAGGCTTTACCCCCTAACAATACAGAAGTATGCTTGCTCCTGGGCGATATTGCGCATTATCTTTATAATCTTGACGAACATACGTACCATCAGCATGCAGTGGATTATTACACCCTTGCTGCAGAAGTGGCACCTGATGATTATCGTACCTTTTGGTTTATGGCAAATCACTTTGCCTTGTCAGGGGAACTTGCTTACTCCATAGAGTTGTATCAAAAAAGCCAGCAACAATTGCCTGAAAATGAGCCTGCAGCTTTTTGGGAAGATTACAGTTTTGCCACTGCGCTGGCCAATATGCCTTCAAATTGCCTTTATGCAATGGACAGGTCGAAAGCAATATCAGGAAAGCGGGGCTATTTTGAAACAGAGTTAGGAGAATCAGTTTCAGGAAGGATCCTTCCTGTTAGCCGCGATTCAAGTTATCGCTTTGATGATTTATGGACTGTTGCGGGAGAAGACACGCTAAGTTTTATTAGCCGCCCTCTGGGAATGAAGGTAATGATTGACACAAGCTGGCAGATTCAGTTGTATGATTTTTCTGACAAAAAGTCGGCTGTGATGTTTTCGCCTCCCTCCATTACCAGTGCCACCGGAAGTGAAATAACATACACTATTGCGCTGATTGCAAGGGTAGCAGAGCGAGATGTTAATTTAAAGGAGTATGTTGAAAGCTTTATTTCAGAGTACCCCGACAGGAATGAGTATGACCTGACGAATAAGTACCCCGGCATCCTTTCATGGGAAATGAGGAAGAAGGATATGTATGCGGAACTTGGGGGAGCGCACCTGCATATGGCCGGCATAAAAAGAACACGCCCTGAATATCCCGGCCTGTTGCTGGAAGAGCCTACCACTATGCCACTCTCTACAGAAATAGCATACTTTCGCGCATCCTCAAGCCTCGACAGGTTCCACGGTGATATCTTCTATGTTTTTATCCTCGATGCCTGTGAGGATATATATCCTGAAGCGTTGAAGGTTTTCAGGGATTTACTCGAAAACCAAATAGTTCTGGAATAGGTTTCTTATCAAATAAATGACTTTCCAGCTACTCGAACTAATCACTGTTATTTATAGTAATGTAATATATTAACTTGAATCACAATAACTTATCAGTTATTAGCTGATCTTCAGTTTTTTGCATTTGAGGAATACTTTACATTTTTATAATTACATTTGTGGAGTTCAACACACTCACAATGAAACAAACCCTGTATCGCTCGATATTTGCAGTTGCATTTATAATGATTTTGGCATCAGCTGGTGTTATTTTAATAAACTCGTTCAGGTCGCAACACGTAAATAAGGACAGCAAAAGCCTTGCTTTATACACTAATTTGAAGAAACACCCTATGCTCAGCCGTATAAAAGCGCCCGGTGGGCCTGGCATGTTGCCTTCAGACTGGATGGACAGGCAGAGGTCATATCCCCAGGGACAAATTAAAACTGAGTGGTACCTGCAGGCGGTGCGCCATGCCCGCGACATGCATGCAGCTGATGCTGACAGGAGTGATGTAAACTGGCAATTTGCAGGTCCGTTGAATATTGGTGGTCGTATTACAGATATAGAAGTCCCTGCGGGTTCATTTTCTACCATTTATATTGCGGCTGCTTCAGGCGGCATTTTCAGAACAACCAACAATGGTGCAAATTGGGAAAATATTTTTGAGGATGCTGCTACTATTTCAGTTGGTGACATAGCTATTGATCCAACAAATACTGACATTATTTGGGCAGGAACCGGTGAATCAAATGCTTCAAGTCAGAGTTTCAGGGGCGATGGAATATATAAGTCAACAGATGGTGGTAACACATGGCAGCATTCTGGACTTGAAGAATCGGCCTATTTCGGACGTATCATAGTTGATCATTCCAATTCAAACAGGGTATTTGCGGCTGTTTGCGGCAACCTGTTTACTCCTGACGGAAACCGTGGTATTTACCGCACCGTGAATGGAGGCAGCAGCTGGGAACGTGTTCTTTTTGTTAATGATTCAGTGTCGGGGATTGATATAGTCCAGCACCCTACGAATCCTGATATTTTATATGCTGCAATGTGGGAACGCATGCGCGGACGCAATTACCGACGCTCATTCGGGCCAGGCTCAGGTATATGGAAATCAGAAGACGGTGGTGACTCATGGTTGCCATTACAAAACGGACTACCCATTGATAACAGCATTGGTAGGATTGGACTGGCAATTGCGCCATCATCACCTTCAACTGTTTATGCCTTTTATGACAACCAGTATGAAGTTGCTGTTTACAAGACACTTAATGCAGGACAGTACTGGACAAGAACAAATGATGGATCGATACAAGGTATGAATAGCTCTTTTGGGTGGTACTTCGGTCAAATAAGAGTACATCCAACAAATCCGAATATTGCATGGGTGTTAGGGGTTGACCTTTTCACTACAACAAATGGAGGTAGTTCATGGACACAGCTGGCAGGCTATTATAATATGGACCAGATTCATGTTGATCATCATGCCATGCATATACACCCGGTAACTGGCAGGATATTGGAAGGAAATGACGGTGGACTTTATTCAAGCGAAGACCTGGGATTTAGCTGGGATAAGATAAATAACCTACCACTTACACAGTTCTATGATATTGAAACTGACTGGTTAAGACCTGAAAGAATTTATGGTGGTACACAGGATAACAATACAGTGCGTACTCTTACCGGAAGCCTCAGTGATTGGGATGCCATATTAGGTGGTGACGGTTTTTACTGCATGGTGGATTACACCAATTCAAATATCATTTATGCTGAGTATCAATGGGGTGGGCTCAGTAAATCAACCAATGGTGGCAGCAATATGTACTCCATTAGCGGTTACTGGTCATCTGACAGGGTTAACTGGTCGGCACCTGTGATCATGCACCCGCAGACTCCAACTACCTTATATTTTGGAACATACCGGGTGTGGAAGTCGGTGAACGGAGGCAGTTCATGGACGCCTGTAAGTGGTGACCTTACCGATGGTGACGATGGTAGCACTTTCCATACAATAACAACACTTGCGGTTTCTCCTATTGATCCAAATAAAGTGCTTGCCGGAACTGATGATGGGAATGTTCATATCAGCATTAATGGTGGTACAGTTTGGAGTGATATAAGTGCCGGTTTACCCGACAGGTGGATTACACGGGTTGCTACTGATCCGTTTGATGTGAATACCATTTATGCTACATGCTCAGGTTTTCGCTGGGATGAACCACTTGCTCATGTATTCAGGTCAACTAACAATGGAGTGACATGGGAATCAATAAGCGGTAATCTTCCTGAATTGCCTGTGAATGCTTTCATTGCTGATCCCACAAAACAAGGAAGATTGTTTGTTGCTACTGATGCTGGTATGTTCTGGTCAATGAATGCCGGTGCCGAGTGGCAGAGCCTGAATGCCACACTTGGCAATGTGCCGATTACCTCTATGAAGATACACGCGGGTGAAAACTTCCTACTGATAGGAACCTACGGACTTGGAGCCTATAAACTTGACCTTGCTGAATTAAGTGTGGGAACCAATGATATTGCCTTGGGAGGTTCTGTACTGGCTATTACAAAAGCATGGCCACAACCATACAGTAATACCCGGGATCAAATGTTGCAATTTAATATTGAATCACCTGAAGGGGCATCAGCGAAAGCGACTATCACTGCTTTGAATGGCAAGCATATTTTCAGAGATGAGTTAAGGCTTGTAAGTGGTTCAAACACCTTTAGGTGGAATGGAACATCAGCAACAGGTGACAAAGCAAAGCCTGGTGTTTATGTTTTGAACTTAACGGCAGATGGTAAAAGGGCGATTTATAAGTTTGTAGTTGCTAATTAGATATTTTTATTAAATCCAACGATTATCGGGTATTAGATATTTTTATTAAATCCAAAACGTCAGGGCGTACTTTGCCCTGACGTTTTGATTTATCGGAGACTTTCATTATCTTTGTTAATTCGTAGAGCTGTTTCACTTCCCAAAGAAGGATCTGACCTTCATCTTTTTTGACAGCCAAAAGTGATAAACTATGGCATATATTACAATGAATTTACCCAAACTCAAGGCTAACTTTGAGTTTCTGAATAACCTGTTTAATGAAAGACAAATAAGATGGTCAATAGTATCAAAGCTGCTGTGTGGTAATAAAGAATACCTTCAGGAATTACTCTTATTTGACATTAAAGAAATTTGTGATTCCCGTATCTCAAACCTAAAGACTATCAAGCAGATAAGGCCTGATGTTACCACTATTTACATCAAACCACCTCCAAAAAGATTCATTAAGGCAATAGTTCAGTACGCTGATATCAGCATGAATACTGAAATTGAGACAATTAAACTGCTGGCAGTTGAAGCTCAACGACAAAACAAGGTGCACAAGATCATTATCATGATTGAACTTGGAGAGTTAAGAGAAGGGGTTATCAGAGAGGAACTTATTGAGTTTTATAGTAATGTTTTTCAGATCAGCAATATTGAGGTGGTTGGTATAGGAACTAATTTGACCTGCCTTTATGGTGTGTTGCCCAATCACGACAAACTAATACAGTTGAGCCTGTTTGAACAACTCATTGAAGCAAAATTTAACAGGAAGATTGAATATGTTTCAGGCGGAGCTTCGGTGACAATCCCCTTGATTTTCCAAAACCTACTGCCAAACGGCATTAACCACTTCAGGGTAGGTGAGTCACTATTTCTGGGAACTGATGTTTATCATGACACTACACTTGAAGGCATGGAATCTGATGTTTTTATCTTGTCGTCGGAGATAATTGAGTTAATTGAAAAACCAGTAGTACCCATGGGTGATATGGGCACAAATATGGAAGGCCATGCTTTAAGCTTTGACGACAATTTGGTGGGAACTACCAGTTACAGGGCAATTATCGACATTGGATTGCTTGATGTTGACGATAAACAACTTACTCCTATTGATAAAAAGGTATCTATTGTTGGTGCAAGCTCTGATATGCTTGTGATAGATTTAGCCGATAATCCGAAAAAATACAAAGTAGGTGATTTGTTAAAATTTAAAATGAATTATTTAGGAACAGTAAGAGTACTGAATTCCAAATATATAGACAAACGAATTCAGCGTTAACTGTAGTAAGGCGCAGTAGCTGATCCCATATTTGCCTATTTAAAAATGCAAACATACTTGCATTTAGGGCGTTTAAATCCTTAGTGACAAAGGTAAACAACCTATTAATAATTAGCAACTACCAAACATATAACTATCAACCACCTAATAATTAACTAACAACCAAATTGATTGACATAAAAGACGAGTAAATTGGATAGCATAACCGCCGTAAGGCAAAAATTATATAATATGGTACATACAAAGTTTTATGATGAGAGAACCCGTCCGGGTATGGAAGAAAAGAAACAAATCATTGAATTCCTCTTTAAACACCTTGAGCAATTCGGTGACAAGAAGGATGACATTGAGAAAGCTGTTGATTATGCTTTAAAGGAATCGCAATCTTTTGGCGGTTTTGTGTTGGTAGGATCAGAGGAAAGTGGTATTGCAGGAGTGGTTGTAGTAAACCAAACAGGCATGAAAGGCTATATCCCTGAAAATATTCTTGTTTATATTGCTACACACAATCAGCTAAGAGGCAAAGGCATTGGCAGGCAGCTTATGCAGGAAGCTATGGATCATGCTGATGGTAATATTGCCCTCCATGTGGAGCCCGACAATCCGGCCAAAATACTGTACGAAAAACTTGGGTTTACCAACAAATATTTGGAAATGCGCTTTATAAAATAACAACGAATCATGGTGATTCTAATACTTTCCTTTCTTATGAATCAAGTAATAGTAAATATTCAGGAATGGCTGATTCTTTATGGCATTAAGGCAATTGCTGCCGTAGCAATTTTTATTTTAGGTTGGCTTGCTGCCAAAGGCATCAGAAAAATTACGAGGAAAATCCTCCTAAAATCAAAAGTTGACAATACACTTGTTTCATTTACCAGCGGACTGGTATACATAGTTATACTTGCAATTGTGGTAATTGCGTCGTTAGGACAACTTGGTATTGAAACTGCGTCTTTTATTGCAGTTATAGGTGCTGCCGGTCTGGCTATTGGACTGGCACTCCAGGGATCATTATCAAACTTTGCAGCCGGAGTACTTATGATCCTCTTTAAACCTTTTAGAGCCGGCGATTACATTGATACCGCAGGAACCAGTGGCGTTGTTAAAGAAATAAAAATATTCACAACAGTGCTTACTACATTTGACAATAAAAAGGTGATAGTACCCAATAATAAGGTTATGAGTGATAACATCATTAACCATACAGCCCATCCCATACGACGTGTTGATATTATTGCAGGTGTAAGTTATGGTGATGATCTCGACAAAGTAAAAAAGGTTCTTGAATCGATACTTGCTGCTGATGAACGTATACTATTGGAGCCGGCTCCTATTATAGGCGTTAGTGAACTGGGCGATAATAGTGTCAATTTGGTTGTACGCCCATGGGTAAATACGCCTGATTACTGGCCGGTTTACCTTGCACTTCACGAGGCTATCAAGAAAGGCTTTGATGCTGAAGGCATTAGCATTCCTTTCCCTCAGCGGGATATTCATCTCTATAATAAATAGATTGTTTGAATACCATGTTCTTCGACTCCTGGGAAACTATCTTAAGAATAACTATTCTTACTATCCTGGCCTATTTAACTTTGGTTATCCTTTTGAGAATTTCAGGAAAGCTTACTCTTTAGTCGCCATGGCGGCAATGTAAGTGCTATTATTAGCATTTAAGTCAAATTTTATTTTAAGCAAATAACCCCCACTGCAATGGGTCACTACCGTAATTCATTGTATTAGGCGACTTAGCATAATTATATTCCATTACCTCATCACCATCATCCACAATTACTGATACAAGATTACCATTTGAAGGATCTTGTAGTATAGTTACTATGCAAAGAGAATTTCTATAGTCAACTGTTAATAAACCACTTATACCTATTGAGTTCATAATGTAGATGTCTAATTTTAGTTAGTTACTGATTTTCAGTGAACTAATAGGTAAACACAGTTTATTATATAATGTTGAGAAAATGTTACATAATTTCCACATTTTATCAAAATATATTTAGTTTCACTAAAAATGTCCGATATCGAGCACATTTTTATGAGAATTCTACACACTCTTATATTACTAACTGGTAAACAAAGAGTTACTAAGATTGATTTTTTTGATGAGATCTTCTATATTCTAAAGTCCAGCATCGCTAAAGGCATTGTGTCCAATGAATCCTCTGAGTGGAGTAACTTTAACGTTAACTTTTAAGGTAAATTACTGTTCTTATTTTTGAAAACAACCTATACACGAATGGCTTTTATTGATTATTACAAAGTTTTAGGCGTTGATAAGAAGGCAACGGTCAAAGATATTAAAGCAGCATATCGCAAGTTGGCCCGCAAGTATCATCCCGACCTTAACCCTAATGATGCTGAAGCAAAAAGGAAGTTCCAGGAAATCAATGAAGCCCACGAAGTGCTGAGTGATCCTGCGAAACGAAAGAAATATGATCAGTATGGTGAGGACTGGAAACATTCTGACCAGTTTGAAAGTGCAAGGCAATCACAAAGGCAGTCGTCACAAAACAGGCGGCAAACAACAGGCAGTGGATGGGCTGACTATGGGGGTTCAACGGGAGGTGAGGGATTTTCTGATTTCTTCGAGTCATTCTTTGGAGCTGGAGCAAGCGGAGGAAAGAGTAGGCAAATGAAATTCAGGGGTGAAGATTATAATGCAGAGTTGAAGCTTGAACTTGAAGATATAATAAGATCGCACAAGCAAACACTTACAGTTAACGGTAAGAAAATCAGAATAACCATTCCTGCTAGCATTGAGAATGGTCAGACTATCAAGATTGCCGGTCATGGAGGTGAAGGTATTAATGGCGGACCAAATGGTGATTTGTATATAACCTTTTCAATTGCTAATCATCCGCGATTCAAGCGTTTGAAAAATGACTTGTATTTAACTGTTGAAATTGGCCTATACACTGCATTACTGGGCGGGGAAATCACAGTTGAAACACTCGATGGTAAAGTTAAACTAAACGTTAAACCTGAAACACAGAATGGAAGCAAGATCAAGTTGAAAGGGAAAGGACTGCCGGTATACAAAAGTGAAGGACAATCCGGTGACCTGTATATCACCTTTTCAGTTAAACTTCCATCCAATCTTACTGAGGAAGAAAAAGCCTTGTTTACTCAATTATCAAAGTTGTAATCAATGAAACCAAAAAGAAATTTAATTTCCATTGATGATTTCTGCAGCAGCTGTAATGTTGAGACATCCTTTATAAATACGCTAAACCAAACCGGCTTGATTGAAATTACAAGCGTGGAAGAGAACCTTTATATTAATATTGACCATATGCCACAACTTGAGAAAATAGTAAGGCTACATTATGAGTTGGATATTAATCTGGAAGGCATTGAGACCATTATTCACCTGCTTCACCGAATCAACGGCCTACAGGATGAAATAACGCAACTTAGGAACAGGCTTGAGCTGTATGAATGATTAACTACCCTGAAATGATTATACAAATTACTAAATCATCTAATTGAACAAGTTATTGCTTTGGTGGTTAAATGTTCCCGAAATATATACCAGGAAAGTAAAACCTTTAATGAAACCAACAATACCAATAACCCTGCTTATCTTTTTATCAGTTAATGGGTTATATGCTCAAGCAGAGCATGACCACGATAAGCATAATCATCATGACCATAGAAATGAGATTGCAATATCTAATGCGCCGGTGTGGTTCCTGAATGAAAAGGAACTGGCATACGGTGCGCATCTCCATTATTTAAGAGCAATACCGGGCAGCAGGTTTAGTATAGGAGTTGGCTATGAAAGAATTTTTGATGAGCATGGCCATAACACCATAGGCCTTACTTCAAATTACAGGGCAACAGAATATTTAAGTTTCAGCATCTCACCTGGGCTGGCTTTTGAGGACAAGAATGGAACACCGAAACTAGCTGTGCACTTTGAAACATCCTATGATTTCTCGTTAGGTGACTTCCATTTAGGTCCTGCATTTGACTTTGCGTGGGATACTGAGGATAGCCATATAAGTTTGGGATTGCACATAGGGTATGGGTTTTAGAGCAATTAAAATGCTTAGTGCTTGAAAATTGCCACATAAATAAGCTCTTTACCTATATCTCCGTAAGGTAACCTTGCACAAACTTTTGATACCACATTTGCTTTAGCAATACTACCTGGTACAAAATTATTCCCAAAGCAGCACAAACTACACCCAGTATCACATCAATTACATAATGATGACCTGAATAAACCGCTGCGAACCATATACCGGTCATAAATAGTACGAGCAAAAGTATGGGTTTACCAACTTTAGCAACTATTCCATAGTAAAGCACAACTACAGGATAGGCACAGTGGAGTGATGGCACTGCAGCGAAAACATTGGAATTGCGGGAATAAAGAGAACCAAACACAGGGATACCAATTAACTCATCAAACCGTTCAAAGCCCGCTGTGTTTCCCGGAATACCTGCCTTGAATTCAAAGCCATACAAATCAACATACCAGGGAGGAGCTGCCGGATAAACATAGTAGCCTATGAAACCTATTATATTTACCAGCAGGAAAGTAAGTGCAAAGTCCAGATAAAGTCTTTTATTCCTGAAATAAAGGTAAAAAGCAAAGGCCAGTGGCACAGGCATCCAGTTGAGATAGAAGAAAGCACTCAGGATATCAAGAAATTGCGTGTGATTTATAGAGAAGTATTCATTAGGTGTAACAGCAATTCCTTCGCTTACAAAACCAAAAAGTCGTTTTTCAAGAAAGTATATCTGCGATATATCCACTTCGTTGTAATGATAATTTGGGAACATCTTCATAATGTCATACAACATGGCGAAGGCTACGAACACCGCAAGGGCAAGCATAAACCTACGGGTTTGGTTATTAACCCAGATAAAGAAGTTATACAGTATAAGTGTTACGTAGTGTTCAGGACCCAAAACCGAGTATCGATAAATCAACACAATGTAAATAACTGATATTGCCAGGGCGATGATACCGGTTAGTTGAATGCGATTCATAAGATCCATCCCGATTTTATAGAAATTGAGTTTAAAGTAAGATTAGATTGTAGCATTCAGCCTTTGAGTTTATCACGACTTTTCAAAAGCCTGTTGATGGCAGTTATATTTGATAATATGGCTACCAGTAGCATGGGTATGGTGAATATAGCAATAGTTTCAACCACGCTGAAACCATCGAGGTGAAATTTCTGATTACCACCGGTACAGGCCGAAACAATACCACAAATTATTCCAGATACACTGATTGCGACTATTCTTTCAGGGCGCTGCATCAAACCGCCTTTACACTCAACACCTACACCTTCAGCACGCGCCCTCACATAGCTAACCATCATAGAACCAATCAGGGCCATAAAAGCGAAAATTGAAGTAAGCAGGTAACTTTGGGCAACCAGGTAATAACATATACCAAAGAACATCAGTAGTTCACTGTACCTGTCGAGGACTGAATCGTAAAGAGCGCCGAAGCGGGATGACATATTTCCTTTACGAGCAACCTGTCCGTCGAGTAGGTCAAACAGGCCGGCAAAGAGAATCAATCCACTTCCCCATCCAAGCCATGAAAGGTCATCAGGATGCCCAATTTCACCTCCGATAATGAAAACTATAACCGCTATTATATTGATGACAAGCCCGGTTGTTGTTACCACATTTGGTGTAACTCCTGCCTTAACCATTAAGGTAACTATAGGATCAATGATGATGTATATGATCTTTTGTGCCTCGTCTCTTAATTTCATAACTGTTTACATTAAGCTTTAATCTTATTTGCAGGTTGGTTTATAACAAAAACGAACCTCCTTTGCATTGTGTAATTGAAGGTTAGTCCTATCATGAAAGCCGCTATTATCTTTGAAATAATATAATTGAAATTCAAGAAGTCGGTGAGCAGAAAAACAGCACTTATATTTAATAGAATACTTCCTCCCCAAATTACACTATATCTGAAGGCTTGATGATGACGTGGACCAGCTGCTTTGAATACCCATCTCCTGCCAAGTATGAAATTGGTAATGCCTCCAAGCACAGCACCAATTGATGCACTCAACAAATAGCCTAACCCACATACTTCCTTGAGGAAAATTGTAAAAGAAAAATCAATAAGTGTAGCAATAATGGCTGAAAGTTGAAACCTGAATAAAAGGCTAAAGAACCGCTTTGTCATAGTATCTATAAATTATTTATAAAGCAACCTATTAAAAAGATCGTAGTTCAGGCACAAAGTAAAGCAAACCCTGCAGTACCAGGTTTGCATATACTCCTGCCAGTATATCATCGACCATTACACCGGTGCCCCCGGGGATACTTTCAGCCTTCCTTATTCCCAAGGGTTTAAAGATATCAAAAAAACGGAATAGCACAAAACCTGATATAATAGTAAACCAACTGGTTCCTGTAAAAAGAAGGCTGATCCACATACCAGCAGCTTCATCTATCACTATTTTCGAGGGATCTTTGCCCCACTCCTTTTCAGCGATGTTGGAGCCTATAATGCCTAAAATAGTAGTAAGTACTACCATCAGAATCAGCCACAAATCAGGATTGCCTGAGAACTTTAGAATTAGGATTGCCGGGAGTAATGCCCCCAGTGCACCAGCAGTGCCTGGAGCAATAGGGCTATAGCCCAGCCCTCCCACTGTTACAATTGATTTCCAGATTATGTTAAATTCTTTACCGGGTGTTGTATTTGACATAAGATCATCTGATTCAATTACAGAATCCACTGATTTAGTTGTCCTCAGCTTAATGACTCAATTAAAGAAACGCATACTTTATTTATCTTCATAATAATCCAGACCCAGATGAGTAATCAGGTCTTCATTCTTCAGGTGCCGCAGGGTATTTTCCAGTTTCATTAGTTGCCTGAACAGATCATGAATAGGCTTCAGGCCTTCAGCTGCCTGTGGTGTTTTAAAGAAAAATGACATCCACTCCTGAATCCCACTCATGCCGCTTCTTTTCGCCAGGTCAAGCAAAAGTGCCAGATCAAGTACAATAGGGGCAGCAAGGATTGAGTCACGACAAAGGAAATTGATCTTGATCTGCATCTTGTAGCCAAGCCAGCCAAAGATGTCAATATTGTCCCAACTCTCTTTATTATCGCCACGTGGAGGGTAATAATTAATACGGATCTTATGATAAAGATCATTATAAAGATCGGGGTTGATTTCTGGCTCAAAGATATTCTGAAGGCTACCGAGCTTTGACACCTCCTTAGTTTTAAAACTTTCAGGATCATCAAGCACCTCACCGTCGCGGTTTCCCAGTATGTTAGTTGAAAACCAACCTTCCACACCCAGATTCCTGGCTTTTAAACCAGGTGCAACTATAGTCTTCATAAGGGTTTGACCGGTTTTGAAATCTTTACCGCATATTGGCACTTCCATCTTTTTGGCCAGTTCAGTCATTGCAGGAAAGTCGCACGATAGATTAGGTGCTCCGTTTGCAAACGGCACTCCCGATTTTATAGCTGCATATGCGTAGATCATACTTGGTGCAATGGCGGGATTGTTATCAAGAAGTGCATCTTCAAAGGCATCGAGGCTTTGATGCACTTTACTTTCCTCAATATATACCTCTGTTGAAGCACACCATACCATAACAAGGCGTGAACAGTTATTCTTAGCCTTGAAGTCACTGATATCCTTCATCAAAGCAACTGCTAAATCCATCTTCGAATCAGCTTTTTTTACATTCACACCACTCAAGTTATGGACATAATTTCTATCAAACACCGCTTTCATCGGAGTTATTGCTGACATCTCAGCCTTTAACTCAGTAAGCAATTGTTTATCAAGCACACCTGCCTTCATGGCTGCTTCGTATGCATTATCCTTAAAGATATCCCAACCACCAAACACTATATCGTTTAGGTTGGCAAGAGGCACGAACTCATTGATCCTTGGATTTTTGCCTTCAGTTCTCTTCCCTACCCTGATATGACCCATTTGGGTATATGAGCCTATGGGTGTTGATAAGCCTTTTCTAACTGCAAGCACACCTGCAATGAATGTTGTGGCTACTGCTCCTATACCTGGTAATAGGATTCCAAGTTTGCCTTCCGGTTTTTCGATTTCTATTTTCATGGTTGAGTCTTGTATTTTGTTTTCAGTAAGAATTATTTTGTTCTCTTTTTATATCTATATCTATAACATTATTGAACCTTTTGACTGCTCTTGAATTGACGATGTTAAAATTGATGTTATGTATCACTTTCAAAGGAAATGTGTAAACTTATCACTGATCATATCCAGCCCTCTTTCTTGTACCATTCAATAGTTTCAATCATTCCGGTATAAAGATCAAACTCTGCCCGGAAGCCAAGATCACGGCTAATAGATTCATTATCATAATTCCAGTTTGCGGCTGATAATTCAGCTAATTTTTCACGATTTATTAAAGCTGGTTTGTTAGCAAAACCAGCTAATGTTTCATTTACCGCCCCTATAACCATGGCTAGCTTTACAGGAACAGGAATGTGGATGACTTTTCGCTTCAGGCACTTTGAAACTGCCTTACCGAAGTCAAGATGGTTATAATTAGTTCCATCAGAAACAAACCATAATCTATTAATCAGTGGTGATTCCAAAGCATCATATATCACTCTGGCAAGATCTTTTACATATACAAAGGAGAGATTCTGCGGTTTTGTTCCAACCCTGAAATCTATTCCTTTGCACAGGAATTTCACGGCTCTCAAAAAGTCGTGATCACCAGGACCATATACAGCAGTTGGTCTGATGATGATATATGGCAGTCCCGGCATCTTTGCTATATACTGCTCAGCCGCCAGCTTGCTTCTTCCATATTCTGTAAGGGGCATGGGACTATCCAATACATTGTTGTGTTCTGTTAAATTCCCATTGCATGGTCCTTGTGCTGCAATGCTGCTTATGTAAATGAATTTTTGTGGCAGTCCGGTGGTAGCTTTTAACCCCTTAATTAGTCTTCGGGTGTTCCCATAATTTACTTCATAATAATCATCCCTGTTTATTGCCCTTGTTATTCCGGCATTGTGAATAACAAAATTAAAGGCAGGCAATGATGACAATTGATGAAGCACTGATTCTTCATCTTGAAAATCAAACTCTGCTATATGAACATCTTTTTCCCTTAAGGCAGCAGTATTGGTTGATCGCCTTACGGCGACATAAACTATATAACCACGTTTAAGAGCCTCATCAGTAATAAAACTTCCGATAAAGCCACTTGCACCGGTTATCAATATAGTTTTGCTATTCTGCATCAACAACAACGTCCTTAAGGTTTATAACTTCTTTTAAAATATCTTCAGCAAGGTTTATAACTTATTTCAAGTGATCTTGTGCATGGTTTATAACTTATTTCAAACTAAAGATTTACCGAAACATCTTCTCTTCAAATGTTGCCTGTGCTCATACTCCCTGAACATAAGGTATGCTGCCGTATTTGTTTCCAATGCATGGCTTGATATTGCAGTTTTAACTCCATTGGCAATGCATGATTTCATAATCTCGGCAAAGAAGATGGCTGGTAGTCCTTTGTTATTATATGAAGGTTTAACACCTTGCAGGAACAGGTCGATAGTGTCGTTTTTATAAAGTGCCTTAAGTACATGCACAAAGCCAAACGGGTAGAGCTTGCCTTTTGCTTTGATCAGTGCCTTCGAAAGCGAAAAAATAGCGATGGCAAACCCGGCAACATCATCATGCTCATCAACTATAAAGCAAACATATTTAGGGTTAATGATGGAGAAATACTGTTTAGTGTAGTATTCAATTTGTTTTGGTGTTAGTGGAACGAAACCATAAAGATTTATGAACGATTCATTGAGGGTAGCGAACATCTTACTAACATAAGGCATGAGCTCTTTTGTTCTTTTAGCCCTCAGTATCCTCAGGTTATATTTTTCCTTCACTATGTTAGCTATCCTGATGATCTTATCAGGCACAGCAGTTGGAACTTTTATTTCAAACTGTACCCAGTCAACTTCCTTACCATAACCGAGCCTCTCAAGATGCTCAGGATAGTAAGGATAATTATACAGCACAGCGTGGGTTGCAATTTCATTGAATCCCTCAATGAGCATGCCTTCAAGGTCCATATCAGTAAAGCCAAGTGGACCATGCACATGGGTCATACCCAATTGGAGTGCCCACTCCTCAACTGTGCGCATTAGTGCCGCAGAAACTTCAATGTCATCAATGAAATCAATCCATCCAAAGCGGACGAACTTCTCATTGCGCAACTTATTGCTTTCTTTATTAATGATACCGGCTATACGTCCTACAGCTTTTCCTTCTCTGTATGCCATCCAATAACTGGTTACGCAATAATCAAAGGCAGGGTTTGTTTTCCTGTCGAGCAGACCTTTTTCAATAGAATGAAGTGGCGTAACACGGTATAAGTTGCCTTTATAAAGGCTATCGGGAAACCTGATGAATTCTTCTAAACCTGAATTGCCTGTGATTTCCTTTATGTGAACCATGCTATCTGATTAAAGACAGACTAAGGTATAAAAAAAAAGCACCTTCAGGCAACTTTATGTTTAATAATCTTTCACAATGAATGTTAGCTGATACTAAATCATTTCAGCAGTGAAAAGCAAAACGTAGCACCATTGCCATCACCACTTTCTGCTCTAACTTTGCCCCCATGGAGGTTGATTATACGGTCAACTATGGCAAGTCCTACACCGGTACCCGGGAACTCTTCAGCAGTATGCAAACGCTGAAAAGCTGTAAATAATTTTGCTTTATATTTTACATCAAAGCCTGCACCATAATCTTTGATGCAATAAACAACTTCATTCACCTCCTCCTTTGCAAAGATCATAATCCTTTTAGTTGCTGACTTCGAACTGTATTTCAAGGCATTTCCAATCAGGTTTTGCCATACCTGCTTTATCAGAGCAGGATCACATGACACACTTGGCAATGGCTCTAACAAAAATTCAAAGGCTTCCTTTTCTTCTTCAGTAGCAACTTCATTGTAAACTGACTTAACCATCATTGTCATTTTCACTTCTTCAAGCACAATTTCAGTTTTTGAAAGATGTGAAAGGTTCAAAAGATCAGTGATTAAACGGTCCATACTGGCGGCATCTTTTCTTATTTTCTCAAGAAACCACTTTCCCTCATCATTGAGTGCTTCTGCATGATCAGATATAAGGAATAACGAATAATTATTAATCTTCCTAAGGGGCGACCGTAAGTCATGTGACACAGTATAACTAAATGCCTCAAGTTCCCTGTTTGCCGATTCCAGTTCAGATGTTCTTTCCTTTACGCGTTCTTCAAGCTTTTTGTTCAGCGCCTCGAGTGCCTCTTCTGATTTTTTCCTTTGAGTAACATCAAGGATAGAGCCAAAATACCTTACCGGGTTACCATTCTTATCACGATGGATGTTAACAGTAGGCGAAAGACAGCGCATATCACCGTATTCCGGATTGGTGCGATATTCATTTGCTTCGGGCAACTCACCTTTTGAAATTTTTTCAAAAACACCTCTGATCAAATGCCTGTCATCAGGATGAACGGCATTAATATATGATTCTACTGTAGGAAATCCATCAGCAGGATCAAGATGGAAAATATTGTACAAATTAGGTGACCACCAGCCACTGCCTGTTATCAAGTAACTTTCCCAACTTCCCATACCTGCAAACTTCTCAGCTTCTTCAAGCCTCTCTTTCTCTTTCCTAATATTTTCTTCAGCCTCTAATTTTTCTGTTCTGTCTCTTACCAGTACCAAAAAAATTCGGTCACCTTTCCAAACAGCTGAACCAAAACGAATATCAACCGGTAAAATAGAACCATCCTTGCGCCTATGTCGCCCTAAAAGTGAAAACCGCTCTCCATGCTTGATCTTATCCCATTCATTTCTCGCCTGTTCCAGATTAAAGTCCTGTTCAATATCAGTAACTGACATGTTGAGCAGTTCTTGTTTAGAATAACCGAGAATGTCGCAAGCTTGTTGATTTACTTCAATGAGCCTGCCATCATAATCATGCACAAACAGGGCATCACTGGCCTGTTCTACTAATGCCAGATATAGCGATGCATAATCCTCAATCTTAGAATCTGATTTCTTTGACTCCTGAATCAGTTGCTCAAGTTCAGCCACCTTGTTCCTGAGATTCACACAGTCATCCCTGATGACATTAAGTTCCTCGTTTTCCATAAACAGTATTACTTTCCCCTGAATTTTTAAAATTACTTCTGATGTTCGTTAATTTCTGGGTTCTGTTAATTAACCGGTGAAAGTTTGCACAACTTGTTTACACTAAGAAAATTACAGAATATAACATTGGAACTTAATTAAAAGTTGCGACCAAACCTTTCTTATATTTGCAGGGAAACAACCACAACCAAATGAGCACTCAAATACAACCTGAATTACTTCCAGAAGACATTACTGATGCTACATTTAAATCAGAATCAGAAAAATTGAAAGAGTTATTTAACGACCCTTACATTGATGTGGAAGGTTTCATTGAACAACAGGAAATTAAGCATCAGCATTGCTCAAACATTTCTGCTGTCTAAGCTTTTTACTATGCTGTTTCTTAACTCTGTCGCTCGTTAACCGGCAGTGTAATTTACTTAGTGCCTTATCATTAATTTTCCGCTTTTTCTAAAAAAAGGCCCATCAGTTAGCTTATAGTAATACACACCGTCACTAAGATGTTTGAGCGATACTTTTGAATTGTTGCTTATTCGCCTTTGAAATACAATGTTGCCAGCTGAATCAAAGATTGACAGGTTAAGTGTTATGTTAAAGTAATTCCAGGCAATTGTCAAACATTCACTCAAGGGGTTTGGAGATAAATTATCATTAGGCACATTAATGTCAGCAGATGTAATTGCTGGTTTCTGCTCGTGGTTATCTGATGCTATTCCTGCGCTTGTGTGGTTGACTTGTGCAAAAGATGTGCTCACCAGGAGTATACTCACTATAACTGTAAAATACCGCTTCATGATGATTTGATTTTTTTGAAGTTGCAAAACTAATGCAGCACATTTAAACCAAAAAAATCAAATGGATGAAGGTGTATATCTACACCCTGAAGGTGCCGTTTGCTTATATGATTATTTATGATGAGTTTTCATAAAGTACTTTTCCAGCAATAAAGTTGCAGCCTGGTAAGGGCTATGCGTTTTTTCATCAATCATATGCTCTGCATTCTTTAGAAGTTTCTTAATTGCATTGTCCTGATAAAAGTGATCATACAAACTGTTGTTGATAAAATCCATCATAATCTGCCTCGATTGTAGAGCACGCTTGGTTTCAAAGTACTTGTTTTCTTTGGTAAACTCCAAATATTTAAGCAGCATATTCCATATGTCGTTTATTCCTTCGCGGGTAACTGCTGAACAAGTTGCCGTTTCGGGTCCCCAGCCTGAATCAGGTTTAGGGAAAAAGTGCAGTGCATTTCTAACCTGGTTTTTGGCAATTTCGGCTTTAACTTTATTGTCACCATCGGCTTTATTAATGGCCACAGCATCAGCCATTTCCATAATTCCCCTTTTTATTCCCTGCAATTCATCACCAGCACCGGCAATCATCAACAATAAAAAGAAATCAACCATTGAGTGCACGGCAGTTTCTGATTGCCCCACTCCCACCGTTTCTATAAAAATAGTATCAAACCCGGCAGCCTCGCAAAGTACAACAATTTCTCTTGTTTTACGGGCAACACCGCCTAATGAACCGGCACTGGGTGAGGGGCGGATAAATGCATCAGGATGGACTGATAATGCTTCCATCCGTGTTTTATCGCCAAGGATACTCCCCTTTGAACGGGCACTGCTGGGATCAATAGCCAGTACAGCAAGTTTATGCCCTAATGAAGTTACATGTAAACCTAATGCTTCAATAAATGTACTCTTACCTGCACCCGGAACACCTGTGATTCCCAGCCTGATTGATTTACCCGAATATGGAAGGCAGCGTGCAACTACTTCCTGAGCAACATGCTGGTGTTCAGGCAACGAGCTCTCCAGTAAAGTAATAGCCTGGCTAAAGATAGTTCGGTTGAAAGTGGTTATTCCATTAAAATACTCTTCAGCCGACAACAAATTTCTGCGGTTTTTCTTTAGTGCATTCACAGCCGATTCATTTACCGAAGGAGGTTGCGGAATACCTTCTCTCTCAGTTAATGCCGAGGGTTGTTTATTATGGTCCTTTTCGGGTTCAGCCATATTGTTAGCGTTTAGAGCAAAGGTATGAAAAAAGCCATGAAACAAATTTGCTATCGTCCAAATCCTCTAGTCCAATTGAAATGTCAGTGCAAACGATACCGGAGAAAAAACAAATAAATGGTTGCTTAATTCATGCCGGGTTGCGGATTATAAAACTCTTAACGGTTAGTTAATTCATTTTAGGATCTACAACATTATTGATTTGGCTTATTGCAACTTTGGGTTCGAGATCGGCGAACAACACTGCCATAATGCCGGGGAAGAAGCGATCCATCATATAAAGTGCATTATACAAATGCTGCCTGAATTCAGATTCAGGCCCATTTTCTTTATTATAAAGGAATGATGATTTGAATCGCAATTCGCCATCGTCCATATCCATTTCAAAGCTACCAAGTATCAGCCCATAGTTTGCCATGGTAAGGAATTCAGCCATCCGTTGACGGCCTGAATTAGGAATATTAACCGGACAAATAATAAAAACCGCCACTATTTGGTCAGGTATCCTAACGTCAATAATGCAATCAGCTTTTGCATTTTGCAGGGCAATTGCCATCCTGAATACAGACATAATTGGATTCTCAACCAATACCTGGTACTCATATCCCATATTCTCTATAGCACTGCTAATTATATTTACCATAGCTAAGGGGGTTTCTTTTATTTAATTCGGCAGTGTTATTTAGTTTATTTAAAGTGATTCCCTCAGCCAGTCGGCGCCTAAGGTTTTTAAATATTTCATCAACCATTGAAGGCAAGAAACCAAGTTTTTGAGCTATTTTACGAGTTTCTAATTCTTCTTTCTCAGTTAGCTTACTATCGGCGGCTATCAGATCGAGTATATCATCAAATAGAATAAATCGTTCAACCTCACTCTTTGGAAGTTCAGGTTGCCAGTCAGCTTCTGAGTCAAGAATTTCATTAATCTCATCTTCATCAATTTCAAGACGTTTTCCAACCTCCCTGATAAATTCAATTTCTGTAATATCAGGCTCCGTATCGGCTTTGGCAAAATAAACCAGTATTTGAAGGTATCTTTTCTGACTCATAAAATATTTAACAATTAATGGTGCGTTTTGGCTGATAATTATATGCAGCAATCATAATAAATATTGCTTCATGTTAACTATCAGCACTTTACATAAGTGCTTACATTATTAGTTATCATAACGAATTCCTGTGGTCAATAGTGATTCAAATACATTGAAAGTAGTTTGCGAAATAAATAATATATCCTATATTTACAACCTTAAAAATTATACCCAAAACTGGTATTATGACAATTGGAATACTCAAAGAAAATGAAGGCGAGAACAGAGTAGCCATGCTCCCCGAGAGTGTTGCCACTCTTGTTAAAATGAATGTTAGTATGCTTGTTGAAGCAGGCGCAGGTGAACGTTCTTTCGCCATTGATGCTGAATATGAAGCATCCGGGGCTAAGATCATGCCTAAAGCACAAGTGATTGCCGGGAGTGACCTTGTAATCAAGATACAACCGCCTACAACTGAAGAAATTGCTATGTTTAAAAGCGGTCAGGCGCTGATGTCGGTGCTCAATCCTTATTTTAACACATCTCTGGTAAAGGAACTTGCTGATAAGAAAGTTACAGCCTTCAGTATGGACATTGTTCCACGTACTACACGTGCTCAGGCAATGGATATTTTGTCGTCAATGGCAACTGTTGCAGGTTATAAAGCAGTGCTCACAGCCGCAAACACATTGCCTAAGTTCTTCCCTATGTTCATGACCGCCGCAGGTACCATCAAGCCTGCCAACATGCTAATACTTGGAGCCGGTGTTGCAGGGTTGCAGTCAATTGCCACTGCCCGCAAATTAGGTGCTGTGGTTTATGTATTTGACGTTAGAGCAGCTGTTAAGGAAGAAGTAATGGGCCTCGGAGGCAAGTTTGTTGAAGTTGAAGGCGCTATTGACGACAAGTCGGCAGGCGGATACGCTGTTGAGCAAACTGATGAATTCAAAGCCCGTCAGGCACAGTCAATACATGACCAGGCAGTTAAATCTGACGTTATTATTTGTACAGCACAGATACCGGGCAGGCGTGCACCACTGCTCATAAAAAAGGATACTGTTGAAGCCATGAAACCAGGTTCAGTGATCATTGACCTTGCAGCATCAACAGGTGGAAACTGCGAAGTCACCAAGGACAACCAAACAATAATTCACAATGGCGTGAAGGTAATTGGCAATTCGCAACTGCCCACTGATATGCCTACGGATGCAAGCCGTATGTTTGGCAAGAATATGATAAATTTCCTAAAACTCATCATTACCAAGGAAGGTTCAATGAACCTCAACTGGGATGACGATTTGGTTAAAGGAACCGCTGTTTCACATGATGGTCAGATAGTAAATGATCGCGTTAAATCCTTAATGTAGATCACCTAGCGCTGAAAGCAGGCAGTGACCTGAAAACTTTGAACATTTAAAAATTCAAACACACCAAAATAATATGACTGAAATTTTACAATTCTTCTGGGACAATAAGGATTTGATATTTATCATTATCCTTTCTGTTTACCTGGGTATAGAAGTGATCTCGCATGTACCGGCAGTGCTTCACACTCCGCTAATGTCGGGCAGTAATGCCATACACGGGGTTGTTATTATTGGCGCCATCATCGTTATGGGACATGCCGAAAGCACATTGGCACTTATTCTTGGTTTCGTGGCAGTTATCCTTGGAACCCTTAATGTTGTTGGTGGTTTCGTAGTTACCGACCGTATGCTTGAAATGTTTAAGAAAAAGAAAAAATAGAAGAAACCCATGAACGAAATATTTACAATCCAAAATTCAATACTTGAGATTTCATACCTGGGTGCTTCATTGCTTTTCATTCTAGGACTCAAGAAACTCAGTCATCCGCTCACAGCCCGTGCAGGTAACCTGTGGGCAGCAGCAGGTATGACTGCCGCAATCGTTTTTACCATACTATTCCACCAGATGGATGGAAAAGGCATAGGCAATATCCCATGGATCCTTGCTGCTCTTGCTATAGGTTCATTTATTGGATGGTATGCTTCAGTGAAAGTAAAAATGACAGCCATGCCGCAAATGGTTTCCATATTCAATGGTATGGGAGGTGCTTGTGCTGCACTTATTTCACTTATGGAGTTTCCTCATTTGCAGGATGAACTTGCTGCAGCAGGACACACTCACATGCTTACCGGTCCAGCCATTGCAATCTTGCTGGGATTAATGATAGGTAGCGTTTCATTTGCAGGTAGTATGATAGCTTTCCTGAAGCTCGACGGACGTCTGGGTGATATTAAAACACCTGCATTAAGGATAGTTAACCTCAGCTTCCTGGTCGTATTGCTGGTAGCACTTGTAGTTATAATGTACATGCATCCGGTAAGTGGCAACAACTGGCCTATTTACCTGTTTGCACTGGCAGCTCTTATTTACGGTGTAACTTTCGTTATGCCAATTGGAGGTGCTGATATGCCGGTAGTAATATCATTGCTCAACTCATTTACCGGAGTTGCTGCAGCCATGGGAGGATTCCTTTATAATAACCAGGCAATGCTAACAGGAGGTATACTTGTTGGATCAGCAGGTACAATCCTTACCATTCTTATGACCAGGGCTATGAACCGCTCACTGTTAAATGTAATCATTGGGGCATTTGGTGTTGCATCAGGTTCAGGATCAGAATCAGAAGATCAGACTGTAAAAGAAATTTCGCTAAGCGATGCAGCCGTATTGCTTAGTTACTCACAGAAAGTGTACATTGTGCCAGGTTATGGACTCGCAGTTGCTCAGGCACAACACCTTTGCCACGACCTTGATAACCTTCTTACAGATAAAGGTGTAGAAGTTAAATATGCTATACATCCTGTTGCCGGACGTATGCCGGGCCACATGAATGTGTTGTTAGCTGAAGCCGATGTTCCATATGAAAAACTTGTGGAAATGGAAGACGCCAACAATGAAATGAGCAACACTGATGTGGTTATTGTAATTGGTGCAAATGACGTAGTAAACCCTGCTGCTGAAGAAGATCCAAGCAGCCCTATTTATGGTATGCCGATCATCAGGGCCCAGGATGCACGTAACGTTATTGTTATGAAACGAAGCATGGCCGCCGGTTATGCAGCTATTCCAAATAATCTCTTCTATCATCCGAAGAACCGAATGCTCTTTGGTGATGCCAAAGCAACTTTGCAGAAACTTGTTGCTGAGATAAAGAGTTTGTAGTTTTATTGTGCTGTTTGATTAAACAAGACACATCTTAATACAGAAGGAACAGGCTATTGCTTGTTCCTTTTTTTTTGAGTATTGTATTAGTCAGAGTCAGGCCCAGCACGTATGTTCTATATGAGCATCTTAATTTGCTTATCAGAGAATAAAATTTGATAAATCAACATTCAGTTTCAATAATTTTATACCTTTGCACCCTCAAAATAATTCTCTCCGTAGCTCAGTTGGTAGAGCAAATGACTCTTAATCATTGGGTCGAAGGTTCGAGTCCTTCCGGGGAGACTGAAAGAAACCACTGAAGATCATTGTGATCTTACAGTGGTTTCTTTTTTTTGTGCCATTCCCATCCATTATTCATCCGTCACAAATCGTATCACCCATTACGAACTTTTCATCAACCAAAATTCTTGTAGGATTGATGTAATATTCCATATATCTTTGCATCATAGCTATCTCATAAGTAACTCATGAGTATGTCATCTCTATGTAAAACATAGACTTGACATAGAGATGACATAGACTTGACATAGAGATGACATAGAGATGATGGTAATGAAGCATCACTAAATAGGTTATTTATGGAAATTTCACAGAAATTCCATTTATAAAACATCTTAAATAGGTTATAGGCTGGAAGATGACTAAGACCACTCCAGCTTTATAAGATAGAATAAAAAAAGTTTGTTTTTAATGGTTGGTTTTCAATTCCGCACGGCATTTATTGCAGAGTTGATGGCTTTTTTGATCGATATCCTCAACATAGGTACTCGATCGCATAACACAGGTTGTGCTATGGCAGTGTATAAGGCCAAAGGTATGGCCAAGTTCATGAATTACTTCTTTACGAAATCTCTCAAACAGCACTTCTTCATTTTTGGGCAAACCGTAGAGCTCATTACCTAACCTATGAATGGAAGCTATGCCTGCACGACCGTTCAGGAATGCCTGCCCATATATGTAGGTAAGAATGGGTATGAAAAGGTCAACGCTAAAGATGGCCACTGTTTTTGACCCATCAGATGCAAACTCTTCATCAATTTTAAACAGGATAGTGTTACCGTTGTACTGCCTGCGTGCAGGGTCGTAAAACTCGCTTAAATCCATATACCCGGTCCTTACTACCACCGGCAGGTAAAACTCACGTTCTACATCCAGGGCAATATCTTTAGGTAGCACCTTTCCGGAATATCCAAAAGAAATTAAGGTGATATGATCCGGATCCATTCGCTGATGTTTTTAGTTGAGGCTTCTGGCGTTATTTGACTGGTTTCAGTTCATATTTCTTGATCTTGTTGTAGAGTGTTACCCTGTCAACTTTCAAAGCTTTCGCTGATGCGGATATATTCCAGGTATACTTTTCGAGTATCTGAGAAATATGATTCTTCTCAAGATCATCAAGACTTTCAAAAGCCGGACTAACTGATTCCTTCCCGACTGGCAGGTCCTTAAGCGTGATCCTCTTGCCATTACCAACCACGATAGCCCTTTCAATCATGTTCTCGAGTTCCCTGATGTTACCGGGGAAAGGGAATTCTTCCAATCTTTTTAGAGCTTGCGAGTCAATGGTTATTAGTTGGCGGTTCATATCGGCACAATACTTTTTAATGAAGTAATCTACCAGCAATGGAATATCTTCAACGCGCTCACGCAAAGGTGGTACATTGATATTTACAACATTTAATCTATAGTATAGATCTTCACGGAAAGTGCCTTTTTCAACCATGGTTTTCAAGTCACGATTGGTGGCGCAAATTACCCTGAAGTCGGAGCTGATCTCCTTATTTCCGCCAACACGCACAAAGGTTTTGGATTCGAGAACCCGCAATAATTCAACCTGCATCTTAGGTGAAATGGTGGCAATTTCATCGAGGAAAATAGTTCCGCTATCAGCCATTTCAAATCTGCCCTTTCTGTTGTATACTGCCCCGGTAAAAGCGCCCTTTTCATGTCCGAACAGTTCACTTTCAAGCAGGCTTTCAGTCAGTGAGCCGCAATGCACGCTAACCATTGGAAAGAACCTCCGAGAAGAATTGGTATGGATTGCCCTGGCAACAAGCTCTTTTCCTGTGCCGCTTTCACCTGAAATGATCACTGAAGCATTTGATTGTGCTACACTTTCTATTTGACTGAACACCTTCTGTATAGCGTCACTCTTACCAATCATGTCCTCAATATTCTGCAGTGAAACTACTTTTTCCTTCAAAATTTCATTCTCTTCCACCAGGGATATTTGTTTTGAGGCATTCCTGATAAGATGTGAAAGGTCATCAGGATCGAAAGGTTTGGTTACATAGTCAAACGCCCCATCCTTCAGTGCCTGCACCGCTGTATCAACTGTGGCAAAAGCTGTGATGATGATTACTATTGATTCCGGCCTCAGTGACTTGATACGTTTAAGTAGTTCAAGTCCATCCATACCGGGCATTTTGATATCTGCAAGTATGATATCATAACTGTCAGCTTCAAGTATTGCCAGCGCCTTTTTAGCATTCTCAGCGCATTCAACATGATAACCGTCTTCTATAAACCAGTTGTACAATGAATCTCTTACTGACTCTTCATCGTCAACTACAAGTATTGATTTTTTCTTTGCCATGATGATATTGCATTATGACTGACTTAATGGTAACGTGATTGATATTGTTGTTCCTTTTCCGCGTTCGGATGTTACTTCAATTTTGCCTTTATGGCTTTCAATAATTCCATGAACTATTGACAGACCCAACCCTATGCCATTGGCACTTTCTTTGGTTGAAAAGAAAGGCTCAAACACATGGGGTAGGTCATCGGTGGCTATTCCAATGCCGTTGTCGGTGATCGCTATTCTCACATGTTCCTTATCAGGGTTGGTAGTGCTGAATATCACTTCACCATTTTCCAAAACCGCTTCCCCTGCGTTAACTAGTATGGCAACACAAGCTTGTTTGATTCGGTTGGGACTGCAATTGATAATGTCATGCTTTGCTGAAAAGTCAGTGATAAAGCTAATGTTGGCAATCTTCATCTGGTGAGTTATCAGTTCACAGGTATCATGCAATATTTCATGCAGATGCCGAGGTTCAAAGTCGTTCTGGTCCTTTCTTGAGAAGTCAAGCAATCCCTTTACGATATCACCACATCGCTTGGTTTCACTTTCCACCAGGCGCAGGTGCTTAAGCATTGTCTCCTTTTTCACTGGATCAATATCCTGGTTACTGAGCTGCTTATGTATCAGCTTGGTGTAAATCAATATTCCTGACAAGGGGTTATTTATTTCGTGCGCTACTGATAACGACAATCTGCCCAGTGATGCAATCCGCTCAATGTTGATCAGTTCATTCTGCGCCTGGCCTAATTCTTCTGATTTCTTCTGCACTTTATATTCAAGCTGCTGCGACCAGTTTTGGAGTTCGTTGGTAGCTGATTGAAGGTTGTCAAGCATGTTGTTAAAAGCAACTGACACCATGCGCATATCTGATAGTTGGTTTTTAGGCATTGCCAGTCGCATGGTTTTATTTCCGTTTGACACCGCAATACTTGCATTGATCAATGCATGCAAGGGATTTTTGATTTTCTCGCGCGTAAAAAATATCAGGAACAACACCAGCAATATGGTCATAATTGCAGCCATCAAAAAATAATCGGTAGTTGATTTTTCAAGTGCGTCATCAAGTTCCTTAAGTGGCATTTTAATAATAAGTGAGCCGAGCACTACATCATCCTTACTATGGGCATGGCAAGTATTATCATAACATGAGGTACTATTAAGTATAGGTGACTTTATCATCAGATACCTGTTCTCACTATTGTTTTGATTCATGCTACATTCACTATCCATGTCAATGATCTTGTATGATTTCTCATCGAAGGCAAACATTGTAGAGAAGTTGCTATGACAACTTTTACAGTTGGGATCATTGTGTTCCAGTGTATCATTGAGGATGGATGAATACACCAGGTTATTGTTCTGGTCGTACATGTTAACATCCTCAATACCCGACAATGTATTAATAATATCAAGTGTGCTTTGGAGTGATCTGCGGTCATTCTCAAGCATTGAACGGTATAAAGCACCCTCAACGAGATGACCAACATTGTTACCGTTTTCACGGATAACTGAACGCATGTATTCTTCATTTACCGAGCGGAATATGATCCCAAAAACAATAAATAGGAAAAACAAAGAGATGGTAATGATAATGACTACCCGACCGTAAATGGAGGACCTGAACTTAACATACCTGTTAATGATAGGCCGGCTTACTCCGTTGTGGACTACTGTTTTCTTTAACCAATTCATGATGATAATCGTATTTCAGAACCAAAGGCTAAATTAAACTTTAAAAGGAGATGTTAATGAAATAACAGCAAACAAATTTTCGTGATTACACTTTCTGTTTTACTACCATTATCACTTGATTCTATGAGCATTAAAAGCGATGTGGATACCACATCGCTTTTCAAACTAATCTGCCCTAAAATGGGCACACATTATATTTTAACCTTTGTTATTCAGGAAATTATGTTGGAAGTCCTGCCACACAATTTCCGGTAACCCTGATAAGGGTTGATCGCGTAATTCTCCTCCGTCCTGCAAAATGACTTTAGCCGGATCAGGAGAATACTTTGCCATTGAAGCAGCGAGGAAATCCTTAAATCTTTCTAACTCCTTCTCTGACCAATTAGTAGCTTCTGCTGCCAAGTAGTAGGTATTTGTATCAGCTACCCAGTTAAATGGCCTCATCTTGTATATCCAACCCATATTATACGGGTCTTCATTCATTAGTTCGGGGCTGTTTATGAGAGAAGAATTTACCCCTATTATTTCCCCTGCTATAGGAGCAACCACTTTAAGGTGCTTCCCATGATGGTCAATTTCGGCAATCAGGTCGCCTTTGTTAATTGTTTCACCTGGTTGTCTAAGGTGGTTAAGCTTAACCTCTCCGGTAAGATGTAAGAGCAGGTCGTCGAGTCCAACTTTCGCTATACCGGTTTTTTCAAGATGAGCCCAGGTATGATTGCTACTAAAGAATAATCCCTGTGGGATTCTTATAGCACCGGCAGTAAGAATGCCAAGTGTTTTCTGCATTTGCTTTGTTAACTTCGATTGTTTGTTCAGGATGAACCAGAAAGGGATTAGTATAGCAAAGAAAGCAATGATTGCCAGGTACTCCAATCCTTTCGTATCGAAAATGTTATTGTAAGTAAATCCGTCCATGTTTTGTGTTTTAGGTTGATCTCGTTTAAAACACGTTAAAACGACACCAACAGGTTTATTTTTCTTCTTTAACCCCTGGTTTAAACAAGACCAACTGGTTTATTTTTCTTCTTTAACCCATGCAGGTGAATCACTCAGTACCGGCATGCGATTGATCACCCAGCGGAATATCCATATTTCAGTGAATATTACAGCTAGGGTTACTACAATTTCCATCCATGAGGGGTAGTACTGCACAGCAGCATCCCATCTGAAACCTATTACAGTTACATTGAGTCTGTTAATTATAATCCCCACCATTGTTACAATTGAAGCAAAGCGAACCAGGAATATATTGCTGGTACGATAGCTGTGAATGTACATGAACATAGGGATAAGAACGAAGCCTATCATTTCAAGCAGATACCAGTATCCCATTGGGGTATCGAGCAGATCCCACCGTTTGTTGTGGATAAAAACCAACATTTGAAGGAAAAAGTAGGCAAACATGGCACCGGCACAAATTTTGGCCAATCCGGTAAGGATACCTTTTTGTGCTTTGTGGTTTTTCTCACTAATCTGCCTGAAAAACACCTTGTGACTTATTGAACCTTCAAAAATTACCATTGAAAGACCCGCAAAGATGCTGGAAACCAGGAACAGGATAGGAATGAATTCAGAGTACCAGAGTGGATGGATTTTATCTTTTGCCATCAGGTATAAAGCACCTAATCCCGACTGATGAAGTGTTGAAAGGGTGATGCCAAATATAACGGCTCCGATGGTCATAGCCGACAGAATTTTCCTTGCACGGCGTGAGCCTATCCATTCTGCCACAGCTGGTGAGAACTCAATGAGTTGTGCTAACATGTAGAGCAAAAAATGCCAGGCTACAAGGAAAAGTACTGAGCTGGTACCGAAACTGTTGCCAATAATTGGATTCACAACATTCCATGGTTTTCCAAGGTCGAGCAGCAAAGCGCCTGCATAGAAAACATAGGCAAGAAAACCGTTAAGCACTGTTACCCTAACAATGGAGTGGTATTTGTGCATTTTAAGGATGTAAACCATAAAAGTGACAACATAGGCACCCCCGGCAAATGCAACCCCGGTAACAACATCAAAGCCTATCCATAAACCCCAGGGAACCTCCTGTGTTAGATTTGTAATTGATCCAATGCCATATACAAACCGTATCACTATCAATACTAATCCCAGCAACATGATAGGTATGGAAATAATATTAAAAGGAGTGAGCCATTTACCTTTAGGCTTTAATTCTTCTTTCAAAAACTGCCAGATTGATTTCTGGTCTATGTCCTTCTCAATTGCGATAGCTGATTTATTCATGGTCTTCTTCTTTAGGTTGGTTGCTCTTAGTTGCCTCATGTATAGCTAGTAACAGTGGAGGCAGTAGTACGAAAACAGATGGTACTGTATACAGGAAACCCTTTGATAATTCAGGGTATGAGGTATTTTGGAGTTTAGTATTGAAACCTAATTCCTCAAATGGAACCGGTGACAGGTATAATAGTCCGGTGCCACCTGCTACATCTTCACCATATATTTCAGGATAATAAAGCTCTGGTTCAGCAGCTATCCGCTTGCGGGCTTCGGCAATGAGTTCCCTGCGGGTTCCATATATAAGTGCATCACCACAACCCTCAGCACAAGCCGGTATTTCACCTTGAATGATACGATCGTGACACATATCACATTTCAGGATCTTAGGATTGGCGCTGTGATACTCGAATTTAGGAACATCAAACGGACAGGAAACCATACAATAACGGCATCCCATACATTTGTCCTCTCTCCATATAACAGGTCCTTCTTTGGTTTTGTACATTGCCTGAGTAAGGCAAGCTGCTGCGCAAGCTGGCTCATTACAGTGCATGCATTGATTCCTCACATACACATCATCCTTTGATGTAGTATGGTAGTTGATAACCCCACGCCTGGTTTCGCTTGTTTTTTTGATTACATCAAGCTCAATCTCTTCAGGTTCAGGGAGACCATGTGCTTTTGCACATGCTTTTTCACAACTCTGGCACCCAATGCACATGGTAGCATCAAACAGCAATGCGTTAAATTCAGTTTGATCACCATCCTTGTTTGCTGATCCGAAGCCTTTACCAACGGTAAGGGTCATGCCAGCAACACCAAGTGTTTTTAAAAAGTTACGCCGGTCTATACTCATGATTCTGATTTTAGTGTTGTATATTATGGAATATGAATAGGTTTATTTTGAAGTGTCGAGGAACCTTGTTTGAAAGTCTTCCCAAACTTGTGGTTCAAGATCAGCGAGTACATTATCAGTAAGTTCACCACCATCCTGCAATACAATATGTGTATATGCTGATGTATTAGTGCGTACTGATGCTGCAAAGAAGTCCCTGAGGCGTGAAAACTCATCACTGAGCCAGTCCTTGTAACGTTCGCCCATAAACAGGAACTCAATTTCCCTTAACCAGTTCTTAGGTTCTATCATATAAACCCATCCTTCAGTATAAGGAGCAGAATTAATGAGTGAGGAATCACTTGCCAACGCCTGATTATACTCTTTGATAGTTCCTGTAACCGGAGCATAAACATTAAGCTGTTTACCATTTCTTATCAGGGTGAGTATTACTTCTCCTTTTCTTACATTCTCACCGGGTTCTTTCATTTTTACCCTGGTAATGTTGCCTGTTATATGTTGAAGAAAATCATCTATGCCCATTCTTACAATACCATCCTTTTCCATAAATGCCCATGTATGGGATTTGTCGAAGTACAATCCTTGAGGGGCTTTTAAAGTATTTTCATTTAAAGAACTGGTTATCACAATGTTCTTCTCCGATGCAGCCATATTTTTGCTTGAGAACATTTTGTAGACTAAAGTTATGATAACACTTAGAATAACCAGTCCACCAATTATAAAGAGCCAAAACGATGATCCCCGTGTTTGAGCTTCTTCTTCCAAAGCAATGTTATTAGTCAATAGAGCATCAGTGTTTGCTGTGCTTTCTGTGCTTGCAAGTGTTGAATACCCATTGGCGTTCAGAAACAGCTGTCCATCATTCATAATCCAGGTAAGGAATTCAAGTTCTGAGTTCTGCGTTGGTTTGGTGCTTGAAACAGCATAGAGGTTTTGAATAAGCGTTGAAGGGTATTTACCCAACCACACTCCCCTGTTGAATGTATTCAAGTCAGTGTAAATATTTTCAAAACTGTCGAGACGACCATTACCGTTCTTGTCTATTGGAAGCAAGGAGATATTTCCCATTAATCCATCAGATTCAGCTTTCCTTAAATTATGGAGATTGCAGAAACCCACAGCATAGATATCATTTTGAACAGCAGCCAGCAGTTCTTCATCACTTCCAACCATTATTCCGCTTATCAGTGATGACTCTAAATTAATGAACCGGGCCAAAGCATTCAAACCATTTTCATTACCGGCGTAATAAAAATGTACAGGTTCGCCCGCCTCTGTATTAAGCAAACTTCCCCAGTCAGAGCTTTGAGGGTTAATGAAGAGCTGCTTGAACTTCTCACTTGATAAACCAACACTCATAAGTTCTTTTAACATTGGGTTGTTTGCATTAAAAACAGGTACCACTGCACTGCGACCAACAGCCATCTTCCAGTTTGCACCATTATTAATAGCTTTAACATGTTCATCGGAAACGAAACACAGCTGGTTTTGAGGAAGTGACTGCTCAATTGCAGCACCTGATACTGTGATACTTACTGCAGGATTAAGTTTGCCAAATTCCGCAGTCCAATTTGATGTTAATTCATTTAGCTCAGGTGTGCAGGAAATATTAAAGGCTCCTGTTATTGTAGTCGTGGGTTGGACGCCGTCCTGGTTTTTGGTATCGTTGCTTGCATTAACTGAAGAATTCAGCAATGAGAACAGCAATACAGTGAGAAAAAATGGAAAATTTTTCATGGTATTTGTAATTAGTGATTGTTTTGAAATTTCGCTCTTTAATTAAAATTGACATCTAACCATCGTGATGTAAAAAGGCGGTTTCCAATAACAATGCCACAACATAAATCATGCTTCAACCTGCTGTTTATCAAGCTTTTGCGAAGTTTACTGTTTATGTCTTCAACATACCAATTGATGAATTCTTATACAGTTGTCAAATGAATTTGATGTTAACCACTGTATCTTAGCGTATTAGAAGGTTTGTATATTTTTTAAACAGTGTTGATTTATACAACACTCGATTTCCGAATTACTACTAAAGGACTGCTTTTAGAGTGATTAAGGTGAGTAAAAAATTCGCAATTATTTCCCTCTACTCAACAAAACGACTCCTTGATCAAATAATCACTACCATGATTTAACTTGATCAAATAAATTGAATCATAAAAAGTCAGTTACAAAAGAATACTATCTTCGCTTTCTGAAACCTCAAATCCTGCCCGTAAGAACTTATAGGGCAAAAAAGGGGTTTACATAGCAATTAATCTGTTTTACCTTAGCTGGCCTGTTATGACGACCAACTCCAAAAGTTCATTTTTCTTCAGATTTCTTAATTTAATAGAGAGGGGCGGAAATGCCCTACCAAACCCTGCTACCTTATTTGCATCCTTTGCAGTTGGCGTGCTTATACTTTCATTTGTAGGATATTACCTCGACTGGCAGGCATTACATCCTGCAACCGGTGAAACCATACGTGTTACGAACCTATTGTCAAACGACGGTTTCAGGCGAATTGTGCTTGAGATGGTTGAGAACTATACGGGTTTTGCACCTTTAGGAATTGTGATGGTAGCCTTACTTGGAATAGGAATTGCCGAGAGCAGTGGACTAATTGGTTCAGTTATAAGATTACTCGTACTTAAATCGCCTGCAAAACTTTTAACATTTGTAATAGTATTTACGGGTATCCTTTCAAATATTGCGAGTGACCTGGGATATATTTTGGTTATTCCACTGGCAGGTATAATTTTCCACTCAGTTGGGAGGCATCCGGTAGCAGGAATGGCAGCCGCATTTGCAGGCGTATCAGGGGGGTTTAGTGCAAATCTTTTGATAGGTACTATTGACCCTTTACTTGCAGGGCTGTCAACTGAAGCAGCAAGAATCCTTGATCCGGAGTATTATGTGTTGCCCACGGCCAATTATTATTTTATGGTTGTGTCAACAGTAATGCTGTCAATATTAGGCACTTTGGTTACTGAAAAGATAGTGGAGCCACGATTAGGGAATTATGAAGGTGATGTAAAGCCTGAAGTAATGGAGAAACTTTCAGCAGCAGAGCGCAAAGGACTAAAATGGGTTATGGTTGCAGGAGCCGCCTGGCTATTACTATTTGCTGTTGGGTTATTTCCTGATCAGGGATTCTTACGTGGAACAGATAATACCATATTGCATTCACCATTGATTAAAGGATTTATTGCCTTCCTGTTTTTTATGATGGCCAGTCTTGGAATTGTATATGGCTTTGCTACTAAAAAGTTTAAAAGTGACAATGATGTGGTAAAAGGAATGAGTGATTCATTTAAAACACTCTCTTCATTCCTGGTGCTTGTTTTCTTTGCCGCGCAATTTGTGGCTTACTTCAAATGGAGTAATCTGGGGTTGGTTCTGGCCATTAAAGGTGCCAGTGTACTCCAGAGTGCCGACTTAAGCTTGGTATCACTCATTATTTTCTTTGTATTGTTAACAGGCTTTATCAACCTACTGATGGGAAGCGCATCGGCCAAATGGGCAATAATGGGCCCGGTTTTCATTCCGATGTTCATGCTGCTTGGATACTCACCTGAGTTGTCGCAGGCAATATTCAGGGTTGGTGATTCAGTAACCAATATCATATCGCCTATGATGAGTTTCTTTGCCCTCATAATTATTTACTTTGAAAAGTACCAAAAGAATACCGGATTAGGAACCCTCATTTCCACAATGATGCCGTATACTATCGTTTTTACAATATTCTGGACTCTTTTACTGATTGGATGGGTGATGTTGGAGCTGCCTCTGGGGCCTGAGGCTCCTGTGCACTATGTCAGATAATTCTCGCATTGGTAGAGACTGAAGCCAGGCTTCATGAATTAGCTGATAGTGTTGATGCATTGGTTATTGACCTGAGAAACCACTAAGAAAGCGAGATAGGAAGATTCTTGAACCGGAACTTTTTCGGTTAACTTCTGTTTATGAAAGTTATCATTTAAAAACAAAACCTTACAATCATGAAAAAGAACATTGGCACAACTGATAAGATCATCAGGCTTGTGTTAGCCGCCATTCTTGCAGTACTTTATTTTACCGGCACAATTACTGGAACTCTTGGTATTGTTCTGTTGGCAGTTGCTGTAATGCTTACATTAACAAGCTTGGTTAATTTTTGTCCTTTATACGCAATGTTGGGAATAACATCCTGTTCAACAGAGACAACCATAAAAACTGAAGTTAAAAATTACAGGGATTAATAGTGAATTACTAAATGAAGATCCTCCTTACGGGCGCCAATGGTTACATTGGCAAACGGCTATTACCTGTTTTGCTCGAGCAGGGGCATGAGATCGTATGCTGTGTCCGCGACCGCAAGCGGTTTCCGGTTGACGGTTTGTACGCTAATCTTTTAATCTCGGTTGTTGAAGTGGATTTTCTTAAGGATACAGATTCTGAAATTCCTTCTGATATTGATGCTGCATATTACCTTATACACTCGATGAGCGACAATACTGACGATTTCTCAAAACTGGAGGAATTATCAGCCCGGAACTTTATCAGGCATATGCAGAAAACAACTGTTAAGCAGATCATTTACCTGGGTGGTATTACGAATGATGAGAAGTTATCAACCCATCTTGCTTCGCGGAAAAAAGTAAATGATATATTGATTGAAAGCGGCATACCAATAACCTCCATTAAAGCAGGTATTATTGTTGGGTCGGGCAGTTCTTCATTTGAAATTATCCGCGATCTGGTGGAAAAGCTACCTGTAATGATTACTCCAAAATGGGTTAGCACCAAAACACAACCTATTGCAATTAGAAATGTTTTACAATTTCTGTCAGGTGTGCTATTGAAAGAAACGACCTTTGGCAAATCATACGATGTTGGCGGGCCTGACGTATTAACCTACAAGGAAATGATGCTTCAATTTGCAGAAGTGCGTGGACTAAAGCGGTATATTTATACTGTTCCTTTTATGACACCGCGGTTATCTTCATACTGGCTCTATTTTGTAACATCTACCTCGTACAAGCTTGCCGTTAATCTGGTAAACAGCATGAAGATAGAAGTAATAGCAATGCCAAATGATCTGGCAGCCATGCTCAACATTAAGCTAATGAATTACAAAGAAGCGGTTGAACTTGCATTTCAGAAAATAGATCAGAACAGTGTGGTTTCAAGCTGGAAGGATTCACTGGTTTCAAGTTATTCCGGCAACACCCTGTTTGAACATATTAATGTACCGGTAAATGGATGTTTTACTGACACGAAAATTAAAGCAGTACATGGTGACCCTGCCCTTGTTATGGATAATATCTGGTCGATTGGTGGCAATAAGGGATGGTATTATGCCAATGATCTCTGGAAATTAAGAGGTTTTATTGACAAACTTAATGGAGGTGTGGGGCTGAAAAGAGGCCGAACCAACCTTAAGGATATTAATGCAGGCGACACACTTGATTTCTGGCGCGTATTGGTGGCCGATAGAATTAACAAGCGATTGCTCCTTTATGCAGAAATGAAACTCCCCGGTGAAGCCTGGCTCGAGTTCAAAATTATTGAGCAAAACAATCAAAATTATTTTCAACAAACTGCAACCTTCAGACCTAAAGGACTTTCAGGCCGGTTATACTGGTATTCAATGTTACCTTTTCACCATTTCATTTTTAATGGTATGGCGAGTCAGATTGCAGAGCAAAATCGCCACTAAGCATTCTAATTTCTTTTACTTATAATAATTTTCCCTCCTGCAGGAATATTTTGGCAATTCTATTGCCAATTCTGCAATTATTGCTTACTTTAGTATGGAATTTCTTCATTCCGGAGAATCCTCTCCACGCATTAGTCCAGGAGAGTTGGTCGATATAGGCAAGTTTAGCATTTTTTAATTGATTACGGATTAGGTTTACTTTTTATTAAACGACATATCATTAAATATCAATTACTTATAATGTTTATCAAAATAGATACCATGAAGAATCATCTACTTTTAAAGCAAGCAAGACTTTGGTTCAGGAGCACTTTCATGCTTCTGCTGATTATTGCGGGAACAACTGTAGCAGCTCAGGATAGGAGTATTTCCGGGGTGATCACAGACGAGTCTACAGGTGAAACACTGCCTGGAGCATCAGTAGTAGTTAAAGGAACAACAAAAGGTTCAACTACTGATATAGATGGTAAATTTACCCTCAATGTTTCACCGGGTGAGAATACATTGGTTATAAGCTACATTGGATTCGAAACAAGGGAAATCGAAATTGGCAATCTTAGGTCGGTCAATGTTCAAATGTTACCTTCAAGTGCCTCGCTCGAAGAAGTTGTGGTTGTTGGGTATGGCAGTACAAAAGTAAAAGACCTTACCTCATCAATTACAACCCTTAAAGCTGAAGATCTTGTAAAAACACCATCGTCACAACCGCTACAAGCCTTACAAGGAAAAGTAGCGGGACTGCAGATAGTTACCAATGGTGGCCCGGGTGATTCGCCAACTATCAGGATCAGGGGTATAGGATCATTTCGAAGTGAAGCTCCTTTGTTTGTAGTTGACGGTATGTTTTTCGATAATATTGACTTTTTGAACCCGTCAGACATTGCAACCATGTCAGTATTGAAGGATGCATCTGCAGCAGCTATCTATGGTGTGAGGGCTGCCAATGGGGTTGTTTTGATTGAAACTAAGCAGGGACAATATAACCAGAAGACGCAGATAACCTATGATGGATATGCTGGTGTGCAAATTGCCCAGAATGTTGTAAGAATGGCCAACTCTGAGCAGTTTACCGCTATGGCAAATGAGTCGGGTTCAGCTCCTGAAATGGCATTTGTACAAAATGCTATGCAGAGATACGGGCGTAGCAGGGTCAATCCAAATATTCCTGAACCTAATACCAATTGGTATGCCGAGCTTATTCGTCCGGCACTCATTAGCAATCATAGCCTTGATTTCTCAGGTGGAACAGAAAAAGCAAGGTATTCAATAGGTACTAACTATTTTTACCAGGATGGCATCATGGATATGAAGAACCTATACAGTAGGTTGAACATGAGATCAAAAATAGATTTGAAGGCCACTAACTGGCTTACAATAGGTGGAAACCTGATTATGAGTAATGCTGCTAAGTACAACGCTCCCGGAAATGCATGGAGTGATGCATATTATGCAGTTCCTACCATGCCGGTTTTCGACACATCAAATAAGGATGCATGGCCTACCAATTACTCTAATGCCCAAGACCTTGGATACAGAAGCGGCCAAAATCCATTCCCCAGCATGGTTTACAATAGTGACCGTATGAAAATTAAGAAGTTGCTTTCTAATTTTTATGCTGAACTAAGCTTTATTCCCAAAACCTTAACCTTTAAAACAACATATAACTATAGCTCAACCGATATTGACCAAAGAATAGTAAACTTACCATGGTTCATAGGCGACAGTTATAAAAACTCTGATGCACGATTAACCAGAAACATTTCTGACTATACAAATCACATATGGGATAATGTGCTTACTTACACCAAGGAAATCAACTATCACACGGTGACATTGATGGCTGGTACTTCATTTAAAGATGAAGGGTTTCAGAGGCTATCGGCTGTTGGAGAGAACTTTCCTACTGATTTGGAACAATCATGGTATCTTGAGCAGGCTGAGCTTATCAATCCACTGCTGGTATCGGATGATGGTTTGAGAGAATATGGCCTGTCATATTTCGGCAGATTAGCCTACAATTTCAAAAATAAATATTTGCTGTATGGAACATACCGTGCTGACGGCAGTAACAAATACCAGCAGAAATGGGGTTACTTCCCGACTATAGGCGTTGGGTGGGTGGTAACTGAAGAACCTTTCTTCCCCGACATTACTGCAGTTAACTACTTTAAGATACGTGCAAGCTGGGGACAACTGGGTAATGATAAGGTGCCAGCGAGTGATGGAACCTTCTCAACAAGAGTAACTAATTGGCCAATGGGTGGTGTAGTTTACCCGGGACACATTGTATCAAGTTCGTATTCAGAACTTAAATGGGAGTTGACCGAAGAAACTAATGTTGGCTTTACCGCACGTATGGTTGACAATCATTTGTCGGCTGACTTTGACTACTTTATCAGAGACACCAAAAATGCAGCTACTCCTGTTAAAACTCCCGGAATCGGTGAGTCTTTTCTCAAGCCGGTTGGTACAATCAGGAATTCAGGGATGGAGCTGGTTCTTGACTGGACCAACAACATCAGCGACAGACTCAGTTACAGTGTAGGAGGAAATGTTTCAACATTGAAGAACGAAGCAATTGACCTGTATGGACAAGAATATATTGATGGTGGATCAGCAGAATTTCGCCAGCGCACCTATGTAGGACAGCCACTCTTAGCTTTTTATGGACTTGAAGTTGCAGGTGTATACCAGAACTACAATGAAATAGAGCAGAATCCGGATGCTTTAGAGAATAATCTTGAACCCGGTGATTTCAAATATGTTGACCAAAACAACGACGGTATAATTAACGCTGATGACCGTGTGATACTTGGATCATACTTTCCTGACTTCATGTATGGTGGTTATATTAACATTAAGTTCATGAATTTCGACTTCTCAACAAGTTTCTACGGACAGGCAGGGAATAAGATCCTAAATCGCCGAAGAGGTGAATTGATATGGACTCCCGATGGTAATATTGATGCTGACCTTGCTGAAAACCGCTGGCATGGTGAGGGTACTTCAAATGAATACCCTTCATCAAAAGGCTTGCGAAAAGGATGGAACCAGAGTATGAGTGATTATTTTGTTCAGGACGGTTCTTTCTTCCGTATTCAGAATGCACAATTAGGATATACATTTAAAAGCCGCGGAAATTTTCCCGAAACAAGGGTAGCATTTACTGCTGAAAGGCCGTTGTCAATATTCTCATACAATGGCTTCACGCCGGAGGTTCCAAATGGCTGGGATCATCAAACCTATCCAATTGCTGCGGTGTATACATTTAACCTGAATATTAAGTTCTGATCCCTAAAACTTAAAAAGATGAAACCATATAAAAACCATATATTCAGCTTAATCACAATAGTTATTCTTCTTGTATCCGGTGGATGTGAGAAGTTTTTAGATGAGCCGGCCGAAAACAGAAAATTAACCGAAACAACTGACTATACACTCACCGGAAACATGATAAGGCCTTTGTTGGGCGCATATTATGAGTTTAATAGCATTGAGTGGGAAAACATTCCTCTGATAGCTGTAAGGGGTGATGATGTAAATGCTGGTGGACTTGGTGACCAGCAAGACTTTGCTGAGACTGACAAGTACAACTATAATAAGGATTACTGGATGTATAACTCATTGTTTCAGAACTTTTACCAGAATATGTATTCAGCCAATTCAGCAATGGAGCAGATAGCGTTGTATAAAGAGTATGCTCCTAACAAGTCACTTGCTGATCAGTATATAGCAGAAGCAAAAGTACTGAATGCCTGGTGGCTCTTCCAGGTTAGCAGAGTTTGGGGTGATTTACCTATTCCTCCTTCATCTGATCCTGCTTTATTGTTGATTGCACCTCTTTCTACTAAAGCTCAGATAATGCAACAAATATCTGATTGGATGGATGAGGCAATCCCAAATCTCCCTGCTGTAAGGCCAAATGAACGCGCTGATATTCCGGGAGGTGTTACAAAGTACACTGCATTGGCAATTAAGGCTCTGGCTAACCTTGAGCTGGGAACCACTGAAAAGTATCAGGTTGTTGCTGAAGCAACTGGCGAAATAATAAACTCAGGTAAATTTACATTGGAACCTGATTTTTATGAGTTGTTTAAGATTAAGGGCAAATTGAATAATGAAAATATTCTTGAAATGCAGTATTCTGACCTTGGTTTAGACGCAGGAGAGAATTATGCACACCTGTTTGCATTCTATGGTCCTCAAGGATGGACACCAGCTGTTGCCGGTGCATCTGAAGGCTGGGGTTTTTGGGAACCAAGCATGAAGTACATAAAGTTTATGCTCGACAGGAATGAAACAGTAAGGCTTGAAACAAGCGTTCTATTCACTAATGCCGGCATTGATTCACTTAAGACAGACCCAAACTATGCCATTCTTCCATCATGGATTTCAAATACTACACGCTCAGGTGATATCGTTAATAATTATGCCCGTGCAATATTTGCCAGTGGAAAGCATTATTTACCGAGCACTCAGTTAACACCGGGCCGCACTGACTATGGCACTAATAAAAACTATCCCATCATCAGGTATTCCGAAATATTGTTGATGTATGCAGAAGCTACTCTGCATGGAGCTTCAGGAAGTGCCGGAAGTGCCGATGATGCAGTTAACCTGGTGAGGGAGCGGGCAGGATTGAATCCAATATCAGGTGTTACACTTGATCAGGTAATGGATGAGAAGTTAGCAGAACTTGCAATGGAAATGGGACAACGTTATTATGACATGGTCAGGTTGGGCAGGTTTGAGGAACTTAGCTACGAAGGCAGGACATTCCAGGAAGGAGATATCTTCTTACCATATCCTCAAAATCAGGTTGACCAGCTGCCAAGTCTTAAACAATAATGGATGATTTAACCAAAATAGTAAAGAGATGAAAGCTTATAAAAATATACTGTACACATGCATGGCCACAATACTTCTTGTTGCCTGCGAACCTGAACTTGATCCAATTACTTCGGTTAAACCGGCAGCTGATAGGGAAGATCCTGAGCTCACAATTGATTATCCGGTTCCCGGAAAGATTGTAAGAGTTATAGAAGGTGGTAACACAACCGTGACTATTAAAGTTACAGCATTAGATGATGTTGAACTTAAATCAGTAACTTTCAATCTTGACGGGTCAGATATAGGCTCAGTTACAAGCTTTAAGGACTACAGAAGAGCATTGATTGACTACCCGGTTGACGATATCCCTGACGGTGAACATACACTTACTGTAACAGCTGAAGATATGACGGGCAAAAGTATTTCTGATGATATAACTTTTACAAAGGTAACAGCTGCGCCTTACATCCCACTTGATGGTGAAATCATTTATCTGCCTTTTGAGGGTGATCTTACCGAGGTAATTACAGGAAATTCAGCAACTAAAGTGGGAGCTCCTAAGTTTGCAACCGGCAAAATAGGTGATGCTTATGCAGGTGCTGCTGACTCTTATATTACTTATCCTGCAACAGACCTTGTGGCATCATCTGAATTCGCCATTGCTTTCTGGTATAAGATAAACCCTATACCGGACAGAGGAGGTATGATTGCCATAAGCCCGGTAGGTGAAAGCAGGAACTCAGGTTTTAGAATGGCCCGTGAAATCAGCGGTGACAATCAAAATCTCTTTGTCAATTTGGGTGTTGGTGATGCTGAACTCTGGATGAATCCTTTCTATGTAGCCACCCCAGGCACTGACTGGATACATATTGTAGTTTCTGTTACATCCACAATGGCATCAATATACGTAAATAATGAAGTGGCACTTGAAGCAGAATTAGCAGGACCGGTTGACTGGACAGGTGCAACCTCAATTACTATAGGATCAGGAGCACCCAACTTTGTATATTGGTTACATTACTCTGATCTGAGTTTGTATGATGATATGCATTTCTTTAACAGACCACTGACACTTGAAGAGATTCAAATGTTGTATGATGCACAATAATATCTTTAACTTAGGAGACAGGCATGCCCTGTCTCCTAAGTTTTTAAACCCCTATCTCCTATGTAGATAAAACCTATCTCCTAAGTTGATAAAACCTATCTCCTAAGTTGATAAAACCTTATCTCTTGAGTTTTTAATGCTCTGTCTCATACCTTTTGATTGGTCCTCTTTTCTCCGAACCTATTGATTCACTACGTTGTTACTTTTACAATCAATAACAAAATCTATGAAAGACACAAAAGTTCTATTCGTTCTGTCAGGTCATCCAGTAAAAGGAAGTACAGGCAAGCCAACAGGTTGGTATCTATCGGAAGCAGCACACCCGTGGAAAGTTTTGCACGAGGAGGGTATTGAGGTTGAATTTATGAGCCCTAAGGGAGGCAAGCCCCCGGTTGACGGGTTTAATCTTGAAGATTCTGTGAACAGAGAGTTTTGGGAAAACCCTGAAATTAAGGAGAAATTAGAAAACACATTAACACCAGATAAGGTGAACATTGGTGATTATGCTGCCATCCATTTTGTAGGAGGGCATGGAGCAATGTGGGATTTGCCCGAAAATAATGAGATAGCAAGGTTAACTGGCGAACTTTATGATAACAAAGGCATAGTTTCAGCAGTATGTCATGGACCTGCAGGACTAGTGAATGTGAAACTTAAAAACGGCACTTACCTTGTTGATGGTAAAACAATTGCAGCATATACAAATGCCGAAGAAGAAGCCGGGGGAATGACTGATGTTGTGCCTTTTCTGCTTGAAAGTAAATTAAAAGAAAGAGGCGCCAATCATGTGGCAGCTCCAAATAAAACAGAGAATGTAAAGGTTGATGAACGGCTTGTTACTGGCCAGAACCCTGCATCAGCACATTTGGTAGGGCAAAAGATACTTGAACTACTTAAATCACAATCAGTTTAATTACCCTATAGATTCATTTAAGCTAAAGATTATTTGCTGGGTAAAAAATCATTATTTTTGCACTACTTAAGCCAATCGTCCAATACTTAAGAGAGTTTGATTCGGGATGTAGCGCAGCCTGGTAGCGTGCTTCGTTCGGGACGAAGAGGCCGGAGGTTCGAATCCTCTCATCCCGACAAATAGCAGGGGTAGGTTGAAGCCTGCCCCTGAGTTGTTAATGCCACTTTAGCTCAGTCGGTAGAGCAGCGCATTCGTAATGCGCGGGTCGGGGGTTCGAGTCCCCTGAGTGGCTCAATGTTCCTTCTCCGGAAAAATAATTGAGAGCAATACGCTGATTACCATTATGCCTAATATGGTATATAGGGAATGTGCAGTTGTAAATCCTGCCTCTTTCAGATAATCTGCAATAAGCATCTTAACCCCAATAAATGTGAGTAGGACAGCAAGGCCTATCTTGAGATACCTGAAAAAGTCAATAACTTTTATCAAAACAAAGAATAAAGCCCTCAACCCAAGTATCGCAAAGACGTTGGAAAAGAAAATTATGTATGGATCACTGGTAATTGCAAATATTGCCGGTATAGAGTCAACTGCGAAAACAACATCTGAGAATTCTATCACCATCAAAACAATAAAAAGTGGCGTGATCATCAACTTGCCGTGTTTCCTGATAAAGAAATAATGTCTTACAAAATGCGGATACACCGGTAGATACCGGGATGCAAAACGAACTACCGGATGATTGCGCTTACTTATTTGAGGTTTGTCCTTCTCAAAAAGCATTTTCACACCTGTGTATATTAAAAGAACACCAAAAAGGTACAATACCCATGAGAATTCGTGTATTATAGCTGAAGCAGAAAAAATGAATATAAACCTGAATACTACTGCGGCGAGAATTCCATAAAACAGTACTCGCCTGTAATATAATGGGTTAACATTGAATGCATAAAAGATCACAACCATAACGAAGATATTATCAAGTGATAGCATCTTTTCAATTATGTATCCGGTGATGAATTCAAGCGCCAAATTCTTTTTATATACTTCAATTGCGCTGCTGTAGTCGAGTCCATCAATTTTAATAGGATGCCATATCTAACAATCAGCGCTTTAAGATCAGTGAGATTACCCTCAGCCCCAAGATGGATCCAGTCGCCATGAAATATTAAAAGCACATAAAACCCTAAAGAAACAGCAATCCACAATCCGGTATAGAACAGTGCTTCCATGAGAGAAACCAGGTGGTTGGTTTTATCAAACACCCCCAGATCGAGTAAAAGAAAACAGAGGATCAGTATCAGGAAAATGCTAAAAAACAATAGTTCAGCTGAGTTCATGCAGTGCTTCCTTTTTAGATCCGATAAGTGGTAAATATACTGAATTTTAATGGGAATAGTATGTAATTACACATGATAATTATTTATCTGATTCATGCGGTATAGTGAATAAAACTTCATAATTTTGGTGACCCAAAACAATCTTAACCGATTATCCGATAAGGCTGAAACCGCACTGGCAAACTTACAAAAGCATGAAAAACTTCGCAGAAATGAATCCCAATCCTTTGGTGCAATATCTTAACAAACCTGCATCTGAATTTACAAAAGCTGATCTTATAAAGTACATTGAAGACAATAACATTGAAATGGTTAATTTCAGGTACGTTGGAGGTGATGGCCGGTTAAAAACACTCAATTTTGTAATCAGTTCGCTCGATCACCTTAATAGTATTCTTTCAACCGGTGAAAGGTGCGATGGATCAAGCCTCTTTCCTTTTATCAAAGCTGACTCCAGTGATTTGTATGTAGTACCAAGGTATCGCACTGCTTTCGTTAATCCCTTTTCAGAAGTAGCAGCTATTGATATTCTTTGCTCCTATTATAACAAGGACGGTAAGCCATTAGAGAGTTCACCTGAATATATCCTGCGCAAGGCTCATGCTGCATTGAAAGAAACTACCGGTTTATCATTTGAAGTAATGGGTGAGCTGGAGTATTATATCATCAGTGAACTTGATGATTTATATCCGGCAGTTGATCAGAAAGGATACCATGAATCAGCTCCTTTTGCCAAATGGGAATTTTTGCGTACAGAAGCTATGGATGCCATGGCAAAAGCCGGCTGCCTGATCAAATATGGTCATTCGGAAGTAGGAAATTTTACACAAGATGGAAAGTTGTTTGAGCAAAACGAGATTGAGTTTACCCCCACAACGCTTGAAGATGCTGCTGACCAGCTTGTGATAGCTAAGTGGATATTGAGGTCACTGGCATACAAATATGGAGTAACTGTAACTTTTGCACCAAAAATTACTGTCGGGAAAGCAGGTAGTGGTATGCATATACACACCAGACTTGTAAAGGATGGATTAAATCAAATGGTTGGCAATGGCAAATTAAGTGACATTGCAAAAAAAGCTATAGCCGGATATCTTGAGCTTGCTCCTTCATTAACAGCCTTTGGTAATGCTAATCCAACCTCGTATTTCAGACTTGTTCCGCACCAGGAAGCGCCAACCAACATTTGTTGGGGTGATAGAAACCGAAGTGTACTTGTGAGGGTTCCACTAGGCTGGGCGGGTGAAAACAATATGATATTTAATGCTAACCCACTTGAGAAACCTGTTAAGCAGGATCACTCCCAACTTCAAACAGTTGAATTCCGCTGTCCTGATGGTTCGGCTGATATTTACCTCTTACTTGCCGGTTTAACAGTTGCAGCACGGCATGGCCTCGAAATGGAGAATGCTCTTGAGCTTGCTGAGAAGTGGTATGTTGATGTGAATATATTTGATGACAAACACAAAGAAAGAGTTTCACAACTAAACCAGCTTCCTGTTTCTTGCTGGGAATCAGCAGCAATGCTCGAAAAACAAGCTGAAATTTACGAGCAATACGATGTTTTCCCTAAAAGTGTTATTGAAGGAGTTGCCCGCAAGTTAAGAAGTTTCAATGATGAGCAACTAAGAGACCAGGTGCATTGTAATAAAGAGAAGTTGCAGGATCTGGTTGATAAGTACTTCCACTGCGGCTAATTCTTTGCAGTGCAGTGAGTTGTTCTGCTTTGTTTTATGATTAAAGGAAAGTTTAAAAGCAAATTATCTTGGCTTAAACTTTATAAGCTTTCTTCCAAGATATACCCTTCTGAGCCAGAATGGAAGCACGAAAGCACCAATTATCAGATATGGATAATAGGATAGCAGTCGCCATGATAGTGCTACTAATGTCGTAAGATCAAATGTTGAACCTGCAATAAATTCACGCAGAAACACTGGGAAAAAGAACTCGGCAATGCCACTACCACCCGGAGTAGGACTAATTAGCATTATAACCCACATCATTAACTGCCGGGCCATTATTAGCATATGGTCACCAATGGAAACGGCTGATGTAAATCCAACAATTAGAAAGTTAACGATCAGAAACCTGGCAATCCATGCAAGCCCGGTTGCACCGGCAGCTTTAAGCCAGAAATCGTATGATTTATTCTTGAATCCAAGTGATGCCTGAACTATTTGATCTCCTGTATGCTCAGCCGCATGCGCAAAGCGTTTAAGGTACTTAAAGCGTGTAATACGAATCAACAGCCATTTAAGTCCTCCCGGATTAATAAAAACACCATAAGATAATAGAAAGGTAATCAAGGCAATAACTGAGTATCCAATAATAAATATACCCATAGTACTGAATTGGGTTCCGAAAAAGCTGAAACCATGCCCTTGAACTGATAAACGCTCAATCCCTGCCAGAATAAAGGTTAATGGCACCAGTACAATATAAAAGAGTTCATCAAGAAGCGCTGTTACCATAACAGTTGCAGTTGCACGGCCAGTTCCCAATTTTTCTTTTGTAAGGATGAATATGGCAATTGCTGTGCCCCCAACAACCGAAGGTGTAACGCTTGATGCAAACTCCCACAGAAAAATTACCTGAAATGACTTTTTCCACGATAAGGTATTACCTGTCAATAACCTGATTCGATACATGTAGGCCAGATCACGAACTGCAATCATAAGTATAGCCAGAATGAAGCAACAAATTGAACCCCATGTAATGGTAATGGAACTAAGATCCCCGTGTGATAAGTCAGTAATTATCATGTATACAATCACCGCCAGACCGATAATTATCGGAATTATCACCCTTCGGAATGCGAATATTTTTAAGATTGCCCTATGCTGACTTGCCATATTTTGAGTCATAGTCAGGTGACCGTGCTACACCTGCACTAATATAAATCAAAATTACACTTAATTGTTGAAAAAAAGAGCAGCCATTTTGGCTGTTTTACTCATAATTGCCCATAATAAGTCTGCCATTATGTCTGTTTTGTGCTTGTAAAGTATCTGTTTATTGCCTTGGCACACAAATTGAAAAAGCATGAGAAAAACCAAATTAAAGGAGGAAATAAAAATGAACACAATTAGATTTAACCAGCCAACTCTAAGTTTAATAGATCAATTCTTCAGCACTTCAATGCGCGATTCAGCTAGGTATAGTTATCCTGCTAACATTTTTGATAATGAAACTTCATTTGTGATAGAAATGTCAGTTCCCGGTTTCACCAAGGAGGATATTCGTATAAATCTGGAGCATCAAACTTTGACCATCAGCGCTGAATTAAAACAGCAAGATGAAGTTCAGGATGAAAAATATCTGCGCAAAGAATTTACTCAGCAGAACTTAATCCGCAGTTTTGTTCTTCCTAAGTCAGTTGATATGGACAAGATCATTGCCGATTATCAGAATGGAATTTTGAAGGTTAGCCTGCCAAGAAGGGAAGATGCTGTAATTAAGAAAGAGATCGCGATCCAATAATTTGGATCCAGACGATTTGAAATTATGTAATTTTAATTTCTAAGGTGCATCCTCAAGGGTGCACCTTTTTTATTCCTCTGTTTCCATCAGGGTGCACCTTTTTTATTCCTCTGTTTCCATCAGG
>JAGXGB010000067.1 GCA_024636955.1 Bacteroidales bacterium
GCCTTTAGCCTTTAGCCTTTTTTACCTTTAGCCTTTAGCCTTTAGCCTTTAGCCTTTTTTACCTTTAGCCCTAACTACCTAATATTACACAACAAAACCTTCCTCCCCCCAATAAACCCCTCCAACTTATCACCAACAGTAACCGGTCCTACACCGGCGGGTGTTCCTGTAAAGATCATATCACCCATCTTGAGGGTAACAAACCGTGATACATAGGCAATTATTGAATCAAAGTTGAAGATCATTTCTGAGGAGTTGCCAATTTGCACTTGCTGGTCGTTCTTTGACAGACTGAACCCGATATTACCAAGGTCGGCGAATTCCTCAACCGGGATAAATTCACTTACCGGAGCTGATGAGTCGAACGCTTTCGCGATCTCCCATGGTAAACCTTTAGCCTTTGCTTCCTGCTGTAAGTCGCGGGCAGTAAAGTCGATACCAAAGCCTATACCATCATAATAAGTGTGGGCGTGCTTTTGGATAATATTCCTGCCTACTTTATTGATATGAAGCACCAATTCACCCTCGTAATGAATATCATTTGAAAATGCAGGGTAAAAGAACGGTAAATTTCCACGTACCAATGCTGATTCAGGTTTCATAAAGAAAACAGGTGTTGCCGGAACCGGGTTATTCAGTTCTTTAGCGTGTTCAGTGTAGTTGCGGCCAATGCAGATTATCTTCATACAAGCAATTAATTAACTTTTTAAAATAGGCATCATTATCATCCAGTCAATATTCATTGTTGGCAACTCATGGTGCGTACTTAGAACCTAAGTACACCTTGTAACTCTTAAACTTAGAATCTAAGTAACACTTACAGAGTTTTTATTAAAACCCCGCAGTTTAATAGCCGTGATCACCTTCTTAGTGTACAAAGGAAAGTCAGCTTTCATCATCCAGTCATAATAGGAGGGTTCGAGGCTGAAGACTTCTTCAACGGTTTTGCCTTTGTATTTCCCAAAATTAAACACTTCACGATCCTTTGCATTAAAGATTATGTGGCCCACCAGATCAGCGTTCTTGTTCTGGTTAGAGAAATCATGCAATGCTTTGATGTCATTCACTACAGGTTTGCATGGAATGCCGTCAGCACCTGTGTATTCAGTATTCTCGTAGCACAGTAATTGGGCTTTGAGTATTTCATAAGTAGCCTTTGTATCAGCTTCAGCGGAATGGGCATTTTCAAGCTCTTTTGTGCAGTAAAAGCGGTAAGCAGCTTTGAGTGTGCGCGGTTCCATTTTATGAAAGATGTTTTGAACATCAACAAAACGCCTTCCTTTCACTTCAAAGGCAATATCAGCCCTGAGGAATTCCTCCACCAGTAATGGAATATCAAATCTATTTGAGTTATACCCTGCCAGATCACAATGATTGAGGAATAAGGCAATACGAGGACCTGCTTCAGCAAATGTTGGTTCATTGATAAGGTCGGCATTCGTGATACCATGTACCGCGGTGGCTTCAGGTGGTATAGGTATTACAGGATTAATTCGCTGTGTTAATACTTGTTCCTTTCCGTCAGGGTTTATCTTTATGATACTGATTTCGATGATCCGGTCGGTGGCTACATTTGTACCTGTTGTTTCAAGGTCAAAAACAGCGAGTGGTTTTATTAGGTTGAGTTCCATTAATTAAATAAAAAGCTTCAGGAACTACATTATTCCTGAAGCTGTAAATTTAGACAAAAACGCTTTAAATGGTTCTGTTTGTATCGAAACTTTCAAGTATTTGCTGCATTTTTTGCAGGAACTTACCTCCCAATGCTCCATCGACTACGCGATGGTCATAAGCAAGAGAAAGAATAACCATATGCCTGATAGCAATAACGTCACCATGTTCAGTTTCAAGCACTACCGGTTTCTTTTTGATAACACCCAGTCCAAGTATAGCAACCTGAGGCTGGTTGATTATAGGTGATCCGGTAATACTGCCAAATGTACCAAGGTTAGTAATGGTAAAAGTTCCGCCCTGAATATCATCAGGTTCAAGTTTACCCCTACGCGCTTTATCAGCCAGGCTGTTTACATCTTTAGCCAAACCCAGCAAGCTCTTTTGATCGGAATTTTTTATAACCGGAACAATGAGGTTGCCGTTTGGCAGTGCTGCAGCAATTCCGATGCTAATGTTTTTACGTAAAATCACATTATATCCATCAACTGATGCATTTACACCCGGTAGTTCTTTAATTGCCTGTGTTGCGGCTTCAACGAAAATAGGGGTGAAGGTGATTTTCTCCTTTTCACGTTTAAGGAACTCATCTTTCACTTTCTCGCGCCACATCACCATATTTGTGACATCAACCTCAATGAAGGAAGTAACATGAGGTGAAACCTGTTTTGACATAACCATATGGTCAGCTATAAGCTTACGCATACGATCCATTTCAATTATTTCGTCGCCTTGTTGCGCAGTAACAGGTGGAGCCGGTTTTGCAGTTGAAGGAACGCTTGTTTTTTGCGCCGCTTTCGCCTGATCTGCTTGTGGCTGCTGTTGCTTCTGCGGTTCAGCGGATTCCCCAGGCTGCTGTTTCTGTGGTTCAGCAGATTCCGCGGGTTGCTGTTTGCGTTGTTCAAGATAGGAGAGAAGATCAGTTTTAGTAACACGCCCTTCCTTGCCGGTACCTTTTACTTTCTCAAGCTCTTTTCCTGTGATCCCTTCAGCCTTTGCAATATTCTTTACAAGTGGGGAGTAGAAGCGGTCAGATTCAGTTTCATCTTCATCTTCTGACTGAGTTCCGGATTCATTCTCCTGACCTTCCATTTCTTCATCCTGAGCTTCGGTTTCACCACCCTGAGCTAAAGCTTTACCATCGGTACCACCAGCCTGAGTTTTAGCATCGGTTTTTGCTTCTACTGATTGTTTGGATTCAGCTTTTTCAGCTTTAGGTTGTCCGGCACCTCCATCGGCCTGGTTTTCTGCATACTCAGGTTTATTGGAAATGGTTGCTGTTTCTTCTTTTTTCTGCGGGGTGTCTTTTGATTGCTCTTCAGCACTATCAGGTTCAGTTTCAATGATTGCAATCACTTTGCCAACCTCCACTACATCACCCTCATTATACTTTACTTCAATTAGTTTACCTTCAACCGGAGATGGTATTTCAGAGTCTACTTTGTCAGTTGCGATTTCTAAAATGGGATCATCTTCTTCAATTGTATCTCCCGGTTTTTTGATCCATCGGGTTATTGTTGCTTCAATGATACTCTCACCCAGTTTGGGCATTATTACTTCAAATTGTGCCATAACAATATTTAATTGGTAGGCTTTTCAGGCCTGTTATTATAACGCTTTCAGCGATGCCGTATTTAACAAAGTTATATAAAAAAGGTTTAGGAATTCGGCATTTACCTTCACTTTTGTAACGATACAGCCTGGTCAGGAGTTTCTGATCAATTGCGGCCAAGGTTTCTGAATCCCCGCCATATGATATTCAGGTCAGTTCCCATTTTATAATCCCTTGCATAAAGCATATTTAGCCTCGATGATGTTTCAGGAGATATCTTTTTATCCGGGAAAACGTCAGTTGGATTCAGTACACCTGTTTTTATGCGAGGAAGAATGTTGTTATCGCGATTGCTGTAGCCAACAAACGACCTGATACCCAGTAACACTTTAAACAAGTTCACAATAAAACTAAATGGATTTTTTGTGATCCACATCAAAACCGGGGATAAAGGAAGGAGTACCAACGCAACTGCCAGGTCGAACAATCTCTTATTACGCAGGTTATTCGGTTTGCCAACTGAGTTTATATCAATAACGTACAGATCGCCGGTGGTGTTGATGGAATTAGAGCCGATTATGGATAAGCTCTCGGGTGGGGCAATCTTGAAATCGACTTCATTTTGCTGAAGTTGACTCATAATATCAATGATCTGTTGCGCGGGTATATCACGGGCGCAGAAAATCACTTCGTCAATTTTATAAATACTAATGATCTCGGAGATTTGATTTAGACTACCAATAAATCCCGTGGCCTTCTCTTCATCTCTATTAAGGCTTACTAAACCAATAAATGCCGGATTAATTAGTGTTTTATGCAAAAGATCAGCTACACGGTTAGCCTCATTTTCTTCTCCGGCTATAATAAATCTCTTATTAATGGTGTATCCAAGACGGTAATCCTTAAACCCACTGAAGTGCAATATCAGCCTGATGCTTATCATTGAAATAAGTGCCCAGAGCCCGGAGAGTAGTATAATAGCTCGTGAGAAACGGAACTCCGATGGTAACAAGGCATAGAACACAAGTATTGCAACAGACCCGGCTAAAATTCCTGCAATTATTTTCCTGATTTTTAGAGGCTTGTCGTATCCACCTGCCACAAACACTGAAAAGAGCCAAACAACCACATACAACGGCAAAATCAGCAAAAGGAAAATATCAGGGTAGTGCCCACCAATGGTATAGGTAACATGCGATTCCCAATAATTGACTATCACCAGTGAGCCTAAATAGATAACAAGGGCATCCATGATTGGGAGTAACAGCGTTTGGAGTAGCCTTGTTAATATTGCCATGCCTGCTCTTAAGTAGATGGCTATATGAATCAAAATGGAAAATAACCGGGCATTATTCTGTGAAAAATGTTTTTTGGCGAATATTATCATCGCATTATAAAACACGAACACGTAGTTGATACTCGATTTCTTAGTGCTTTCGCCTTTATAATGAATTATCCTGGCTTCAGGAAAATAATAATTCTTGTATCCGCCCTTGGTGATCCTGTAGCTGAGATCAATATCTTCACCATACATAAAGAACGTTTCGTCAAGTGACCCCACCTTCTCAATGGTCTTTTTCCTGAGCATCATAAAAGCGCCGGATAAAATATCAACCTCATGAGTTTGATTATTATCGAGGTAACTCAGATGGTATTTACCAAAGAGCTTTGACTTGGGAAAAAGGGAAGATAGTCCGAATATTTTATAGAAAGCTACATCAGGTGTAGGAAGACCTCGTTTCGACTCGGGCAAAAACTTTCCTTTACCATCAACCATCTTAATACCCAAACCACCGGCATCAGCGTGTTCATCCATAAAGGCAACACATTTGCGTAGCGTATCCTGCTCAAGCAGGGTATCAGGATTTAAAAGAAGTATGTAATCACCTTTCGCTATGCTGATAGCCTGGTTATTGGCTTTTGAAAAACCTGTATTTTCTTTATTGGCAATTAATTTGACCCATGGAAATTTGGCAATAACCATTTCGTTAGAACCATCAACGGAGTTGTTGTCAACAACAAATACTTCACATTCAAGGCCTTTGATTGCTTCTTCAACAGAATGAAGGCATTGCTCAAGGAAATACCTAACGTTATAATTAACAATTACAATGGAAAGCCTCATTTAAACAAGCTTATTTAACAGCATGTAAAGGTATTAAAAAACCACATGGTTACAATATTTAATACTATAGGCCATCAACAGATACAGGTAATGAGAAGTGAAATGTAGCGCCTTTGCCTTCTTCACTTTCTGCCCATATTTCTCCTCCATGTCTGTTGACAATTCTCTTCACTATTGCTAAACCAACACCGGTTCCTTCAAATTCGTCACTGCTGTGGAGTCGTTGAAAAGTGCTAAAAAGCTTATGCGCATATGCAGGATTAAAGCCAACACCGTTATCCTGAATGGAATATGTAACCAGATTATTATCAATGCTGCTGGATATTTTAATAATTGGTGTTTCACTCCTTTGTGAGTACTTAATTGCATTGGAAATCAAATTTGACCACACCTGTTGAATAAGGGTTTTGTCGCCTGCTGCCGGTAGCATGGTATTAACTTCCAACCTCACTTTCTCACTCATAGATGTACTAAAATTGTCGTTGACCACCTCCTTAATAATCTCATTCATATTTAAAGAACCAAAATTCAGGTTAATTCGTGTCACCCTCGACAGATCAAGCAGGTCCTTGATCAACTGATCCATCCTCCTTGCATTTTTCTTAATAATGCTGAATAAGCGTTTGACCTCATCACTTAGTTCATCTACGTACTCATTAAGGACAATATCGGTGAAACCCTGTATAGATCTCAATGGGGCTTTTAAATCGTGGGAAACGGAGTATGAGAATGATTCCAGCTCTGCATTCAGCAATTCAAGCTGGTTAGCCCGTTCAGTAAGTGATTTATTGAGTTCAGCTACTTCCAGAGTGCGCTTGTATACACGTTGTTCAAGGCTTTCGTTCAATTGTTTGAGTTCATCGCCAATACGCTTTCTCTCAGTAATATCCTCATATACGAAAAGGATGTTGTTTTCCTTATTTATTGGATCAATTAAATTAGTAACCAAGCAGCTCAATTGTACAAGATTACCTTGTTTCCCCTTCCTGGAAGTTTCAAAAGAATATCTATTGCCCGAATTGTTTAATTTTTCAATAATTCTGGAATATTCCTCTTCTTCTGATTGTTCAAATAACGGATTACTCTTGTTTAAGATATCAGTATATGTCCAGCCAAAAACTTCAGTGGCAGCATTATTCCATATCAGTATCTTTTTTTCTCGTGAAATCACAACAAGTGGCAGGGGAGAAGCCTGAATAACAGTTTGCAGTATTTCCCTGTTATTTATTAACTCATTATTCAAACGTATCTGTTCATTCAGGTTTTTCACCCTCGATTTCTGTACAAATTGTAAATGCCCTAACACAAATATGAATACAAACAGCAAGGAGTAGATGCCAATGATCCACTTCTTCTCTGCCAGGGGTTCCTCAACTCTGCCAATTTCAGTGTGTACAACAAGCACCCATTTTGATCGGGGTATCTTCTTTACACTTGCAATAATGTCCTTCCCATTGGGGCCTTTGCCGGTAAATGTTCCTTCTATTCCCTTGGTTGCCATCACAAGTGGCGCATCATCGTAATTTTCTATTTCACCACCTGCAAGGCTGTCAATTGTTTTAAACTTTTTGCTGTTTACAAAGTAAACTGAGTCGCCCTCATTCCTAACCATTGAGTATACCACATTGTAACTGTGGGTTTTGTCCATGATGATATCATCAAGAAAATGCATGCTTAAGTTAGTTCTAAAAACCAGGCATGCATCAGGTTCATCAGAGCCTGTTAACTTCAATTTGCCAATACTGGCATAGAAAAGCTTGTTTGTATTGCCTCGTCGGTATACATCAATGAAAACAGGCTCATCTGAACGCATGGAATTCACGCAGGTGTCAACTACATGCGGTGAGAGCGTAATTGAATCATTTCCAACAATGAAATGCGTGCTTCCATCCTTATCAATCAGAAAGATATCATAACCATGTGATGCCTGTGTTTGACTGAGCCATTGCATAAGGTTAATTTTGTTCCGGGCTTTACCTGAAAGGAAAGTTTTAACCTCTTGCAAAAACATAGTATTCTGACGAAAGAAGGCAATATCATTATCCCGTTCTTTTAACCAGTTCTGAATCTCCTCAAGTTTGAGTGTGTTGAGTGTTAACAGTTGGCTTTCGGTTTTCTCAAAAACGGTAGTTCTGTTTTCCTTATAGTATAAATATCCTGTAGTAACGATGATAACAGCTGCTATAAGATAAACAATACCAGGAAGCAGCCAGCGCTGATTACTATTCATCCCCATCACTTTTACTTTATTAGTATAAACACTAATACTGAATGAAATGCTTTAGAATATTTTTGGATACCGGTTAGGGTTGTATTCGTTCATAATATTGTACACTGTTTCAAACACATCTTCAGCGTTAGGATTTGAGAAGTAATCGCCATCAGTGCTGTATGCTGCACGATGTGCTTTGGCTGTTATAGTTTTTGGAGATGAGTCGAGATACATAAATCCTTTTTGCACTTCCAAAACTTTTTGCATCATATACGCAGTTGCACCACCCGGAACATCCTCATCAAAGAATACTATTTTGTTAGTTTTCTTTAAGGATTTCACAATTGTGTGGTTTACATCAAAAGGTTCAAGCGATTGCACATCAATTAATTCACAGGAAATGTTGAATGCATTCAACTGAGCTACAGCATCATGGGCAATTCTAACACATGAACCGTAAGTAACAATAGTAACATCAGTTCCTTCAGCGAGTACTTCAGGAATACCGGGTTGTATTTTGTATTCACCTGGATTCGTTGGCTTCATTTCCCTCAAACGATAACCATTAAGGGGTTCAATGATAAGTGCCGGTTCATCTGATGCGAGCATGGTGTTATAGAATGCTGCTGCCCTGGTCATATCACGGGGTACAAGCACATGAACACCTTTTATTGAGTTTATGACCATTGAAAGGGGAGAACCTGAATGCCAGATACCCTCCAACCTGTGACCGCGTGTACTTATGATTACCGGGGCTTTCTGACCGCCTTTTGTACGATATTGCAGTGTTGCCAGGTCATCACTCAACACCTGCAATCCATAAAGCAAATAGTCAAAATATTGAATTTCAGCAATTGGCCTTAGGCCTCTCATAGCCATTCCAACACCTTGACCTACAATGGTAGCTTCCCTGATACCGGTATCGAAAATACGCTCAACACCGTATTTTTCTTGTAATCCCTCGTAACTTTGGTTTACACCGCCAATTTTGCCAACATCCTCACCAAAGAGTACCAGCTGAGGGTATTTAGTAAATAAAGCATCGAAGTTATCGCGCAGAATCTCACGTCCCGGAACCATTACAGGCTTTTCAGCATATTCAGGCTTCGTTTCTTTAATATTTGATATCTTCAGGTCTGATTCACTGTAAAGATGAGAGTTATACCTGTCAGCACTATCCACTGAAATTTTAGTAAGCCATTGAGTAACGTTGGCTTTAAGTGAATTCTCCGGGTTGCTGCAAGAGTCGCATATTAACCTGAGTATTTTCCTACCTGATGATATTATATCTTTTCTTACTGGCTCAGCAATCATCTTAAGATCTTCTTTGATATTCTCGATCTTATTTGTTTTTGCGCAATTACAAGTGGTGACATCAGCCATTTGTAGAAACTCGTCACGCAGCATTTTGATTGGTTCCTGGTAGTTATTCCAGGCAGTGCTGCGCGCTTTTCTTACAGTTGCTAATGCTTCTTTTTCAAGTGACACCAATGCCTGCTCATCAGCAATACCAGATTCAATGATCCAGGAGCGCATCTTTGAAATACCATCAAATTGCTTTTCCCATTCCAAACGTTCAGTTGACTTGTACCTCTCATGTGAACCACTGGTTGAATGACCTTGAGGCTGGGTAAGTTCAGTTACATGAAAAAGTACAGGTATATGTTGCTGCCGGCATATCTCAATTCCTTCACGGTATACTTCAAGTAGTTTAGCATAGTTCCAACCTTCCACTTTATATATCAAAAGGCCATCACCATTTTCATCAGCCTGAAATCCTTTTAAGACTTCTGAAATGCTTTGCTTTGTTGTTTGGTATTTGCTGGGAACAGAAATGCCCCAACCGTCATCCCAAACAGAAATAGCCATTGGTATCTGCAATACACCTGCTGCATTTATTGTCTCAAAGAAAATGCCTTCGGAGGTTGAGGCATCACCTATAGTACCAAAAGCAACTTCATTACCCTGATTTGAAAATCCCTTTTCAACAACCGGATTATTTAACTTACGGAATATTTTGGAGGCCTGGGCTAATCCCAGGAGCCGTGGCATTTGCCCGGCTGTTGGTGAAATATCTGCCGATGAGTTTCTTTGAAGGGTAAGGTCTTTCCAATATCCTTTGTCATCAAGGCTTCTTGTGGCAAAGTGGTTGTTCATCACTCTTCCTGCAGTCCCTGGATTTATAGAGGTATCAGTATCACCGTATATCTGGGAAAAGAATTCTTCGAGGGACATCATCCCGGTGGCAAGCATAAAAGTTTGATCACGATAGTATCCTGAACGCCAATCGCCTGCCTTGAATACATGAGCCATTGCAAGTTGTGGTATTTCTTTACCATCACCAAATATTCCGAATTTACCTTTACCTGTAAGAACCTCTTTTCTTCCCAGAATACTTGCCTGTCTGCTTTCGAAAGCTATGCGGTAATCATTGAGTATTTCATTCGCTGTCAATCCTGCAACAATAGTAGTTTTTAATTCCCTTGCCTCCTTTGTAGTCATAAAATTTCTTTGTTTGAAATCTGTTAACAAATATCAGAACTATTGGTTCATAAACCATATACCATTGATTACATTCAAAGCCCTGTTAGTCTGATTGCAATTACCCTGTTAGCCTGATTGCATTCAACGCTTTGGCAGCGTGAAGTACAAATTTACTTTGCACATCGGGAGATATGTGAAATTATATCATAATCTGACCAGGTTTGCAACAATTCAGATGTAATTCCGCACCGTGATATCATTTCATCAATATCATCATCGGTTTTAAGTCCATATTGGTTCTCAAGTGTAGCACGTGGTATAACATTGAGCAGTTGTTCACGCAACCGGTTCACTGCCAGTATGGAATTCATCTTTTTGAGTTCTTTTCCTTCTTTGCTGAAGGCATTATATAACAGGCTGAATGGCCCAGGAAGTAGTATTCCGCCTCCATCAGGATTTGCATACTTGCTCCTGTAGACAATGTGAGGGATATTGGTTTTTTCGAATAATATTTCTTCAGGAACTCTCAACTCAAGGAATTCACGCTTAAATTCTGCATAAGTAGCAGGATACGGCTTTATTTCAGCTGTTTTTAGGATGATAGTATCGCCAATTAAGGTTACATCAAGTTTATAGGAATCAGCCGATAGGCGTTGGGGAATCTTCATTGTATAAGGTTTGTAACCTACCATGGATACCCTCAGGGAGTCACCGGGATTCATTACTAAGAAGAAAATTCCTTCAATGTCAGTAAATGTGCCGTAATGCCTTGTAATATTATACGCATGTGCGCCTACTAATTCATCACCTCTCAGGTCCCACACCTGACCTTTTATCATTACGTACTGCTGGGCATGTAAACTCAATGCCATAAAAAGCATCAATAACATCACACCCGGTTTAATCAATTGTTGCATACGTTAGTGTAAGTGACAAATATACGGACTTGGTCAATAATTGCCTGGTTAATTATTGTTAATTTAAAATTGCTGTTTGTTTAATCTTTTGAACATTTTCGATTAACAATAGTTTATAGTATCCTATATGAAAAATAATCAGCTTCTATTACCATCAACCCTACAGATATTATACTATTATAATAGAGTTAGCCTACGATTAGTCTACCCTCAGGGTAGACTAACAGTAGTTTAACCGTAGTCTAACCGTAAAGTATCCATAGAGTATTTATTAATGAATCAAATTTTGTAAAGATTATTATTAAGTTAACTAACAAATCAAATCAACTAAAGAGATGAAAAATTTTATTAAATTATCAAGCCTGTTATTCCTTAGTGTATTCATGATGTCGTGTGCAAACAATGAAAATAAAGCAGAATCAGGTGAAGCAAAACAAGTAACAGTAACTGAAGGCGAAAAAACCTTTACTGTTGATTCAACTAACTCAACAATTAACTGGGTAGGTTCAAAACCTACAGGGAAACATGAAGGTACCATTCAGATTTCGGGAGGTGAGGTACTTGTAACCGACGGTAATTTGGTTGGTGGCAACTTTACCATTGATATGAATACTATCGTAAACCATGACCTTACTGATCCTGAAGCGAATGCAAAACTTGTTGGTCATTTGAAATCGGCAGATTTCTTTGAAGTTGAAACCAATCCAACATCAAAGTTTGTGATTACATCAGTTGAGCCAAAAACCGGAAGCACTGAAAATTATAATGTTACCGGTAACCTTACACTCAAGGAAAATACTAAGAGCGTAACCTTCCCGGTATCTTATTCTCTTACTGAAGAAATGCTTAAAGTTGAAAGTACAGAATTCGTGGTCGACCGCTCAGAATGGGACGTAAGATATGGTTCAAGGAAATTCTTTGATAACCTGAGAGACAACTACATAAGTGACGATATTTCCTTCCAAGTTACAATTAACGCAAAAGTTGATTAACCTACTAAGGAAGAAGGGAGAATAGGGTGGTTCTTAAATGGAGCTGCCCTTTTTTTATGCCCTGTCGCCAACCATTTTATGCCCTGTCGCCAACCATTTATTGCCTTGTCACCAACCATTTAATGCCTTGTCACCAACCATTTCCGGTATTCCTCAACCAGGCTAACGCTGGTTTCATCAGGCTTAGATATTGATGTAGTTACAGTAAATGTTTTATTCTCTATGGGCCAGAACACAACAGGCATATGCTCATTGCCGTATACTCCGTTTGATGTTAAATATGATTCAGAGTCGAGAGCAGTGCTGATATTCATCATTACCGGGCTTTTTGAATCAAATTGATATAGCCTGGCTGAATTTAGGTCATCAAATTCAAGTGTGACTTCTCCATGCAACTGGTTGTTTTCTTCAAATAAACGGGTGCTGATATTTTTTGCTGTGGGAAAATCTTCTGCTATTTGAGTACCATTTAAGTATTTATCAAGCAATTCTTTGAAGTCCTCTGCTGAAACATCTCTTCCTTCATCCATAACTGAATAGATGTTTATATACTTTATAGTTAATTTTCCGGAGTTAGGGCCTGTTAGTTCGTATGTATATTCTTTATTCTCAACAGTAAGGCAGGAAGAGAACCCCAACATCATAAATACGCCCATTGTTATCGCTAACAAGAACCATTTGTGATTTCTAACTTTTTTTGAACCTTTACCCTCAGATTTGATTTCCATGATGATGATGTTTGGATTTAATTTTACAATAATAAATATTATTTCAGTAACTCAGCCCACAATTGAATCTGTTGACCTGAAATTGGAAAAGTCGCTGTTAAGCATGCAATTCAGCAGAATAAATGAATCAAATTCCCGAAAGTTATGAATGGTTATTTCTCTTTCAAATATTTGTCCGGTTTCAATTAATCTCTGCCTTGCAGTACCTTTTAACAGGGGAGTAGCAGGCGTATACCATTTGTTACTATCAAAAAAGGCGATGTTAGTATAACTTGTGTCGGTTATCATTTCGTTTTTCACAATTAGTATTTCGTCGCAATCGCCTTTATTCATCAGTAATTCATTTAGCATTTTCCTATCCCTGAATTTATAGGTATAGTCAATTGTATCACACTTTATAAGCTTAAGCGTTTGAATGTTTCTGGGCTTATAATGATCATACTGCGCTGTATAATCAGTATCAGAATATTCGACTCTACACTTAACAACTCCTGATGTAAAAAGTGGGGGAACAGCAATTATATTTTCAATGTCAGGCAAACTGTCCCTTCTATAAAAATGGCTCAAAGTATTGGCCATCCTTAAACGGTGGTACTCCAAATATTGTGGAATGCCATCAACTATTTTGATGGTTTCAATAAATTGGAACATACACTTTATCAATTAGTTCATTGTATTCATCGAGAGGATCACTTAATGCAGTTATTCCACCGCCACTTTTAAAAAAGAGCTTATCACCTGACCTCTCAATGAACCTGATTGAAACCGCTGTTTCGAGGTTATTACCATCAAAATATCCGAAAATGCCAGTATAATTACCCCTGTTGTACGATTCAATTGTATTGATCAGTTCTACTGTTTTCTCTTTTGGAGCTCCTGTAACAGATCCTGCAGGAAGCAGCGCTGCAATGATGCCACCGAGATTGGTTCTGTAATCAGGCGCAAGTTCTCCTGTTATAATTGAACTGGCCTGGATTATTTCTCCTTTGTTGGTTGTGATTTTTTCTAAGTAGCGAAACTTCTCAACCTCCACATTTGAAGCAACTATATTCAGGTCATTACGCAAAAGGTCAACAATGGTATTGTGTTCAAACAGTTCTTTCTGATTATTAAGGAGTTTTGCTTCAGCCTCAGGGATATTGGCAGAGATTGTCCCTTTCATAGGCCGTGTTTCAATTATACCGTCCTTAATACTTATAAACATCTCGGGGGAAAACACAACAAACTCATTCTTAAAGAGCATCTTGTACTTTGCTTTGCTGAATCTGAATATTTCATCAAGAGAATATCCTGTTTCAATTTGCGTTCTGAATGTAAGATTGAGCAGATAGGTGTCACCCCGTTGAAGGGCAACTTTTACTTGATCAAAGGCCTTTAAGTATTCATTATAATCAACTGGGAAAACGGTAAACTCTTTCTTTATGTGATTATGGCTGTTAAGTTCATTTTCAAGCTTATCGTCAATATTAGAAAAGTTATTAATCCTGAAGAAGATACCTTTTTCAGCTGCTTCATCAGGTGAAAGTACAAGACTATTTGTGCCGGAAAAATCAATAATAAAAAAGAATTTCTCTCCTTTTGCAGAGAGGTCAGAAATCTTTTTAATTACTTTGTTGCTAATATTCATAATTTAACGGCAAATTGATACTGAATGATAAAGGTATTCCTTTTAGATAATCACGATAGCTTTACATATAACCTTGCTGCTCTGTTAAGGAAGTCAGGTTCTGTTAATCTTAGCATTAATATTCCTGAAAAAACTGATATCCCGTCGTTGTCGTCTTTTGATAAAATAGTCTTTTCACCCGGTCCGGGATTGCCTTCAGAATTTCCATTGATGCGGACAATACTCGACAGATACAAACAAAGTAAAAGTATTTTGGGTGTATGCCTTGGCCACCAGTTTATTGGTGAATATTTTGGAGCAAATTTAAGCAATCTGCAGGCTGTAAGTCACGGCAGAATTAAAAAACTACATCTACTCCACAAACAAAGCAAATTGTACGCCGGAGTTCCTGATAAGAGTGAAATAGGATTGTACCACTCATGGTATGTGAATAAAGATAATTTGCCTGAATGCTTAACCATTACTGCCGAGTGTGATGACCACATGATCATGAGCCTTGAACACAAGGAATATGATATACAGTCGGTTCAGTTCCATCCGGAGTCTTTTATGACCCAATATGGTGCTGCAATGATGAGAAATTGGCTGAAAGTATAGGACACCTTCAAGCCGCCTCAACATTAATAACCGGCTGAAAGAATAGAACCTTCAAGCCGCCGGATCCATTGTAATAGTGCTGAACCGGATTATATCGGCTATAAAAACTTATATTTGCACTTTTAAAACTATATTGCTATGTTAATCTCAGTTGAAATTTCATACTATCCGCTAAAAGAGGAATTTAAGGCTCCTATCCTGAAGTTTATTGAAGAGCTAAATTTGAATAAAAACCTCATCATCAGAACAAATACTATGGCAACCCAGGTGTTTGGCAAATTTGATGAAGTGATGGGTACTGTTACCAACTGCATAAAGAATGCTTTTGAACTGCCTCATTCAGTGTTCGTTATGAAAGTAATAAATGCTGATTTGCGTAGTTAGGAGGTAATGGAGTTCATCAACCAGTTATTTCGTGATCTTGCCAACACAGGTTACCTGGAGATTATTGCAGTAATTACAGGAATTGGTAGTGTTTGGTATGCACGGCGTGAAAATATACTCGTTTATCCGGTTGGAATAGTTAGTGTGCTTATATATGTGTATATCTGCTATAATGCGCAATTATATGCTGATGCCGGTATAAATATATTTTACTTTTTCATGAGTGTATATGGCTGGTATCACTGGACTCATAAAAATGGCAAAGTAATAACACGTGAAATATCAATGAACACCACCAAAGAGCAAATACTTGGGGTGGTCATGACTGTTGTTGCGTTTTTTGCCATTTTTGCGTTAATGTGGTGGTTCAATAAGGACAATGTGGTATATATGAATTCCTATGTGCCATACGTTGATTCACTTACAACTGCAATTTTTGTGGTGGGGATGTGGTTAATGGCGCTGAAAAGAGTAGAAAATTGGATATACTGGATTGTTGGTGACTTAATATCGATACCTCTGTATGTTAGTAAGGGACTGATATTTACGAGTGTTCAGTTTGTGGTTTTTTTGGTAATAGCAATGCTTGGTTATTTAGAATGGCGAAAAAGATGGTATCAAAGAAACCTATCCGTATAGCTTTAACAGGCCCTGAGTCAACAGGTAAATCGTTATTGTGTCAACAATTGGCTGAACACTTTAATGAACCCTGGGTGCCCGAATATTCACGTGAGTATCTTTCTGATTTGAAAGGGGACTATAATTTCGGTGATATTTTATCCATAGCCCATGGTCAATTTGAAAAGGAATCACTCCAAATAAAGAAAGCGCGTAATGTTCTGTTTTGCGATACCGATTTTATGGTTACACATATCTGGTGCATGGTGAAATATGGCAAATCACATGATTGGATAACCAACATGGCAGCTAAGCATCCCTATGATTATACTTTACTTTGTAACCTCGACCTTCCCTGGGAGTATGACCCATTAAGGGAGAATCCACACAACCGCGATTATCTTTTCGAGTTATACACTAAAGAACTTACATCCCGTAATATTCCATTTTCAATAGTGGAAGGCACTGGTAATGAACGTTTGGAGAATGCTATACAGATTCTTGAAAAACAAGGAATTACACCTACCGGTTAGCTTAAAGCACCGATTGTGCTCATCCTTGTATACTATTCCTTACCTTTGAAGTTTTGATCCTGTATGATATCCAAAGCCCAAAAACACATACTTTACCTTTCACGATGGTATCCGTCAGATGCTGATCCAATGCTGGGCTTGTTTGTTCGAAATCATGCCCGGGCAGCAGTGCAGGCGGGTTATCAGGTTACAGTTGCATATATTACAGCTTCAAAAGAAAAAGAGAAAAATCTTTTAAGAGTTTCAACTGACATTGATGATAATTTAACTGAGGTTATTGTTTATTATAAGAGCAGTGGCGTTTTCAATCCTCTACTTCAATTATTGGCATGGATTAGAGCTGTTAGAGTTGCGCTCGAAACCAATGGAAAGCCCGATGCAATACATGCTAATATTCTTACGCGATCGGCATTCATAGCAATGATTTTATCAATGTGGTACAAAGTGCCCTATATGATCACTGAACACTGGTCAAGATACTATGATGAGAATCCTGACTATAAAGGTTTTGTCAGGAAAATTTTTACACAAATGGTTATCAAAAAGGCTTCAGCAGTCACTGTTGTTTCTAAGAGGCTCTATAAAGCTATGCGGCGTAATGGTCTGAATTTCAATCAAGAAATATTACCTAATGTCGTTGATACTGATGTATTCAGAATTAATGAAAACCGAAATAAAACATTCAGGTTTATCAGCATATCATGTTTTGAAGAGAAGTCAAAGAACCTGAAGATGATCATTGATGCTGCCGTTAGGTTGGAGGACACTGACAGTGACTTCCAGATTGTTTTTGTGGGTAATGGTACTGACAGAAAATTGATTGAGCAGTACGCAGGTGACAAAGCCGTAGCGGCTGTTTTTACAGGTACTTTAAGTCCTGAAGGTGCAGCTTCCGTTCTTGGGCAATCGCACTGTTTAGTTTTGAGCAGCAATTATGAAACTTTTGGCATAGTTGCTTATGAGGCCTTGTTGTCAGGAATACCCGTAATCGCAACAGATGTAGCTGATTTAAGTGAGGTTATTGATAGTAAGAATGGCATGGTTATTCCGGTTGGTGATACTGCCGCTTTGGTTGCTGCAATGCTTGAAGTGAAGCAGAACTATCAGAAATATGACCCCTTATTGTTAAGAGAGAGTGTAGTTGGTATATGCAGCAATGCATCAGTATCAGGCAGGTTAAATCAATTGTATCAACAAATTACTGGTTAGCATCAGGCAGAATAAATCAATTATATCAACAAATTACCAGCTTGCCTATGACTGTAAAAGACTATTCCGAAGGTTTGAGATTTGCTGTTATGGTTAACTCCATGCAAGTGCAGCGCTGGCAGTATGAATCAATAGAATCATTACTTGCTGAAAGCGGCATATCACCGGTTCTTGTTATATGCCGTGTTCATGAGGATTTGAAGAAAAGCTCCTTATGGAAGCGTGTAAAGGAATACAAATGGAATAATCTTTTATTCAAGAAGTACTATCAATATATCTTTAGTCCGGAATCATTTAAGTTAAAGCGGATTGATAAACTATTGTCAGATGTCCCTGTAATAAAATGTAAGACTACAAAAAAGAAATTCAGTGAATATTTCAGCGATGACGACATTCAATCAATCAGAAGTTATAATCCTGATTTCATCCTTAAATTTGGATTTGGTATAATAAGAGGTGAAATACTTACTTGTTCTCCTATGGGTATATGGTCGTTTCACCATGATGATGAGCAGAAATACCGTGGTGTTCCTCCTGCATTTTGGCCGATACAAAACAACGACCCCAAAAGTGGAGCTATATTACAACGATTGACTGAGAAGCTGGATAGCGGTATCATCCTGAGAAAGGGACTTTTTAAAACGATCGACCATTCATGGAGAGCTAATCTGGATCAGTCGATTAACTTAACAAAAAACTGGCCTGCTGATGTTTGTCGCGAAATAATCATTCAAAATACTTTTCCTGAGCCTTCTGAAGGTGTCAGTTCTAATGCTCCCATACTTAAAGTGCCCGGCAATGTCAGTTTCATGCTGTTCTTATTTAAGCAGTTGGCTAATAAGATCAAGTTTCACTTTACAGAAATGTTTTCATGTGAAATATGGCAAACAGGTCTGATAAAAGCCCGGACAGCCGATATTCTAAGTGGATTGCAATTCTCAATTGACGATGAGGAAGTTGACTGGTTAACTGCCAAAAACAGTGATCACTACTATGCTGATGGGTTTGCCATTAAAGAGCAGGAAAGATTGTTGTTACTATTTGAAGACTACTCATATAAAGGAAAGAAAGCTCATATTTCATCAGTTTGGTTCAGTGAACGTGATTCAACTTTTACCATGCCTGTTTCACTACTTGAAGAGCCCTGGCATTTATCGTATCCCTTCATATTGAAATACAAGGGTATTACCTATTGCATTCCCGAATGCAAGGAGCGGAAAAACCTTGAACTATACAGACTGGATATTCCGACAATGAAGCTGGTTCACGAGCGGACTCTCATTAAAGATATTGAGGCTGTTGACCCTACGTTTATATACCACCAAAATTACTGGTACCTGTTTTTTACTTCAGGCCATGCAACCAATGTTGAACTGAATATATGGCATGCTGAAAACTTTGAAGATGAGTTTGTACCACATGTTTTGAATCCGGTGAAATCAAATGTAGGTAATTCGAGGCCTGCTGGTCCTTTGTTTTACCTCGACGGGAAATTATACAGGCCGTCACAGGATTGTTCGCGCAGCTACGGGGGACGGGTTATAATCAATGAAGTAAAAATTCTTTCAGATGAATCATTCCTTGAGATGGCGGTTAACGTTTTAGAGCCACCTTCCGGGTTTACAGGTTTACATACTGTTTCATTTGCCGGCGATTACATGTTTTTCGACTGCAAACGCATAGGCTTTTCATGGGCTAACTTCTTTTATCAGATAAAACGAAAAGCCGGGCTAATCAGGTAGACTATGTTACGCAATCTGCTATCCACCACTGCATCACGATTAATAATTGCCTTAGTAAACCTCGGGATAATATGGATATGTGCAAGGTTCCTTGGAGCTGAAATACTTGGAACCATCTCATTAATTGTATTAGGAATAAGCATAATACAGCTTATTACAGCGGTTTTGGCAGGAAGTGCGCTGGTGTACCAAACATCGAGAAATTCGCTGGCTGAGTTGCTTATAATAGCCTGGATATGGATAGTGGTAGCAGGAGTGCCGACTTGGATAATACTTAGAGCATTTTCACTTATACCTGATGGATTTGATACTGATGTTTTAGTGTTATCATTCTTAGGAAGCATAATAACTGTAAACCAGAATATATTCCTTGGAAAGGAAAAAGTAAACTGGTTTAATTCCCTTGCGGTGCTTCAGTCGTTACTCATATTGCTGCCTCTGCTTGTTTTTGTAATAATCCGCAAGTGGTTTGATACACAAGCTTACGTTACTGCCCAGTATATCAGCATGAGCACTATGGCTTTAGTGGGAGTATGGGTAAATTTCCCGCCATTAAAAGACTTCAGATGGCCTCGCAGGAGTATAGTTATGGAATCATTCAGCTATGGGGGTTATCTTCAGGCAGCTAATTTCCTTCAGCTTTTTAACTACAGGTTAAGTTATTATATAATAGAGAAGTTCTTTGACAGGGCGACCCTTGGCGTTTTTTCTGTTGGTGTACAAATAGCCGAAAGCGTGTGGATTATAGGTAGAAGCATGGCGGTTTTACTCTTTTCACGCATTTCCAACAGCAGGGATAAGGACTATTCAATTCAGCTGACTGTTCAGTTTATCAAGCTAACAGGATTGGCTACCATGGCATTGATTATAGTGCTTATGCTTTTGCCAACGGAGTTTTTTGTGTGGGTATTCAGGAGCGATTTCAGTAATATAAAGCAGGTTATAATTAGCCTTTCACCCGGTATAGTAGCGGTTTCGCTTACGCTGATGTTCAGTCATTATTTTTCAGGAACAGGCAAACCGAAGTATAGCACGGTTACTGCATTAATCGGACTCGTATTTACTCTTGTACTTGGCTTCACTTTAATTCCGCGATACGGTTTGATAGGAGCAGGGATCACATCGTCAATTTCGTACTTGTCAGGAACTATATACCAATTTATTGTTTTCATGAAAATAACCGGTGTTAGATGGCGAGGCTTTATTCCCGATAAAACTGATGTGCATTTTGCCATAAAGCAAGTAAAGGGTATGTTTGCGAAGAAGTTAGTTAATTAATTTAATCTGGAATGGACACTACTGATCAGAGGCTTAAACTGAATGAATCTGTTGAAAATGAAGCTGAGCTTTACAATCATTTAATGCATGTTGCTACTTACCAGTTTGCTGCCCGGTTAGCTTCAGGAAAAAAGATATTAGATTATGGCTGCGGATCAGGATATGGAGCTCATTTACTGTCAGCTACAGCTTTTCATGTAACAGGAGTTGACTTGGATGAAAGTGCTGTCAGGTATGCCAGGGATAAGTATCATGCTGATAATTTGATGTATAAGCTGATCCCGGAAGTAACGAACGAAAAGTTTGATATTATCAGTTCATTTCAGGTAATTGAACATGTACGGGATGATAAAGCCTTTATCGAAAAGCTAAAGAGCATGCTAAATCCGGGTGGGTGTATTCTTATCTCAACACCGGATAAGAAAAACAGACTTTTTCGCTTTATTCAGAAACCCTGGAATATCTACCACTTAAGGGAATATTCAGTAAAAAGTTTAGATGAGTTACTAAAGCCGCATTTCAGCAGAGTTGAGATACTGAAGATAGGTTCAACAACTGATCTTGTTAAGGAAGAGATTTCACGCACAAAAAAGCAGCGGTTGATCAGTTTACCATTTACGCTGTTCATTTATCCGAATGCTGTAAGGGTATTTATGTTGAATTTAGCCGCAACCCTCTTTCAGCTGACCAAAAAGATAGCCTCAACCCCTTTTCATACGGCCAAAAAGATATCCACAACCCCCTTTCATACGGCCAAAAAGATATCCACAACCCCCTTTCAACTGGACAAAGAGATAAGTTCTAAAGAAACTAAATCAGGCACAATGCCCGATATTGCTGAGAGTTTTAAAGTAAAGAATTCTGTGAAGGATATTGAGATTTCGGCTGACGCGAAGTTAAATACTGATTTGCTGGCTGTTTGTTACATTGATTAATCTAGCATCTAACTATGGAGGTTAACCTTTATAGGGTGTTGATTTATATAGCTATTATGCCTATTTTTACCTTACAATAAGTAAATGTACTATGCAGAGGAGGATTTTGACATTCTTGTTTTTGGTTATCTGTGTTGCAAGTCGCGGACAGGTTGCTGACACGGAGACTCCTGAAAATCACTGCATAACTGTTGAAGAGCGGGAGTTGTATAATCTAATTTCCGAGTATAGAATCAGCAAGAACCTTCCTGCTATTGAATTCTCCAAATCATTGTCATACGTTGCTAAAATTCACGCTAAAGACCTTTCTTTTAATCGCCCCGACTTTGGTGGATGCAATCCCCATAGCTGGTCAGATAAAGGCAAATGGAAATCATGCTGCTATGCACGTGATGAAAAACGGTTGGAATGTATGACACAAAAACCGAAGGAGCTTACCGGTTATAAGCATAAAGCCTATGAGGTGGTTTATTCATCAGGAGAAGAAGCTAAAGCCTATGATGCTTTTTACTTATGGAAAGATATAGGTTTGATGAACGATTATCTGTTAAATGAAGGCAAATGGACAAAGCCGTGGCAAGCTATTGGTGTTGGGATTTATGGAGAATATGCCTGTGTTTGGTTTGGAGAGGGTGTTGATGCACTGGGCAGTCCAGTTGACTGCAGCACTGACACTATTAATATTATAACAAATCCTGAGGATGCTGTTTTGCAGGGAGTTGAGAATTCTCAGGAAGTAGGCGTTCGGGAAGTTGAGAATCCTCATGAAGCAGGCGTTCAGGAAGTTGAGAATCCTCATGAAGCAGCCCTCCGGGAAGTTGATGATCAACCGCTTTATTATATAATAGTATCCAGCACCAGCTCAGAAGAGCTGGCTATTAAGGAAGTTAATAAGATTAAACAAATGGGTTTCCCAAATGCACTCTATATTAAAAACCCCAGTTTCTACAGGATTGCGGCCGGCAAATTCAGCGATGAAGCCAGTGCTTATAGGGAAATGGACAGGGTAAGAATCCAGTATCCTGATGCCTGGCTCCTAAAGCCAAATGTTCACAAATAATAATAAATCATTTGGATTTGCAGAACCTTGTAAAAATACTTTGGAGTATATTTGCAAGCTATGGAGGATTTAGATTACACGCCCAGTATACCCGGGCAATACTCAGATGATTCAATAAGGACATTAGACTGGAAAGAGCACATTCGCTTGCGTCCCGGTATGTATATCGGCAAACTTGGTGACGGCTCTTCACAGGATGACGGTATCTATGTGCTTATTAAAGAAATAATTGATAATTCTATTGATGAGTTCGTTATGGGGAACGGACGAACCATTGAAGTTGCTATCAAAGACCAGAAGGTGATTATCAGGGATTATGGCCGTGGCATGCCGCTTGGTAAGGTGATTGATTGCGTTTCAAAAATCAATACTGGAGCAAAGTACGACTCCAAGATATTCAAAAAAGCAGTAGGCTTAAATGGCGTGGGATCAAAGGCGGTTAACGCGCTGAGTTCATTTTTTTGCGTGCAGAGTATACGTGAAGGAAAAACCAAGATCGTAGAATTTGAAAGAGGGGAAATCATTGATGATCAACCTGAACAGCCTTGTTCTTTGAGAAGTGGAACACTTATCAGCTTTATTCCTGATGAGAATCTTTTTGGCAACTATCATTTCATCCCTGAATACATTGAGCAGATGTTGTGGAACTATGTATTCCTCAATAACGGCCTCACCATCTGGTTTAACGGAATACGGATGCAGGCAAAGAACGGATTGATTGATCTGCTTCAGAGAAATATTAACGGCAACCCAATAATGTATCCTATCCTTCAACTGAAGGATGAAGATTTTGAATGTGCATTCACACATAGTAGTCGCCAATACGGTGAAGAATATTATTCTTTTGTTAACGGACAGCATACTACGCAGGGTGGTACGCATCAGGCAGCATTTCGTGAGGCACTTGTAAAAACAATTCGCGATTTTTATCGTAAGGACTTTGATCCCAGTGATATACGGCAGAGTATTGTTGCTGCTATAAGTATTAAGATTCAGGAGCCGGTATTTGAATCGCAAACAAAAACTAAGTTAGGTTCTCAATTGATGGAACCTGACGGTCAGGGTGTTAGAAATTACATTGGCGATGTTCTAAAAAAACAGCTCGACAATTATCTGCACGTAAACAGCGATGTTGCTGAGTCATTATTACGCAAAATATTGCAAAGTGAAAAGGAAAGAAAGGATTTTGCGAATATCAAGAAACTTGCCAAGGAGAGCGTAAAGAAAGTTAGTCTGCATAATAAAAAGCTACGCGATTGCCGGGTGCACTATAACAGTAACGACGAAAAGCGGCTTGAAACTACATTATTTATTACCGAAGGTGATTCAGCAAGCGGATCAATTACTAAGTCGAGAGATGTAAACACACAAGCAGTTTTCAGTTTGAAAGGAAAGCCACTCAATAGTTATGGATTGAGCAAGAGGGTTGTGTATGAGAACGACGAGTTCAATTTGCTCCAATCCGCCCTTAACGTTGAAGAGGGAGTGGAGAATCTGAGATACAACAACATTGTTGTTGCCACTGATGCTGATGTTGACGGTATGCATATAAGGCTGCTGTTGTTGACCTTCTTCCTGCAATTCTATCCTGATGTTGTTAAAATGGGGCACTTGTATATTCTACAAACTCCATTATTCAGGGTTAGGAATAAGAAGAAAACAATCTACTGCTATTCAGATGAGGAAAAAGCAAATGCGCTAAAAGAATTAATCCCTAATCCTGAAATTACACGATTTAAAGGATTAGGTGAGATATCACCTGATGAGTTCAGGCATTTCATTGGTGCTTCCATGCGGTTGGATCCTGTGATCTTACGCAAATCGTCTGAAATTAACGAGGTGCTCTCATTCTATATGGGCAGAAACACACCTGAGCGTCAGATTTTTATCATTGATAACCTGCGACTTGAAGAAGACCTTATTGAGCAGGACTTTGCTGCAAGTTGATTGTTAGGATAGCCGTCAGCAGTCAGTACTTTGTACTTTAGCCTTTAGCCTTTAGCCCTTAGCCTTTAGCCTTATCCTAATTTAAGGAATGCTTTTCCCAGATAGCCGATAACATCTGTTGCAATTAATGCAGGTTGTGAGATTTTTTTAGCAGCTATATCTGCAGCTTTTCCATGTAGCCAGGTGCCCAGGATACATGCTTCACCTGAAGAATACCCTGTTGCCTTCAAACCTAATATTATGCCGGTAAGTACATCACCGGTACCGCCTGTTGCCATTCCCGGGTTTCCGGTAGGATTGAAATATACTGTACCATCAGGGAAACCTATAGCTGAAAAAGCGCCTTTTAAAACAACATAAACCTTGAACCGCTGAGTGAATGCCATAAGTATCTCAAGCCTGTTGAAATGGTTGTCAGTGGGGGAGGTTATGCGTTCAAACTCTTTCAAATGAGGAGTAAGTATGGTGCCGGGAGGCAGAAATGATAGCCATGTTTTGTTTTCCGCCAGTATATTTAAACCATCGGCGTCAATAATTAATGGCGATTTAGCTTCCTGGATTAGCAGCTTTAAGGCATTCTGTGTTTCAGGATGCATACCTATTCCGGGACCTATTGCAATGGCATTATATGGTGAAAGATCAGGCAAGGATGAAAAATGTGTTTCTGATTTGTCAAGATTAACCATAACCTCCGGAACTGATGAGTGAATGGCATCCATTCCGCACCAGGGAGTGTGGGCAGTAATAAGCCCGGCCCCTGAGCGCAGGCATGCTTTGGATGCCATGATAGATGCGCCTATCTTACCAAGACTTCCTGCTATTAATAGCGCGTGACCATAAGTTCCTTTATGGGCAAATCTTTGTAGTGGTTTATAAATCTTACGACAATCAGATTCCTGAGTCAGGTGGAAACTGCTACCTGTGTCATTAATAAATTCAGTGCTTAAGCCTATATCCAAAACAACCAACTTGCCTGTGTATTTATCATTTTCAGGCATAAAGAATGCGAGCTTGGGCATCTGGAAGGTTAAAGTATAATCAGCATTAATGATCGCTGATTTCTTTGATTCAACTGTTGGGAGATCAGCCATTAAACCTGATGGGATGTCAATTGATATTACATAAGCAGAGCTATTGTTAACCTGTTTGATCACATCAGCAAGGAATCCGGTAACCGGTTTATTCAAACCTGAACCCAGCAAAGCATCAATAACTACCTCACCCTCACTGATATCAATAGAGGTATCGTCTTCAAACACTTCAGTTACTATCAAGCCTGGTATATTAGCAGCTCTCTTGAAATTAACCTTATTGTCATTACTGGCTTCAGCGGCATGTCTGATATAATATATCTCAACACTATAACCGGCAAAATGCAGCATCCGGGCAATAGCCAAGCCATCACCACCATTGTTGCCCATTCCGCAAATAACCTTAAAACTATTGATGTTTAGCGCATTGCCGGTAATCCATTCATAACACTTAGCAGCAGCCCGTTCCATCAAATTGATAGAGTCAACCGGTTCATTGCTTATGGTATATGAATCAAGTTCCCTTATTTTTTCAACAGGAAGAATTTTAAGAGGACACATAGCATTGAAGTTTTAAATTCCTGAAGTATTCAAATTTCCAAGACTAACAGTAACAACCTTCTTTTGATTAGGATCATCATTGTTCTCAAGGGTCATGCTAACCTGTAAATGAAGATTATAAACATTGATGTCAGTTTCCTTGGCTTTGATCTTACCAATTTTAAGTATATCGGAATTGATAATTCCCTGATTCCGGTTGGCTTCATGACCAAACATCTTATCAGTTTTATTTATAAGGGAAGAGGTGTCATATGCCTCATTAAATTCGCAGATATGGGAAACGTCTTCAATAGTCATTACCTGCAGATTTTCAATTCCATCAATATTTACCGTAAACCAACGATGTGAATGTTCATCAATCAGGCAGCGGTTGAGGCTATCACTTGAAAGTATCCTGGCGTTGTTTATGATTGCCCTACCGTAATAATTGTTGTTATAGGTGTAAACCTTATCATAAGTGATTGCATACCGGGTACTTATACCACCGATTATTTTACGAAGCCTTGGGAAGAAGTGAAAAGCATTATAAACCCGAAGAACAATTGCGTAGTTGCAGGCAAATAAGAGTGAATGCATTGGAGTGTCAAATATCAGAAACCCGCCATCACCGGTGCTAATAAATGATTTCTCTATGCGCTCCTTCGTATAGGACTGAAAAATGTAAGGATGATTTTCAAAACACAAGTCGATGGTTGTTTCGAATATTGTTTTAAAAAGGAACGGAATAAGCATCTGCTCAAATTCACCGTAGGAGCTATATTGATATATATCAAGCCCAAGTACTGACTTCCTCTGAACATCAGAGGGACTCATTAAATTCTTTAGTTCAGAGAGTATTTCTGTTTCATCAGGAACACAATTAGTTTGCTCAAAAATCACTCTCTTATCGTGCTTAAAAAGTAATTCCCTGATTTTTTCGTGTTCGAGCGTTAAAATATTGTCTGATGCCTGATGGTGGCAATCTTTCTGTCCACACTTATTTTTTGGATACTCATTCATAAGCTTGCAGTATAATTTATGAGGTTATATGAATCAAAAGGTTATCGAGTGTAAATAATTCAAATGTTGTTGAGGTAATATTCTAAATGTTTGCTTTCAGGTAATCAGCAAGCCACTTCTTTTCCCTGCCAGTAGCTCTTTCAGCAAATCCGAAAGCTTCATTATTTACTATAATTGCAGGATATTGTCCACGTTTATTAAGTCCTGTGTAGGAGTAGTATGATCCTTCAATAAAACTTACTACAACTTCTTTCTTGTTAAATATGCGCTCTTCAGTTTTATCGCCTCGTTTCATTCGCAGGGTTACAGTACTGTCGTTAACAATTATTGTTTGTTCAAGTGTAAGTATTTTGATTGCTTTAATCAACGTATGAATCCCAATGGCCCAGAAGGGGAGGGAGTACAATACATAAAGTGGCTTCATCATAACCAGTAGCCCTGACCAAACAAGAATTGTAAGCATCCAGATGCCGATAATGACAATAGTGAGTAATCCCTTACCCTTAAAGCCTTTTGCAGGGATAATTAATTTTATATTACCACTTCCATCGGTGGTTGCAAAAACATTACCATCTGAAGGGTTATTGGGTTCGTTAACAGGTGTATTTGTTTGACTTTGCATGATGAATTTGAATAGAAGGACTAAATTAACACTTTTATCAGAAATAGAATCATTTTTGCCATATATCCCAGGCAAGTTCAGCCTGCCTGTGCAACATACCCAGGCCATTGCGGATATGTGCGCCTTGCTGCTTTCCTCTGATGAGAAATGCTGTAAGCTCAGGATTATACACTATATCAAATAAGTAATGCTGTGGAGTAACTGCAGAATAAGGTATTTGAGGTAGTGTGTCAATATCAGGGTGCATTCCTAATGGAGTGCAGTTGATTATCAATTTCGATTTACTGACAATTGATTCAGTCAGGTCAGCGTAGGTGATGGAGTTAGGTTTTTTAGCATTTCTGCTGACAAATTGGTACTCCCACCCAAGCTCCCCCAAAACATAAGCAACAGCAGCCGATGCACCTCCTGTACCAAGAATCAGAGCAATTCGTTTCTGACCACTGGTAAATTCAATCAATTCAGCTTCAAAGGCAGGAGCATCAGTATTATAACCTTCTAAGAATGGTTTACCATTTACCCGTGAAATCCTGATGGTATTTACGGCATTAATTATTGCTGCTTCATCGGAAATGCTGTCAAGCAAAGGGATAATCTTTTGCTTGTGAGGTATGGTAACGTTTAAGCCAATTAAATCAGTGAATTCAGTGAGTATTGTGTGCAGTTGTGATACATCCTCAAGTGGGAAAAGATCATAAACTGCATCAATAGAGTGATTCAGGAACTTGTTGGTAAAATACTTTTTTGAGAAGGAGTGGCCTAAGGGAAAACCAATTAGTCCATACCTGTTGGTCATTGCCTGAAGTTTGATGAGTAGAACTACTTTAAATCATTGATGATTTCTGCAATTGTAATATCATTCTTGAGGAATGGAGCATATTCGAATAAGTTTTCGAAGTCCACATCACCAAGTGTTGAAACGAAATGGAGGTGGGCAATAGCATCCTTAGGTTTACCCTCAAGATATAAATAAGCGATCTTCCTCAACTGTAACAGATTATTATCAGGTTGCACACTTATGCCCATTTCAAGTACCTGCAATGCAGTTTTATACTCATCAAGTTCAGCATACATGGCTGAAAAGTCAAGCCATATATTATTATCATCAGGGCCATACTTTGCAGCATTGGCAAATGATTCAGCAGCTTCCTCATACAAACCGGCGTGCTGTTGGACTATAGCCATGGTAGCTATATATTCAGGGTTTTGAGGGTCGAGGCTCAGTCCTTTTTTAACAAAACGCAAGGCAGATTTAATGTCATCAAGTTCCTCGTAAGCAACACCCATTCCAATCCATGCATCAGCAATGTCCTTGTCCAGTGTTGTGGCCTTTCTGAAATACTCAATGGCACTATGGTAATCCTCCATTTTTTCATAGCATTCGCCTATGAAATAATAAGTAATAGCCTCAGGTTTCTCAAATGCAAAAGTGTCCTTATAGGTTTCAACTGCAAGCTTGTAAAACCCCATGTTACCCAATGTAGTGGCTTTATTATAATAAGCCCAGGAGAGGTTAGGATTTATGGCTATGCAGAAATCATAAGCGTCAACAGCTTTTTCGTAGAGGCCAATTTCATTATAAGCAATACCAAGGTTAAACCATGCATAGTGCGAATAAGGGTACTTATCAAGATAGTCATTGAAGTAACTAATGCTATTTTCAAATTGATGGGAAATCTCATAACAGAAGGCCAGTTCATGAAAAACAGCCTCATTCAGAGGTTCAATTTCAAGTACCCTCTTCAGGTAATCAATTGCTTTGTCGTAATTGTTGAGATTCTCATACTCATATGCAATGCTGGTGTAAATGGTAGCCAGGTCTTCATGTTCATTGATGGCCTTATTATATTCCCTGATGGCTTCATCATACCTGTGCAGCTTGCTGTAGATAGCTCCTTTGGTAATATATAGTTCACTATTAGTTGGATCAATATTTTCGACTTTTGCCAGTACCTTTAATGCTTTTTCAGCTTTATTTGAGGAAACAAGCAATTGAGCCTGACGTATAAGCAAAACAGTACTACCCGGGTATTGCTCCATACCCATGTTGAGCGCCCTGTTAGCAAGTTTTAAATCATTATGCTGAATATAATGCTCCACAAGGTCCTCGTACTCCTCTGTATCAAAAAAGAAATGCTTACCGTCCTTCAGCATTTGTTCAAAACGCTCAAGCAGTTCAATTAAGCCATCTTTTTCTTCGTCGTGATCAAAATAATCGTCCATTGTCTCTATTATTCTACAAGTGCAAAAATAAGCATTTTTACAACAGCAGGTCAATATTACTTAATCAAGCATTTCTCTGAATATGTTGAGGTATTTCACTATGTATGCAAATACATTTCTCACAATATGCAAAGTCGCTGTTCAAAACATACTGAAGTACTTTTCAATACCTGCAACATGTTAAAAGTACAACATTCAAACCCTTTTAGCCATGAAATCAAAAGAAGTTATGATCATTTTGATGTTAATAAAACAACAATGAGTATAATTAGGTATTTTTGCCATAATTAATCTAATATTATGACACTAATTAAGAGCATTTCAGGCATAAGAGGGACAATAGGCGGCAAGCCGGGCGAAGGTTTGAGTCCGGTTGACATAGTAAAGTATGCGAGTGCATTTGCCCGTATCATTGAAAATGATGGTACAGCAAAATTAAAGGTTGTAGTTGGCAGGGATGCCCGTGTTTCAGGACCAATGGTAAGCAATCTGGTATGTAATACATTGATCGGCATGGGCATTGATGTCATTGATCTTGGATTGTCCACTACGCCCACAGTTGAAATGGCAGTTATTGACCTGAAATGCGATGGTGGAATAATCATTACAGCCAGCCATAATCCATGGCAATGGAATGCATTGAAATTATTGAACAAATACGGTGAGTTCATTGCTGATGAAAAGGGAAAGCTTTTGCTTGATTATGCTGAGAAAGAAGATTTTACCTACGCAGGAATTGATTCCATTGGAACTATAACTTATGATGACAGCCAAATAAGAAAGCATATTGAGAAGATACTTGCTTTGCCATACGTTGACTCCTTTGCTATTAGAAATGCAAAATTCAAGGTAGCTATTGATGCAGTGAACTCAACAGGTGGATTAGCCATTCCCTTATTACTCAGGTCACTTGGCGTGGAACAGATAGAAGAACTTTATTGTGAACCTACCGGGCACTTCCCCCATAACCCTGAACCACTGCCCGAAAACCTATATGAAATATCTAAACTGGTTGTAAAGTCAAAAGCACATGTTGGCTTTGTGGTTGACCCTGACGTTGATCGACTGGCAATTGTTAGTGAAGATGGCGAAATGTTTGGAGAAGAATATACACTGGTAACAGTAGCTGATTTCATACTCTCAACAAACCCCGGAAACACCGTTTCAAACATGTCGTCAACCCGTGCATTAAGGGATGTTACAGAAAAAGCAGGCCATACACATTATGCATCGGCAGTTGGTGAAGTAAATGTTGTGAATAAAATGAAGGAAGTGAATGCGGTGATAGGTGGTGAAGGCAACGGCGGAGTAATCTTACCTGAACTGCATTATGGTCGTGATGCTCTGGTTGGAATAGCATTGTTCCTAACACAATTGGCCAAATCAGGCAAAAGATGTTCGGCAATCCGGTCTTCTTACCCTAATTATACCATATCAAAGAACAAGATTCAGCTGATGCCTGATATGGATGTTGATCAAATACTTGCATCAATAGCCGATAAGTACAAAAGGCAACCGGTAAACCAGGAGGATGGTGTAAAAATAGAATTTGATAATGAATGGGTACATTTGCGAAAGTCAAACACTGAACCCATAATCAGGATATATGCTGAGAGTGATTCTGAAAATAAAGCAGAGTCAATTGCCCGTAAGCTTATTGAAGATATAAAGGATGTTATAAAGAATAAGTGAGGATTTGAATTCTGGGTATCAAGGATGAAATCAAAGGAAAAGTGAACATGAGGAATTTGAAATGATCAAACAAGTGAACCACAATTATATGAAACATGGCTAAACGTAAGTCAGTAAAATACAAGAGTATAGCTTTCAAGTTCACTTCATCGCAGAAGAAAAGAGTTGATGCATACTGCCGAAAGAACGGGGTTACTCCAATCCGTTTATACAAGAAAGCTATAATGCTGCATTTGACCCATAATGGTTATGGAGATAATTACACTATTGTAGAAGAACCTGCTAAAAATCAAATGAGCATATTCGATTTATTGGTTGAAGAAGCAAGCAGTTAATCAACAGGAACCTCAATTATTATAAGTTCTGATTCCTTAACTGCCATAATATACACATCTGAATCAACTTCAGTAAGCTCAACAGAGTCTCGTTCATTGGCTTTTATTGCATCTTTACCAACCATCACTTCCCCCTTTACAATAAACAACAGAAGAACATTGCCTGATACTTTCAAATTATAGTTGACCGATTCATTCTCTCCAATATCTACCCGCCAAACAAGAGCATTCTGATTTAATAATAAGCCAGCATCTGATTTCTCACCTGTGACATTCTGAAATAATCTTTCACCTGCAACCGTTTTTCGCTCTGTAGCAATAAGCTGCAGCTTACCTATTCGGTTTTGTTTTGATGTTTCCATTTCAGAGATGCCGGACAGGCCGTCATTCTTATGCGCAAAAATCCATATTTCAATCACTTCAGCGCTCTCTTGAGGTGATGAATTACAAACAGTATAAGATAAGCCAGAACCGGTGGAGATCAATAATGCGCCTTCACTATCGGCATTTCCGATCCTTCCTGTAGAATCTTTACAACTTATGCTCCCGTTCAAGGGTAGAATAAGCACTTCAATATGCTTGTGAAACCTTTCATTAAAGCAGAAACCAGGTTCTAATCGCTCATCATTCAGAACTCTCAAAACGCCAAACTTTTCTCTTAAAGGATTAAAAAATGAGCCGTAGTTGAAGCTATGTTTGATTACCACTTCTTTAAATTCTGAAACTTTGCGTTCTTCCGATCTATGGATGTTGATTTTCATCAGGTTCAAGATTGATCTGCTAAGATAACATGCTTTAATTAACAGATTTAACTATGCATGGTAATAATTAAAGTCACCTGACATTGCTCATCTTTCACTTTGAAACGCAACTAAACGGGTATTGATTTGTATATACATTAGCGAAAGACTGAATCAATTTCAAAAAATATACAAAATGAACACAAGCGATAGCATGAGGTTACCCTCAAACGAATTAATAAAGCAACTTTTAGCGGTGAAACAAACACCATGTATTTCATTATACATGCCAACTCATAAAACTCATCCGGAAAGTCAGAAAGACCCTATAAATTATAAGAACTTACTTAAGAAATTAGAGGAGTCATTACTTACCACAAACTCAAAGGATGAAGTAAAGGTATTATTATCACCCTTCACTGAGCTCATAGATGACAGGGATTTCTGGAACCACACTTCGTTGGGGTTAGCTATTTTTAGTGCCGGTGATCTTTTTAACATAGTAATCCTGCATGAACCTATAAATGAATTAGCAGTTGTAGCTGATAGCTTTCATACAAAACCATTAAGATTAAATATCCAATCGCTCTACCGTTACCAGGTTTTAGCACTGACGCTTCACTCAGCAAAGTTGTTTGAAGGAACAAAGCATTCACTGGAACAAATAAATCTACCAGATCAGTTTCCAGATGATATAGAGAAAGCGCTTGGCAGTGAACTTACTGACGAACATCTTACGGTAGCGGCCTACGGTGGAGTAGGGGGAGAATCAAATGCCATGGTACATGGTCATGGTGGCAGCAGTCCGGAGATTGACAAAGATGCTGAACGTTATTTCAGGGTAGTTGCTGATGCTGTTCATGAGAAGTATTCAAAACAACAAAAACTTCCATTGGTGTTAGCTGCATTAACTGAGCACCATAACCTATTTCAAAAGATAAATAAAAACCCCAATTTAATCAAAGAAGGAATCCAAATAAACCCAAACTCAGTAGAGCCTGAAAAACTGGCTGAGATGGCCTGGGAGTTATTGCAACCTGAATTTCTTAATCGTATTGAAACCTTTAAAGAGAACTTCTCCTTCGCCAGTTCAAAAGGTACCGGAAGTGATATTTTGAATGACGTAAGAAATGCGGCTAAAGAAGGCAGAGTTGGAACATTGCTACTTGAAGCTGATAAAATTATTACTGACGAGTCAGGCAGTCGTGATCAGGTGGCAAACTTGCTTGATGATTCAAAAAAAGATGATATTCTTGATGATATCGGTGAAACTGTTCATAACATGGGAGGAGATGTGATAGTAGTGCCCACTGAACTAATGCCTTCAACAACAGGAGTTGCAGCTATTTTCCGCTATTGAAATAACATTCATAAATTAACATTAAACAGTCAGTAATCATGATCATACAATTCAATTCAAAAAGCAATATTACCAGTGATGAAGAATTAAGAGGCCAGCTATCATCTATTATAGAAAAGGACCTCAAGCGCTTTAGTGACAACATCACCAGGGTTGAAGTTCATTTAGGTGATGAGGACGGAAGCAAAGAGGGCATGAACGATAAAAGGTGTACCATGGAAGTACGCCCTGAGGGAATGCAGCCGATAGTGGCAACCCAACATGCAAATTCATTGTTTGAAGCAGTTTCAGGGGCAGCCACAAAACTTAAGAACTCGCTTGATACAATATACGGCAAAATGCGGAATTACTAAGGCTAAGGGCTAAAGGCCAAAGTATAAAGTACACTATTGTTCAAAAGTTGTTCAAAGCTTCGCGTTTCCCGCACGTGCGGGATTCAAAGCCCTACGCCCTATGCCCTATGCCCTATGCATTTTAACCCAGAACCCAGAACCTGCTGATTGCTGACAGCTAAAAGCTCCTCCTGAGATTTTTTTTCAAAAAAAAACGCATCTTTCCTTGCCAGTGAATCGTATTCTCATATATTTGCAGTGGTTTTTTTACGGCAGATTGCCGGTATATAGGTTCATAGCAGATTCCCCATCTGCCCGGGCCCGTGAAAGAGCTTAAAAAGTTCTATTTCACCAAGTATTAACTATTTTCAAGAACCAATGAAAAAAAACGTTTTGATTATCGGAGCTGCCGGAAGAGACTTCCACAACTTCAACACTTACTTCCGCGGAAACGCGAGCTATAACGTAGTTGCCTTTACTGCAGCCCAAATTCCTGACATTGACGGTCGCAAGTACCCTAAAGAACTGGCAGGTGAAGATCTTTATCCTGAAGGTATTCCCATTTTTGCAGAAGAAGATCTTACTAAACTGATAAAAGATCATAATGTTGATGATTGCGTATTTGCTTACAGCGATGTGCCTTACAACCGCGTAATGAATATTAGCGCTAAAGTTAACGCTGCAGGTGCCAACTTCATGTTATTAGGTCCGCGTGACACTATGATTAAGAGTACAAAGCCTGTGATTGCTGTTGGTGCCACTCGTACGGGTTGCGGAAAAAGCCAGACCAGCCGTCGTATCATCGAGATCCTAATGGAACTTGGTCTTAAGGTTGTTGCAATCAGGCATCCAATGCCTTACGGCGACTTAAATGCACAGAAGGTTCAGCGCTTTGCTACAGTTGAAGATCTGAAAAAGCATGAATGCACCATTGAAGAAATGGAAGAATATGAACCACATGTAGTTCGTGGAAACGTTATTTATGCAGGTGTGGATTATGAAGCTATTGTCCGCGCTGCCGAAAACGATCCTGATGGTTGCGATGTGATTTTATGGGACGGTGGAAATAATGACTTCCCATTCTACAAACCTGATCTTATGGTAGGTGTTGCTGATCCTCTCCGCCCGGGTGCTGAAGTAAGTTACTACCCCGGCGAAGTGGTTGCACGCATGTCAGATGTTATTGTTATCAACAAAATTGACAGCGCATCATTAGATAACATCAATACAGTTCGTGCTAATCTGGCTGCAATTAATCCTAATGCTATTATCATCGACGGAGCTTCACCTTTAACAGTTGATAAACCTGAATTGATTCGTGGTAAGAGGGTGCTTGTTGTTGAAGACGGACCAACACTTACTCACGGTGAAATGAAGATTGGTGCAGGCGTTGTTGCAGCTCTTAAGTTTGGTGCTGCTGAACTGGTTGACCCACGTCCTTACACAACAGGTAAACTTTCTGAAACTTTCGAGATCTACAAAAACATCGGAACTTTATTACCTGCAATGGGATATGGGGAAGAGCAAATAAAAGATTTAGAGAAGACTATTGACAATACTGATTGTGATACAGTAATTATTGCTACTCCTATTGATTTGAGCAGAATTATAAATATCAAGAAACCAACAGTTAAAATAGGCTACGATCTGCAGGAAATAGGCACTCCTAACCTAACAATGGTATTGAGCGATTTCGTTAAGAAGCACAATTTGATATTGATTCCAGCAAATTAAAATAAATTGAGAAAGCTGCCTTCACTGGCAGCTTTTTTTTTGTTTACTAAAATGGTTGAGCTTAACCATGGAATATTAACTTTGTAATAGAAACATCAAAAATTAGAAATCAACATGAAAAACCGAAGTCTGGTATCAATCAACGATTACACCAAGGCTGAGTATTTAAAGATACTTGATCTGGCTGAAGAGTTTGAGAAAAATCCAAAGCAGAACCTGCTGGAGAAATTTGTGGTTGCAACCTTGTTTTTTGAACCATCAACCCGAACAAGGCTAAGCTTTGAAAGTGCAGCATCGCAACTTGGCGCTAAAGTAATAGGCTTCTCTGATGCTACAAGTTCTAGTGTTTCAAAAGGTGAAACTTTGAAAGATACTATCCTGACGGTTGCTAACTATAGTGACATCATTGTAATGCGTCATCCCAAAGAAGGGAGTGCCCGCTTTGCCAGTGAAGTATCAAAAGTACCTGTTATTAATGCCGGTGATGGCGGAAACCAGCATCCTACCCAGTGTTTGCTTGATCTTTATTCAATCAGAAAAACCCAGGGTAAACTTGACGACCTTCACATTGCCTTTGTAGGCGACCTGAAGTATGGACGTACCGTACATTCACTCGTAATGGCCCTTTGTAACTTCAATACCACTTTCCACCTTGTATCTCCTGTTGAGCTTAAGTTGCCCAGCTACGTGAAGATGCATATCAAGAAAAATAATCTCAACTACTTCCAGTACACTGAACTTCCTGACATCATGGAAACAGCTGATATTATTTACATGACCCGCATACAACGTGAAAGGTTCTCTGATCCAATAGAGTATGAAAAAGTTAAGAACTCATACATACTCACTGCCGGTATGCTAACCAACTGCAAGCCAAACATGCGTATACTGCATCCGCTGCCACGCGTAAATGAAATAACTGAGGATGTTGATTCAACTGAACAGGCATACTACTTTACCCAGGCATTGAATGGTGTTTATGTGCGTCAGGCGCTGCTTGCAACTATACTTGGTGCTAAATAATCAGAAAAAGGAGAAACAACATGGAAAGTAATAGTAGAAAAGAATTAGTAGTATCAGCCATTGAAAATGGTACTGTAATCGACCATATACCTGCAAAAAGCGTTTTCAGGGTAGTTAAAATGCTTAAACTTGATAGTACCGACGGACAGGTAACCATTGGTTTTAACCTTGAAAGCAAGAAATTTGGCAAGAAAGGCATCATAAAAGCCAGTAACCAATTCTTTGAAAACAGGGATGCCAACAAGATTGCACTTATAGCACCATCCGCGACCTTAATAACCATCAAAAACTACGAAGTTGTTGGTAAACAACAGGTAGAAATCCCTGAAACCATTGAGCAGTTTGTTAAATGTGTAAACCCCAACTGTATTACAAATTCTCAGCAGATCACCACACGCTTTTTAGTAATCGACAAAGCCGATTTAAAGCTGCAATGTCATTACTGCGAAAAAATTACCGGCAAGAACAATATAGAAATACTATAATCAGTTCAATTAAGCACTCACTGTCCGCTGCCCGGTGAACAATCAGGCAGCAGACAGTATTATTACATATCTTAACCCAAAAACAATGCCCTCTTACATACGAACATTGATCAATGAAGGTGAACACCAGCAGCTGGACTTTAAATTTGGAGTCAATGATTCAAAGAAGATAGCCAGAACGCTTGCTGCCTTTGCCAATACCGATGGTGGCCGGTTGTTACTGGGTGTAAAGGACAATGGATCAGTTGCCGGCGTTCGCTCTGATGAAGAATACTACATGATGGAAGCTGGTGCACATCTTTACTGCAAGCCACCAGTGGAATTCTCCATACACGAATGGGAAGAGAATGGCAAAAATGTGCTTGAAGTAATTGTACCCAAAAGCAATGAAGTGCATTCAGCCCCCGACAAAGATGGAAATTTCAAGATCTTCATCAGGGTAGGCGACCAAAACTACATGGCCAACAGTGTTTTGCTGAAAGTATGGGCCAAGAAAAAGAACCTGCAAGGTGTAAAGATCAAATTCACCCACATTGAAAAAGCCCTCATAGCATACCTCGAGCAGCACGGAAAAATCACTATAACCGCCTTCAGGAAGTTCTCAGGTATGAATGCCGTAAAAACTGAGCACCTGCTCGCTGATTTCATCGCGCTCGACATTATAAAGATCAACTTCTCAGAAAACGGTGTATTCTACACCTTGAATCCCGATTTCAGATTGAAGGAGAGTTCCTGATAGAACCACAGATGAAAACCATAGGCCTGATCTCCGACACACATTCATACCTGCATCCCTCAGTTGCAAAATTCCTGGCACAATGCGATGAAATATGGCATGCCGGCGATTTCGGCGACCTTGAAACCGCTAAGGATATTGCCTCGCTAAAACCACTGAAAGGTGTTTACGGCAATATCGATGGAACAGATGTGCGAAGCTTTTACCCCCTATTTCAGGATTTCATGTGTGAGGACCTCAGGGTACTTATCCTCCATATTGGCGGCTATCCCGGCAAATACTCCAAAGAAGCCAAAGAACTCATCAAGGAACTCAAGCCCGGCCTCTTCATATCAGGGCATTCCCACATCCTCAAAGTAATCAACGATCCAAAATACAACCTACTACACATCAACCCCGGAGCTGCCGGGAGAAGTGGTTTTCACAAAGTCATTACCGCAGTGAAGTTTATTGTGGAAGGCAAGGGAATCAGGGATTTGGAGATACTGGAAATAACGAAAAATTAGTTCAAAGCTTCGGCGGACTCCCCCGAGTTTTTATAAACTTCCGTAGTTTTTATTGATGCTTGTGATATCAACTGCAGTTCGGTATTCACAAAAAATATAACCACCAGCTTGTGATGGTGGGAGAGTGACCCCTATATTTGCAGAATTAATTACGATTACACTAATGAACAAACTGCAAATCGAGGCGACGGCTTACCAGTACTTTTTAATAATAATTCTTTTGGTAGCCATAGCCTATAGAGGAGGGAGGGATTTTTTATTCCAAAAAAATGTGGTAGAAGTTACGGTAACTCTAGAAAATATACAGGAAATATTCCCCACAGCAGCGTATTATGATCAAAATAGACATGGAGTATTTGATGTTTATGGTAATAATAGCAATAAAATAGGCTCAGTACTTCTCTCATCTGATTACTCCCAACAATTTGGTTATGGTGGCAAAGTTCCCTTATTGATAGGCGTTGATGATAATTTAACCATTACCAAAATTGTTTTATTGCCGAATAATGAGACCGGATATTACATTGAAGCCATATATGGTAATAAATTTATTGGCAAGTGGAAAGGAGTCAACTTAAAAGATGCTGTGCAGTTGCATGTTGATGTTATCTCAGGAGCTACCCATACAAGTAATGCTGTGATGGCTGGTGTGAGGCAAACAGCATCTTCGGTTATGGGATACGGTGCCTCAGTTGTTACAGAAACAAACTATTGGACAACGATTAAGGACATTTTGTTTTTGAGTTTGATGTTGCTATCGCTTGTGATGGTTTACAAAAAAGGAATGGCGAAGTACCGCATCATCTATATGTTTTTATTATTGGTAATAATGGGGTTAATCCTCAATATTGCACTCTCGGCTCAGTTATTAAACAGATGGCTATTGGATGGCTTTACCTGGCGCGCCAATTGGCAGAGTAGTGTGATATTTATTCTGGCACTATCCATCTCTTTTGTTGGCAAGCGCAAATATTACTGTAACTATCTCTGTCCGATGGGGGCATTGCAAGAACTATCAAACCATTTCACGCCCTTCAAAAAAAGAAACCTACCCACACGCTTGATGGGAATAACTGCAAAAGAAATATATCTCACACTTATCGCAGGCGCATTGTTAATAGGCTTTACTCCCGAGTTATCTTATCTGGAGCCTTTCATGTTCTTCTCCTTTAGCATCATAGGCATAGGGCTGATCATCTTTGGTTTAGTGGTTATACTTTTTTCCTTGTTTTTTAACAAACCATGGTGTTCGGTCTGTCCTACAGGATGTTTGTTGGATACTATTTCCTATAAGAAAGCTAAAGCCAATGACTTTTAAAAATATATAATCATGCAGAAGAGTAAATTTTTAAACATTGTACTTGCCTCCGCCGTTTTGGTGCTGGCAATTCTTTTGACCATCAAAGAAAACGATTCAGGGAAGTCAGCAAACAGAGTAGCAGTTGCATCAGAGAATTCCACGATGGCAGCATCAGATTCTTCAGCAATTCCATTTAATAAGAAGTCGGTGGGTATTAAAAGTTATTTATACCCGCAACCTGCTATGGTGATAGGCTCCTATGATAAAGAGGGCAAGCCCAATATGATGACTGCTGCATGGATAGGCATTTGCAATTCTGATCCGCTAAGTATTGCGGTTTCAATGCGCCCGGCAACCTATTCGTATGGAAATGTAACGGATACAAAGGCTTTCACAGTGAATATACCTTCGTCCCAATTGGCTAAGTATGTAGGATATGCAGGTACTTTTTCGGGCAGAGATGTAGATAAGTTTAAAGAGACCGGGCTCACGGCGGTTAAAGCTGAGTTTGTAAATGCCCCCTATATAAAAGAATTTCCTATTGTTATAGAATGCGAAGTTACAGCTATCCACGAACTCGGTTCGCACAGGCAGTTTATTGGAAAAGTTATAGATGTAAAAGCGGATATTGCCATTCTGGATGCTAAGGGCAATGTTGATGTAAATTTGTTGAATCCCATTATATATGCAGGAGGGAATTTTTACGAAACAGGACGATTAATACCAAAAGCCGATAGATCAATGGAAAAAATAGATGGAAAACCATTTGTTGCTGATTATAGCAAGCGACATGAGAATCAAACATTAGAGGTAATACATAACCGAAAAAGTGTGCGCAATTTTACCGACCAGCCTGTTTCAAAACAGCAGATAGAAACTTTGCTAAGGGCAGGCATGGCAGCCCCAACGGCAGTCAATAGGCAACCTTGGGTATTTTATGTTGTTACATTACGTAAAACCCTCGATGCACTGAGCGAACAATTGCCTTATGCTAAGATGCTGACTCAGGCACAAGCTGCTATTGTGGTGTGTGGCGATATGGAGAAGGCAGGCAATTTAAAAGATGAAGGTTATTGGGTGCAGGACTGTGCTGCAGCCACCGAAAATATCCTTCTTGCTGCAGAGAGTATGGGTTTAGGAGCTGTATGGACTGCTTCATATCCATACGATGACAGAACAAAAGTGGTTATTAAAGAACTCAACCTGCCAGAGAACCATATACCCTTAAACGTTATTCCCATTGGCTATCCAACAGGCGAAGACGTACCAAAAAACAAATGGAATGCGGAGAATATTATTTGGAGATAATTCTTGTTTAACATAATAAGTGTTAACCATTGATAAAATATAAAATAAAGTCCCATGATTGATCCTAAAGAGCTTATTAATTGGTTAAAAGCCACCTGGAATTTTGAATTGTTCCATTTGGGCGATAGTGTATTTACTACCAAAACCTTGTTTGCACTTATAGTTTCACTTTTTCTGTTATTTTACATATCCTCAAAGATCAGGAAACTTTTGGTGCGTAAAATTTTTCCCCGCTATGGACTCGAGATTGGTATCAGTCAGTCGATAGCAACAATTCTTCGTTATGTGTTGATTATTATCGGTTTGGTAATCATATTCCAGACTACAGGTATTGACCTGGGCGCGGTAGGTTTGTTGATTGGAGCGCTTGGTGTTGGTATTGGTTTTGGTTTGCAAAACATCACCAACAACTTTATCAGTGGTTTAATAATTCTGTTCGAAAGGCCAATCAAGGTTGGCGACCGGATTGAAATAGACGACCTTGCCGGTAATATAGTTGATATTTCGGCCAGGGCAACCACCATTATCACCAATGACAATATTGCTGTTATTGTTCCAAACTCTGATTTTATTGACACGCGGGTTATTAACTGGAGCCACAATAACCGCATGATAAGGTTAAGCTTTCCGGTTGGAGTTTCTTACAACGAGGATCCTGAAAAGATAAGAACACTGCTTACTGAAGTAGCCAATGCTAATCCTGGAATTTTAAGTTCGCCAAAACCATATATTCTTTTCGATGGGTTTGGCGACAGCAGTTTAAATTTTAACGTTTTGGTCTGGACTACAGAATACATCGATCGGCCGAAAATTTTGAGAAGTGAAGTGTACTATGAAATATTCGCAAAGTTTAAAGAACATAATGTTGAGATTCCTTTTCCACAGCACGACATTCATTTGAAATCCGGGTTTGAAAAAGAAGTTGCCAAAACTGAAAATTAGTAATCAAACTGTGGCAAAAGCAAAAAGATTGGATTTATGACAGATTTGGATTTTATCTTACCTCAACCTATCCGCTGATCTCACCAGCTTTTCGTCTTTCATGATGCCTCTGTTTGCCAGTACAAGCATTAGGAAGGCAATTAGGATAAGGTATAAACCGTAGCCGTCAGAATAGTTGGCTTCAGCTCCTGTGAGGCGACTAACCATGGGGGAATAAACGAAGAAGATGAGGGATATGAGTATTACAGTCATCAGGATACTGAGTTTGACCATTTTTGACTGTAGGATGCGCTTTTTGTATACGAATATGGAAAGCAATGTTACTAATATTATGATTCCGTTAAATATTCCCAAAGGCATAAGCTGCATACCACTCATTACAGGATCAACGCCGGGTGTAAGGGAAACAAGGTGAGTGATGTACAATTTGTTGTATGAAAAGTCAGAAAGATAACTTGCTACAGGTAAAAAGAAAAGAACGATTAATGCAATTGAAGCAATTGCAAGATAGACTGATTGAACGCGTTGTATCATGTTTCCTTGTTTTATGAGTGCAAAGATAATAAACCACTTAAATAATAACACCTGAATGTGTACATCAAAATCTATATTTTTGCAGTCAAGACAACAACACATATTCCTTGAATGAATTATTATAAATTACTCATCATAGGCCTGATATTTATTGCTGCATTGTTTTTGTACAGTCTATGGCAAAGGGTACCCGATGTTGATGATGCCTGGATTGGTGAACATGCATACTGGCTTGCTGAAAAAGGGTATGTTAAGTCGGAGTTGATGCACGGTATCACCGGTCAGCATGAACGCCACATTGTACATCATAAGTTGTTTA
>JAGXGB010000016.1 GCA_024636955.1 Bacteroidales bacterium
GATTTGTCGGCAACGCGCTTAAGCATGCGACCTTTTAATGTGAAGGAACAAAAACAGATATTAAAGGCCGGAGCATGCCTCACTTGCCACAAGGAAAATTCTGATGTTATACAAAACTGCCTGATTGATTTCAATAAAACCGTTAGCAGGTCAACTAAAGCCTGTATTATCCCAAGGGATTAATTAAATTTTACAAAGGAATTAATCAGCTTATACCAAGGTGTTAAGTAATTCACCCTAAGCTTTCCAGAAGTCCTACATATTCCTTCTGTATTGCCCACCAACACTGAACAACCTATTGGTTATACTTCCCAGGGTGCAATACTTTGATGCTTCCATCAATGATTCAAACACATTTTTGCCGGTGGCAGCAGCCAGTGCAAGGTTATCAAGTGCTTCAGAGGCTTCTTTGTCCCACGTTTTGTTAACGTTCTTTACAATCTCAACCTGGTAGTCTTTTTCCTGTTGTGTTGACCTTATAACATGATCAGGTATGATTGTAGGTGAACCTTCTGATGAAAGGAAGGTGTTTACACCCATGATGGGCAGTGTTCCTTCGTGCTTAAGCTTTTCATAATATAGCGACTCTTCCTGTATGCGGCTTCGCTGGTACATTGTTTCCATGGCTCCCAATACACCTCCGCGTTCTGATATACGCTCAAACTCACTGAGTACAGCCTCTTCTACCAGATCAGTCAATTCCTCTATTATAAATGACCCCTGCAAAGGATTCTGGTTCTTGGCCAGTCCTAATTCATGGTTTATTATGAGTTGAATAGCCATTGCGCGCCTTACCGATTCTTCGGTTGGAGTAGTTATGGCTTCATCGTATGCGTTTGTATGTAATGAGTTACAGTTGTCGTAAATAGCATAAAGGGCCTGAAGTGTTGTCCGTATATCATTGAAAGCTATTTCCTGAGCATGCAGTGACCTGCCGGAGGTTTGAATGTGGTATTTCAGCACCTGTGATCTCTCGTTGGCACCGTACTTGTTTTTCATAGCTTTTGCCCAAATCAGTCGTGCTACCCTTCCCATAACAGCATATTCAGGATCAATACCATTTGAGAAGAAGAATGAGAAGTTGGGTGCAAAGTCATCAATTTTCAGCCCCCTGCTTAAGTAATATTCCACATAAGTGAAACCATTAGCAAGGGTAAAAGCTAACTGCGAAATAGGGTTCGCGCCTGCTTCAGCAATATGGTAACCTGAAATGGAAACTGAATAGAAGTTGCGCACATTGTGTTTAATGAAATACTCCTGCATGTCACCCATAACCCTTAGGGAGAAATCAGTAGAGAAAATACATGTATTTTGCGCCTGGTCCTCTTTGAGTATATCAGCCTGCACAGTTCCGCGCACTCTTGATATCGTGTCAGTTTTTATCTTCTCATAAACATCACGCTCAAGCACCTGATCGCCGGTAACACCCAGTAACATCATACCTAGTCCGTCATTTCCCTCCGGAAGATTTCCCTGATATGATGGTCTTGTTGTGCCACGTAACTTGTACAGGTCTTCTATTTTCTTTTCTGTTTCTTTTTCGAGACCATGTTGCCTAATGTATGCTTCACATTGCTGATCAATAGCAGCATTCATAAAATATCCTACCATTGCCGGTGCCGGACCATTTATAGTCATTGACACAGACGTGGCAGCATCAACCAGGTTAAATCCTGAATAGAGCTTTTTAGCGTCATCAAGGCATGAAACTGATACGCCAGCATTGCCAATCTTACCATAAATATCAGGTCTGATATCAGGATCAGCACCATACAAAGTCACTGAATCAAAAGCAGTCGACAACCTTCGTGCGGGCATGCCTTTTGATAAATAGTGGAATCTTTTATTGGTACGTTCCGGTCCGCCTTCCCCGGCAAACATGCGTGTGGGGTCTTCATTTTCCCTCTTGAATGGGAACACCCCGGCTGCAAATGGGAAACGCCCGGGTACGTTCTCTTTAAGGCTCCATTTTAATATATCACCCCACCCTTTGTAGGCAGGCAGGCAAACTTTCGGAACTTCAGTATGAGAAAGCGAAGTTGAATGGGTTCTTATCCTTATTTCTTTGTCTCTAACTCTGAAAACATATTCAGAATCTTTATAGCACTTTTTGAAATCCTCCCAGTTTTCAAGTTTTTTAATATTCTCAATTCCTAGCTTATCCCGGGTTTCCTCAATCAGGTTCTTTAACTTTTCAGGCACTTCAGTTCCATCAGTACTCAACTTATCAGCAGTTTGAATGTACGACTGTAACTCCTGTGCCAGTTCAGCCATTTGCTCCGCATGCTTGTTGTATGCTCTTACAGTTTCTGCAATTTCTGCAAGGTATCTTACCCGCTGTGCCGGAATAATATATTGACGTTCAAGTCCCTTGTTGCTATCAGGTATACTCTTGAATCCCGTGCCAAACCTTCCGTTAATTTCCTTTACCAGGTGGTCAAAGAGTTCATTAACACCAACATCATTAAACTGCGAAGCCATGGTGCCAAACACAGGAAGTTCATCAATTACAGCATCCCACAATTTATGGTTTCTGGCGAATTGTTTCCTTACATCCCGCTGAGCATCCAGTGCACCACGTTTGTCAAACTTATTAACTGCAATGATATCGGCATAATCAAGCATTCCAATCTTTTCCAATTGTGTAGCAGCACCAAATTCGGGTGTCATTATATACATTGAAAGATCGCTGTAGTCAACTATTTCAGTGTCGCTTTGCCCTATTCCACTGCTTTCAAGGATAATTAAATCGAAGCCTGCTTTTTTTACAACACAAGCTGAATCTTTAATATACTTGGAGAGAGCAAGATTAGCCTGCCTTGTAGCCATGCTGCGCATATAAATGCCGGGCTGGTTAATAGCATTCATCCGTATGCGATCGCCCAAAAGGGCACCTCCTGTTTTACGCTTTGTTGGGTCAACTGAAATAACAGCAATTTTCATTTCAGAATTGTAGGCTTTGAAACGCCTGATAAGCTCATCAATAAGAGATGACTTACCAGCCCCTCCTGTACCTGTAAGTCCAAGAACCGGTACTGTTATATCTTCACATTTATCTTGCAGGCCATTTAATAGCCCCGCTACTCCAGGATTATCATTCTCAATTGCTGTTATTACAGCAGCAAGTGCCTTTGAATTGCCGTTCAATATGTCCTTTTCTGTAACATCCTCAATATTACCTGCCGGGAAATCACACCTTTGTAATACGTCATTGATCATCCCCTGCAGCCCCATATGCCTGCCATCATCGGGTGAATATATGCGTTCAATACCGTATTCATGTAGTTCTTCAAGTTCATCGGGAAGTATAACTCCGCCACCGCCACCGAATATCTTGATATGGCCGCATCCGGCTTCTTTAAAGAGATCGTACATGTATTTGAAGTATTCCATGTGCCCTCCCTGATAGGAGGTGATAGCAACTGCCTGCACGTCTTCCTGAATAGCAGTGTTTACTATTTCATTCACTGACCTGTCGTGCCCTAAGTGAATTACTTCAGCTCCTGAGGACTGAAATATCCTGCGCATTACATTAATTGCAGCATCATGTCCATCAAACAAAGAAGCGGCAGTAACTATTCGTATATGATTAACCGGCTTGTAAGCCTCAATTTCTTGCATAAACGTTTTGGTTTAAGGTGACCGAATGATTGTCGGCAAAACAATCAATAAATTAGTTTAGTTCATATAATTGTTAGACAAACAATTACATTGCTAAGATGGTAAAAAAATTCATGGAAGCGCTCAAAGTTCCTCAAAATAATTTAAGTTTGTGATAAATAAGGAAAACTCAACCCCAAATACCATGAAGCAATTATTTACACTCCTTTTTATCATTTTTTTAGCATTTACTGCCAGAACGCAAGATGAGAAATACAGCAGGATCAAAATAAACGTTGAACCTTCTGAACTGAGGACAATAGCCGCTCAGGGCATACCACATGATGCAGGTTATTATGATTTCAAACAGAATTGTTTTATTGCTGAATTGCCGCAGCGAGATATAATGAAGCTCGACCGCCTGGGATTCACATATGAACTGCTTGTTGATGATGTAACCGCCTGGTATGTTACCCGGAATACTTCAATTGATATTAATCAGGTAATGACTGAAGCCAGGATGGCAACAACTGATTATCCTGTACCTCAGGATTTTGAATTAGGATCATGTGGTGGTTTCAGTACAATAGAGCAATGCTATGCACACCTTGATAACATGGCTAACCTCTATCCAGAGCTTATAACTATTAAAGCTCCGGTTGGTAACCTCACCACTTTTGAGAACAGAAACATGTACTATGTTAAAATATCCGACAATCCAAATGTAACTGAAAGTGAACCTAAAGTATTGTACACCGGTATGATTCACGCCCGTGAAGCAATAGGTATGCAGCACCAGCTATTCTACATGTACTACCTTCTCGAGAATTATGAAACAAACCAGGAAATCCAAGACCTGGTGAATAATACTGAAATGTACTTCATTCCTATTGTGAATGTTGACGGATATCAAAGAAACATAACCTCCAGTCCCAATGGTGGAGGAAACTGGCGCAAGAACCGCAGAAATAATGGTGATGGCTCTTTTGGTATAGATATAAACAGGAATTTTGGATTTTACTGGGGATATGATGATGAAGGTTCTTCACCTTATACATGGGATGATACCTATAGAGGTACAGCCCCTTTCTCAGAGCCTGAAACCCAGTTGATCAAGGAATTCTGCGAAACCTATGATTTTAAAATTGCCCTTAATTATCATTCTTATTCAAACTTATTATTATACGCATGGGGATACACACCTGACTTATCGCCTGATGAAGCAGTGTTTAATGAATATGCAAAGAACATGACTGCTGATAATCATTATGTATACGGACCAGGCAGTACAACCATTTATCCAACCAATGGGGGTAGTGACGACTGGATGTACGGTGAGCAGACTACCAAAGAAAAGATACTTGCATATACGCCTGAAGTCGGCGGTGGTAATGATGGCTTTTGGCCTCAGGTGTCACGAATCATCCCTTTATGTCAGGAAAATATGCTTCAAAGCATACTGGCTGCAAAATATGCAGGCACATACGGCCAGTTAATTGACCAAACCCCGTTGATAGTACCTGATAAAGTATATTATGCCATCTTCGATGTTAAGAGGCTTGGGCAAACACCTGCTGATTATGAGGTGTCAGTTGAACCATTGGGTGATAAATTTGAATCGGTAGGTGACCCAATTGTTATAACCGGATTATCAGTGCTCGGAAAAGTAACCGACTCCATTCCATTCATCCTCAATGATGCTGTAAAGAGTGGTGATACTATTCGCTACGTTATTGCTTTAAATGATGGCTACTCAGTTTACCGCGATACTGTTGAAAAGTATTACGGAACACCTGTAGAGCTATTTACTGATGACCTCTCGAATGCAAATAAATGGACCGGCCAATGGGCACTTTCGTCCATTTTCCCTTATTCCCCTCCAAGCAGCATGACTGACTCACCATCAGGTAATTACTCTAATAATGCAAATAAGAGCACTATTCTTACTGACGCCGTTTCCTTAACAAATGCTTCGGTTGCTGTATTGAATTTCCAGGCGCGTTGGGCTCTTGAAGCAGGGTATGATTATGTACAAGTTTCAATTTCAACTAACAATGGAACATCATGGTTACCTTTAGAAGGACGATATACCCGACCAGGAACAATTGACCAGGCATTCGGTCAACCATTGTATGACGATCGTTCTTTATGGGTTAAAGAAGAGATTAACATAAGCCAATATGCTGATCAGGATATAAAGCTGAAATTCACGTTGCGTAGTGATGGCGGAGTAACAATGGACGGATACTATTTTGATGATGTCAGCATCACAATAATTGATAGAACAGTGAATGTAGCAGAACCGGGCTCACCTACTGCACCATCCTACATGTCAGAAGGATATCCAAATCCAGCAAATGATAATGTAACATTCAGGTATTCTCTCAATACTCATTCATCAAAAGCTCAATTAATCATTACTGACTTAAGTGGACGCACAATTAAAAATGCACAGGTTGATCCAATGCAACACGAAGTGAAGATTAATGTAACTGATATGTTGCCGGGTTTATACATGTGTACTATGACTATAGGTGACCAGCCTTCAATCACCCGAAAAATTACAGTAAGAAAATAACAGTATTGTAATATACGCACGCAGCAATATTGTATACGTATTGAAGCTTGCATCATTAAAAAGGAAGTGGCGATAAAACTATCGCCACTTCCCTTTTTTAACCTACAAAAATCAACATTATCTATTTATGCTAATCTATTCATTGTATTCTGGTTTAATTCATGAATTTCAAGGTCATGAAGGATACCGCTTAGTTCTTTGATCTTGCTAATAACCGGAACGAAAACAAAAGTAACTGTAGGAATGCCTCTAAGCACATTGGTCATCAGTTTCATGTTATTGTTACCTGCCTTTCCCTTAATCAGTATAAAATAATTAGCCTGACTATATTGCTCTATCAGTTTACCTTGATGGTTATCGTTTCCTATAAGATAATACTGCAGCCTTTGGTCGGCATCGAACCATGCATAAAGACAGTAATTCATCACAATCTTCTGCTTTTCACTAAAAGCAGGCAGATCGTCCATCCGTTCAAGTTTTAGCTGCGTTTCCTTGTTGATAAAATACGCTAATCTGTAATCATGCAGATCTGTATTTATACCAATCATTTCAATGTCCGGAAGGTCATCAGGCAGAAATTTAAGCTTCTTCATTCCCCGTGTGGTGTGTTGCATTACAAAGATAACCTCGCTGAAGGCAGAAGTAAAGTAAATTGGCTTAAAGTTATTATTAGTTTTCAACACGGCATGGCAAGGTAGAAAGAATACAAACGCCACTGTTGATAGCCCCTGTAAATGCTGGTTTGCAAATAGTTATCAGCCCGAATGTACTGACGAAGGGTTAGGTGAACCATTGATGCCAAGTTTCTCAACCACCTTCATTGCCGCATTTTGCTCAGCTCCTTTGATGGAGTAATCCTGACCTTTTCCTTGCACTTCATTATCAATTAGCACCTCCACAATATACTGTTTATTATAGCCTGTGCCAATTTCGTTGAGTACAATAAACTCAATAGTCTTTTTCTCCTTCTGTGTCCAGGCTATCAGCTTACTTTTATAATTAAGATCAGTATTGGAAAGCTCTACCATATCAAAGTGGTTCTTAATAATACGGTTGATCAGTACATTTCGGGTAAACTCATATCCTTTGTCAATATAAATTGCACCAATAATAGCTTCGAATGCATCACCTTTAATTGAACGGAAAACTGAATTTGTGCCAGTGGTATGAACAATCAACTTATCTAAGCCTAGTTTGAGCGAGAGCTTATTCAGTTGTACCCGGCTTACGATGCGTGAACGCATCTCAGTTAAGAACCCTTCGTCCTTTAATGGAAAAATCCTGAACAAATAATCGGCTACAACGGTACTTATAACAGTATCGCCAAGGAACTCCAATCGTTCATTGCTAATTTTAACACCGTTATAAGTTTCAGCCTGCGATTTATGGGTAAATGCCAGTTTGTATAAAAAAATATTTTCGGGGTAGAACCCGAAAATATTTTTTATAGCACGGTACAACTGCTTTTCTTTTGATAAATAAAACCGCAGAGGTTTTAGATTCGAATTAAGCACTTTTACGCTGAGTATTTCTTAAAAATTAAAGTTGCATTGTGTCCACCAAAACCAAAAGTATTACTTAAGGCAGTATTCACAACACGTTTAACAGCAGTATTGAAAGTAAAGTTCAGAGTGTTATTAATATCCTCGTCATCAGTAAAATGATTGATCGTTGGCGGAATAATATCATTCTGAACAGCGAGAATAGCAGCAATAGCTTCTACAGCGCCGGCAGCACCCAGTAGGTGACCGGTCATAGATTTTGTACTGTTGATATTTATCTTTGGCGCGTGTTCCCCAAAAAGGTTAGTAATTGCCTTTGTTTCAGCAATATCACCTAAAGGAGTAGAAGTACCGTGAGTATTTATGTGGTCAATTTCATTCAACTGAAGTCCTGCTTCAGCAATTGCTATACGCATGGCACGACGGGCACCGTCACCTTCAGGGTGCGGCCCTGTCATATGGTAAGCATCAGCAGTAAGGCCGGTGCCAACTATCTCTGCATAGATCTTTGCACCACGTGCAAGAGCATGTTCTAAGTCTTCAACAATCAAAGCGCCACCACCTTCACCTAATACAAAACCATCGCGACCCTTATCAAAAGGACGTGAAGCTGTTTTAGGATCATCGTTGCGGGTTGAAATAGCATGCATAGCGTTAAAACCACCAACACCCGGAGCATTAACTGCAGCTTCTGATCCACCTGCAATAAATACATCAGCTTTACCAAGCTTAATATAGTTAAAGGCATCAACAATAGCATTAGCTGAAGATGCACAAGCAGAAACAGTAGCGAAATTAGGCCCGCGGAATCCATACTTTATGGATATATGTCCGGCGGTAATATCAGCAATCATCTTAGGAATAAAGAAAGGATTGAACCTTGGGGTGCCATCACCTTTGGCAAATTCGGTAACTTCATCCTGGAAAGTAAGAATACCACCAATTCCTGAAGCCCAAATAACACCTATGTTCTCTAGATTTAACTTTTCAAGGTCAAGACCAGCATCTTTGATAGCTTCATCAGCACTGACCATTCCATATTGAGCATATGGATCAAACTTCCTAACTTCTTTTCTGTCAAAAAACTGTAAAGGGTCAAAGCCTTTGACTTCACATGCGAATTGGGTTTTGAACTTCTCCGCATCGAACCGAGTGATTCGGTCAGCACCGCTTACTCCGTTCAGCAATCCTTCCCAGTAAGCGGGAACAGTATTGCCCAACGGAGTAAGTGCACCTAGTCCGGTTACTACAACTCTTCTTAACTTCATTCAGGAAATCCCTTATTTAGTATTGTTTTCGATGTAAGCAACGGCATCACCTACGGTACCGATCTTTTCAGCCTGGTCATCTGGAATAGCGATATTGAATTCCTTTTCGAATTCCATGATCAGTTCTACAGTATCGAGAGAATCGGCTCCTAAATCATTAGTGAAACTTGCTTCTGGAGTAACCTCTTTCTCTTCAACGCCAAGCTTATCTACTATGATAGCTTTAACTCTTGTTGCAATGTCTGACATGTTTTTTGCTTTTTTTGGTTTTGAAGTGCAAAGAAACAAATTAATCAAATACCAAACAATAGACAGCTTAATATGAGGTCATAAATTTTAATATAACACACACTAAACCAGATATATATCTGTATTTGCATCAATGTGTCTAAACTGCACTACCTTGGGCAATTCATTGAAACAGAATATGTTAACCTTAAAGAATGAATGGAATTAAAATTTGCTTAAAAAAGCATTATTGGTACATAAAAAAATAAATCAGAGCCAATCGATTTCGCCACTTCCATAGCATATTTCTGAGGCAGGGTCATATAATACACCAAATTGTCCTGCAGCAATACCTGATACAGGAACTTCAGATTTCAGTATCATTTCTCCGTTTTGAATGCTGATTGTTCCTTTTGTGAAGTCGGGGGTATGCCTGATCTTAAAAGTAACTTGTTGAGGTGTGTCAATATTAGTCCAGGGATTGCCTGATATGTAATGGAATCCCCGCAGTTTGATCACGTCATTATATTGTGTAAGTGGATCGTAACCGTTTGATACGTATACAATATTTTCATCGGTATCCTTTTTTACCACGAACCATGGCCCCTGTGATAGTCCGAGCCCTTTGCGCTGGCCTATTGTATGAAACCAGTAACCGCGATGCGTACCGAGAATTTTTCCCGTTTCAAGTTCAATAATTTTGCCTTCCTGTTCTCCAACATACCTCCTGATAAAGTCATTGTAGTTCACTTTTCCAAGAAAACATATTCCCTGGCTGTCTTTCCTACCTGCACTGGGTAATTTGGCTTCTTCAGCAATACGCCTTACTTCAGGTTTTGTAATGCTACCAATAGGGAACATGATCTTTAGTAACTGATCATAGGTAATCTGCGCCAGGAAGTCTGTTTGATCTTTTAATTTGTCTTTGGCCGTTGTCAGGTACTTGGTGTCACCTATAAAAGAAGTAGACGCATAATGCCCACTGGCAATGAAGTCGAACTCCTTACCATACTTTTCATTGAAGCTCCCAAACTTTATCATGCGATTGCACATTACATCAGGGTTTGGTGTTAGGCCTTTTTTAACTGCATCGAGGGTATATGCAACAACACTGTCCCAGTATTCTTCCTGCAATGTAACAATCTCAAGTTTTAAGCCATACTTGCGCGAAAGCCATTTAGTGATCTCAATGTCTTCTTCTGAGGGACAATCAAGAAAACCTTCTTTATCTTTCATACCTATCAGGATATAAAAGATAACAGGCTCATGTCCTTGTTCCTTAAGTATATGCAGCATCACGGAGCTATCAACCCCACCCGATACAAGCGCAGCAATATTCATGTTAATGGTTTGAAATCTGAATGCAAAATTAGGTATAATTATGATAATCAGTCTGCAAAGGTGGCGTTACCTCCTATAACAGGTTACTGATATCATTGTCACCAGAGAGGTGAAAAGCTTTCATCCCTGCTGAGCGCGCTGCTTCAACATGCACCAGCGTATCATCAATGAAGAGGGTTTCTCCAGGTTTAAGGCCACCATCATCGAGTACATATCTGAAGATTGCAGGATCTGGCTTGATCATACCTACCTGAAATGAGAACCACATCTTATCAAATAAATCAGCCAGATCAAAAGAATGGGCTTCCCTGAAGGTCTTTATATAACTGTCATAGTGTATCTGGTTGCTGTTTGAGAGCAAATATAGGTTATAGTCCTCCCGCAGTTTTTTCAATGTTTCAACATGCGCTACCGGGAAATCAAGCAGCATAGCATTCCATATCTCAATGATCTTTTCACCGGTTGCTCCTTCATTAACCACCTTTATAACAGCGTCAATAAACTCTTCAGATGAAATCTCACCTGTTTCAAGCTTTATAACTACCTGGTCGTCCTTAGCGCCTTTTGAAGCATCATCAGGACGATAGCCCAGTTGCATAAGGCCTTTCTGGGTTTGCAGTGGATCAATATTGAGCAATACACGTCCGAAATCAAATATTATGTTTTTAATACCGGTCAGATCAATTGAATTGTTATTCATGACAATAGATTTAAAGGTCAAAATTAAAAATTTACACTTTACTGTTGTATTTTTTATACTCTTTTGTACCTTTGCAAACTCAAAACTGTGATCTTTTGTTTACAGAAGATTACTTGGGCCTATAGCTCAGTTGGTTAGAGCACTTGACTCATAATCAAGTGGTCCCTGGTTCAAGTCCAGGTGGGCCCACTAATAAACAAAAGCTATCCTCTTAAGGGTAGCTTTTCTACTTTCATCTCTATCCCATTATAATTTCTGATACTAAGTACATTTTTACTTTAGATTTCACTACCTTTATATTATCCCAAAATAACAGCATGTCTATTTAAATTTTAAAATCATAAACCAAATGGAAAAACAGACAGCATGCGAAAATTGTGCGATTAGAAACAAGTACGACAATAATCCTAAATCATTACTTGGCCGCTTCTGGCGATGGCATATCAATTTTTGCCCGGGGTGGAAAAAGTATTTCAACTCTTTGGAGGAAAGTAAGAAACAGGAGCTTTCTGTAAAATATCACCTGGTAAAGTGAGAGATTCAGCTTTTTGTTTTTTGTGGGTCTTGTGAAACCTGTGAAACAGCCGGACCAGTGGGACTTTATAAAAAAGCCGTTGATATTGCATTTCGGCGGAACTCAAAAATACTTTCTATTTTCTTTCGTACTATCCATCCCGCAAAAAGACTACCTATGAATCCAAGCGGAAGTTCGTAAGTAACAATATCCGTGATCTTAACTCCCTCTTCTGTCTCTTCGAAGAAATGCTGGTGGTGCCATACTTTATATGGGCCTTTCACTTGATTATCAACAAAGTAGTTTGGCTTTGAAACTTCCGTGATCTCGGTAATCCATTCCATTGGTAACTTAAACAAGGGGGTTACTTTATATTTTATTATCATCCCCTGATACATCTCAGGCAAAGGGTTAGGGAATTTGATAATAAACTTCATTGAAGGAGGGGTTATATTGGCAAGATTAGCAGGATCGGAGAAAAAACTCCAGCATTTGCTAATATCTGACTTAACAACCTGCGTTGTTTGGAATACGGGCATATATTGAATAATTATGAAATGTGTCACCAAAAACAGCCAATGAAATTGATTGTTCATCTTTGAGCGACAGACTAATAGCAGTTTTGAATTGCTAACGAAAGCTTTATTAATCAACACTACCTATATAAACCGAATCCGATACTTTGCCTTTGTCCTCTCCGGCAGTAAGATCGGGGTTGTAAAAAAACATCCAGATATGTACAGGTGTGGTGTGGACCGGTATCAAAAGGTCTGCTTCTCCATCAGTTCTGTACGTCACGTTGCTTAGCATTTGAGAAACGCCTTCTTTTCCCTCGTCGATAAACATGGCAATCATCACCTTGTCGTTCTTTATGACGTTATTAACCTTTTCAGGCTTTTTCCAAGAGATATGTGCCAGGTTTCCATTTACAGTCAGGCTGCAGTCTTCTGGAGCTGCAATTGTTCCTCTTGAGATTGGAATTGTGTTATAATTAAGAACCGGCATATCAAACCCGTTGGTAAAGCAATTTTTAATGATAAACTGCCTTGCTTCATTGGAGGGACTGTCGTGATTTGTGGCCTGATATCCTATTTTGATGAATGAATGGATTGACTTAATGAACCTGCTTGAAAGTTTGATCTTACCCCTGTGATTCCTTTGCCCCGGAGTATCAGGATTCTTCACATTTGCGGACTTTATACGCATTACATTCTTCTTTTTCCTTTTGTAGTGGACAATATTACCTATTGTGCCTGAAATGCTGTTACCATCGCTAATAGCCATGTTGGTTTTTTTTGGTTGTTAGTTATTATAAAACCGGGGTTAGCATGGGATTATAAAGAGAGGGCTTCAGTTATATTCGCTCTACCTTTTGTCTACCTTTTCTCTACCTTTCCTCTACCTTCTGTCTACCCCTGGGGTAGACAAATAGTAGAGAAAAGGTACTTATTACCTAGCCGGATTTCAAATTTACAAAGAATATTTAAATTACCAACACTTTATTCTCTAAAAATATTACATAATTATTGCACTGTTGTTTAATGTTCTCTGAATGTGCTGTTTACATCAATGGTTATGGTTTACAGCGCACACTAATACATCGCATGTATGCAATAAATAGTACTTTAATGAGGAAATGAAAATGCACAGTTTGTCGTTTCTTAAAATTTTAAGAATACGACAAACTATGCATGAAGAATGGAATTAAACCGGCATCTAATTAACAGATGCGCGCTTTACTGCTTTTGAATAATCAGTTTTCGAAGCAATACTGCTTCATCATTTGTCACTTTAAGGTAATATACGCCTGCTCTGGTGTTGTGCAGGTATAGGGTGGAATTATGGGTTCCTCCGGTTAGATTGATACTCTCCGAGTAGATCTGTTCACCCTGGAATGTAAACACATCAAGCATAGTTGCACCATTAAATCCTTCAATCCGGTAATTAAACACTCCATCGCGCGAGGGATTAGGATATAACTGCAGCCTGTCGTTCAAAGCATTTTCATCTATACCATAGCTGCAATTATTGAAGGTGAAATAAGCTACAATATTTGAATTGTTTGTGCATCCGGTAATAGGATCAGTAACCGTAACAGTATAGGACTGAAGATCAAAACTAATACCTGAAGTTTGAAGGCTGATGGTTTGCTCTGTTGAGCCGTTACTCCAAAGGTATGATGCCCCCGGGTTACCTGCATCGATTACGATCGAATCAAAGACACAAATGCCGATATCTGTACTGTTAATGATTTGAACCAGCGGATTACCTATAGGTAATAAATTAATGGATGGTAAAGGATTAACCGTTATCTGAACACTTCCAGATGCCGAATTAAAACCATCGTTTACTGTTACATTGTATACTGTATTGCCTGTTGGTGTTATCATTGGTTCAGCCGAAGTTGATGTAAATCCCGGTGGTACTGATGTCCAGCTATAGGTATAATTGCTGGTGCCACCGCCTGCCACTGCATACAGTTGTATTGGCTGACCCAGGCAAACAGTACTAGGTTGAGCCTGGGGGACGGTATTTAGTGCACTTCCATCAATTGAGATTGTAACAAAATCGTCGCTTTCACACACACAACCTGTTCCCAGATCAGTGACATGAAGAGTGAATAATGTTGATTCGTATAGATTATATGTGGTTGGATTTGGCACATTTGTTGAAACCAACTTAGCGGCAGGTGCCCATTGATATGAATACGGACCAGTACCTTGCGTAACGCTACCTTGTAACACCGTATTTGTTCCGTGTGTTATAACCTGATCAGGGCCGGCGTTGGGCACAGGCAGGGGGATTACTGTAACAGTAATATTTTTACTGACTTCGGTCTCACCATCATTAACCAACACCGTGTATGTGGTTGTTTGTGCAGGTGCAACTGTTGGATTAGCCATTGCTGAACTAAATCCCGGAGGGTTTGAGGACCACGAATAAGTGTAGGTTCCTAAACCTCCGTAAGCAGATACCATCAATTGGCTTTGCTCACCACGACATACACTCAGAGGGCTTGCAGAAACAGTACAACTAAGTAAACCGCCTTCAACAGTAAGCAACATTTCATCCTCACTTGTACAACCCGTTTGGATATTTGTTACACTGAGAGTGAAGGTGGTTGTAGTTGTCATCAAAACGGTAGTGGGTATCATCACATTTGCATTGACAAGTGATAATGCTGGCTCCCAGTGATAGGAAAAATTACTTGTATTACCTAAAACGGAACCGTCAAGTGTTGTTGCTTCACCTTCAGGAACAACTTTATCAAGCCCAGCGCTCATTTCAGGATTTGGATTCATGGTAACATAAAGAGAATCAGTAGCCGGACATCCTGCTGCGTTGGTGATCCTACACCAATACCATCCTGTAGTATCAGTAAGTACACTTTGAGTTGTTGAATCATTATGCCATTGGAATGTGCTATATTCACCGGCATCGAGGTAAAAAGCCTCACTGGCGCAGATAGTAGTGTCATTGCCAAGTACAAAGCTTGGTGTTGATCCAACAGTTACAAATCGGTTAACATTCTTCACCTGGCCATACATAAAAACTTTCAAGAAAACAGGCCATAACCCCGGACCTGAAAAATGGAAGGTTGGATCCATTTCAGTAGTTGTTACTCCTCCGGGGAACGTCCATCTTAGTGAATCGGGCGTATCAGATATACTGGCATTAAATTGTGTTGGGTAGCCATCACATGCAGGTTCATCCCAATAAAAGTCAGCAGTAAGGAAGAAAAATGATTGAATAAATGGAGGTAACCCATATCGGCAGTTTCTTCCTGCTAAGCTAACAGCATTCTCAACATACCCAACAAATGCACCTAGATTATTAGGTTGGTTAATTCGTGAAAGGTAATTCGAATTGTTTCTGGAAATATAAAGCCTGTTATCAGGGCCAAGTTGTAATGCTCCAAATGGATCAGCACTTTGGCCAAGGGAAGCCACAACAACCTTTGAACTTAATATCGTTTGAGGATCTTCAGATGATAAATCATATTGATTGATTCTGCGATTAGCCTTCCATTCTCCTATGAAGAGTCTTTTACTGTTGGGTGAAAACTCCACACCATAAGGGCCTCCGGGGTCTCCACCACCCGGGTTAGGATAACTATCATCTGAAACCAAATGAGTTACAATTCCGGTAAACTTATCAAAATTATAAATGCCGACTGAAAAGTCAGTGTTGTTAGCTGCAGCTATCTTTGTTCCATCAGGAGATACTTTAAGATACCCTTTTGATGCCTGACCCATATTGCCTGTTAGCGGAGGACCTGTTGTACTGATAACCGGTTCAAGTACAACACCATCCCATGTTATACGGTATGCATAAAAATCAGCGTTACCCCATTTCTTGGTAATAACCCAGAATGTTTGTCCATCTCCATGTCCTACAGCAGTAACCTTTTCGCAAGCAAGTGGAACAAGTGAGATATTCTTTTCGGTAGTCACTACATCGCCCAAACCGTTATTTAAAGTCATATCTACTTTTGAATAACAGAGTCCGAGTTGTAGGTTATTATCAGCAGCATCAACGGTGAATATGTAATACTCTGTTGAACTTCCCGGCTTAGGAACAATAATACCCGACTGCGTGCTTGATGAGTGGCCATTTAAGCCACTTCCATTAGGCATTTGGATATGATTCTTATTGTACACATACTTTCCATCAGTGTAAAATTCCAACGCACCGGCAGCGGTTGATATTGAAGAACATCCCTCACCAGTGTTAAGGGCACCATTCGTAAGGCCAACAGGTGGTCCGTTTGCGAAACTTATTCCGGCGTTTTGACCAAAATACCAATAGTTGGCCTGCTTTTGGGCATTGACCACTGAAATCAGGCTGATCAATGTGATGAGTAAAAATGTCTTTTTCAATATCTTGCTTTAGTTAATGTGTTAAACCTTCGACTCTTAGTATCCAAAAATAAAACTTTTTTATAATGCTTACTGCTTTTGGAAAGTTATTTTTACCGATTGTCCCTTATTCATACTTGCGTTTATCAAATTACTCTCATTTCCATTGCGTAACACCGCCTTTACTGTTGTTAGAGGAATGGCACCTTCATCAGTTGCTATTAAAGTGATAGTCAATGGTTTATCGTTTTCTGAAATATAGAATTTAAGTGATTTTACACGATTGGTGATCTCAAAATCAGTAAGAATAATTTTATCATTTTCCTTAATGGTAACTTTATCACCATCCTGGTATTTGTCGTCAACCAATTCTAATAAGATATATCAGACTTCAGTTCAAACACCGTTTCTGATTCAGGTTCGAGATCAAGCTCTCTTCTTACCCATTTTGAAGGATCAGCATATGGATCTTCTTTCTTTTTCAGAGTGTCAGGTTCAGGCAATTTATCTATGGCTTTTGATACTTTAGTGGTTATTTCCTTAAGCTCCTTCTCGGTCATAAGCACAACTGAACCTGAATCACACAAAATCCCTTTTCCAGTGCTTTCCGAAGTAAACTTCCCTGAAAAGACTGATTTCCCGGCCTTGCGTTCAAATTTTCCATTCACTTTCATTAAACAGAACTCACTAAGGGGCGTTTTTGAACGTGTGCTTAAAATGATTTTCTCCTCGAAGTACATTTCTTTTTTCTTCGTGTCGATATAGCCCGATATGCTTGCCTTAGTTTCCTCACTTCCATCAAGATCACTTATAGAAAATCCGGTGATTGTATTATTCTTATGAGCTTGATAACTAATTTGATAGCTCATGTATTGAGTGTTACCAACGGCTATCACACCTTTGAGAATTGTTTCCTGTGCATTTACTCCTCTTATGAAGAATAAGAAAATAGCAAATAAAAGTATTGATTTCGGTGTTATATTCATTAACTTTACGGAGATATTCATGTTAAACTTTATATCCATAAAATTATGAAAATTATTACACCAAAAATTACAACCACTCTCCTATTGGTACTTTTCCTTGTAGGATTCGTTAATGTTGCTGATGCCGCGTTCGCAGGCAAGAAAGATGTAAGTAAAACTGAAGCAGTTGCACAGGGCAATACTGATGTTGATAATGCAATCACATCATTAGAAGCACCAGCTCCGGCACCAGATACTAACACCTTAATACTGGTAATCATTGCCCTGTTCATTCCTCCTTTAGCTGTTTATCTATTGTATGAAGAATTCGGCACACCATTCTGGGTAAACCTGGTTTTAACACTTTTATTCTTTATTCCTGGGCTTATCCATGCTCTGATTCATATTCTCAGGTAGTAATTAACGAATGATAAAATTAAGTTCCTGTAATTGGAACTAATGAATGAACCACTTACATAAGCAATTGTGTAAGTGGTTTTTGTGCGTTTTGTGTTTCTATAAGCAAGGCCTAAAGAGCTTTGATCAAATCTGACTCTATAGAATGACGGGGATAATAACCGGATCAGTAGTGATTTTTTCTTGTGTAGTTTTTGCCATTATCGGTTATCGGATGGTAACCAGGAATAATTATGGCATTGCCTTAATAATTATTCTCTCAATTGCCTTGGTACTACGCTTGTTTGTCGCTGCTGATGGTTATCTGCATAACTGGGATGAACGATACCATGCCCTTGTTGCTAAGAATCTTATAAAACATCCTCTCAAGCCAACGCTTTATGATAATCCTGTTTTACCATACAACCACAACAACTGGATAGCAAATCATGTATGGCTTGATAAAGGACCGGTTCCTCTTTGGAGTATGGCCATTTCTATTCTTACCTTCGGTACTAATGAGTATTCAGTGAGAATTCCAGCTATGATTCTTTCCCTTCTTTCAGTATATCTTACCTTCCTGATAGGGAAAAACTTATTTAATGAACGTATTGGACTACTGGCTTCCTTTTTTCATGCTATTAATGGGCTTATAATTGAGGTTGCAGGAGGAAGAGTTTCGTCAGATAGTGTAGAGACTTTTTTTGTTTTCTTCGTTCAACTTGCTGTTCTATTGTCGATATTAACAATTACACACAAAAAAGGAGTTTGGTTTTCAATACTCATAGGTTTGGTAACCTCCCTGGCATTCCTTAGTAAATGGACGCCTGCTCTAATAGTATTCCCCGTATGGTTGGCAGGAGAATTTTTCGCGGCTAACAAACCGGTAAGAAGGATAATTTCAGAGCTTATGTTAGGTGTGGCTTCATTCTTAATAATAACACTCCCATGGCTAATATATATTTATTCCCAATTCCCCCAGGAAGCTGTTTATGTTATTAGAAAGTTTGTGCTTGCCTATGATGTAACCCTTGAACAACATCAAGGTCCGTTTTATTACTATTTTCAGAATCTGGGAATGGTTTTTGGAGAAGTGATATGGATAGTTCTCCTGCCGGCCATTTATTTGATGATAAAAAAGAAGACTGACTGGAGGATGGTTATCTTGAATATATGGTGGTTGATTCCTTTTGTGATATTCACTTTTGCTGCAACCAAACGGCATACTTACCTTTTAATTAGTGCTCCGGCGTTTTTTACTATTCTCTCTTATTATTTATTTTTCATTTGGCAGCACCAGGGGTTGAAACGATGGGTCTTATATCTTGTTACATTCTTATTGATTCTGTTACCCGTGAGATACACTATTGAACGTGTAAAACCATTTAATAATACAGAACGTGATCCGGCATGGTCAGATGAGATTAAAGCCCTTGATGGGAAGTTTGATAAGAATACCGTTTTCGTTAACGAAGACCATGCGATTGAAGGAATGTTTTACACTGATTATATATTTTATGGCGGTATGCCAAAGCCTGAGGAAATCCAGTTATTGAAGGAAAAAGGATACAATGTAATAAGACGAAATGAGTAAGATGAAGATCATTAGAAGGATACTTTCATTATTGGTGTTGCTTTTCGTTACTGCATCATGTTCCACTATAGCCCAACAACGAACTGTTACAACTAAATCGGCGAAAGCCTTCAACAGTGAATGGACACTAGTATTCGGTGACGAGTTCAATGATACAACACTCAATAAAGAAGTATGGTTAACTTATTTTCCTTACACCCATGATGGGAGTGATCAGTGTGCCTTTTGCCGTACACACGGTGATGAAAATCAGGTTTTCCTTGACCGCAATATTGTGATAAGAGATGGAATACTAAACATTGTTGCCAAACATGAAAAAGCCGAATGGATGGGTGAACACCGCAATTTTACTTCAGGTATGATACATGCCAGGAAAGCATACGGGCATGGGAGATATGAAGTTAGAAGCAAGTTACCCGCCGGTGAAGGATTTTGGCCTGGGATATGGACTTTTGGACAAATATCAGCCGAAGTGGATCTTATGGAGGCGGGCATGCAGAACCCTGAGAGATTCCATACTTCTGTCCATAACTGGTTGATCAAAAAGATGAAGCATAAAAGGATAAATATTGGAGTTGATCTTTCAGAAGACTTCCATGTGTACGCTATGGAGTGGGACGAGAACTCTATCAGGTTCTTCTTTGATGATATTCAGGTATGGGAGTTATGCAGGTATGCCACCCGCAGAGGTAATAACCCAAAGAAGTGTAATGTGCGTAGGGCCAGCTATATACAACAGCCTGTTTTTCCTCCTGATGATGAAAAACTTTTCCTGATCATTGGTATGGGCATAGGTAATGAAACCACTCCATTTACGAGTACACCTAAAGAAACTACTTTGTTCCCAAATCAACTCCAGGTTGACTACATCAGGATATACGAGAAGAAGAAATCAAATTAATAGCAGGCATCTGCAAAAAATTATTGTACCAAAATCTTTCCGGCTTGCGGTGTGAATGTTGATACTCCTCCTGATGGGCTAGTACCAGGCTCAATGCTGTATATATAAATACCAGAGGGATAATCATTTAACTGAACTGTAATATTATCAGATGTATTTAGTAATTGGCGGGTAGTTATTAATCTTCCATTTGAGTCACTAATCTTTAAAATGGCTGATGCAGTTCCTTCAGGCAATAAATATGGTATTTTAATAAAGCTGCTGGCGGGATTTGGAAAAGCAGGTGATAAGCTGATTTTCCCTGATGGTATCTCTGATTCTTCAATTGAAGTAATAGTACCGGGTAAATTGTATACTCTTGTAGTTATAGTATACAAGGCAATTGAATAATCATAACTATAAGTTAACAGCTTCACGGCACTGTTCTCCGTAGTGAAGGCACTCATGTACTGGCATCCGGGAATTGTTAGTAGCACTGTTCCGTCATCCTTAATCACTTTTGCATTAAAAGTATAGTATTCGCTAGTGGTATTGTATGCATAATATACGTATGCAAGACAAAGTTCATTGGATAAGGTGAACATGTTCTCACTAACATATCTAATGTCGTATAAATAATTATTAACCGGTACAGGTAAATTAATGGTTTTCCATAAGGTATGGTCAGTGTTATAAATACGGCATTGATTGTTTACCACATCCATGATGTAAAATTTATCACCTGAATTTGTCAGATTAACGAATGTGCCTGATGCATCATAAGTCTTTTCAAGTGTAATTTGTCCGTTTACAATAACTGATAACAGAATAAAAATAACAGGTAGTATTTTTTTCATTTTGGCCCTTTTTGTGGTTTGCAAATTTAGTTTTTGTTCAACAAGTTTATACCTTTCGGGAAAATTAAGATATGTCAAGCCATAGATTTGTTTTGCCGGATGTACTAAAAGGGTTTGCAGTGCTGATGATGATACAGGTTCACATTACTGAACTTTTCGCTGTGCCCTCCTTTTATGCCGGATTAGCGGGCAAAATATCACTATTTCTTGGTGGTGTACCGGCAGCACCATTGTTTATGGCGGCAATGGGCTTTTTCATAGGCTATGGTAGAATCAAGCATAACCGACCCGATGAAACAGAAATTGTGACAGTGGGCAGAAGTGTTTTGCGCGGAATAAAGCTTATTATCCTTGGGTTTCTCCTAAACATCGGTCTCAACCTGCATCTATTCTACAAGATATATACCGGGACATTTGAACTTGACCCCTTACCATATTTATTTGGTGCGGATATCCTTTTCATGGCGGGTATAGCTGTTATTGCTATTCCACTTGTAATGAAAGCCTTCAGAAACTCCGTAATTATACTTGTTGTAATTGCGCTGTTGATTACTGTGTTAAGTGATGTACTTCCACTATATAAAGGAAACTCCGCATTCTTCAAGTATCTGATGGTATACATCCACAGCAATGAGTGGTGGTCATATTTCCCGGTACTTCCCTGGTTGGCATACCCATTTTTAGGTGCATCTATAGGAAGATTACATGTTGAATATCCTGATGCTCTTCAAAAAACCGGCAAGAATGCCCTTGTATTTTTGGCAGCACTTGTGCCATTCCTTATATTTGCCAGGGATGGATTCAACATTTCATCATATCTTCCTGCCTATTACCATCATGGAATTGTGTTCTTTTTCTGGGCTGTGGCATTCATGGTAATAATTACTATTGGCGTTTATAATCTATTGAGTTACATCACGCCCAATAATATTGTAGTGAAATACCTTGCATGGACCGGAAAGAATGTAACAGCTTTTTATATTATACAGTGGCTGATAATCGGAAACATTGCTACTGCAATCTATAAATCCCAGGAGCCTGCTACTCTGTTAATTTGGTTTATTGGAATTACTGCAGTTGTATCAGGTTTAGTTTGGGTTTGGGAACTCAGGAAAGGAAAGCAACGGAATAATCCCGGCTGATTAAGGCAGGATAATTTTAGCACTCTTCCCGTCTTTTGAGCGAACAATGAAAACGCCATGCTTAAGGGAAGATATCTCTGCCCTGTCAGCATCAGTGAAATTCATTAGCAATCGTCCGGCAACATCATAGATTGAAAAATCGGTTCTCTCATCAAGATAGATATAACCATCAACAACCGGATTAGGCCAAACCCTCAGTACATTTGAACCTTTGGCAATTTCTCCTTCACTGTTAGATCTTCCAGGAGTTGGAGTGCTGAAGAACTGCCATTCAGGTGAGCCATCAGTTACTCTGCCCATTGATACGTCAGTTGTTTGCCATGTGTAGAACAGGGCATCAATTTTCAGGTTGCCTGAAGCATCGTTATCAAACAAACCGACCTCTTCATTGTCTTTGCTAAGTTTAAACGAGGCATGTGCAGGACCTTGCGCCTCATCACCATCTGCCCATATAATGAGGTAGCTCCCCGGGGAAATAATGGTATCAGGTAATTTCCATTTATCAGGATTATCAATATTATCAGTCAGGTACTTATCGCCTAGCCAGATATATTCCTCGCCTCCATTGTATAGTTCAATCCAGTCGTCATAATCCCCATGTTCATCAGCAATGATAGAATTGTTGTTGGTCATAATCTCATTGATTACAAGATTCCTAGAATCAATAGCAGGAATGATGTATGTATAAGGCACGCATGGTTGAGTAATTGTGGCAAGAGCATCATCTGAAGCTTTCACTCTGAATTGAATAACAGTCTCTTCCTTCATACCACTCAGTGAGGTTGAGAATATGCTATCATTTGCTAAAAGATCTCCATCAATACCCAGATCATTCATTGCCTGGAATTTCCAGCTTCCTCCTGTGAATTTATATTCCAGATAAACCTCTGCCAAATTCTCATCTTCAACATGTGCTGTTATAACCATCCGCTGCATGGATAGAGGGTTGTTATGCTTAATGTATTTTACCATCGGCGGCGTATTCCCTGTCATGGCTTGGGCTATTGCACTGTTATTACGAGTGTTAATAAAAGGGAAAATGCCATCAGGCACATGTGCCCCAGTGCCACCAGTCCATGAAGTGTTGAATGACTGGATGTTATAACCATAATCAAGTGGATAAAAGGGATCATTAACTACATATGGTCTGATAAGATCACGAACAGCTGATATACGGTCATTTAAAGATTGGGTAGAAGTTACTGAAGCTATCACCTGCTTTAGGTAATAGGTGAACTGAAGTTTATACTCAGGCACCTGTAAAAGCCGTTTGAACAAAGGCCTTGGATCAGAATGCGCCCAGTTGTATATATTGCGTTTCGACCAATCAATGTTGAACCAGTCGATGCCAAAGGTATTATCAACATCGTAAGGTATATACTCGAATAATCCCGTGGCCGGGTTCTTATAAAGATAAAAGTTGTTCTTGTTAAAAATATATCCATCCCAGTTGCCTGTTAACACATCAATGGCAGCAATCTTAAGGTAATCCTGAACATTGAACACCCCCTCAAGCCTGCAAGGTAGATCAGCTATTGATGTATTGTTAAGTATGCTGATAAACTCTGCGAGATCACTATAGTCATCAGTTTCTTCATTGGTTGTTAATTCATATACTCTATTACTGTTCTGTCCAAATTTATAGGAATCGGGATTACTGCTTTTATATCTTAGATCAGCACCATAGGTGCATTTATAGAGATTTCCGTTTTTGCTGCCAAAATAGCTATCAGTAAACTCTTCATCAATATGTTCCACATTCAAATATAGTCCGTGATAGTTTCCGTTAATGTAAAGCTCAACATGATTGGCCCTCGGACCTGCAATACCTGATTCTCGTAATATTTCCCAGTATATAAGAGCCCTGCTTACTGACGGGTCATTATGCTCACCATTCAGATTCATTTTCTCAATGCCATGATAAACCCTGCCTAGAATAAAGGTATTGAAAGATACTTTAAACGACTTTTTTTCTGAAACCCTTGAAGTATTACCCCGAAGCCTGAATCCTATATTATTTAATGTGTCATGCACATTGCCGTTGTTAAAAATAAGAACAGCGCGGAATTCATGATCGCTGTCTACATTCTCGTATATCCATGTAAGCGTGTCAGGATGTATAAGGATATCTACCCGTGGAACAACACTTTTGATGTATACTTCACCATTATCAGGTAATTCAGGCTGTGCAATTAGTTCTTTGCCATTAAAAATTAACAATAGTATTGCAATAGCTGTATAGAGAGGTTTCATTAGTGTGCATGTAAATTCGGTTGTAAAGGTAACATCAATCTTAACGCAAGTTATGTAACAAGCGCATTGAATAAAGGAATTTATTACATTAGCTAAATGAATATAGGTCTTATTTTCCCAAATAAAGATAGAAGATACAAAACTGTTCATCTTGGCCTTGCCTATTTGGTTTCCTATGCAAGGACTGTTCATAACGATTTGAAGTTCACTATTCTGGATACCAGAGTAGCTACGAAGAAGGAAACAAAGGAGTTCTTTAATGGAGACTTTGATCTGATTGGGATGACTGTATTTTCTCCCGTTTACTTTGAAGTTATTAGGCTATTCAATACAGTTAGGAACAGTTGTCCGGGTGTTCCGGTGGTTCTTGGTGGGCCATATGTTACTACCATGATGGAGGAAATATTTGAAGATACACCTGCTGACTTCGCCGTATTTGGGGAAGGGGAAATAACTTTTTCTGAATTAATTAATCACATTAAAGGGACTAAGGAAATTAGTGAAATATCAGGGTTAATGTATAAAAACCAGGATGGGGTAATTACAAAAAATGCCCTCCGACCCAAGATTAAAGACCTTAACTCTATACCCCTCCCTGCCTATGATACTTTCCCAATGAAAAGGTATCCATTGCACAGGATGATAACAAGCAGAGGATGCCCCTACGCATGTGCATGGTGCAATTCAAGCTCAATATGGGGGCCCAGTTACAGGCGCAGAAGTGTTGAGAATGTAATTGAAGAAATAGAATTATTGCTTTGCACGTATGGCAGGAAGATCTTTGTTTTTGGAGACAACAGTTTCAATATCAGCCGTGAATGGGTGAATGATTTCTGTGATACATTGATTCAAAAAAAGACCAATATAATGTGGTCAGTATCAGTTCGGGCCGACAACATGACGCAAGAGCTAGCTTACAAAATGAAGGAAGCGGGATGTTACAATGTTGCGATAGGTATAGAATCAGCAAACAATGAAGTATTAAACCATATCAGAAAAGGGGCTGAAATTGAGCAGATACAAGCTGGGATTAAGATGTTGAAAAAAGCAGGTATTGAGGTTCTGTCGCAGTTTGTTATTGGCAGTCCTCATGACACACTTGCCACCATCAAAGAATCCATCGCTTTTGCAAAACAGTCAGGTTGCGACTACTCAAACTTTTATACTGTACTCCCATTTAAAGGAACTCATCAATGGGAATATGTTGAAAAGCACGGCACTTTTTTGGCAAATAAAACGCACAACTTTCACACTATAAATCCCCGGATAGTCTTTGAAACACCCGAATTCAGTTATGCGGATAGGCTTCAGGCAATCAAGCTTGTAAAGAAAGAAGGATTTTATAGTAATAAAGATAAAAAGAGTTGGCTGTTTGATGTAGCAAAGGAAACAGCGCGTATGCTTCAGGAAACTCTCAAAGGGCCTGCCGGAGAAAAAGTTTATCTGATTCTTAAGTCTGTATATAAATTGAAGTTGATCAAGAAGAATAATATTTAGCATAGTTCATGTCAATATAATAAAGTATAGGGAATATGAATCTTCTATCAGTATTGCTGATTATAACACTGTCCATACTGGTATTATACCTGCTGTATCCGGTTTATCTCATGACGCTTAAAAAATCAAAACCCCTTCCAATAGTAGCTGCAATTAATGAAGAGCCGGTGTCACTTATATTGCTTACGTATAACGGTATAGAATCCTTAAGAGCTAAGCTTCAACAACTATATGATCAATTAAACGAGTTTACAACTTATGAATTCATTGTAGTTGACGATGGAAGCTCAGACGGTACAAGGGAAATGCTTACTTATTTGAAAAGCTATTACAAATACAATCTGGTGCTTAATGATTTCAATAACGGCATACCTGATTCCATGAATTTTGCTGTTGGTATAGCTAAATTTAATCATTTGATTTTCTGCGATCAGCGGCAAAAGTTATCACCTAATATTCTTAAGCTCTTAACAGCGCCACTGCATGACCCTGATATAGGCGCTGTGTCAGGTTGTATCTCTTATTGTGATTGCGATAGTAAGCACTCCATCTTGCGCAGGCATGAAAACTTTCTTAAGAAACTTGAAAGCAGAACCGGCCGTTTAATAGGCGTTTATGGTCCGTTATATGCTGTTAAAAAAAGTTGTTACGTTAACATCGCCCACGATACAATTCTTGATGATCTGGCTTTAAGCTTAAGTATATTGCCAGGGAAACAGGTTGTTTTGATTGAAGACTGCTGCATAACTGATAAAAACTTCTATAAGTTGTATGATCTGAAACGTAGTAAAAGGTACCTGAAAGGCCTCCTGCAAGTTTTGAAGAAGAAAGAACTCATAAACAACTTACCTCAATGTGTATTGATAATGTTAATTTGGCACAAGTACTTAAGGCTGCTGATTCCACCGCTGGTAATTGCATGTTATGTTACTTTGGCCTTCAGTATTGGGAAAGGAAGTATTGAAGTAGTAGTCTTTGTAGTTATTTCTATCTTCATTTTATTAAGCATTATTGGAAGAAGGTTAAGATTTCTATCAAGCACATACAGTGTTATTAGTGTCAACATCTGTTATTTCTGTTCTCTGGTTACCCTAATGACCGACAGGTTATTCAATTGGGCAGTATCATCTAAAAAGTTATGAAGGTACTTCAGCTATATTACAAAATGCCTTTCCCGATGCACGATGGTGGTGCTTATTCCATATATTCATCCTCATTGAGCCTTATAAGTCAGGATATTGATCTCACTATCCTTGCAATGAATATGAAGAAAGCACCGACGAGTGAAGACTTAATTCCACCTGATTTCAAATCAAAAACCCGATTCAAGTCAATTGTGGTGGATAACCGGGTGAAGCCATTGAATGCGCTTTTAAGTCTAATAGGTAAAAAGTCATATTTTGCTGGCAGGTTCATTAGTAAAGATTTTAGCAATAGCCTCATTGCATTATTAATTGAAAATGAATTTGATCTGGTTCAGCTTGAGCATTTGTATTTGTGTCAATATATTGATGTTGTCAGAAAGTATTCCAACGCCAGGATTGCATTAAGAGCTCAGAATGTTGAGCATAAAATTTGGCAACACTACGCATCTAAAAGAACCAATCCATTTCTAAAATTTTATTTGACGCTGGAGTCAACTAAGCTCAAGGAGTTTGAAGAGAAAATGTGCTGCCTGGTTGACGGTATTATTTCCCTTACGGAGGAAGATGGAGCATATTTTAAATCTGTAAACCTCAAAACCTCAGCCGCATTGGGGCCTATGCATAAGAATAATATTAAGGTAAGGGCAATCCCAATTGGCATAATACCTAATGGAAGTACCGGACAATCATCGGGTAATCAAGAAGGCTTACCTTTAGTATATCATCTGGGCTCAATGGATTGGCGTCCTAATGCTGAGGGAATTAGGTGGTTCATTAAAGATGTACTCCCCTTGATAGTTGATAAAATGCCTGATATCCGTGTACATATTGCCGGGCGTAATATGCCTTCATGGTTCTTTGGTCAAAAATGTAAAAACCTGATTGTTGACACCAACATAATCGATTCTGCAGAATATCAGAGAGATAAGGCTATTATGGTGGTGCCACTGTTATCGGGAAGTGGCATAAGAGTGAAGATACTCGAAGGGATGGCATTAGGTAAGACTATCATAGCAACCAGTCTTGCAGCAACAGGTATCGTAAATAAAGAACATGATAATATTAGTGGTGAAGAGGAGCCGGTTATCATTGCCGATAGCCCTAATGAATTTGCTGAGCAAGTATGTAAATATGCAAGTTCGGCTGAATTATGCAGAGAAATTGGAGATAGAGCATTCAAACGGGCGAGTGAAGAGTACAACATCAAGAATATTGGTGCTTCAATTGTGTCATTCTATAAACAATTAGCCAACTGAGATTATAGATTTACAATTCAACTTACATAAAAAGATTAAAGATTTAAAACTCAAATGATAAAACAAGGTAATATGCCTAAAGCTTACCTTTTAAACTGAGATTATGGGATCAAAGCTTACAAGTAATTATCTTCCTGAATTAATAGCCCTTGGTTTAAGGCGCTCCAGGCCGGCCATGGTAACCGTTAACCTTACTGATAAATGCAACCAGCAATGTATTTATTGTGAAATTGGGAAAGGAATCCCTACTACCAGTAATAAAAGATTGACTGTTGATGATCTTAAATGGATCATTGAAGAAATGGAGAATATGGGGATAAAGAAAATATCCTTGTGTGGCGGAGAGCCGTTTTTATTTAATGGAATTGTTGATATAGTGAAATACGCAGCTACAAAAAAAGTACGCTGCTCCATTACAAGCAATGGTATGACAATTCATAAATTAAGCAATTCAGAGTTGGCTATACTAAAGCAATGTGGCACTGAGGTGAATATTTCCATTGATTCATTTAATTATGAAATACAGACATTTACCAGGGGCAGTGAAGTTGCCTTGAAAAATGCTATCAATGCAGTTCAAGTCTTAACTGAGTACAACATACCCGTTACAGTTCTTACATGTATTACAAAGTATAATTTCCTAACACTATTTGAATTTGTTACAATTGCAAGTCAGATGGGTATAAAACAAGTTCTTTTTCAACCGGTGATAGTTGATTCAAATTATGCTGACCGGCCAGTTATTACTGAAAAAGCTAACCTGAATGTTCCAGTTAATCAGATGGGTTTGCTAATTGATCAATTGGAAAGGATCATACATTTTGAGCGAAGGAATAGAATAGAAACAAATGTTTACCGCATCCTGCCATGGATAAGCCATTATATAGAAACAGCGGCAAACCCTCAAAGCTCATGGTTTTTCAATAAAGTCCTTATCAAGTTCTATTGCAGAGAAATTGATGCTATTATTGACATAAGCTACGATGGGGGCATACAACCCTGCGGACTGGCGCGCTCTTTTATTGATATCTATGACCAACGGGAAAAGGGATTGAGATCATTATGGGAGGAAGCAACCGCTGATATACGAAAGGATTTGAACGCAGGAAAATATCACCCATATTGCAATGGTTGTTGTCACCATTTTAGCCGTAATATGCTTGCTTCTCTAATGAAATACCCATGGCAGAACAGGCAAGTAATCGGTTTAATGGTTCCACTGTTAATAAGTAGGATTACTTCAAGGGTTTATAAAAAAGTGTTCGTTTAAAGGATTATACAAATCTCTATTTCCAGGCTTGTATAAGAGCCTTACATAAATTTAATACGCTAATGAATCAGACCCGAATTTTTAATGATCATTGCCTTTAATAAAACACCTAATACTTAATATTACAATTATTCAATGCCCTAAATAAACCACATCAAACATGAAAACTATACTGGTAACAGGAGCAAACAGAGGAATAGGACTTGAAATATGCCGTCAACTTGCACAATCAGGCCATAGGGTTATACTTACCTCAAGGGATGAAGTTCGCGGAAAAGAAGCAGCTGCATCAATTAAAGGAACCGTTATTGCTAAACAACTGGATGTTACAAATGAGTTAAGTGTACAGAGGCTATACAAGGAGCTAAACAGCATCTATGGAACAATGGATGTTCTTATCAATAATGCAGGGGTTGGAACTGACAGTGAATTATACAGACATAATCGGTATGAACGAGCCAAGCTTTTTGTAAAGTCGCACCTATCAATAGCATATACATCCATACGTAATTTAATGCCAATTGCAAAAAAGGCAGGAATTACCGGCAAAAGGCCCGGTGCTTTAGATATTGATATATCAAGTGTTAAAAATATCATGGAAACAAACCTTTATGGACCCTGGAGACTAATTCAAGCTTTCACCCCAATGCTGGAGAAAAGCAATGATGGGCAAATAATAAATATAAGCAGTGGAATGGGATCCTATAGTCAATTAAGCGGTTACTATTCGGGTTACTCCCTTTCAAAATACTCCTTGAACGCACTGACCATTATGCTCACCAACGAACTTAGCTATAAAGGAATTCGAATCAATGCGATGTGCCCGGGATGGGTAAAAACCAGAATGGGCGGACCTAATGCACCTCTTAATGTAAGTGAAGGGGCTGATACCGCAGTATGGCTGGTAAATTTAGATGGATCGACTACAGGTAAATTCTTCAGGCGCCGCAAAGAGATTGAGTGGTAGAATAAGTAGAAAATCTGAATTATCCTTTTTCGCTAATTCTCTCTAACCTCGGTATATCGATAATTGCAATATGCTTATTGTTTGTTTCAATTATCTGATCATCCTTGAAATCCTTCATTATTCTAATAACGCTTTCTGTTGACATGCAGGTAAGATCACTCAAATCACTTCTGGAGATTGGTAACTCAAAAGAGTCAGCCTTAAATATCCTTCTCGAAAGGCAAAGAAGAATATCAGCCAATCTGCCTGCACCTTGTTTTTGAGTAAGACTAAAAAAGCGTCCATAAGCCTGAGCTGTGGTTTCATTTAGAATATTGAGTATCCTGTAACTAAATGCAGAATTTTGCCTTAATATCTGTTTAAATACCTGAGTGTCAATCATTCTAACTGCCGTATCAGTGTATGTACTAACACTATAAAGAAATTTATTATTTCCTTCATATAGTGACTGTAGTCCCAATAGATTGAAACGGGGAGTTATAGTGAGTATCAGATCTTTTGGTGGGCCTTCGAGATATGTTTTACACAAACCCTTTTCAATGTACATAATATGGGATGCAAAAGAGCCTTGTTTACAGACGTTCTCACCCTTTTTATAGTTCACAATAAGCGAAGTTGAATCTATCAACTCCTTCTCCTGCTCGGTTAGTAGTTCAAAACAAGATACTTCGTATACAAATGAAACACAGGTTTCAGTTCCCGTAGTTGGCATATAATTAATTGATTAGGCGGATAAAAATACTACAAAAGCTTCATTATTTTATGATTTGCGTCAGTTTTTTATTGACGCATAACAGTTTTTAATCTCTTGTATCTCTGTTGTTAAATGATTAACAGCGTCGATTACCATCATAGATTTGCATCAGAAGGTCAAACTTGATCTTCACTAACCAGTAATAACATTTAACGAAACCCAAACAAACCAATGAAAAAGATTTTAAATTTTGCTCTTGTGCTGGCTTTACTGCCTGCTTTAATGATGACATCATGTAAAAAAGATGAACCCGATGTAGTTAATGCTTACACAACATTGAAAACTTACATGGTAACTAATAGTCTTGATCTTCCTGATCTAGCAAAAAACTGGGTAATAGATCCCAAATCAACCACAATGGGTGGTGCAATTGACTCTGTTACCTCAACTATGCCTGGCTACCACGTATTTGATATTCGTCCGGCTGCTGATTTTGCAGCAGGTCATATCAAAGATGCTATCAATGTTCCATTAAAGGATGTTCTCACAGTTGCTGCGAATTACAATGACAAACCGATTTGCGTTGTATGTTTTACAGGACAAACAGCAGGTCAAGCTGTTATGGCTCTGCGTTTATCAGGTTATTCAAATGCTGTAGTTCTTAAGTGGGGTATGGCAGGATGGAATTCTTCATTAAGTACACCTTGGACTGCTAAATCACAGGCTAACGGAAACACCGCAGTTTCAAGTCCAAACTGGGTTACAACTGCTGCACCTGCCAACGGTTCATTCCTTGAGCCTGTATGGACATCAACTGCTACTGATGGAGCTGCTATTCTTAAAGAACGCGTTCAGGCTGTACTTGATGGAGGTTTTTCACTTGGATCAGCTGATGAAATTCTAGCTACTCCCGCCAATTATGTGATTCATAACTACTGGCCTGAAGGTGATTATACAACTTTCGGACATTATGCAGGTGCATTTAACACACCGGTAATTGCTTTAGCTGGTGACTTGGTCAAAACTTTTGATCCTTCAAAGGATTGTATGATTTATTGCTACACTGGTCAAACTTCAAGCATTGCATCATTCTGGATGAATGTACTTGGATACAAAACAAAAGGTATTGGCTTTGGTGCTAACCGCCTGGTTTATGATCAATTAAAAGCTGCTGGAAAACCAGTATATAAAGGTGCCAAGAATTGGGCCGTTGTTACTGACTAATCAATTGAATTGAATAAGCATCAGGGGCAGGGATTTTTCCTGCCCCTTTATAAAAACTTAGCGTTATTCCGCAAAAACACTACTAACAATGAAAAAAATACTATACACTGTTCTGACTCTCATCGTAGGTTCTCTGTCGTCTTTTGGACAGGGATGTATGGAGCCGTCAACAACAACAGGAGGGCCGCAAATAATTGGATACCTCCAGCCGGAATTTAGGTACGAATTCAATGGTGAAAATGCCGATGGATCTTCAAAAGATGCAGCTTCATGGTGCTTCCGCCGCGCAAGATTAGGATTAACCGGAACAATTCCGTATGATTTCTCATACTATGTACTGGCTGAATTTAGTTCATTCCAGGATGGACCTTATGTACTTGATGCATTTATCTCATATAACAGGTTCAAACCATGGTTCAGGGCTTCTATGGGTCAGTTTAAAAAACCTTTTGGTCTTGAATTATCAACAGGATGCCAGGACCTCTACACAATAAACCGTTCTAAAGTTGTTGAAGAACTTACTGCCCCTGATCGTGATCTGGGTATTATGCTGAGTGGCACTACTGGAACTGCAAAGTTCTTCGGACTCGAAAAAGAAAACATTATCTCCTGGTACTTGTCACTTACCAATGGAACAGGGCGTAATGTATTCGATGGCGACCTGAGCAAAGACCTTGTTGGACGTATTGTTATAGCTCCAACTGAATGGGTAAGCATTGGTGGTAGTTACATGACAGGTAAAATGAAGAACCCTGACCCTACAGTTTCCGAAAAAGATTCACGAATGAGATATGGTGCCGACATTCAATTTAAGAAATACGATTTTATTCTACAGGCAGAATATGTTTACGGTGAAGACCATGGGTCAAAATTAATTGGGGGAGGCTGCGGTGCAACCCCTGAGCTTGTTGCAGGTGATTTTAAAAGCAATGGATATTTTGTACAGTTAATGTACAATACAAAGTGGAAACTTATGCCGGTTGTTAAATATGAAACGTATGATCCTGATATGAATCTTGATAACTTTAATCACGAAGCTTTCAGCGTTTCTACTGCAACTTTCGGTCTTAATTATTATGCAAATGACTGGACAAGAGTTCAATTAAACTACCTCTACAAATCAGAAACAAGCTCTTCAACTGAGCTCATCAACTATAATGAAGTTCCAAATGATATGTTCCAGGTACAGGTACAGGTCAAGTTAAACTAAACATAAAACTAAATAATCATGAAAAGCACGATTAAACAACTCATACTCCTTTTTGCATTTACCACCTTTTCTACATCATTGCTGGCACATGTATTAACCATAGATGCCAAAACTTTGTCAACTGAGCTAAAAACAAATAAATCTATGATTATCATAGATGTACAGGCAGCTGATGTTTACAATAAGCAACATATACAGGGTGCTATAAATATACCTCACAAAAGTCTATATAAGGATGGACCGGTTGAGGGTCAATTTAAAAGCAATGAAGAATTGGCTGCCATATTCAGTGAAAAAGGTGTTAGTAATACTTCAAAAATCATTTTATACGATGATGGTTCACAAAAGTACAACAGCAGGGTTTGGTGGATCTTAAATTACCTGGGTGCTACTGATATAATACTCTTCCACAAGGAAAGTACGCAAATGGAAAGTGCACGTATTCCTATGACAGCAACTCCCACTAAGTTAAAAGCCACAACCTTTGAAGTCAATGTTAATCCTGAAATGAATATTGACATGGCTTCATTAAAAAATGCTATAAACGACGCTGGAATTGTACTCCTTGATAATCGTGAGCAGGATGAATATAATGGTGTTGATAAAGCAAATAAAAGCAAGGGGCATTTACCGGGCGCCGTTTTTATGAACTTCAAGGAAATATTGAATGCTAATGGTAGCTTCAAAACAAAAGAAGAAATTACTGAAGTGGCTGCTAAGTTTGGTGCAACTCCTGAGAAGAATATTATTGTTTATTGTCAAACCGGTATCAAAGCTGCTCCAGTTTATGTAGCACTTAAAGAAATAGCCGGGTTCAATAATGTGAAACTCTATGCTGGTGCTTATGCTGAATGGGCCTCAATGAATGATAATCCAATAGTTAAATAACTGGTTAGTAGTGTTGCTATGGATAAGAACTGCCCTCTCACCGGGGCAGTTTTGTTTTTTGAAAGGATGAAAACTTCTCACTTGAGGGTGTAGTCCTATTTTTTGTTCCTATGGCTTTGTTTCAAAATCATGTCTATCAATCAACTTTCTCTGCTTCAAAATTGCTTCAGCCATCATTTTATTTAGTCTGGGATTATAATGCGTGAGGTCAACATAACAGCCGGCACATGAATCATGTACATTTGAAATGTCATAAAATGAAGGTAGGTTCCATTCGGCTATTCCTTCCTTTAATTTAGGTACTATATAGTCTATATTCCTGAACAAAGGAGTGTTGATACCGTTGGATTTGTCTTTCCAGAATGGATTTTCAGATGATATTATACCTATCGGCTGAAAGTACACAGAAAATTCAAAGCCATAAGCACTGCTTATCTTCTCAATAAATGCATGATTAGCTTTATAAAATTCCTCCAATTTCCATGTTATATAATTTAAAGCAGTGGTATCAATTTCTTTGTAAGGGCTTCTAAGAATTGTTGAGCGAAAATGTTGTCGTGGGTTCGTATTATAGAGATTTTCAGGATCGTAGATATCATCATAATTTGTCCATGGAAGCCAAATGTTCTCATCAGGGCCTATTTCCTTGCCAAAAACCGATCTTAATAACCGTGTTGCCGGAAGTTGCTTCAATACGGTGTTACCTGTTTCAGTTGTTGCAATATTGAAGTCACTGTTGTATGCATTTTTTGCCAAAGAGGGTGTTTCCAGTGGATGATAGTTGGTTTCTATCATCCGGGTAATATCATTTAACCCGTCAATAAATATTACCCGGGAAGGCAAGTATCCCTTCTTCAGCAGAAGTATCATCTTCTCAATCTCATTCGACTGGTGGTATGCATGTACGCCAAAGTTGATGTAAGTTGAGGAAGTGTCAATGCGGTTAAGGTATGCTGATAGCGTTTCATCGTCCCTAACTCCCTGCCCGTAAGTTGTTGAACCGCCAAACACCCATACTGCGCCATTTATAAGTGACGCAGCATTTATTTCAGTTACTTTTTGATCAAATCGTATTCCTTCAAAACCAACATTATAACTGTTAGATCTTTGTACTTTTTCTTGAAACTCAAGAATAGGATGATTGGCATAAGGCGATTGGAATTTTATTAATTCCAATATTTCCTGATCACTTTTACCCGGGTAAATCTGTCGCATAAAATCGATCGAATCCTTGAACAGATCATATGGAGTATGAAAGTAGGTAACTACAGGCTTTAAAGTATCCTTATCATGTAGCAGTATGGCTGCGATGAAATTAAGAATCCCAATCAGTAGTATGAGGTTAAGTAAAATAAGGGCAATTTCCTTATACTTTTCAAGCATCCATCCCAGAAACTTATTCCTTTTGTAGATAATACCCCAGCCTATCACGATCAGCAAGATGGAAATTACAAGTATGCCAGAGAATAAGGTAGTAGAGAAACTGGTTTCCATAAGCCAGATTAAAAGCCACGGATTAACCAGTAAGCCAATTATTATAAAAGGCACACCGGCTATTAAATACTGATTGAACTCATTTTTCATTGGCGGTTAATCAATCGTGTAATTATTCTTAATTACATTTTGGTTCATAGTTAATCAAACTTGTCAGAATTCTTATTTCCAATTTGAATCACAGTTTATCAATCAAGCCTAAATTCCTCTTTCCAGTTTGAATCAGCTTTTAGAAGTTGCTGTTCAGTTTTATCAAATAGATAATTGCCCATTACAAGGTAATCAATCTCAGTGCGCATAAAACACCTGTAAGCATCTTCGGGTGTACACACGATTGGTTCACCTCTTACATTAAAACTGGTATTTACAATTATTCCATAGCCTGTTAAGGACTTGAAATCATTAATAAGTTGCCAATATAGCGGATTGGTCTTCTTGTTAACGCTCTGTAATCGGGCCGAATAATCTACATGGGTTATTGCTGGTACGTCCGAACGTAAAAAATACAATCTTTCTGATAAGTTACCATTGTGATAGCCTTCAGGCAGCGGAATTCTTCTTTTTCCAACAACAGGTACTACAAGTAGCATGTAAGGCGATGGTCTGTCTAGTTCAAAGTATTCGGCAATATCTTCCTCCAGCACCGTGGGTGCAAATGGGCGGAAACCTTCACGGAACTTGATCTTCAGATTCATTTTCTTTTGCATGTCAGGATTTCTGGCATCACCTAAAATTGACCTATTGCCTAATGCCCTGGGGCCATACTCCATTCTGCCCTGAAACCAACCAATCACTTTGCCGTCAGCAATCATCGCGGCGACTTTCTTTGATAATTCATTGAAATCATCATGATAAGAAAAGCGGGCATTAAATCTCCTGGCTGCTCTTTCAATATCTATGCAAGAGAATTCAGGTCCCAGATAGGCACCTTTCATAGCATCGGGATCGGTTTTAGGTACGCGGTCTTTTTCCAGCCATATATGCCAACCGGCAAGTGCAGCACCAACAGCACCTCCGGCATCTCCTGAAGCTGGTTGCACCCAAATATTGTCGAAAAGTTTTGAAGCGAGCAATTTACCATTGGCTACGCTATTTAGTGCCACTCCGCCAGCCATCACCAGGTTTTTACTTCCCGTTAACTTCCGGGCTGTTTCGGCCATTTTAATCATAACCTCTTCGGTAACCTGTTGTATAGCAAGCGCCATGTTCATGTATGGCTGTGTTACCAATGATTCTTCAGGCCGTGGAGGAATACCAAAGAGTTCCTTCCACTTATTATTGTTAGTCATGGTAAGGCCGGTTGCGTAATCAAAGTACTCCATATTCTGAAGTATTGAACCATCCTCCCTTACGTCAACTAGTTTCTCGAGTATTAACTGCTTGAAGTACTTAGTCTGCTCTGAATCCGGATTGCCATAAGGAGCAAGACCCATAAGCTTGTATTCGCCGCTGTTTACTTTAAACCCGCAATAATAGGTGAATGCAGAGTATAACAATCCTATTGAATGTGGAAACCTCAGCTCTCGTAAAATCTTAATATTCTTACCGGTACCATGGGCAATAATAGCAGTAGCCCACTCACCTACTCCATCAAGTGTTAGAATTGCAGCTTCCTGATATGGTGAAGGATAAAAGGCACTGGCGGCATGAGATAAGTGATGCTCAGGAAATAAAACCGGTATCTTGCTTTCCCCGTTTTTGCCTAATCGCTCAAGCTCAGTTCCAAGCATGTTTTTCATGAATAGCTTTTCCTTAATCCACACAGGAATTGCTGACTTAAAGCTGTTAAGTCCAACCGGTGCAAAAGCATGATAAGTTTCAAGCAGCCTCTCAAATTTGATAAAAGGCTTATCATAAAATACTACCGCTGTTAGGTCCTTATAATCTAACCCTGCCTCCTTCAAAACATACCTGGCAGCGTTCAGTGGAAACGCAGGGTCATGCTTTTTACGGGTAAACCTTTCCTCGTGGGCTGCCGCCATGATTTCACCATCAACAATTATTGCAGCAGCACTATCATGATAATATGCTGAAATACCTAGTATAGATTCTGACATTTACCGGCTTTTTAAAAGTTAGAAGATTGTATATATAAATGGCGCAATTGCCGAACCACTAGTTAATACAATCAGTACTCCAAATACCAGCAATACCAGTATCAATGGTAATAACCAGAATTTCTTTCTTATGCGTAAAAATGACCATAAATCGTGTAAAAATTCCATGAGCTTTAATTTTTGTGTGTGACTAGTATGGTTTTTCTATATCGCTTCTATTAAATACGTGATCGCGCATCACCATTACACTTTCTTTTCCTTTGCGAAATTGATTTAGCTTTAGATTGTCCTTTCTCGCCATTTTCCTTATCATAGCTATTGGAAATACAATTATGAAGTACACTATAGTGAGGATTATCTGCGACATTATAGTCCCTAAAAATGTTGAAAAAGCAAACCATAGTATGGCTAAAGGATAAAACCAGCGAGGAGTGATCATCACTATGAGAATAACCGGTATAGCAAGTTTAAAAAAGAGTGTATTGCCTGTGAAGTAACCTATTAATAAAAATATTAGCGTTAATGCTAATCCGGTGTCTTTACTCTGTTCTTTGGTGATCGACTTTGAGAAATAAATCTTTTTCTCAAGTTGTAATTCTGACATGTTGTGTGATTGTTAATGTTCTGCTTATTCAAATAAATCAAAGGTTGCAATGCTTTCTTATTCATGTTGGCCACTTTAGCTCAAGATTCGCTCATTGGTAATAACAATGGTTGCCATGCTTTCATATTCATTTTGAACCCGTTAGCTCATTTTTAGGTTATTGCTAATCCCAATGGTTGCCATGCTCTCGTATTCATATTAGCCTGAAAGAACTCTTTGACCTATCAACGAAACAACAATTATCATAAAAAGGTTAATAGAAAAACCAATTAATCCTACATCATTAACATTAATCAACAATTACCGCGGAAATGCTAATTTTGTATCCTTAACTGCCTTAAATGCGTTTTATAAAACCTTTTGCCGATATATCAAACGGAGCCCGCCTGGTGTTGCTGGTTTGTTTGGTGTTTTTTGGTGCATTGTTGTCAGTAGCCGTGGCGTATCTTGTAATGATGGCACTCGATGGCAAAGTTACATTTGCTGATCCGGGCATGATGGAGAACATCAGGTTTGTTAGAGTGATGCAAATCTTTAATCAGATTGGTATCTTCATATTTCCACCTGTATTACTTGCCTTTCTGAGTGAGTCCAGGCCACTGGAATACCTTGGATTTAAAAAACCATTAGGTGTACATATACTCGGCACATTCCTTTTGATACTATCTATCAGTCCGATAATTGGCTCGTTGATGGAATGGAATGAGGCAATGCAGCTTCCTGAAAGCATGAAAAGCTTAGAACAGTGGATGCGCAATTCAGAGAACACTGCTAACGAACTTGTAGAATGGATATTATCATATACTGACACCTCTTCAATGGTTATTAATGTTTTTATGGTTGTAATGCTTCCTGCTTTGGGTGAGGAACTACTATTCAGGGCTGTATTAATCAGGCTATTTAATAACATCTTCAAAAACATCCACATTGCTGTATGGGTTTCAGCTATAATATTCAGTGCGTTTCATTTCCAGTTCTTTGGATTCCTTCCTCGCATGTTCCTCGGACTTGTTTTTGGATACATTTTCGTTTGGAGCGGCTCCATCTGGATTCCCATATTAGCACACTTCATCAATAATGGTACTGTGGTGCTAATCACTTTTCTAAATTCAAAGGGACTAATAACTGAATCGCCTGAGGAGTTTGGCACCTTTGAATCGCCCATATTATTAATTACTTCTATAGCGCTTACTATTTTAATATGCTGGTTGTTTCATAAAACAAGGAACAAGCCTATAGCCGAAGATGTTAATATTGATTAATAAAAAAGCTATACTTTTGTACACTATTTGAAGATTATGAAAAACGTTGTAAGTGTATACAATACCCTAAGCCGTACAAAAGAAATATTTAAACCTCTGAATCCGCCTTTGGTAGGCTTGTATGTATGCGGGCCAACAGTTTATGGTGATGCGCATCTGGGGCATGCCAGGCCGGCTGTTACATTCGATTTGGTATTCCGGCACTTGCAGCATATAGGCTATAAGGTACGATACGTTAGGAATATCACTGACGTTGGGCATCTTGAAAATGATGCTGATGAAGGTGAGGACAAAATAGCAAAAAAGGCAAAGCTTGACCAGCTTGAACCAATGGAAGTTGTTCATTATTTTACCCGCAGGTATCATCAGGATATGGATGCTTTGAATGTGCTAAGTCCAAGTATTGAGCCTCATGCCTCAGGTCATATAATTGAACAGATACAACTGATTGAACAGATAATAGAGAACGGATTTGCTTACTCAGTTAATGGCTCCGTTTATTTTGATGTGCTCAAATACAATAATGAACACCATTATGGTAAGCTATCGGGTCGGGTACTAGAAGATCTGTTGAATAATACACGTTCATTGGACGGACAGGATGAAAAGCGTAACCCTTTTGATTTTGCACTTTGGAAAAAGGCACAACCTGAGCATATTATGCGCTGGCCATCGCCATGGAGTGAAGGATTCCCCGGTTGGCATCTGGAGTGTTCGGCCATGAGTGCACGATACCTCGGTAACCAGTTTGATATTCATGGGGGTGGAATGGATCTTATGTTTCCCCATCATGAATCGGAAATAGCTCAAAGTGTTGCTGCACATAACACTGAACCAGTAAATTACTGGATGCATAACAACATGATCACAATAAACGGGCAAAAAATGGGTAAGTCGCTGGGTAACTTTATTACCCTGAGGCAGCTGTTTACCGGTGATCATGCAGCGCTGGAACAGGCATATTCGCCAATGACAATTAGGTTCTTCATCTTACAGGCACACTACAGGAGTACACTTGATTTCTCAAATGAAGCCCTTCAAGCCGCCGAAAAAGGACTCGACAGGTTGTTGAAGGCATATGCTCTAATTCCTTCCCTTAAAGCCGGTGAAAAATCTGACTCAGATGTAAAGCGAATACTTGACAGTTGCTATCAGGCAATGAATGATGATTTTAACAGTCCAATAGTTATCGCAAATCTGTTTGAAGGCGTCAGGATCATTAATTCAGTAAGTAACAATCTTGAAAGCCTTACAGCATCAGACATTGACGTTTTAAAGAGTACATTTGATACATTCGTTCACGATGTATTGGGGTTAAAAGCAGATCAGGCGAATAATATCAATGATGACCATAAAGTGGGTGGCTTAATGGAACTCATCATTGAACTGCGGAAGAATGCAAGAGAAAAAAAGGATTTTGCAACGTCTGATAAAATCAGGAACATGCTTTCAAACCTCGGCATTGTGCTTAAAGATACCCGCGAGGGAACAAATTGGGAAATTGACAAGTAAACAGGTAAGTCTCTGTTAAGCTTTAAATTGATAAATCAGCTAACCATCTTAATTACACCTCTTATGAAAAGAAAAGTTATAATCATTCTGCCAATTTTGTTGTTAGCGATAATAACAGGTTGTAATGTAAAGAAAGATAATATGGAAAAAGAATTCAGAGATTTCATAGTGAAATTTGAAACAACTGTTGCACCGCTTCAAATAGATGCAAATACCGCATATTGGAATGCGTCAATTTCAGGAAAGGATGAGGATTATGCAATTGCGCAAAAGCACCAGATTGCTTTAAATAATTTTTTCACCAATAAAGAGGACTTTCTGTTCCTTACTAAAGTAAAGGAAAGCGGGAACCTGCAGGATACTTTATTGCAACGGCAGCTTGAAGTTCTGTACAATGCATACCTCAGTAACCAGGTAGATTCATCGTTACTTGAGCGCAGGACTAAAATGGAAATTGAAATTGAGAAAAAGTACTCCAATTTCCGTGCTTTAGTAAATGGTAAAACTTTATCAGACAATGAAATTGAAGAACTCCTCAAAACTTCCACCGATAGCAAGGAACTTCAAACAGCATGGGAAGCTCATAAAATGATAGGTTCTCTCGTTGCAAAAGATGTTATTGAACTGGTAAAACTCCGCAATACAATTGCCCGCGAACTTGGTTTTGATAATTACCATACCATGAGCCTTCAACTTAGCGAGCAGGATCCACAAGAAATTAGTGCATTGTTTGATGAACTCGATAAACTAACCAGCAGCTCATTCGCCGATCTAAAGACTGAGATAGATACATTCCTCAGTGCACGCCTTAATATTCCTGCTGATCAACTAATGCCATGGCACTATCAAAACAGGTTCTTCCAGGAAGCTCCGGCTATTTATAGTGTTGACCTGGACACGTATTATGCTGACAAGAACATAGAAAAACTAACTGCTGATTATTATACATCAATCGGCATGGATATTAGCGACATATTGGGCCATAGTGACCTGTACGAAAAGCCGGGTAAGAATCAACATGCCTATTGCATTGATATTGACAATAAAGGTGATGTGCGGGTGCTATGTAATATAAAGCCTAACTATAACTGGATGAACACCATGATGCACGAATTCGGACATGCAGTGTACGATAAATACATAGATCGTGATCTTCCTCTGGCATTACGTAATCCGGCACACACATTCACAACTGAATCAATTGCCATGATCTTTGGAAGAATGGCTGCAAACCCTCAATGGATGCAAGATCTGAACATAATATCAGCTGAAGAAAAGGAAAAAATATCTGCTGATGCATATAAGGTACTTCGACTTGAACAGCTCACATTTAGCCGCTGGGCACAAGTAATGTACCGCTTTGAAAAAGGAATGTATGCTGATCCTGACCAGGACCTCAATGCCCTATGGTGGGATATTGTTGAGGAATATCAGATGATCAAAAAACCTGAAGGTCGCAATCAACCCGACTGGGCCAGTAAAATCCATATTGCAACATTCCCGGCATATTATCACAACTATTTGCTTGGCGAATTGCTTGCTTCACAGCTTAATCACCATATCACCTCAACAATTCTGAATTCAACTGATTACATGAATCAAAGCTTTTATGGTAATAAAGAAGTTGGCCGATACCTAACCAATGAAGTGTTTGAGCCAGGAAGTCGGTATAAATGGAATGACATGATTGAGCGTGCTACCGGCCAAAAGCTTACAGCACAGTATTATGCTGAACAGTTTATCAATTAATAAAAACTGATTAGACGAATAATAAGGTCTGGTTAATCACTTAAGAAAACCAGGTTAATCACTTAAGAAATCCAGGTTAATCACTTAAGAAATCCAGTTTAATCACTTAAGAAAATCTTTTACTTAAAAAGGAGGAAAGTACAGCACTTTCCTCCTTTTTTATTTCCCCTGAACAAGATGAAAAGTGATGCCACTTTCTTAAATATGGGTTTTAGATTCCTTTTACTAAAGGTCGCTCTTCACTCGCATATTATTCGCATACGGTTCGCATTTAAACGTATCAAATGCGAACCGTATGCGAACGGTATGCGAACGTAGTGCGAAGAATGGTAAAACTTAACTCAAATCTTTCTGCATTTAATTTTGACTATTTATTCTTCAAATTGTGGAAATTTATCCTTCTATTTCTGAATATTTATCTTTCAAATAGCAGAAATTCAACCTTCCCGGTTTGAATATTTATTCAACTAAATTTCAACGCTTGTACTTATACTTGAAAATGATTTTGCTTATAACACTAACTGCATCTTCTAATCCTGAATGCAATCAGGTGAACGGAATCGGTCACCGAGGTAAGTCCGTATTAAGTTTACTTGATTCCATATTCATAAAGAGCTAAAATATTTTGCAATTTTTTTTCTTCTGTATCTATCTGTATTTATGCTGTTTACACGCTTTAGACAATTATGTACATATTTACACTTATCTATGTATAATTATTTTTGGCACGATATTTTCAAAGAGTCAAATAATCGTATCCATTCTATACCTAAACTTAATAGTGCTATGAAAACAGTGATTTACTTTACGATAATTACCAGTGCAATTTTACTCGGCTCATGTGAGCGGGATTTCGTGGAAGTTGTAAAAGGCTCCGGCCCAATAGTAAGTGAAACAAGGCATATTTCCAATTATGATGAAGTTTCACTATCCATTCCAGCAAATGTTTACATCTATCAGGGAAATGAAGAAACAGTGATAGTGGAGGCACAGGATAATGTTATTGATGTTATAAGAACTGACGTTGACCTTGATGAGTTAAACATTAAGTTTGCTAATCATGTACTTGTAAAGCGTCATGAACCTATAAAGGTTTATATCACAACCAGAAACCTTAGTCAGATAAGAATTGCAGGTTCAGGCAATGTTTATAATGAAACCCCAATCATTACTGACAGGCTATATATCAAAATATCAGGTTCGGGAAACGTTGATCTGCATGAAATTGATTCACCACTTGTTGATGCCCAAATTTCAGGCAGTGGGAAAGTTTACTTATCAGGATTTTGTGCTGACCAGGTTTTAAATATTTCAGGTTCTGGAAATGTACATGCCTTTGATTTGATGAGCGAAACAGCCGATGTAAACATTAGTGGTTCAGGAAAAACAGAGATCACAGTTTCTCAATACCTTAATGCCAGGATCAGCGGAAGTGGCGATGTATACTATAAGGGACGTCCGTCAGTTGACAGCAGGATATCAGGTTCAGGCAGAATTCATTCAGTTGACTAACATACTACAACAAACTAAAACTCAGCTTAGAATAAACTAATAACCAACTATTTAACTATCGACCAACTAACAAAGCTAACTAACTCAAACTACTTGATCTTACGAAGTAACAGGTGAACCAGTGGAGTGGATTATTATCAAAACTGCAACACCATCAGAATTTAGCATCAGTTTGACAGGAATGATGCTCTACAAATCCGGCCGCACAAACGGCCGGATTTTTTAGAATATTGACATTTCTGAATCATAATTCGCCGGCTTAGGTGAACAACGGACAACCTTCAAACCGGGATGCTTTCGCATGTAGCTCTTAATAATATGTCTTGTGTCTCTGTTGTCCTCAAACTTTCTTATGCATGCGTCAAGACTTTCAGGATCGAACGAATAAGAATCGACATACCCAAAGCCGCAATATCTTCCACCGGCTACTTTTACTACTGAATATTCGTCAGACGTCCTTCCCTTATCCAATATATAGAAATCGGGATCTTTAAAACCAATGTCACTGAGTGCATTCATTGCCCTCATATTATATCTATCAGGTGATTCAAGGCCTATGCATGCACCATTACACTGTTTGATTGAATGATGAAAGCAAGCGGATGAGGTTTCATACAATCCACATAATTTTTGGCACAAAGAATGTTTTTCAATCAATCCATATAAAAAATTCTGAGCATTGTTCAATGAAGTAAATGATGCCAGGGCTTGATGGCCATTACTCTGATGACAGGGTTCGAAGCAAATATATCCGTCCTCGTTAGTGTACGTGAACACGCTGTATCCATACCGTGTACGGCGTTGTGCCCTGTTATATGGAGGTTTGTGGTTTTTAATTTCAATTGACTCAAGTAATAAGGCCAACAGTTCATTTCCGGTTACTTCATAAGAAACAGAAGCAATGCGACTCTTCATCTCCAAAGCTTTAGAAGTATCCTGATTGCGAAAATGCTGTAAGATCCTCTCATACATATTGATACTCTTGCCAACATAAATGATATGACCTCTTTCATCATGCAGATAATATACGCCTGTATCCTCTGGTACATCTTTTATGATAAGAGGTATTTCCTGAACCTGATCATTGATCATTTTGGCATCAGTGTCAATCAACAATTTGAGCAAGTAAGTGGTGGCAAGCGCATCCCCCGCAGCACGGTGCCGGTTGAATATGTTAATTCCAAGTGAGTTGCATAGATTGCCAAGACTATAAGATGAATGCCCGGGCAAAATTTTCCGACTCATTTTTACTGTACAGATAGTTGGCCTTTTGAAATTGTACCCAAGGTTTTTAAACTCATGCCTTATAAAATTGTAATCAAAGGCTGCATTATGTCCAACAAAAACTGCTCCCTCAGTTAATTCCACAATCTCACGAGCCACTTCATAAAACTTTGGAGCATCAGCTACCATTGCATCAGTAATGCCTGTTAACCGTGTAATCATAAAAGGAATTGGCTGTTCAGGATTTATAAGGGAGCTGAATTCTTTAATAATTTCCTTACCATCAAATAGGTATATTGCCACTTCTGTTAGTCTGGCTTTCTGGTAGCTTCCACCTGTAGTTTCAACGTCAACAACAGCATACAACGGCATAAAACACCTTTATTTCGAGGGGATATTAAAGCATTAATAGAGGTTGTGAATTTACAAAAATTGTGTTCGATCAGAAGAAAAAATATTCTTTTAGTCTTAGTAATAAAGCTATCTAAAAAGGAGCCCCTTGATGAGACAAAGCACTATCTGATAGCCTGCAAATTCATCTTAATCCTTGATGACAGGATATCAATAGCCACGTGGTTTGCACCTCCCTGAGGTACGATGATGTCAGCATAGCGTTTGGTTGGCTCAATAAATTGAAGATGCATGGGCTTAACAAAGCTTTCATAATGGTCAAGAACCTGACTGAATGACCGGCCACGCTCCTCAATATCACGCCTGATTATCCTCATCAGCCTATCGTCAGGGTCAGCATCTACAAATATCTTAATATCCAGTCGCTCACGTAATCTAGCGTCAGTCAGGATAAGAATACCCTCAACAATAACAACCTCTCGTGGGTAAACCGGGATAGTTTCAGTAGCTCTGGCGCAAGTAAGATAGCTGTAAATAGGCATACCTATTGCATTACCTTCACTAAGTTCGTCAAGGTGCTTAATTAACAGATTAAATTCGATAGATGACGGATGGTCAAAGTTAATAAGGGCACGTTCTTCAGGTGACAGGTTTCCATTGTCCTTGTAATAAGAATCCTGAGGTATAACTGTCACGGAATCTTTCGGAAGCCGTTTAATGATTTGCTTTACTACTGTTGATTTACCACAACCTGAGCCACCGGCAATTCCTATTATAAGCATATGGATATAAATTAATGAACCGGAGAAAGTAGATTTCTCCGGTTCAAAAGTACTAATAAATATTATTAAGAAAGGAAGCCAAGCAGAATACCTGCTGCCACTGCACTACCTATAACACCAGCAACATTAGGTCCCATAGCATGCATCAACAGGTGGTTTGTTTTATCATACTCCAATCCTACAACCTGAGAAACACGTGCACTGTCAGGTACCGCTGACACACCCGAGTTGCCGATCAAAGGATTGATCTTGTTGCCTTCCTTGAGAAAGAGATTGAAAAACTTTACAAAGAGTACACCACCTGATGTAGCAATAACAAATGATACTGCACCAAGGGTAAAGATTCCTACTGATTTTGCTGTTAGGAAACTAGTAGCCTGTGTTGATGCTCCAACTGTAAGGCCTATGAGAATAGTAACAATATCAATAAGTGGACCCTTTGCAGTATCTGCCAGTCGTTTGGTAACACCGCTTTCTTTCAGAAGATTCCCGAAGAAAAGCATACCAAGTAGTGGCAAACCTGAAGGAACAATAAAAGTGGTTAAAAGCATTCCTATTATTGGGAACAACACCTTTTCAAGTTTAGATACACTTCGTGGAGGCCGCATGCGTATGAGGCGTTCTTTTGGAGTAGTAAGCAACCTCATAACCGGAGGTTGAATTACCGGAACCAGTGCCATATATGAATACGCTGAAATAGCAATTGCTCCCATTAGATCAGGTGCCAGTTTGGAAGAAAGGAAGATAGCTGTTGGACCATCAGCCCCACCTATAATACCAATTGCACCCGCTTCGGAAGGTGAAAACCCTAACAGAAGTGCAATTGCATAAGCACCAAAAATTCCTAATTGAGCCGCTGCACCTATTAACATAAGTTTAGGATTGGAAATTAGTGCAGAGAAATCAGTCATTGCACCAATACCAAGAAAAATAAGAGGAGGGTAAATGCCTTTAAGCACCCCGAAATACAGGTAATTTAATACACTACCTGATTCATAGATTCCAATTTGCAGCCCCGGTGTGAAGGCAACGTTACCAACAAGAATTCCAAAGCCAATAGGTACCAGCAGCAATGGTTCATACTCTTTGGCAATGGCCAGGTAAATAAATATCAAGCCAATAGCGATCATTATAAGATGACCCGCAGTAACATTTGCAAAGGCTGTGTAAGAGAAAAACTGATTTAGATTATCAGCAATAAATGATAATAGCTCCATGTTTTTACTCCCCTATTACAATAAGTACATCACCTTCCATTACTGAATCACCTTTAGAAACCTTAAGTGAAATAATCCGGCCTTCCTTGTCAGCATTGATGTTGTTCTCCATCTTCATAGCCTCAAGAGTTAAAAGTCTTTGGCCTACTTTAACAGAATCACCCTCGCGAACATGTACATCAAGTATAGTACCCGGTAAAGGTGATTTGATACTTCCTGTGCCTTTCGGTCCACCAGGGCTTGAGGTTTTTGCAAGACTTGGGGATGAATCAGTTGAAGGAACACTAAGAGAACGAACAAGCTTAGGTGTCTTTGCTGTTTGGAGCGCTTTATCAACTTCTACTTTGTAAAGGGTTCCATTTACATCAACTTCAGCAAAATTATCTTCGATATTCTGAATTTCTACTTCGTAGATGTTTCCGTTGATGGTTAATTTAAATTTTTTCATTCCGGGTTATATTTTGAATTGTATCAGCAGTCGAGGGTTGGTTTCTATAGGAGATTACTTATTACCTGGGTGATCTGCGTAGTGTATAAATCTTTGAACTCCATGGAGAGTAAGTTCTGGCAACCTTTTTAATTGTAAGAACCGCCTCTTCATGATCATGATATTCAGCCTGGTATAGGTGCAAGGCCATGGCAATTGCAGCATTGACTTCTCCTGATATGTCCTTGTCTTCAGAAATTGAAGAAATGATTTTTTCGCTTCTTGAAAAGATCTTTCTAAGGTTTATTGCATAAATTCGGCGCGTATTCTTAAATACAAGATACAATAATAATAGCCCGGTAAAAACTACTGACATTGCGGTTAAAGCGAGGCCTATTCCATAAGGATCGAGAACGACGAATTTTTCACCGGCAGTTACTATTGCTCCCGTGTAATTGTTTGCGTTGGGAGTTGTTTTTTCAAGCTGTATCCATTCTTCTGATCCATCAATGGCCCTACCATACGTTATATCAGGAACTTGTGGGGGAATATTGACTTCGTCAATAAGTGTTCTGCCATTAACATCATATAACGCGATGTAATTTGTATCTTCAAAAGTGAAATTAAGATGAAGAATACCACGTGTTGGATGATTATCGGCAAAAAATACCAGATAATTCCTTGAACTTATTAAAGTGAGAGGATCCCCTGTTGGTATCCTGTATTTCTTAGGATTCTTTGGATCATTGGTAAGATACATTCCACCAATGTTTACATTATTATATGCTGAATTGAAGATTTCAATCCAACTGCTCCGGTTACCATAGTCATCAACGTAATTTGAATCATTATGTACCAGTATCTCATTAATGCGCAGATCAAGGCCACTCTGAGAATAGCCGGGAGTAATCTGAAAAACCAGTGCCATAAATATTATAGCAGCTGATACTCTTAGTATTTTATTTTTAATCAACATCTCCTATTCTCTTTACAATGGTAAGTTAGAGTGTTTCTTTGGAGGATTCACATCCTTTTTAGTTGCAAGAGCTTGCAGCGCCCTGATTACTCTGAAACGTGTATTGCGAGGTTCAATAACATCATCTATATACCCATATTTTGCAGCATTATACGGATTGGCGAACTTCTCCTTGTACTCTTCTTCGTTCTTCCGGATGAAAGCTTCTCTTTCAATGGGATCAGTAAATTCAGCAAGCTTCTTACTTTGAAGCACTTCAATTGCACCCTTTGGGCCCATAACAGCTATTTCAGCACCCGGCCATGCAAAATTCATATCACCTCTAAGATGCTTTGAACTCATAACACAGTATGCTCCTCCGTATGCTTTTCGAAGTACAATTGTAATTTTTGGTACAGTTGCTTCTCCATAAGCATAAAGCAATTTTGCGCCATGTATGATTATACCACCGTACTCCTGTGCAGTACCTGGTAAAAAACCCGGAACATCAACCAGTGTAAGTATAGGAACATTAAAAGCATCGCAGAATCTTACAAATCGGGCAGCTTTTCTTGATGCATTAATATCAAGTACCCCTGCCAAATAATTAGGCTGATTAGCCACAATTCCAACTGACATGCCGTTAAACCTTGCAAAGCCGGTTACTATATTAGGGGCATAATGGCGTTGAATTTCAAGAAATTCACCGTAGTCGACTATTGCATGAATCACATCCTTAACATCATAGGGTTTATTGGGATTATCAGGAATGATAAAATTCAATGATTCATCAAGTCTATCGATTGGGTCAGAGCATGGTGCAAGTGGAGGATCTTCCAGATTATTCTGTGGGATATAGCTAATTAGTTTCCTGATAAGTGATATTCCTTCTCTTTCATCGTCCGCAACGAAATGTGATATACCTGATTTGGACCCATGCACCATTGCACCGCCCAGTTCTTCTTCGGTTACTACCTCACCGGTTACCGTTTTTACTACCCTTGGACCTGTAACAAACATGTTGCTTGTTCCTTTGCTCATCACGATAAAGTCAGTAAGGGCGGGTGAATAAACAGCACCTCCGGCACAAGGACCAAAAATGGCTGATATTTGCGGTATAACTCCCGATGCCATAATATTCCGTTGAAATATTTCAGCATATCCGGCTAAACTATTAACGCCTTCCTGAATACGGGCTCCACCAGAGTCATTGATTCCAATAACAGGAGCGCCCACTTTCATTGCCTGGTCCATAACCTTGCAGATCTTATTTGCAAATGTTTCTGACAAAGACCCTCCAAAAACGGTGAAATCTTGTGAGAACACATATACCACACGTCCGTCAATAGTGCCGTGGCCTGTAACAACACCATCGGAAAGATACTCCTGCTTTTCGATTCCAAAGTTCGAAGACCTGTGAGTAACAAACATGTCAAATTCAGCGAAACTGCCTTCATCAAGCAATAACTCAATTCTTTCGCGGGCAGTTAGCTTGCCTTTTGCATGCTGGGCATCTATTCTTTTCTGGCCACCTCCCAGTTTTGCCAACTCTCTCTTATCGAGTAGCTCTTTAATCTTTTCCTCAAATGCCATTATAGTGAAATTTTATTGTTTTGACTTATCTTCACAAAATTCAGTTAATACTCCAAAAGTTGATTTGGGATGCAGGAAGGCAATATGCATACCTTCAGCTCCTTTTCTGGGTGCTTTATCAATAAGTTGTATTCCCTTTTCAGCAGTTTCCTGAAGTGCATCTTCAAGGTTATCAACAGCAAATGCTAAGTGGTGAACTCCTTCACCCTTTTTCTCAATGAACTTTCCTATTGGACCTTCAGGATCGGTTGATTCAAGTAATTCTATTTTAGTTTGTCCAACCATGAAAAAAGCTGTTTTTACTTTTTGATCAGCAACTTCCTCCACAGCATAGCATGTTAATCCTAATACTTGCTCATAATAGGCAATGCTTTCCTCAAGATTCCTCACTGCTATTCCAATGTGTTCTATATGTGTAGGTTTCATCGTGAATTTTTTGCAAAAGTAGGTAGTAATTTCCGATTAGAGAAAATAATTATAACATTTTATACCAATAAAATCAAGGCTTTCAGCGACTTAGAAAGTATTGAACTTATATAGCAGAACTATTATATATAGGTATTGATATATTCCAATGATGAAGAGTGTTTCATCGCCATTCGGAGATTAAACAAATGTAAAGACCGTAGGTTTTTGGTGATTGAGTGAGAGGGATGGAAGGTAATTAAAAGTAAAAAATCGGTAAAATATTATATACCTTCCCTTCCGAACTCCATCAGGAAGGCTTTGATAAAATCATTTAGTCCGCCGTCAAGCACTTCATTGGTGTCAGAAGTTTCATGATCAGTCCGTAAGTCTTTAACCAGCTTATATGGGTGTAACACATAACTACGAATTTGTGAACCCCACTCAATTTTCTTTTTCTTGCCTTCAATAGCAGCAATTGCATCGTTCTGCTTTCGGAGTTCAATTTCATACAATTGTGACTTGAGCATCTGGATGGCTTTCTCCCTGTTCTGCCCCTGTGAACGAGTAACCTGGCATTCAATAACAATACCTGTTGGTTCATGTTTTAGGCGCACTGCAGTTTCCACTTTATTTACATTCTGTCCTCCCGGGCCACTTGAGCGGAAAGTATCCCATGAGATATCAGCGGGATTGATTTGAATATCAATACGGTCATCAACAACCGGATAAACATAAACTGATGCGAAAGATGTATGACGTTTATTGGCTGAGTCAAAAGGTGATAGCCTTACAAGACGATGAACACCGTTTTCGCTTTTAAGGTATCCGAATGCATCTTCGCCTTCAATTTCAAGTGTAACTGATTTTATTCCGGCTACATCGCCTTCATGCATATCAAGTTCCCTTACTTTGTAATTATTCCTTTCACTATAGCGCATGTACATCCTCATAAGCATTTCAGCCCAATCCTGGCTTTCAGTACCGCCGGCACCAGCATTGATTTGAAGTATAGCATTCAAATGATCTTCCTCATTGCGGAGCATGTTGCGCAATTCAAGGTCTTCAACATTTTTTAATGTTGACTGAAATTGAACATCAAGGTCATGCTCATTAGCATCACCTGCTTCATAGAAATCATACATTACAACTAAATCCTCGAAAGCAGCTATGGACGCCTGATAATCAATTGTCCACTTCTTCTTTGCTTGAATTTCTTTCAGAAGTGCTTCGGCTTTTTTTGGATCATTCCAGAAATCAGGCTGATGTGTAATTTCTTCCTCTCCTTTTATCGAATGCAGCTTTTTATCAATGTCAAAGAAACCTCCTTAGAGCATCGAGCCTCTTTCTGAGGTCATTAACCTGTTCTTTCTGAACCATATTATTTCTTTTCTTTGATTAATTCATTAATTATTTCATGCACCAAATCGGCTTCATAACCCTTGGCAATAGCAGATTTAGCAAGACGATGCTTAAATAACAGTACATTGGACTTATCAGTAACCTCTATTTTATGTTTAACCATGTTAACAATTTTCGCACGGTAATCATCCTCATCAATCTCACTTAATCCAATCTTAATTACGTCATTAGGAATTTGACGAGCCATTAATTCTCCAATGATACGGGATCTACCCCAGTTTTTGTTCCTAAATTTACTTCCTGCATATATTTTTGCATAGCGTTCTTCATCAATAAAGCCTTCATCAATCAAGGTTTCAATTGCTTTTGCTGTATCTTTCTCACTCATACCGAGTGACAATGCATGTATTTTAACTTCAACAAGGCAGCGCTCCTGTATTGCACACCAACGACGAATTTTAGCAATATCTTTATTTATTCCGCTCATATTTATTTGTTTTAAACATTATATAGTAACGCAAAAATATACTTTTGAACAGTAAAATCAAATATTTAGTAGATAAAGCACTTGTTAAATAACGCTTGCAAGTTTTTATTATTCTACATTAATCAAACGTATTTCGAATATGAGAACCGAATTTGCCGGGATTCCGGGCATGATTGAACTTCCATAACCAAGATGAGAGGGAATTAAAAGAATTCCTTCACCACCTTCACCAAAATACTGCATTCCTTCTTTCCAGCCATCAATAACTCCTGACAATGGAAAGGTTGCCGGTTCTCCACCCTCGGTTGAATCAAAAACGTTTAGGTTTATAAGGTAGCCTTTATAATGTACTGTAACTGTAGAACTAATTGAGGGCTTCGGAAATACACCGGGAACATCTATTATATAATATAACCCTGAGGCTGTTTTTTCTGCTACCAAATTATGAGTTTCAAGGTATGCCTTGATTATCTGATCATCCTTTTCTTTAAGGTCCTCTTCTTTTTTACAACCAGCTTGCAGGACTATAAGTGCGAGGATAACTATTGTTGCTATATTTTTTACCATTGTGTGAGTGTGTTTCATTAATGCTTTTCCATGAGTTCCTTTACAAGAGGGGGAACTGCAATACCCGCTTTTTCTTTCATTATAACAATATTTGAGTTGCCATAATAATTTTCAGCCTGTGGATCAATAAGGTATACTTTGCATTTCCGGGATGCATAGTGAATTAAGCCGGCAGCCGGATATACCTGCAGAGATGTTCCGATAATAAGTAATATGTCAGCCTGCTCTACTATTTGCGCAGCATATTCTATTAATGGAACTGCTTCACCAAACCATACTATATGTGGCCTTAGTTGTTCACCTTTTTCACATAAATCACCAAGCTTTATGTCTTTATAACCAATTGAATAGATGAGTTCAGGATACTTTAAGCTCCTTACTTTGGTCAGTTCACCATGTAAATGTGTAATTGTTGTGGAACCAGCCCTTTCATGCAAATCATCAACATTCTGGGTGATGATATGTACATCAAACTTGTTTTCCAATAGTGCAAGGGCTGTATGGGCAGCATTAGGTTGAACTCCACTAAGTTGACTTCTTCTTTTATTATAAAATTCCATTACAAGACCAGGATTCCTTACCCAACCATTATACGAAGCAACCTCCTCAACGTTATATTCCTCCCATAATCCGTTAGAATCACGAAAGGTTTTTAAACCACTTTCAGCGCTTATACCTGCTCCAGTTAAAACAACAACTTTCATCTTCATGGTTCATTAAATCTGTGGAAAGCAAAAATAAGGTAATTATTCAATTGCACCCAATGACAAGTATAGCGTTAGCCTAATTTTAAGCATGAGCGTTTGTAATAGAATAACTCCGGGATAATACAAATGTTTCTGGCATCAAGGCTTTTTGAAAATCAGATAAAAAAAACAGGAACAAGTATTGTACCTGTTCCTGCTTTTATTATAGCCTCTATATATGTTAGTCCTCGATTCTTAAAATGTTAGTCCTCAAAAAGATTCATTTCATCAAGAACTTTCATAGTTACTTGCACTGATTCAGCTGACTCCTGTAACATCTTGTGTTCATCGGGAGTAAGGTTCAGTTCTATAATCTCTTCAATTCCTTTAGAACCAAGTTTAACAGGCACACCCATGTAAACATTTTTCAGGCCGTACTCACCATCAAGGTATGCACAAACCGGGAAAATTCTTTTCTGGTCATCAACAATTGCTTCAACCATTGAAGCAGCCGCAGCACCCGGGGCATACCATGCTGATGTGCCCATAAGGTTAACGAGTTCACCCCCACCTTTCTTGGTGCGTTCTACAATTTTATCAATCTCTGCCTTGTTCAACAAATCAGTTACTGGTATACCTGCAACTGATGTGAAACGGGGTAATGGAACCATTGAGTCACCATGGCCTCCTAATAACAATGATTGAATATCCTTTGGTGACACATCAAGAGCTTCAGCTAAAAATGCCTTATAACGCCCTGTATCAAGGATACCCGCCATTCCAAATACTCTGCTGGAATGCTTTCTTGCTGCCCGATACACTGCATAAGTCATTACGTCAAGTGGATTAGATACAACGATAATGATTGCTTCAGGTGAGTACTTGATTACTTTTTGAGTAACGTCAATAACTATGGCTGCGTTTGTTTTAATTAGGTCATCACGGCTCATTCCCGGTTTACGTGGTAAGCCTGAGGTAATAACAACAATTGATGAACCTTTGGTTTTAAGGTAATCATTGGTTACACCAATTACACGGGTGTTGAAATTGTTAATTGAAGAAGTTTGCCATATATCAAGGGCTTTCCCTTCGGCAACACCTTCTTTAATGTCAACTAATACTACCTCACGGGTAAGATCTTTATGGGCAATAACATTGGCACAGGTTGCACCTACATTGCCTGCCCCAATAACGGTAATTTTCTTCATATTTTACTGGTTAATAATTTAGTATGACGTTTCCTGATTCTATACATGCAAATATATAGTTTTTTATTTATAAGCCTTGTTTACTCCAAAGAAAAATAGCGAAATTGTACCCTATAATTGTCAAAGATCAAAACACCATCCAATTAACTCTTGTCAAAGATCAGAATTCAAATATCAGTGTTTTTATCAAAGATCAGAATACAAACAATAGAGCTCTTATCAAAGATCAGAATACAAACAACTTTGTTCTTTGCCCACAACTAGAGCTAACAAGATATCCGAAGTCGTAATTCATTTCAACAACAAACATAACTCCCAAATTACGGGTAGCATCAGGTTCTGCGCTATCAAGGAATGGAAAGTTTAGTTCTCTGCCTTCATCACTGGCAATGTCGCTGAGTGTGTAGTTCAGCCTGATGCCTGTGGTAATTCCGAAATTGTCAGTGCCAAACACATATCCGCCAAAGCCCAATGCTATTGAAAACAAGCTTTTATTTATGATATCAGATGGAGTACTTGTGGAGGGGAATGCAATATTATTGTCGCTGAAATCTACTTTTGTTACAGTACTCCATTGGGGGCCTACTTCAAAATATGTACCCTTCCTGTTTGACCTGTACATAAGTAGCAGATCTCTGCTCTGTATTGTGTATTCACGGTTTCTCTCCAGTCCTGCCTCAGGATAGTAAATAAAACCCTGGCTAAAAGATGACTGCATGATATCAAAAGTAATCTGGTGTTCCTGTATAAAGTTGAAACCCAGCTTAGCTCCATAACCGTATCCCGGTTTAAACTGATGGGTTAATGTTTGTTTGTCAAATATCTGCTTATTGTACATGAAAGAAGAGCCAATTCCTCCCTTTATACCTATATCAAACCATGGCTGCGCTTTCAAAACTGATGTGAGCAGGAGAAGTATTAAAATGGTAGTTAGTCTTTTCATATAATGATCGTTTAAAATGTGTTTGTAAGTGAATTTGACATTGTTCACCAATTATTTACAGTAGTTACTGCATTCGGGATTCGAGGGTAAAGTTAAGTTTTTTGAACTCTCTAACTTAAAATGAAGAGGCAATAATCAAATATTTATCTCTATTTTTGTCGGTTAACAGATTTCTATATAAAATGTTCGCTTTTATTGAAGGTACTATAGAATCACTTAACCCTGCTTCAGCAATATTAAATTGCAATGGTGTGGGCTACGATCTTGCTATCTCACTGAATACTTATACTGTAATTAAAGGAAAAGTTGAGTGCAGATTGCTTACTCACTTAGTAGTGCGTGAAGATGCTCACATTCTATTTGGATTTGCCAATGAAGATGAAAGAGTTTTATTCCGTCACCTGATTTCAGTTTCAGGGGTTGGAGCTAATACTGCACGGTTGATACTATCATCACTAACACCTGGCGATGTTTCAGAGGCAATTATTAATGCAAAAGTTGGATTGCTTCAGAAGGTAAAAGGTATAGGTGGAAAGACTGCCCAGCGTATAATTATCGACTTGAAAGATAAACTTGTAAAAGATACCGGCATACGAGAATTTTTAGGAACATCACACAATACTAATAAGGAAGAGGCGTTATCAGCATTAACTTTGCTGGGCTTTAACAAAGCATTGGCAGAGAAGACAGTTGATAAAATTCTTCAGGATGAGGGTTCTTCTATTTCAGTAGAACAGTTAATTAAGAGTGCACTTAAAATAATGTAGCTCACAGCATTTGTTTTGAAGCTATAATTGACACAACAAAAAAATTAAAAGTTCCTTGGAGCGCATCATTAAATACTTATTACGATCATTTGTACTGCTTTTCGTTGTGACCCTGTTATGGGGTATATTTATTGCACCTGTTAATTCAGCATCACCCGAAAGTATACTCAATCAATACACACCTCCAGATACCACTTTACCGGGTGGTGATCTTCCTTATCCTATTCCAACTCCACAACCGGGAGAGTTGCCCTCAGAAGAAGAGGACAATAAACTTTTTTTAGAGCCCCCTTCTAACTTTAGTGAGGAGCTTATTTATGACCCTGTTACTAATACCTATACCTATACAAAAAAAGCAGGTGAACTTGACCTTACCTCACCGTGGGGTTATACGATGGAGGAGTACCAGGAAATTAATCTTCAGCGTTCACTCCAAAGTTATTGGCGCGAAAGATCGTTAGGCTCAAGTGCTGGCGGAAGCACAGGCATTATTCCACAGATTCATATTGGTGGCGAAGTGTTTGACCGCATATTCGGCGGTAATACGATAGATATACGCCCACAGGGTAGTGCAGAAGTTACATTTGGTATACTCTCTAATTTTACTGATGACCCTGCCCGAGATCTTAGACAGAGAAGAGTTACAAACTTTGATTTCCAGCAAAGGATTCAAATGAGTGTAATGGCGAAGATTGGTGATAAGATTGAGTTTAATACCAATTATAACACCGAGGCAACCTTTGAGTTCGAAAACAAGTTAAAGCTTAAATACGAAGGTAAAGAAGACGAGATTATTAAACTTATTGAAGCGGGAGATATTACTTTCCCACTTACCAGTACACTTATAACAGGAAGCCAGAGCTTGTTTGGTTTAAAAACTCAGATGCAGTTTGGTAAAGCAACTGTTACTGCTGTTTTCTCTCAGCAAAAGAGTGAAACCTCAAATATTACAGTGCAGGGTGGTGCTCAAACCAGCAACTTCAGCTTAACAGCACTTGACTATGAAGATAATAAGCACTTCTTCCTTTCACAATACTTTGCAAATAATTATGATAACGCGCTGAGCAAACTTCCCATTATAAATTCAAATATCAACATTTCTAAAATTGAAGTTTGGGTTACAAACATTGGTCCGGCGGTTACTGATAACCGTAATATTGCTGCATTTATGGATTTGGGTGAACGTGATCCATACAACACTTCAATTATGCCTAACGCAGCAATGCGTTTCCCTGATAACAGGTCAAATAACCTGATAAGCAAGTTTGACACAGCTAGTATACGCAACATTAATCAGGTTACACAATATCTTTCAGGCCCTCCTTTCGGATATACTGCCGGAACTGACTTTGATAAAGTTGAGAATGCCAGGAAACTAAATCCAAGCGAGTATACTTTAAATTCTAAACTAGGTTTTATATCACTTAATTCAGCCCTTAATTCTGATCAGGTACTTGCTGTTGCATACCAGTATACAGTAATTGGTCAGGACGGGGAAATTTATCAGGTTGGAGAATTCTCTGACGAAGGGATATCATCTCCATCAACACTTATAGTAAAACTTCTTAAAAGCACTGCTCTTAATACCCGGCTACCTATTTGGGATTTGATGATGAAGAACGTGTATAACATTGGTGCATTCCAGGTTAACAGGGAGGACTTCATACTCAACATATTGTATTCGGGAAATGAAAATACTGTACCAACCGGATATTTTACTGAAGGCCCTCCGGGAATAGTTGGTGTACCACTGCTACGGGTGTTTAACTTTGATAACCTTGACCCGCAGTTAAATCCACCGCCTGATGGAATGTTTGACTTCATTGACAATGCCGCAAGAGAAGGAGGAACCATTCAGTCATCAAATGGTAGGATTTATTTTACAGTGAGGGAGCCTTTTGGTGAATACTTGCGAAGTAAGATTTCTGACCCGCAGTTGGCTAACAAATATGCTTTCGATTCCCTGTATACACTTACAAGGAGTGGTGCTCAGCAGTATCCTGACAAAAACAGATACCTTATTGAAGGACAATATAAATCACAATCCGGATCAGAAATTTCATTGAATGCTCTTAATGTTCCGCAAGGATCAGTAAGAGTTACAGCAGGTGGTATTCCATTAACTGAGAATGTTGACTATACTGTTGACTATACGCTGGGAAGGGTAAAGATTATAAACGCAGGTATACTCAACTCAGGTACGCCAGTTAATATATCACTTGAAAATAACGCTACTTTCAACCTGCAACAGCAGACTATGATGGGCGCACATGTAGATTATAAGGTTAGTAACAATTTCCTTTTAGGAGCTACTTTGTTAAATCTTCACGAAAGACCTTTAACTCAAAAGACGAATTTTGGGCAGGAGCCTATCTCTAATACAATGTGGGGGCTTAACTTCGATTACCAAACTGAATCATTGTGGCTTACACGTATGGTTGACAAATTACCTTTTTATGGTACTAAAGTTCCTTCCCGTATACAGATCAATGGTGAAATGGCTCACTTTATTCCAGGCCACTCAAGAGCTGTAGGGAAAACCGGCACTTCATACATTGACGATTTTGAGGGTAGTAAATCAACTATTGACCTTAAAAATGTAGGCACATGGTTCTTATCAGGAATACCTAGAGGACAAATCTCCCAGGACATGTTTCCTGAAGGTATAATTGGAGGAGGCCTTTCAACTTTATACAACCGGGCTCTGTTGAGCTGGTATACAATTGACCCATTATTCTATGATAAGAATAGTAAGTTACGACCCGACAATATCAGTAAGGACGAGCTATCAAGGAATAGTGTGCGGTATGTTTCAGAAAAAGAAGTATTTCCAAATATATCACAAGATCATTCTCTTCCAATGAACTTGCAGGTTCTTAATCTTGCATATTTCCCTTCTGAAAGAGGTCCTAATAATTATGATGTTACGCCATCCTTTGCATCTGCAGGTATTACTGAGGACGGCTTTCTCGATGATCCTGCAAGCAGGTGGGCTGGAATCATGAGAAAGGTAGAATCATCTGATTTTGAAGCTACAAATGTTGAATATATCGAGTTTTGGTTAATGGATCCTTTCTCAGAGGACTCTACGCATACTGGTGGTGACTTATATTTTAATCTTGGTGATATTTCAGAAGACATTCTTCCTGATGGCCGTAAAAGTTACGAGAACGGATTACCTACAAGTGAAAATGTAATTAATGTTGATACAACAATATGGGGTCGTGTTCCAACACTACAGTCGTTAGTTAATGCATTTGACAATGATGAAGCTGCAAGACCTTTTCAGGATGTAGGTTATGATGGTTTAATGGATTCGGATGAACGTACTTTCTTTGACACTACCTATGTTCAGAAAATAGCTAATATATTTGGAACCGTCTCGAATGCATACGTTAATGCTGCCAATGACCCTTCAGGTGATAATTATCATCATTTCCGTGGTTCAGATTACGATGCAGATCTTCGTTACAGCAGCATTCTTGAGCGATATAAAAGATATAATGGCACTGAAGGAAATTCACGCTCATCACAGCAAGATGCTGAACAGTATCAAACACATGCAACAACACTTCCCAATGTTGAAGATATCAATCGCGATAATACGCTTAATGAACAAGAACGTTATTTCCAATATCGTGTAAGACTTGATCCAAAAAGAATGGAAGTAGGTCAAAACTACATTGTTGATATTCAAACTCCAACGGGCGATTTGAGGAAAGAAAATAACCGCCCTGTTGATGTAAAATGGTATCAATTCCGTATTCCTGTTCAGAGCCCCAGTAAGGTTGTTGGAAACATTCAGGACTTCAAGAGTATCCGTTTCATGAGGATGTTCCTTAAAGATTTTGAGCAGGATGTTGTTTTGCGTTTTGCAACCCTTGAACTAGTGCGAGGCGAATGGCGCAAGTATTATGATAACCTGCTAGCTCCCGGAGAATATATTCCTGACCCTAATCAAGGGCTCACAAGCTTTGATATTTCCTCAGTCAATATTGAAGAAAACAGAGGTAGAGAGAATGTAAATTATAACCTCCCTCCCGATATTGAGCGTGAAATCAACGTTGGTACTACTAATCTTACTGAGCTAAATGAGCAGTCGATGGTACTTAAAGTATGCGATCTGCTTGATGGTGATGCACGTGGTGCATACAAGACTACTGATTTCGATTTCCGTCAGTATAAAAGGCTCCGAATGTACATTCACGCAGAAAAAACTAGAGAGTTTGAGGAACTTGAAACAGGTGATTTAACTGTATTTGTAAGAATAGGGTCAGACTTTACTGAAAATTATTATGAATATGAAGTACCAGTAGAATTTACTCCCTGGGGTACATCATATTTGGAGCAAAGGACAATATGGCCATTAGCGAATGAGATGAATATTGAACTTCAGAAACTGGTTGATGCCAAGCAACGAAGAAATGCTGCAATGGGCAACCCGGGTTCTATGGTAACGGTTGTTACACCTTTTGAAGTTTTTGATGGCAACAACAGAATAACTGTTGTTGGTATGCCAAGCCTAAGTGATGTAAAAGCCTTCATGGTAGGTGTGAGGAATCCTAAAAAGCAATCAATTAGCGACAATGATGATGGTGACCCAAAATGTGCTGAAATATGGGTAAATGAACTTCGCCTTACTGACTTTGATGAAAAAAGTGGAATGGCTGCTACTGCCAGAATAGCTGCTAACCTTGCCGATCTTGGTAATGTTGTTGTGTCAGGTGCTTACTCTACACCAGGGTTTGGTAGTATTGAGAAAAAGGTAAATGAACGTCAACAGGAAACTGTAGGTCAGTTTGATATAGCAACAAATATCCAATTAGGTAAATTCTTCCCCGAGAAGAGTGGTATTAAAATGCCAATGCATATTGACTATTCTGAGATGCGCCTAACTCCAAAATACAATCCATTGGATCCTGATATTCTTTATAAAGATCAGATAAGGGAACTTGAAAAAGACGCTAAGGATTCTATTCAAAGCAAAGTACAGGATATCACTAAGAGAAAAAATATAAATTTTGTGAATGTGCGTAAAGAAAAAGTTGGTGCCATTGGTAAGCCTAAGATCTACGATATTGAAAACTTTGACTTTACATATGCTTATACTGAAATCTATCATAGGAACATAGACATTGAATACGATAGAAGACGTCAATACAGGGGAGGAATTGGATATAATTTTATCAACAATCCTAAACCGGTGAGGCCATTTAACAATGTTAAAATTCTGCAAAGAAAGTCGCTCTCTATTATTAAAGACTTTAACTTCTATTATATTCCAAAGATGTTCTCATTCCGCACTGATATGAATAGGCAGTATAATGAGAGGCTAATGAGAAACAAGAGTGAGGCCTTAATTTTAATTGAGCCAACCTATGTTAAAATGTGGGATTGGAACAGACTTTATGACCTGAAGTTTGACCTTGCGCAATCGCTTAAATTAGAGTACCAGGCTAATGCAAATGCCTATATAAACGAGCCTCCGGGACGTATTGACAGAAATAGTGATGATTATGAAGCACGCCGTGATACTATTTGGGATGAAATAGGGAATTTTGGAACAATGAATCGATTCTCACAGAACTTCAGCCTGAATTATGTTGTACCAATTAATAAAATTCCAGTATTCAACTGGATTACATTAAATACCAGATACAACAGCACCTTCAGGTGGGAAGCTTCACCTCGTTCTATACAAGAAATAATGGGTAATTCAATTGAAAATTCAAATACAATTAACATAAATGGAAATGCACGGTTAACAACACTTTACAATAAATCGGCATTCCTACGTAAGCTTAATCAGGCATCAGCAGCAAATAACAGGCGACAGGGGACAGTTCCTCCAGCTGAACGACGTGCTTCTCCTGATCGACCCGAAGAAAAACCAATTGATGCAGCAGCTGTTCAAGACACGACTAAGTCAAGTGCATCAAATAAAATATTCAAGGCAATTGGTATAGGAACCGTTAAATTGCTCACTGGATTCAAAGACCTGCAGTTTAATTATACTGAGTCAAATGGAACACTGTTGCCTGGTTTCATACCAAAACCTGAGATTTTAGGAAACCGTATAAAAGATATGGCACCTGGTATACCTTTTGGTTTCGGAAGTCAGGAAGATATTAGATATGAGGCTGCACGTAACGGATGGATTACAAGTGACACTCTTCTGAATAATGCATACATAACACGACTGACAAAGGATATGTTGGTAAGAGCAACTTATGAACCATTCCGTGAATTCAAAATCGAATTTAACGCCGACAAGAAAGAATCATTTGGCCATCAGGAATACTTCAGGGCTGATGCAAATGGAGAATTTAGTCCAAGTGACCAACAAGATCGTGGCTCATTTAGTATATCATTCCTATCAATCAAAACTGCTTTTGATAAAGAAGGTGATGAAAACGTATCATCAACTTTTGAAGAATTTAAAGCTAACCGTCGAATAATTGCAGCACGTTTAGGATTTATGAATCCGGCTTCTACAGGAATAAATGATACAACAGGTTATCCTGTTGGTTATGGTCCAGGTTCACAAGATGTACTTATTCCGGCATTCATTGCTGCCTATACAGGCACATCGGCTACTGGAGTAAACTTATCCGCTTTCCCAAAGATACCAATACCAAATTGGCGGTTTGATTATACCGGATTGGGAAAGCTTCCATTCTTAAAAGATCATTTTAAGCAGTTTAGCATTGGTCATGCATATCGTTCAAATTATGCAGTAGGTTCATTTATTACAAATATTGATTACCTTGAAGAAATGGGCTTTCCAACAAGCTTTGATCTTGCAGGTAATTTTATTCCAAAAGACAGGATAGATATGGTCACTATTTCTGAACAATTCGTTCCTCTCTTTAAGATTGATATGACGTGGAATAACAGCCTCCTGTCGAAGATAGAATTCAAAAAATCGAGGACTTTATCACTCAGTTTTGTTAACAACCAGTTGACTGAAATCTCTAACAATGAGATCGTGGTCGGTCTTGGGTACCGGTTCAAAGACGTAAGGCTGAACCTTTCAAGTGGAGGCCGACGTCAACAGCTTAAGAGTGACTTAAACATTAAAACCGATTTTTCAATCAGTGAAAACAAAACAGTATTACGTCGACTTGATGAGGATATAAACCAGATTTCACATGGGAATCAAGTTATACGAATTAACTCTTCTGCTGATTACGTTATAAACCAACGTTTTAATGTTCGCTTATTCTTTGATAAAACTATTACAAACCCTTTTGTATCAAGCCAGTTTGACAATTCAAATACAAATGCCGGTATAAGCCTGCGCTTCACATTGGCTCAATAAAAGGGATTATAAAAGAAAGATGATAAAAAACAGTTTAGTAACAGGAGCTTTTTATAATTTTGACAAAAAATTGAACCATATAAAATTTTAAAGACATGAACATTCCAGTCGACCTGAAGTACACAAAAGATCATGAATGGATTAGGTTAGAAGGCGATACCGCTTATATTGGTGTTACCGATTATGCTCAAGGAGAATTAGGTGATATCGTTTTCATTGAAGTTGAAACTGTTGGTGAAACTATGGAAGAAGGTGAAACATTCGGCAGCATTGAAGCTGTAAAAACAGTTAGTGACCTTTTTATGCCAATTGCAGGTGAAGTATTAGAGTTTAACGAGGCACTTAACAGCACTCCAGAATTAATCAACAAAGATCCATATGGCGATGGATGGATTGTAAAAGTAAAGCCAGAGGACATTGCAAGTTTGCGTAGTCTTCTTGACCCTGAGGCATATAAAGAACTCATTGGAGTTTAAATTGCAGCTTTTTATTATCAGAAAATAATAGTGCCAGCCTGAATAAAAATGGCACTAAAATTGTTGATATATTAATGATTGGAATGCAGGTTGTATTTAATTAAAAATAGCGTAATTTAGCTGACCTGTAAAAAGGATTATCCTGATAAGTGTAACCACCTATTAATTAACGATATGGAAGCAAAAAAAACACCGAAAGCTGACCTTGAAAGTAAAAGAACTTTCTTTATTCAGGTCGGGCTGGTTATTGCTCTAGGTCTTATGCTCGTGGCTTTTGAGTGGAAAACCTATGATGTAGAAAAAATGGACCTTAGTTCAAGGCAAGTTGAAACAGTTGAAGAGGAAATGGTTGAAATTACTCAGCAAAATAAACCACCTCCACCTCCTGCTCCTCCAGCCCAAACTACACTTATCCATATCGTTGAAGATGATGTGGAAGTTGAAGATGACCTTATTATTGATGCGGAAGCAAATGAACTTACAGTTATAGAGGCATATACACCTCCGGCTGTTACTGAAGAGGAAGAAGTATCAGAAGTTGAGATTTTTACCGTTGTTGAAGAATCTCCTTCTTTCCCCGGTGGCGACGTTGCCCGTATTAAATTCTTGCAACAGAATATAGTTTATCCCCAAATGGCTCGTGAAAGCGGTATTCAGGGAACTGTCTATGTTACTTTCGTTGTTGAACGTAATGGTAATGTTACTGACGTAAGAATACTTAGAGGTATTGGTGGAGGTTGTGATGAGGAAGCGGTTAGGGTTATCAAGGCTATGCCTAAATGGCAGCCCGGTAAGCAAAGAGGCAAACCCGTTCGCGTTCAGTTCAACATGCCTATAAAATTTACTCTTGCTGGATAATTAACCTGCGCTCTTAGAGTGATTCGAGCAATACTAAAAGAAGAAGCTGTCAAATTGTGACAGCTTCTTCTTTTTTTTGAGTACCCGATTAGTGGTTGTGAATTAACAACTTCTTTAGTCTAACTCACATGGCAGCTCCATTACCAATACTTTAATTCAGGGTATAAATATCATGTTTTACTATATAGCTTGCAATAATCGATTTATGATAGCGTTATAAATAAAAGGGATGTAACTATTTAGTTGATTGATACAGGTGAAAGAATAATAAGTTGATTGTAATCGCTTCAGTAATAACAACCAAACACACACTGAGATGGAAGCTAAAAAATCACCCAAGGCCGAACTTGAAAACAAGAAAGCCTATTTCACACACATCGGTCTGATCATATCTCTAATAATGATGTTGATCATTTTTGGCTGGAAAACATACGATCTTAAAGAAATCGTTATACCCACACCACCTCGTACCATTGATGATGATATTATTAACCTGCCAGTTATTCCAAAGAAATTACCACCACCAGCAGCACCCATTACGACCATACTAAATGCGGTTGATAATAAAAAAGAGAATTTACAAGATATAACTGTTGATGTTGGTATATCGCCTGATACTCCTATCCCTCCGTTTGTTGCACCAGCTCCGCCCCCTGATGAAAAGCCGGTTATAGAAGATATAGTTATTGTACCTGACGTTGCCCCATCTTTCCCGGGAGGTATGCAAAATATGTACAAGTATCTGGCTGAGAACTTGAAATACCCTTCCGTAGCCAAGGAAGCTAATATAACCGGCAAAGTTCATATTTCCTTTGTTGTTGAGAAGGATGGTAGCATTACTGATGTAAGAATTTTGAGAGGTATTGGTGGCGGTTGCGATGAAGAGGCTGCCAGAGTAATAAGCGCGATGCCTCGCTGGACACCTGGTTGGAATAAAGGTGTTCCAGTACGATCATTATTCAACATGCCAGTTAAATTTGTTTTAAATTGATTTAACGCCTCCAAATAATATCATGTAACCTGAACCGTTTATCATTTATCAATGCAGCTCCATCTTAAAAGGTGTTTAGTGTTATATTGGCTAAGAGTATAGTCAAATTGCTGATCCTGAGGCTCTTTTAAATGTTTTGTCAAAATAAGTTAAAATTTTTTAGCTATACAACTATAAAAAGTTATTTTTGCAATTGACACAGTTGCAACCGGGTAGCAACTCAATGAAAATCTAAACGATGAAAAAAAATCTCTTTTTGCCCCTAATGGGTTTTTTGTTATTCATTCCATTTATTACATCATTTGGTCAGGGAAAACAAAACATTGATACTACTAGTAGAGACTTTGATTTCATAAAGGACGATTTCATTGCAGCCTCACTTGATAGTCTGGCCAATCTCAAGTACTTTGATGGCTTTGAGTGTGCATCTGAAAAAGAACTTGAAAATGTATTTGGTTTTTCACAAGGATTTGTTCCTGTATATGCTGATTCCGTCTATTATCAGCGCTTATTAAAGCTTGATGCAACAACACCAATAAACCTAACTTATAACCAATACGTAAAAGATTACATTGAACTTTATGCTGTAAAGAAACGGGTACTTACCCAAAGAGTGATGGGCCTTGCTCAAATCTATTTCCCAATGTTTGAGGAACACCTTGATAAGTTCAATATGCCTCTTGAATTGAAATACCTTGCTATAGTTGAATCTGCACTCAATCCTGAAGCCCGGTCAAGGGTAGGTGCAACAGGTTTATGGCAGTTTATGTATGGTACCGGTAAGATGTATGATCTTAAGGTTACCTCTTTTGTTGATGACAGGCGTGATCCTATTCGTTCTACTATTGCCGCCTGCGAACACATGAATGATTTATACAAGATGTACAAAGATTGGCTGTTAGTACTTGCTGCTTATAACTCAGGTCCCGGCAATGTTAATAAGGCAATAAGGCGTTCAGGGGGAAAGATGGATTTCTGGCAAATCAGGCCATTCCTTCCTATGGAAACCAGAGGTTATGTGCCGGCCTTCATAGCAGTTACTTATGTAATGTCATATGCTGCTGAGCATAATTTTCGTCCCGAAACTCCACGCATTTATCATTACGAAATTGATACAGTAACTGTTAATGATCTCCTCACTTTTGCCCAGATATCCGAATTTATTCAGGTGCCTATTGAGGAACTGCAATTTTTGAACCCTTCATTTAAAGCAGGCGTAATTCCAGCTGTAGAAGGAAACCCCTATGTATTAAGGTTACCCAAAAAGTATATTCCTGCTTTTGTCAACAATGAAGCTCAGCTATATGCTATGCGGGCTCAGAGGAGAACTGAGCATGAACAACTGGTTTCTATGATGAAAACTGTAACCAGTGCTGAATATCATAAAGTAAAAAGAGGTGAGAATCTGGGGTTAATTTCACGGAAATATAGGTGTAGCGTCAACGATCTTAAAAAGTGGAATAAACTCCGTTCGTCTAATATTGCCATTGGCCAACGTTTAATTGTTCGTCCTGAAACAGCTGTTGATCAGCAATTCGCCTCGTTGTCAAAAAGTAATAAGAACACAATCAAACCAACAGAAAAAGCAACTGTTGTGAGGGAAGCTAAAGCGGAAGGTTCTCTTGCAGTTAATGATGCAAAAGATGAAAATTCACTTGCTGTTAATGATACTAAAGCGGAAAGTTCACTTACTGTTAATGGAAACAGTCCCGAAACTTCGCTCGCAGTAAATGAAACTAACTCCTCACAAGTTAAAGCTACCCCTTCTTTTGAAAATATTCATCACAAAGTAAAGGCTGGTGAAACTCTGGGTAAAATTGCTATGAAAAACAATGTAACTGTTAGTGATCTTAAACAATGGAATAATCTTAAAAACACTGTAATTCGCCCCGGACAGCAATTGATAGTCAACAAGAAAGAAATCACAGAAACAGGTGATGAGATTGCTAAACAAACCAAGCCTGCAACTAAGAAAAAGGCAAGCAGTGAATTTGTTTATTACACAATCCAACGAGGTGATACATTGTGGACAATTGCACAAAAACACGAAGGATGTTCAGTTGAAGAAATTAAGAAGCTCAACAATATCCACAATGAAAGATCGTTGAAACCAGGTCAGAAAATTAAGGTTGCAGTTGTTTCTTGAAATATGGTATAAATTACAAACTGAGGTTGCCGCATATATGATAAAAATCGTACTTCGTGGCTACAATGTGAAACCCGGTTTTCTATTAATTGTTATAATCAAAACAAAAGCATGCAGCACATCAGAAGCATTTCAGCAATTGCACTGGTATTAATATCTGTACTAAGCTTTAATTCATGTACCTCCGACCAGGCAACTAAGGCATCTGCAACAGGTAGTCCCAATGAAATAATAGTAGTGGCAGAAGATAACCTCTGGAAGACATCACTTGGTGATAGTATAATGGGCTATTTCGGTAGTACTCGTACAGGCTTGCCGCAAGATGAACCTCTGTTTAAAGTTGTACAGATCAGACTTAGTGAATTCAACCGACTATTTGAAACTCATCGTAATGTTCTTGCTATTACTATTGACAGTTCCTTAACTGAGTCAAATACAGAAATGGTTCAGAACGTATGGTCTGCACCACAAAGAGTTGTGAAGATTGCTGCCCCAGGCATTGAAGAATTAAAGAGAGCTTTTAATGAGAAGAAGAGGGATATTTTCAATTTGTATGAGAACGCTGAAATACAAAGGCAACAAGCTCTTTATGCCAAAACACTTAATATAAAAGCTGGGGAAACTGTAATTGGGAAATTTAATCTGAAGATGGCTATCCCTGCTGATTATTATGTTGCTGTAGACAAGGACAATTTCTTATGGTTGCGTAAAGAGGCTAATATAATTAGTCAGGGTATACTTATCTACGCTTATCCTTATACTGATACAGCTTCATTTAATCCCCGAAAGATATTATCTGTTAGAAATCAGTTCACACGTCTATATGTACCGGGCCCGACTGACAGTTCATTTATGATTGTTGCTGACAACTATGTAACTCCTGTTACCCGGATACTTACATTGAAAGAGGAACTTGCTGTTGAAATAAGAGGTTTATGGGAAGTTGAAAAAGATTTCATGGGCGGACCATTCATTAATTATACGCTTGTTGACCAAAAGAATAATATGGTTATTGCGCTTGATGGCTATGTGTATGCACCTAATAAAAATAAAGCTGACCTATTAAGGCAGGTTCAGGCAATCCTTTTATCGTTTGAATTTGTTGAGAAATGATAATCCCGTGCAATCGATAATAATAGTAAAATCAGTTATAAAAAATTGCTAATTCGAACAGTAAAAAATCTATATCCAACATTATGATAAAGAACATCCTAAGTATTTTGCTTATTGGCCTTTTATGGGCTCCATCACTTTCAGCGCAAAAGAACACCAAAGCTGATCGCCTTATAGGAACGTACGAAGCAATTAGTGACGACACTGATAATGTTTCGCACATCAAGATATACAAGGCCTCCAATAATAAGTATTATGGAGAAATTGTATGGCTTAAAAATGCTAAATACCCTGATGGCAAAGAAAAGGTGGACTTGCAAAACCCTGATGAAAAACTTAGGAAACGTAAATTAATAGGTTTGAAGCTGTTGAGTGACTTCGTTTATGATCCGTCGGAAGACGAATGGAGTGAAGGTACTATCTATAACCCTGCTTCGGGAAAAACTTATAATTCATACATCAAATTCGCCGGTCCTGATAAACTCCATATCAGGGGATATATAGGCGCCGCTTGGATGGGTTTAGGAAAAACTGTTTACTGGACTCGTATAAAGGGATAATTAATCATGATTAAAAGGTATGTAATCCAGACTAAAGAATTGATGAGTCGGGATTAAAGAGTCAACTAAGGTCGGGATTAAGAAAGATAAATCCCTATTAGTAGGCTTGTTATACCGGATTAATAAGATTTCTTAGGAGAATAAAATATAAATTTAGTTGCCTTGCCGATGCCTGTTTAAAGCTCCTAAATGGGTAATAAACACTGACTTACGTTAAATTTTGTTATAAAAGGTTCATATTATTAGATATTATCATATCTTTGCAAGCTTGTTCTGAAGCAGAGTTCCGTATTCAAACAAATCAATACAAAGTGTGTTTAGCTTGTGCTATTCACTTTTGAGATAAGAACCCGTCAATTAAAACTGTGCTATAATAGCTGAACTCCGGGTATGAATACAAGATAAAGATCTCAGGTTTTCTACAAATATTTTAACCTGGATCAAGTTATTAACTAATTTCGAAAGAATGTACCATAAGCTTATTAATATAATATCTTCCGCAGTAATCATAATTTTTATACTTCTTATACCTGAATCATGCTCCTATACTAGTGAACAACCCTTGCTCAAGAGTGGGCATACTGGAGGATTGCTTAAAGATATTAAAAACAGGGGCACCCTTGTTGCCCTTACGGATGACAACTCCTTTAATTACTTCAAATATGACGAGGGAACATACGGTTATCAGTATGAGCTCTTAAAGATGTTTGCTGATCATTTGGGTGTAACGCTTAAAATAGTAGTTGAACCTGATGTTTACAAAGCATTGCAATATCTTCAACAGAGAAGGGTTGATATCATAGCAATGGAACTGCCCATGATTACCGATGGCAATTTTGAAATTGCTTACACTACACCATTATATCATGATTACCAGGTTCTTGTTCAGCGAAAATCTGACCATTGGTCAAAATCTAAAGCTGAAAAATATAAGGATTATCATGTAAGAAACCTGGATCTACTTAAAGACCGATCCATAACTTTACCGGTAAATAAACAGGGACAATTCTACCTGTCTGATATCCAGCATGCAACTTCAAATGAAGTAAATATTATTGCTGAATCAGGTGGTAAAGTGAGCGATTTCATTAAAGATGTGTCACTTGGCGAAATTGAATACAGCATTGCCTATGAGCGAACTGCAAGAGCCTTAATGTTGTCGTATAATAATATCGATGCCCATACACGTATAAGTCCTGAGATTGGAGTGTCATGGATCATCCGAAAAGGTGCTGTAAACCTACTTGATGTTGCAAACGCATGGATTGAAGAAAATAAATCAGATAAACATTTTGCTGACCTTCAAAACAAGTATTTCAAGAATCCCCGATGGGTAAGTATTGCACTGGGTTTACCGGTTCCAAAAAGAGCCATATCTGATTATGATAACATCATCAAAGAACATAGCTCTAAGGTTGGCTGGGATTGGCGATTGGTTGCAGCATTGATATACCATGAATCGAAATTCAGGATGGATGCCAAATCTCATGTTGGAGCCTTTGGTCTTATGCAGCTTATGCCTGCCACTGCTTCGAGGTTTGGCGTGCATAGCGGCTCTACTGCCAATGAACAGATTGCTGCAGGAATCAGGTTGCTAAGCGATCTTGATAAGAGGTTTAGTTCACTTGTACCTGACAAAAATGAACGTAAGAAATTTGTCCTTGCTGCATATAATATTGGTCTTGCCCATATACTAGATGCAAGAAATCTTGCCAAGAAGTACGGTAAAGATCCAACTGTATGGAGTGATAACGTTGAATACTTTCTGTTGGCAAAATCACAGCCACAATACTACAATGATTCAATAGTAAAATATGGAAAGATCAGTGGTAAGGAAACTCATCGTTTTGTACTGAATGTAATGGACAAATATGAGCAGTATAAAACACTTGCATTGAGATAATTTGTGAATTTTCTATTTAATCTTCAATCTCATGGCCAAGCTAATTAGTTAGTTTCCTGCTTTTCCTGCAATCTGGACGCCGGGATAATATGCGCTTGAGGCACTGGCAACCAGCACTACCTAGCTTTCAAACCCCCATTAAGCTCCGACTCCATTAACCGGCAAACCGTGTTTATTGTCTCTTGCATTGGAGTATATTCAAAATCCAGTGTTTTTATCAGCTTGGCGCTTGAATAGTTGTAATTATTTTTAGATGTTGTAGCTGTTTCTTTAGTGATAAGCGGCTTATCCTTTTTAATTTTTGTTCTCAACCACTCAAATCTCCATACAGCTTCCAGTACAATATCAGGAACCTGGATTTTAGGTAGAGGCTTATTAAAACCAGCTGCTATCATGCTAAAAATATCCCTGTAGCTAAAGTTGCCCCCTGAAACAACAAAGCGCTCATTCTGTATCGGACTCTGCATTAGTTCAATCATGGCCCTTACAACATCCTGAACATCAACAAAACCATTTATGCCGCGGCCGTAAAACTTTGATACTTTATGCACAGTTTTAAACATACGTGTGCTACCCTTTTCAGGATGTCCATAACCTAGTATTATTGATGGATTCACAATAATAACGGGTAATCCTTCAGCACATGCCCTCCATACTTCCCTTTCTGCCATGTACTTACTTTTTGAGTACTTAGAGTTATAAGATGTAGAGCGCCATTCTGAATTTTCATCAATAATGTTTGAATCATCAGTTCTTCCGAGTGAGGCTATGGAACTTACATGGCAAAGTTTACTAACCTTTGCTTCCAGGGCCGCATTCACCACATTAGCTGTTCCATCAACATTTATCTTCATCATTAGGTCCCAGTCACCCGGGTCAAATGACACTATAGCAGCACAATGGTAAACCTGATCAATACCCTGCATGGCTTCGTGGAGAATAGTAACATCAAGCACATCTCCTTCAACCCATTCAACCTGTTTTATAAGTTTCTCAGCATCACCACCCAAACTTTTGAAAATCACTCTTGTCCGGTCAAGGCTCTTTTGGTTATAAAGCAAAGCCCTAACTTTTCTACCTTGCTTCAATAGTGAAAACAGCAAATATGAACCGACTAATCCGGTTGCTCCTGTTATTAGAATCATAGTACAAATATAATCATTAACCTTCAGTCTTTAGTATCGAGGAATTCATCCTCCGGCCGTCAGGGTAATGTAATATGTTGATTTGCTATTATTAATTACCTTTGCACCAAATTAAAAACTGCAGGAAACCTGATAATCCGTATGAATTTTATAGAAGAACTACGCTGGAGGGGAATGATTCACGATGTTATGCCCGGCACTGAAGAAATGCTGAATAAAGAAATGGTTTCAGCTTACGTGGGCATTGATCCTACTGCCGACTCTTTGCACATAGGCCACCTTGTTGGTATTATGATGCTTAAGCATCTTCAGCTATCAGGTCATAAACCAATCGTTTTAATTGGGGGTGCAACAGGCATGATAGGCGACCCATCAGGTAAATCAGAAGAACGCAATCTTCTTGACGAACCTACTCTGCGTAAGAACCAGGATGGCCTGACCCGCCAAATTGCCCGCCTGCTTGATTTTAACGAATCACTTCTTAACAATGCCGTTGCAGTTAACAATTACGACTGGATGAAGGAATTTTCCTTTCTAAACTTCATTCGCGACATAGGCAAGCACATTACAGTCAACTACATGATGGCAAAAGATTCAGTGAAAAAGCGCCTTACCGGTGAAACCGGCGATGGAATGTCGTTTACTGAATTTACATATCAGCTTGTACAGGGTTATGATTTTCTTCACTTATATCAGCACTACAATTGTAAATTGCAAATGGGCGGTTCTGACCAGTGGGGTAATATTACTACAGGTACTGAGCTCGTTCGTCGTAAAGCCGGTGGTGAAGCCTATGCGTTAACATGTCCGCTTATTACTAAAGCCGATGGCAGCAAGTTTGGCAAAACAGAATCAGGCAATATATGGTTAGACCCCGAAAAAACATCTCCTTATAAGTTTTATCAGTTCTGGCTGAATACTTCAGATGCCGATGCAGAAAAATATATTAAGATCTTCACATTATACTCACATGATGAGATCGAAGGCATGATTGCTGAGCATACTCAAGCTCCTCATATAAGAGTGTTGCAAAAAGCCCTTGCCAAAGACCTTACTATTCGCATTCATTCTGAAGATGACTATAATTCAGCAGTTGAAGCATCAGAAATTCTTTTTGGGAAAGGTACTACTGAAACGTTGAGAAACCTTACGGAGGATGTGCTTTTGTCAGTCTTTGAAGGAGTTCCACAGTTTGAAATTTCAGCCTCAAGCCTATCCGAAGGAATAAGTCTAATTGATCTGGTTGCCGAGGCTTCAACAGTATTTGCATCAAAAGGCGAAGCACGGCGCATGCTAAAAGATGGCGGTATTCAACTGAATAAGGAGAAAATGAACGACGATGTAACTGTGGGAACTAACCATCTGCTTAATGGAAGGTATCTTCTGGTTCAAAAAGGTAAAAAGAACTATTACCTGCTTGTAACCCGATAACCTACATTGCATCTCGACATAGTGCACTAATTATATCAGATACAACAATAGCATTAGGACTATACTTATTATAACCAGCATCCTGTAATACATGATACAAATAGCGGTTTTTGCATCCGGAAATGGTTCAAATGCCCAGCGTCTGGCTGAATATTTTGCTCAAACTAACCATGCTACGGTAGCAGCTATTTATTGTAATAATCCTAAAGCATTTGTTATTCAGCGTGCTGAATCTCTTAATATCCCCTTGGTGCTGTTTAACCGTGAGCAGCTATGCAATGATGATAATTTTATTCTGAACGACCTTAAAAGTCGCAATATCCATCTCATCGTACTTGCTGGATTCTTATGGTTGATGCCACAAAGCATCATAAAAGCTTATCACGCACGGATTATAAATATCCATCCTGCCCTCCTCCCACTCTATGGCGGTAAAGGTATGTATGGTTCAAAGGTTCATGAAAGTGTGATCGCAAACTCCGACAAGCAATCAGGTATAACCATACATCTTGTTGATGAGGTATATGATAATGGTGAAGTTCTGTTTCAGGCTACTTGCCCGGTTACACCTGATGATACTCCTGAATCTCTTGCAGTGAAGATTCATAAGCTTGAATACAAGTATTACCCTGAAGTTGTAGATGATTACCTTTCAGGAATTAATACTTAAGAGATCAACCCTTCTGGTTATGGATTAATGCTGTTCAAAAAACCGACCACAAATTATTATCATTGTTGGGTTGGCGCCTTTTCACTAACCAGGTATAAATTACATTAATTCCCCTCTTTAAATTTCTTAAACGCCTCAGTCATTTTTGGCAGTATAGTTTGCACATCACCAATAATACCATAATCAGCGGCAGAGAAAATAGGAGCTTCGGGGTCCTTGTTTACTGCAACTATTACTTTTGATGAGCTGACACCTGCAAGATGCTGAATAGCACCTGATATACCCAGTGCAAAGTACAATGATGGAGCAACAACTTTACCTGTTTGTCCAACGTGCTCTGAGTGAGGGCGCCAACCTTCATCTGATACGGGTCGTGAACATGCTGTAGCGGCTCCAAGTATGCCGGCAAGCTCTTCAAGCGGTTTCCAGTTGTCAGCAC
>JAGXGB010000068.1 GCA_024636955.1 Bacteroidales bacterium
GCAGCGTCAGATGTGTATAAGAGACAGGAACGACTGCCCAACCGACAATATGAAGTTTTATCTGGTAACCGTTGAAGAGTCGCTGCCTGTTGCTATTATTGATGAGCCGGGCGAGATATGTGAAGGTGATGCAGGCTTTTTGGTTGTAAACCTCACAGGTACAGCCCCATGGAGCCTCGTATTGTTTGATGGCGTAAATTACACCACCTATGACAATATCCTGGTTTCACCATTTACAATACCCGTAAACCCAACAACCACAACAACATACACAATAACCGAAGTAACAAATATCGACGGAACGAACACCGAACCGTCAAATTCAGTAATATTGATCGTTAATCCGCGACCAACGAATACAACAATTTATCAATATGGACCATAGTAAGGCTAAAGGCTAAAGGCTAAGGGCTAAAGTAAAGTGCACCACGCTCTCAGCCCAGAACCCAGAACCCAGAACCCAAAACAACAAAGAACAAAGAACAAAGAACCCCTCGATAAAAACTCGGGGACCACAAAGAACAAAACAATGACCCGTCTAAAATACATACTAACGCTAACAATCCTGATACTGTCAGGCTTCGCGTCGTTCTCCCAATCCCGCTACGTGATTGACGAAGTGTGTATTGGTGCGGAGCGCTACTATCGTGTGGATGGTCAGCCGGGTTCTACGTATATATGGACGGTTACGGAGCCTGATGGGGTTACTGTTATTACGCTTCCTGAAACGGCTGATACGTGTGTTATTTTCTGGAATTTCCCTGCAGGAGCGGGTACTTATAGTCTGGCAACCGAGCAAACGAATCCGGTAACGGGGTGTACGAATATTGAGCTGGGACTGATTATTGTGTACGAGCTGCCTGTGGCTTATGCGGGGGTTGATGTTACGTTGTGTGCGCCAATGCCTTATACGCTGGCTTTCGCCGATACCAGTTATGCAAGTACCCTGTTGTGGACTACCGGTGGCGATGGTACTTTTAATAATGATACAATTTTACAACCTGAATATACTTTTGGGGCTAACGATATTTTGAATGGTACGGTAACGTTAACGCTTACCGCACAAGGACTTGGCGAAACCGGCAGTTGCCCCCCTGCAGAATCGTCCGTCATCATCACCCTGGACAATCTTGTGGCCGTTGCTGATAGCACGCCGGCGAGTTGTCCGGTGGTGCCTGATGGTACTGTTACACTTACCGCCAGTGGCGGCACAGGACCGTATACTTATATCCTGAATACGTCTCCACCTGACACCAACAATACCGGCATCTTCACCGGACTGGCAGCAGGAACCTATGCCTGGCTTATTACCGATGCTTCGGGATGCGAGGTTTCGGGCGATGTAACTGTGAATATGCTTGATGCGATTACCGCAACTGTAACATATACAAATGAAACCTTCCCCGGTGCTTCCAACGGAACTGTCACGGTGAACGATGAAGCAGGCGGTTCGGGCGTTTATGAATATAAGCTGGTGCATCAGGGCACAGGCACAGTTTACGATTGGCAGGCATCGGATGTGTTTACCGGTCTGCCCCCGGGCTTTTATGAAGTGTGGATTCGTGACCTGAATGCTCCGTTGTGCGAATACATGATAGAGATTATTGAAATATTGCCGGGTATAGCGCTTACCGCGGAATTAGATACGCTTGCCATTACCTGCTATGCTGCAGCCGATGGACAAATCACCGTTATCAACCCATTGGGCGGCTCAGGCCTGTATGAATATATGATGGAAGATGCCTTTGGTGTACAAACAGTATGGCAAACATCCAATGTGTTTGGGCCGCTGGGTCCGGGCACTTACATAGTGTACATGCGCGACCAGAATGAACCTGCCAATATGATTACAGTTGGAACGGTTATTCTTACCGATCCTGCACAGCTTGCCGCGACATACACCTTTACCAATGAAACTTATGCAGGTGCCAATGATGGTTCTATTACCGTTGATCCTCCAACAGGCGGCTCAGGCAATTATGAATACATGATAGTTGATGCTTTCGGCACTCCAATCGGCTGGCAGGCAAGTAACATGTTTACCGGACTAATCCCCGGCACTTATGATGTATGGATACGCGATGCCGATAATATTGATTGCGAAGTTATGATAGGCACTGTAGTTATCGCAGCCGGTCCTATGCTTATGGCTGATGTTACTTACGATAGTGTTACCTGTTACGGTGCTGCCGATGGAAGTATCACAGTAAGTAACCCACAAGGCGGTTCGGGCAATTATGAGTATATGGTTGAGGATGCTTTTGGTGTGCAGATTGGCTGGCAGTCGTCGGGCGATTTCAGTCCACTGGCAGCAGGTACATATATAGTAAGGATGCGCGATGCTGATGTTCCGGCAAACGCAGTAGTTCTTGAGACTGTGATAATTACTGAAGCAGCCGAGCTTATGGCTTTGGTTACCGTTACCGATGAATCTTATGCCGGTGCCAATGATGGAATCATCAACATCACTGGTCCTCAGGGCGGCTCAGGCACTTATGAATACATGCTCATGTACAATCCTCCTCCGGGAACTCAGATAGGATGGCAATCGTCGGCCATCTTTACAGGACTTGCACCGGGCACTTATGAAATTTATATGCGCGATTCACTGGTGCCCGACTGCTTTGTTCAGCTACGTATTGTTGACCTTGGCACCGCTGAAGCACTTACAGCTGAGGTTACACACACTGATGTAACATGTTATGGTTACAACAACGGTAGTATTACCGTAAGCAATCCGCTCAATGGTTCAGGCTTCTACGAGTATAATATCGGCGGTGCATGGCAGTCGTCGGGTTACTTCGGCAATCTGCCGGCAGGCCCATACACGGTAACCATGCGCGATTCACTCAACCCCGGTAATTTTGAAACCCTCTCAATTGAAGTAGTCGGTCAACCTGAGCCTTTATGGGCAACTGTTATACTGCAACATGAAACACTGGCCGGGGCTAACGACGGCAGCATCGTGATCAACGCACCTACAGGAGGCTCAGGGTTTTACGAATACATGATCCTGCTCAACCCACCGGGCACACAAACCGGGTGGCAGTCGTCGGGCACCTTCGCAGGCCTCGCTCCGGGAATTTACGAGGTTTATATGCGCGATGTGAATGATACCACATGTATGGTGCAGCTTGATGTGGTGGAGATACTACCGGCAGGTGCTCTTGGCGCAGAGGCTATTGCTACCAACGTAACATGCTTCGGCTTTAACGATGGAACAATTACTGTGTCAGCTCAAACAGGCGGTTCGGGCAACTACCAGTACAGCAATGATGGCGGACTTTCATGGCAGGACTCACCGCTGTTCACAGGACTGGCCGCGGGAACTTACATAGTTATGATGCGCGATGCCGACCAGCCTACCAACCTGATCACCATTGACACGTTCATCATTACTGCGCCTGATATCCTTTACGGGGATGTTGTGTTTACCAACGACACCTGCGATATGGACGGCACCATTACCGTGCTGAACTCTTCAGGTGGTTGGGGAACTTATGAATACAGCATCAATGGCTTTATCTGGCAAAGTGATACAATCTTTACCGGACTCAACGCAGGCTTCTACTTTGTATATATGCGCGATTCGTTATATCCGGATTGCTATCTGAATATTGGTGAAGCGCAGATAGAAAACACCTGTGCTTTAACTGCCAGTGTTGACCATGAAGAGATTTCATGCTTCGAAGCAGCGGATGGTACTATTACCGTCACTAACCCTGAGGGCGGTTCGGGCAATTACAGCTACAGCATCAATGGCATCGACTGGCAAACATCGGGCAACTTCACTAATCTGGGTCCGGGTACTTATACAGTGATGATCCGCGATAACAATGATCCTTCAGTAGAAGTGCTGCTTGAAACCATCATACTTACTGATCCTGCCCAACTTGCTGCTATTGTAATGGTTACCAATGAAACCTTCCCCGGCAACAATGGTATGATTACCGTCACAACCCCAACAGGAGGTTCAGGAACTTATGAGTATATGATTGAAGATGCCTTTGGCGTTCAAACAGGATGGCAGGCATCAAATGTGTTTGCATCACTTGCACCGGGCACTTACACCGTGTGGATGCGCGATGCAAACAATATCGACTGTTTGGTTAACCTGGGTTCATACGAAGTTCTGCCCGAAGGAGCGCTCACAGCACTGTATGAATTTACCCATGTTACCTGCTTTGGTGCAAACGATGGTACCATTACCATCTATAACCCGCAGGGCGGCACAGGTGTGTATGAATACAGCATCAACGGTGGCCTAAACTGGCAAACCTCAGGCATATTTACTGATGTTCCACCGGGCACATACGTATTGATGATTCGTGATGAAGCCTTCCCGGCCAACGCGATAACTCTGGCAACCATCGAAATCCTCGAACCTGAAGTACTGTTTGCTGAGATAGAAGCTGAAATGATAGGTTGTACCATTCCAACAGGAAGCATCACCTTCACCGGTTCAACAGGCGGCTCGGGCAATTACGAGTATAGCATTGATGATGGTAATACATGGCAAACGTCAAACTATTTCGGCGACCTGCCGGCCGGCGACTATGATCCTATAATACGTGATGCTGAAAATACTGAATGCGAAATTGCGTTCCCACCGGTAACTATTACCGAGAGCGCACCAATGAGCATCACCATCAACAGCACCGACTCCACCACCTGTGATGAGGCAAACGGTGCGATTGATGCAACGGCCGATGGTGGTAGCGGCACCTATGAATATATGCTTGAGAATGTTGGCGGATCTACAACACCATGGCAATCGGGCGGACTGTTCACTGATCTTTCTACAGGTAACTACAGGCTTACCGTGCACGACGATACAGGTTGTGAGATTACTTACAACCAACTTATTACAATAGAGGCTATTACACCGGTTGAGATCATCAACGTTGAAGTAACCCACTCCATTAATGGCGGTGCAACAGGTACACTTACCGTGGAAGCCACTTCACCGGCGCTGCCACTACAGTACTCTCTCGACAGTATCACATGGCAACTATCAAACGTGTTTACTGATCTGCCTCCTGGATTCTACACCGTTTATGTTATGGATGCCAACGGCTGCGTTGATATCTGGCAAACACAAATCGGCAATGTTATCATGGGTGAAATCGAGCTTGTATCAGGTCGCGTTACCGAGTGCGTGGGCGACATCAAGCCGCTTGAAATTGCAGTGTATGAGTTTGACAGCATATCATCCTTCAGGATACAGCTTACTTACGACCCATTGGTACTGAAATTTGTGGGCTTTGGCACAATGCATTACAATCTGGTGCCTAACCTGATGATAGCCACGGAAATAAGTCCGGGCGTACTGGAAATCAGCTACACCCACCCGGGCTTCGTGTCAGTTCCTGATGGCGAATTGCTTGTTGAGCTCATGGTACAAGGTATTGCCCCGGGCGAAAGTCAGCTCGACTGGCAGTGGCTTGAATGTATTGTAATGAGTCCGGTGGGCTTACTCCCCGGTGTAACCGCCGTGGTAAACGAAATTGCCGAAGTATTTGCCAACCCAACATTGACTGGCTTTACCGACGGCGACTTCTGTCCGGGCGACTCCACCATCATTTGGGCCGAAGCCAACATGGATAACCTGGTATACACCTGGACACATCCACGTGGCATAACACATGACGGTCCGGTATGGGATCTTGGCACATTAAGTGAAATGGACGGCGGTAACTATATCATTGAAGCCAAACAGGATCAATGCTACAGTCTCGACACCGTTAACATCAACGTGTTCCCTAATCCTCTCATGTACATTGCATACGAAGATACCCTCTGCTTTGGCAACCCGATAGTACTTGATCCGCGCGACAGCTTTGCACAGTACGAATGGAGCACCGGCAGCACCATGCCAACTATTATTGCCTATGAAGCCGGAGTATACTGGCTTAAGGTTGTTGACATCAACGGATGCCGCGCCATTGATACCGTAACCCTCGAGCCTTGTTTGATTGAAGTGCTCATTCCAAACGCCTTCACTCCTAACAATGACGGTTTGAACGACACCTTCAAGCCCATCTTCACAGGCTTCGAACCCGGCAACTACCGAATGGACATTTACAGCAAGTGGGGTCAGCTCCTCTTCACCACCGCCACCCTGTCAGAAGGCTGGGATGGCCGCGTAAATGGTGACCTAGTATCACCTGACACCTTCGTGTATGTAGTTAGCTACGAAGTACCATCGTATGTTATGAGGGTTGGTTTGACTAGTCCAATTACGGGGAGGGTTTCCGTGATAAGATAAAAGGCTAAAGGCTAAAGGCTAAAGGCTAAAGGCTAAAGTAAAAAGTAAAGAAAAAAGTAAAAAATAAACCACCGTAGGGACAGGTCGCGACCTGTCCATTATGGATTGGGTGTAAGCCCTCATCCCCCCGACCCCCATTCTCCCAGAGGGAGAAGGGGGAGAAGAATCTATCTTCATCCGTAGGAAATCCTTTTTGAGTAAAATGACGATAAAATGACGGTCCTAGAACGATGGATGGTTAGCCCTGAAAGGGCTTAATATGTCAGCGATGGGTGCAACCCATCGTTTATGCGGTATTATGATTTTTAAGCCCTGACAGGGCGAGATAACATCAGTTTGGCCGGGAAACGTGCATGATCAGTTTAAATTGCAACAACCTTTCCACTAGCGATGATGCCGTCTCGTGAATGTACCCTGTAATAATAAATTCCCGGTTTCAGATTATTCCTCTTGACGGTGATGATCGTTGATGAAGAGAAGTCATTTTCATAGACAATACTCCCGGATGAGTTGTAAAGAACCAGCCTTGGCGAAGTATACTCACGGTTGAATTTGATAGAGAAACTTTCGCGAAATGGATTAGGATAGGCTCTGTATGACAATTCTGTATTAGGCATGGCTGAACTAGATGTTATAACACCTCCCTCCCTGTATATGAGGAAACCGAATCCTGTACCAATCCATTTATTGCCATATTTATCAATAGTTAAATCGTTTAAGTTACCCATAGGCAGGGGTGAATTATTACTATTGATTTCACTCCAGTCAGTCCCATTGAAAAGGTAAAGCTGGGAAAGTCCCTTTTGCCAAATACTGCCATCATGATCGGTTACAACGGTTCCCCCTCCGTTATACTGACCAAGGGTTGGATGGACGAAGCGGTCGCAATTGATCTTGTCAAATTTATATAATCCGAAATGTTTATCAGAAAACCATATGTTGTCGTTGGCATCAATTGCAAATTGGTTTATATATATAGGTGGTAAAGAAGAGTTCGATGCATTATAAATTGTCCATAAACCCTGATTATCTATACATGTTAGCCCGCCAGAAGTGCTAAACCAGATATTTTTCTGTGAATCAGCCAGAAGATTAGCAGGATTGGATGTTAGTGGCGAATTACTACTGTTGTACTTGGTCCATGAACTGCCATTATAGTGGGCAACTCCGTAAAAGGCTTCGTATATGGTACCACCCCATACAGGATCATACCATTCGGAGAGACTATCGCAATAATTAATCCAAAAATCATAAGGCCCTATGACTAACAAACTTTTGGCATATTCAGAATTAAAAGGAGAATAAGAAGTCTGAAGGAAAGGACAATCAGGAATAGCTGTAGCAGTAGAACCATCTGTTACCATGATTCCCTCCTGACCTTTGATATACAGGATGCCGGCAGAATCAAGAGCAATAGAATGTACTAATTCATTATAGAAAGGTACCGGAGTCCAGGTTTCCAGGTTTGTGAGGTATAATGAGCTACCTGAGATTTTAGGGTTCCTTGTCCCTACATAAACATATCCGTCCTGCTTGCTGAGCATATGTACAATTCGGCTCTCACTGAGGTGTGATGGTGATGCATTAAAGTATTCCCAGTTATTTATGTTCTTTTTGCCGATGAGTCCAATCTCTGTATCAAACCAAATATCTCCGTCAGAAGCAGCAACGATAACACGCACATCACTGTCAGCTATTCCTGAATTCAAGGTATCATATTGTGTCCATGAACTTCCATTAAATCGGAGAATTCCACCAATCGGAGCATCATAGGCAGCTGTTTCGGAAGCTGAAACCCAGACTTTATTATCTGGCGCAACCGACATATCAGTAAGATCAACTTCAGGCAGGTTTGTATTGTCGCTGTTATAGGTTGTGAAAGTAATGCCATCAAATTTCCTTACTGCTGTATTATGAAGCATCCAAATATTGCCCAGGTTATCGGAATCTATTCTTTTTACTTGTGACAGATAATAGCTTGATGGCAGGTTATAAAGAGTCCATATCCCATTTTCAACTTTAACAAGGTGATTATACGTAGTGAGCCAGAGTACACCTTCCTTGCAGTAAAGAGCACTAATACTGTTCTCAGGTAACGGACTGTTTTCAGAGGTATATCGGGTCCAGGTAATTCCGTCGAATAAAACAAGTCCACCTACACCCAGAATCCATACCCTGTTGCTATCAACTGCAATATCTTTAATGGTTCCCCCGGTGAGGAGAGTTCCAGAAGTATCAAGAATAGTCCATGTATTCTCGTGATAGCGGTAAATATAACCGTTAAGAGTGCCAAACCATGTGTTGTTCATGCCGTCGGATTCAACAGTGCATATATAGCCATCGGGTAAGGGGGCATTTGCCTTGTTGAAATAAGTAATTTCACCTGAAATTTTATTAATCCGTGTTATTCCAACAAATGATCCGGCCCATATAAATTCTTCATCTTCGGTCATACTTGTCGAATACGAGGTCTCATACATGCCAATCCATTCAGGGCTTTGTCCATACGCCAGCAACATGGTCATTTGCAATAAAAACAATAGAGAGATCTTATTCATGATGTCAATTTTATATTATATATATAGATGACAATAAAAATGATATTTACCCTAAAGTCAGACCAAACTTTTTAAATGGAAAGACGGAATTACCTTATCTCCCTTGAAAGAGGTTTATAACGTCGGATGGCTAGCACTGTAAGAGCGAAATAACAATGGTTGGATGCGTGGTGAACTAATTACACCCGTACTTCTCAATAACCCTGAGTAATGTTTCCTTCGAAACCGGCTTGCTCAAATAATCAGTACACCCTGCTGCGAGCGACAGCTCCCTGTCGCCTTCGAGCGCATAGGCTGTTTGGGCGATCACCGGTAGATTTGGCTTTATATTTTTGATGATACCGGTTGCTTCGTATCCGTCCATCACAGGCATCTTGACATCCATCAGCACCAAACAGATTTCAGGATGTGCTTTGATTGCTTCAATACATTCCTTTCCGTTCACGGCACGGATAATATTGATTGCTGTGCCCTGCAGATTACGTTTCATCAGGGTAAAGCTAATGTCGTCGTCTTCCGCAATTAATATGGTTTTCTTGAATTGTGCTGATTCATCCTCTGTCAATTTCCTTTCCTCTGTCAAATTCCCATCCTTTGTCAATTTCTTATCCTTTGCATCTATATCACTCGGTGTATCCATTCCTCCCTCTGTTACTATTCCTTCCGTTGCACCGATTTCATCAATTGCATCAATTCCATTACCTGAAACAAACCCCACAGCCTTCACATAAGGAATTTTAACAAAAAAAATACTCCCTTTCCCTTCTTCCGATTCAACCCATATACTGCCTTTCAGGGTATCAATATAAGCCTTAACAATGGCCAGTCCGAGGCCCGAGCCTTCATGATCGCGTGAGTAATTATTGTCGGCCTGCATAAAGCGTTCAAAAACCGCAGCCTGTTTGTGAGCCGGTATTCCTTTTCCGGTATCCTTGACCCAAATCAGCAGATTATTGCCTTCAATTGCATTATTGATCTCAATGCTGCCCGATTTTGTGAACTTAATAGCGTTCTTTACAAGATTGGTTAGAATGCCGTCGAGCTTATGCTTGTCAGCGATTACCATTGCATCGTTGGTTTCAATCTGTTGACCGATGAATAGCCGAAGCTTTTTCTGTTCAGCTTCAGGTTTGAAGAAATCAATATAGAATCTGAAAAGCACTCGCAGATCGATCTCAATGGTATTAGACGCCAGTTTACCTGATTCAATCTTTGATATTTCAATAATATCGTTGATGGTACTCAGAAGCCGGTGTCCGCTATGATTCATCAGGTTAAGGAATTCATTTTTATTTTCATCTGACAGATCGGGCTCTTTCAGAAGCTCGAGGAAGCCCAGGATACCGTTCATAGGGGTACGGATTTCGTGGCTCATATTGGCCAGGAACGAAGTTTTGAGCCTGTCGCTCTCCTCCGCTTTTTCCTTCGCAACAATCAATGCACGCCGGGCGTCTCTGCTTATAGAAATATCCTCCACATAACCCTCAATGAAAAGTACTACTCCGTTGGAGTCATAAACACCTTTGCCCCGTTCGTGCACCCACCGGGTTTCACCGCTCTTGTGCATGATAGGATACTCAACATCAAAAAAATCATCTCTTTTAATTGCTTCGGTGGCAGTATCATATACATATTGCCTGTAGTCAGGTGCGATGATCTCGTTGTACATAGAATCAAAATGCTTTAAAAAGTCATGTGATTCATATCCGGTAACGTGCTTACACCTTTCACTGATATAAAGGGTTGTCCACTGCGGGTCGTTCTTACACCTGTAAACAAACCCGGGAAGGTGGCTCAACAAAGAGGCCAGACGTCGTTCATTTTCTTCCGACAGCTTGATTATCCTGTCAAACTTCTCTTCGCTCTCCTTAATACGACGGTTTTTGTCCCTCAACAACACCACAACCAGTGCCAATAGAGATAAAATGATTACCAATGAGATGCTCCAGATCATATTTTAAGTTCCAAGTGGAAGCAAAAATATGATTAATTGCAGTCAACTATCAAACGGCAATAAAAATACTATTCTTTTTTCTTCCAGGTACTTTCTCTCGTGAAGAACTCCTTTGAATGTAACACAGTGTTTTTCCAATCAATATGCATAGCCCAGTGAATCATCTCAGCTAAAATAATAATATTGTTTGGTTTCATGATATAAACTTGTGCACCACCCGCCTGTGATTCATTAATCTCAGTTTCACTGCCGGATATCGAGTACATCGCCACCGGAACATCTTTCCATAAGATTGAACTCCTTACTGCCTTCAAACATTCCAGTCCTGACATTCGTCGCATGTTCAATTCAAGAAAGAGCATTGTTGGTAATTCAGGCTCCAAATTCATGTATTGAATAAACTCCTCACCATCTCTAAACGTTTTCAAATCAATTTCCTGGTCAATCACATCCTTTGCTATTGAAAATAACAGGCGCTCATCCTCATCATCGTCGGCAAGGATTATGCTGATATTTTTGTTCATTATGTCTTCTCTTTATATAAACTAATCTTTACTAAACTAACAAATTAAATTATAAAATGTTATAGTTATTAATATGACTACATGACTTATTACCTATCTCGTAAGAGTAGTAAATTAAAGCATGTGGATACGTTCACTCGTGCCGATCATGGGGTGCCTCCTCAAGAGGTTGGAAAAATAGGGCTTCACACCGACAATCTGAACCAGACTGCCGGTGTGAAGTATATATAGAATTGCAATTACACCCCGATTTCACATCGGGATGCAGCATTCATATCAAGATGTCAAAGAACAAAAAAGTGCGCTACGCGCGTTCAAAAGTTGTTCAATGTTGTTCAATGTTGTTCAATGTTGTTCAATGTTGTTCAAAAGTTTACACTTTCCTTAATCCCAAATTAACCAACATTCACTAACCACTGACCACTAACCCATAACCATTCAACTATAATGCCCTATGCCAAAGATTTTGAAATTGTCCGGCGTTGTCCACCCCTTGTCAGGTTTTGGCAGATTTTTACTGACACGATCACTGCCACAGGGTGGACAACGACGGACAAGTAACTGCCACAGGGTGGACAACAGCGGACAAGTAACTGCCACATCATGACAACAACGGACAAGTAACTGACATACACATAATGCAACTTTGATGCTAAATGCCAGAAAAAATGATTTTGTCGCCCTTTGTCGGTCTTTTGGCAGTTTTTGGCAGAAAAAAGGACTGACACGAAAACTGACACGAAACCGCCAAAAGGCGACAATAGGCGACAATAGGCGACAAGCACTGACATATTGACAGTTTCTCGTATTCCTCGTAAAGTGATCTATTGTTTGAGTTGGTGATTACCTTATGACCTATCCAATTTTTGTGCGAAAGTGCCAAAAAATGAAAAATGATACCTTTTGATACCCTGTGTCATGTTTTTTGGCAGTTAACGCATGACACGGGAACTGACACGAAGGTATCAAAAGGTATCAAAAGGTATCAAAAGGTACAGAAACTGCCAAATAGGCAGGGAATTTATCGCTATTCATTGCTCAATACTCAATATTAAAACTTGTGGGACCAGTGAGACTGGTGGGACAGGTGGGACGTGTGTAACTACGATGGACAGGCTTTCTCATCATGCGCGATGGACAGGCTTTCCAACATCCGGGATGGACAGGTCGCGACCTGTCCCTACATGTTCAATGAACGGAATTTGGTTGATGTTGGATCGTTTTGAAATATATTTTGCTAAAGCGCTGAACGTCATAAATCTAAACCAATTGAATTGTTAAAGTATTCATGATTCATTTTTGTCAACCTTGTTACAACCTTGTATGAACCATGTTTATACCATGTATATACTATGTACGTTTAACAATGTTGAAATTTAGTTAGTATTAAGTTGAGCAATAGGAGGGAAAAAGGAATCTTAAATGGATATGATACTTTTCAAAGCAAAAATTAAAGCGTATTTCCTAAAGAAACGAGATCCATGAGGCATAGTTTGGGGGTTGGGGTTAAGAGAAAATAAAGTTAAGGTTACCTTTTTTTACAGCCCTAAATAATTTTGTAGATGTTATACTTAGCTTTTTCTGCAAAATTATTTGGAAATTACAAAATAATAGCCTATATTTGTAGCGTCATTACAAATGAATAAATTTGAAAACGTTAATTAAAGATATTACAAACATCCAAACCGGACTCTATGCAAAACCATCGGGTAAAGGAGAAGTGGTGTATTTACAAGCAAAGCATTTTGATGAATTCGGGCAATTGATATATGCACTCCACCCCGACTTGACAATTGAAGGCAACTCCGAAAAGCACCTTCTCAAACATGGTGATGTTTTATTTGCAGCCAAAGGAACAAAAAACTTTGCAGCCGTATACGAAAATCACAATGAACCTGCGGTTGCTTCCACTTCATTCTTTGTTATTCGGGTCACTGACAAAAATATGTTGCCTGAATATCTGGCTTGGTTCCTTAACAGTTTAACCACCCAGAAACTTTTAAAAGGACAAGCTATTGGCACATCCATGGCTTCCATTTCAAAAGTGGTCCTTGAAAATTTGGAAATAAACGTTCCTGCTATAGAAACACAAAAAGTGATTCTACAAATCACTAAATTGCTAAGCAAGGAAAAATCATTGAAACTGGAAATTGAAACGCTTCGTGAAAAACAAATTCAACAACAAATAATCAATGCAATACAGTAAATCTCATGGTTAAAATTACTCAGAAATACATCAATGATGCGGTTTGGAAAGCTTGCGACACTTTTAGAGGTAGCATTGACCCCAGCGTTTATAAGGACTACGTTCTTACTATGCTATTCCTGAAATATCTCAGCGATGTGCATGATGATAAAATGGAGGGCTACTTAAAAAAATATAATGGTGATACAGAACGTGCAAAACGTGCCATGCAGCATGAACGTTTTATTGTGCCGGAGCATAGCCATTTTAAATTCCTTTATGAATCAAGGAATGAAGCGAATATTGGTGAGCTCATCAACATTGCGTTGGCCGATTTAGAGGAAGCCAATCGTGAGAAACTATACAGTGAAGACGGTGCAGGCATTTTCCAAAACATTGACTTTAACAGCAGCAAACTGGGTGAACCCAGGGACAAAAATACACGGTTGAAAAACTTATTGCTCGATTTCAACAAGGATGCTTTGAATCTTCGTCCTTCTCATTTGGATGGTGTTGATATTATCGGTGGGGCTTATATGTTCCTGATTGAGAACTTTGCAAGCGATGCCGGGAAAAAAGCCGGAGAGTTTTTCACACCTCAAGAAGTTTCAACTCTCATTGCCAAACTCACCAAATCAAAACCCGGTTCTCGTATCTGTGACCCTACCTGCGGTTCTGCATCACTGTTAATTAAAGCAGGTGAAGAAGTTGGCTCCGATAATTTTTCGCTATATGGACAAGAAGCCAACGGCAGCACATGGGCTTTGGCCGTGATGAATATGTTTTTACACGGCTTTGATAATGCCACAATCCGCTGGGGCGATACCATACGCAACCCGAAATTGAAAGAAGGCGACACACTTATGCGGTTTGATACTGTAGTGGCAAATCCGCCCTTTTCATTAGACAAATGGGGAAAGGTTGAAGATAAGGAAGGAGATAAAACAACCATCAGCTATGACCCTGAAACCGACAAATACAATCGTTTTTGGCGGGGCGTACCACCCAAAAGTAAAGGCGACTGGGCTTTTATCAGCCACATGATTGAAACACTGAATGAGCACGGAAAAGCCGGTGTAGTTGTTCCCCATGGAGTATTGTTTCGTGGAAGTAGCGAAGGTCGAATACGACAACGTACTATTGAAGAAAACCTGCTCGAAGCAGTGATAGGTTTACCAGCAAACCTGTTTTTCGGTACAGGCATACCGGCAGCAATTCTTATTTTCAATAAGCAAAAAACCAGCAACGACTTTCTCTTTATTGATGCCAGCAAGCAATATGAAAGTGCCAAGAACCAAAATAAACTACGGGCTGGCGATATTGAACATATTGTAACAACCTACCGGGATTTTACAGCCGGCAAGCTACAGGCAGGTGTGATTGAAGATAAGTTCAGCTATGTGGCCACTTCTGAAGAAATACAAGAAAACGACTTCAACCTGAATATCCCCCGCTATGTGGATACTTTTGAAGAGGAGGCAGAGGTGGATATTGCAGCGGTTCAAAAAGAGATTGAGCAACTGGAAGATGAACTAGTAAAAGTGCAGAAAGAAATTGACCAATACTTAACTCAATTGATGAGAAAGTAATAGAAAAGGCTAAAGCAGCATGTGAAAACGCTGGTGCTGAAGTGAAAAACCATTTTGCCGAATTCGGAAAAATGGAAGAAATAGGTAGTGGCGCCAAAGACTTTACCAACGAACTCTGGCAAGCGATGATAAAAAACTGCTGAAGGACATTCAGAAAACAACAAAAAGAAAAATTAATGGTAACGACTAAAACAAAAAACACCAAAGCTTTTTACAATACTGAAATTCCTTGTAATTGGTCTGCTCCTGAGTTTGGTAAGATTTTCACTTTCTTAAAAACGTTTTCATTTTCACGTGAAAATCTTACATGTGAGCCTACAAATGATGAAATTAGAAATATCCATTATGGTGATATTCACGCTACTTACGAGCACGAAATTCTTGATTTAGATAATGAGAAGACAGTGCCATATTTATTAGATGGAATAATTGACCCAAATTGTTTTGAAGATGATAATTTCCCAGCATTGAAAGAAGGAGATTTAATTATTGCAGATGCTTCAGAAGACTATTTAGGTGTATGCGATTGTGTTGAATTAAAAAATATCAATGGTGCCAAAATAGTTTCTGGTCTCCATACGTTTGCTGCCAGAGCTTCAGAAGAAAAGATTGCGTTTGGTTACCGAACTTACGCTTTAAAGCACGAACAAGTCATAAGAGAATTAAGACGAATTGCAACAGGTACATCTGTTTATGGTGTCTCAAAATCAAATCTTTCAAAAGTTAAGATAGCACTCCCTCCCATTCCCCAGCAAAAAGCAATAGCCCAAGTGCTAATCATGGCAGATGCCGCCATCCACACCACTGAAAAGCTCATTGCTAAAAAAGAACTACGTAAGAAATGGATGATGCAACATTTGTTGACTGGAAAGAAAAGATTGAAGGGGTATGTAAAATCAAATGGGTATCATAGAACTGGACTAGGGCTTATAATACCAGTAGATTGGGCAATTGTTAAAGTAAAAGACATTTTTAGTGAAAGGAAAGAAAGTTCAACAGACCAATTGGCTTATCCATTATTTAGTTTAACAATAGAGAAAGGGTTAACAGATAAAACTGATAGATATGAGAGAAGTTTTCTTTTAAAAAACAAGGAAGAAAATCTTTATAAGTTAATTTACCCAAATGATATTTTATTCAATCCTATGAACTTAAGATTTGGAGCAATTGCCAAATCCCAAATTGACTATATAGTATCAGTTTCAGCTTACTATAGTTCGATGTATATCAAAGCCAATGTTGATGCTGATTATTATGAAGCCTTATTTAAAACACCAGTATTCATAAATTTTTATGAAAGAATTGCAATAGGTTCTTTGATTGAGAAAAAAAGAGTTCATCTCTCCAACTTCATAGAACTTGAGATTCCACTTCCTTGTAAAGAAGAACAAACAGCCATTGCTCAGGTGCTGCAAGTGGTAGATAAAGAAATCAGCCTGCTCAAAACCAAAGCAGAAAAGTTGAGGGAGCAGAAGAAGGGGTTGATGCAGTTGTTGTTGACGGGAAAGATAAGATTAAAGATATACGAATAATATGAAGACAATCGGAATACAAATTAAATCCACAGAGGCAATCATGGTTGTACTTGAGAAAGATGCAGCCGGAAACATTATGCAAACCAATGAATCTGTCAAGTTTGGCATTGATGACCCGACCAAACCCAATCAGGTAAGGCAGTTCCGAGACCAAATAAATACAGCATTTGACTCAATCGGTGCCACCCGAATTGGAATTGTTGCAAGAAACGCAAACGGCAAAGGTGACCGTTCCCCTTCTCCAATTTCCTTTAAATTGGAAGGCATCATTCAGCTTTACGACAAGATTGATGTAGAGCTTGTTTGGAAGCAAACAACAATTGCATACTTCAAAAAGAACGCAAGACCAGGCATTGCAAAAAATAAGTATCAGGAAGATGCCTATGATCTTGCTTACTATTTAATGGATTAAACAATGGTAACAGTAAAACTAAACGATGAAGATTCAGCAAAAGCCATTCAGGATTTTGTAAGAAATACGCCTGACATCAACATCTATGAATATATCCGTAGAGGTTGCAATGGTGATGTGTATTTCGGTAAGCGTATTAAAATGAATGATGATGTGGTATTGAAATTCTACTGGTCGCACGCTAATTATGATGCAGCAGAAGAGGCAGTGATATTAAGACAAATTGAACACGATAATATTTTAAAAATCCATGATCTACGATTTCTACCACCATACTATGCTTACTTTTTAACACCACGAATTTCGGGTGGCGATTTACAAGGAGTTATTGATAGCAGAAGACTTTCAAGCAGCGAATCTCTTGATATAATTGCAGGTGTTTTACTTGGCTTAACAGAACTTCATTCAAAACACAAATTGGTTCATCGTGATTTGAAGCCGGGCAATATTCTCCTTGACCTTGAAAAGAACATTCCTATCATTGCTGACCTTGGCGCTGTTAAGAAAATTCACAAAGCGGATGGATGTGTAACTGCATCAAAATCTACTTACTTATACCTTCCACCAGAAGCCATACTCGCAAACGAATACTATTATCAATCTGACATTTATCAAGTTGGTGTTATCATGTTTCAGTTGTTAGGTGGATATTTCCCTATCAATTCTCCAATGGAGTGGCTTACTGCAAGGGAGAAAAAACAGTTGGATGCCATCAGAAACACAACCGAGAAGTACCGTAAGTTTGAAGAAATGATTGGCAAAAAAATAGTGAAAGGACAAATAGTAGATACAAACAAACTCCCATTCTATTTAGATGCCAGATTTAAACGTGTATTGAACAAGGCATTGAACTTCCATTACGAAAAAAGATATAAAAACCCTTCTCTTTTTCTAAAGGAAGTTCATAAGCTTTTACGGTCAAGTCCTGATTATGTGCATGAGCCGGATAAACTCATTGTAAAACATGAAAACGGCAAAGAATTCCAAATGTATAAGAACAAGAAAGGTGAAGTAGTTTTAGAAAAACGCATTTACAATAAAGATTGGCGAAGGGATAATAGTCACAACGGTACAATCGAATCAGCAATGAAAATAGCACGAAAAAAATAGAATATATCACATAAAGAGAGACATGTAGTTCCCAGTTCCGAAAAAGATGGTCAAGATATGTATTGTGACAGTCAATAATTAATTAAGAAAACATGCAACTAAATTACTTTCCCATACAAATAGATTTTGAAAGGTATCAGATAAATACAGAGCCTTACACTCAGGAACGTCTTGCCGAATTACGAGCCTTATATAATTCAACACACTCTTTTTTTAAAAACGGAGACGCAATCTTTATTTCCAACAAGGATGGTGATGACAGCATTACGATAGGAAAGTTATCTGAACGAAGTACTTTTGGCGACTATCAAATAACAGCTTCTCTGATAAAGCATATCTTTTTCAGAACTTTCAAAGACCGCTTTCCACAATACACTCCCGTAGATTTTTATCCTTTTCGATTCTTTTCTGGCAAAGAGGATATTATAAAAAGTGCCTTGCCCGAAAAACTGCAAGATAAAATCAGTTATAAAAAGCTTATTGAAGTTCAGTTGCGTTTGACTGAAATTAATGGCGTTAAGCGTTTCGGTTTCTTAATCAATATCCGCAGGAACTGGATTTTCAATATCAGTTGTGCAGAATTGCATGCCGAAGGTTTTGATCTTAAAGGGTTGGATATTTTACATGCGGAAACGCTACCCGGATTAACCGACATACTTGCACCTAATGAAGAATTTGTAGGCATATTGAAAGAGGTAACAGGCAACAAAGCAAAAGTAGAAACCAACGAAGGGCTGAAAGAATATGAATTAAATGAATTGTTTATCAGAAAAACAAAATTCAATATTGGTAATTACCTAAGCTTTGCTACATCTCAACCAAAAAGCGATGAAATTCTGAACATCATTGAAAGCAAGCGTTCTGACATCTACAATCCCCAGAGCCTTTATACTGAGATAAATAAAATTGCAGAACATCTTTTTACTGAAACCAGGCAACCTGTCTTATTCCAAAACAAAGACAGTTTTTGCTATTCTGTTGATAGCAAACCTATAGAAGTTTCTAATACTATACAGCTAAAGACACCCACTTTTATCTTCGACTATGCAGCAACGAAGACTAACAATTTTAACCCTGATGCAGGACTCTCAAATTATGGTCCTTATGATAGCATTACATTCGATATAAAAACACCAAACATACTTTGCATTTGCAATAAAATTAATCGTGGAGTTTTCACAAACTTTCTTTCGGGCTTAAAAGATGGCCTTCCGCAATCAAAGTATTTTCAAAAAGGGTTACAAAGAAAATATGACTTACAGGATGTGTTATTTAACATCAAGGAAATTCAGGACTTTACGGTTGCTGAATATCTTAATGCCATAAGAAGCGAAGATGAAAGTAAACCCCATTTAGCCATCATAGAAATTCCGGCAGCTTTTAAACGATATGATGATAGTAACAATCCGTACTATACTATCAAAGCAAAATTGCTTTCCCTTGAAATTCCCGTGCAGTATGTTACATCTGAAATCATCAAGAATCATAATGAGTACATTTTAAACTCATTGGCATTACAGCTTTACGCCAAAATGGGAGGCATTCCCTGGGTGTTGCCTTCACAGCGCTCGGTTGACCGTGAAATAGTAATTGGCATTGGTCACAGCTGGCTTAGGAAAAATCAATATGCTGGTGCGAAGCAAAACAGAGTAGTTGGCATCACTACTTTTCTTTCAAGTGATGGGCAATATCTTTTAGCTGATAAGGTAAAGGATGTAGCATTTGAAAACTACTTTGCTGAATTGCTCAAAAGCTTAAATAATTCCATTCACAGACTTTCAACAGAACAAGGCTGGTCTGAAGGTGAAACCGTTCGATTGATTTTTCACATTTTCAAACCTATTAAAAACATAGAGTTTGATGTAATTAGCCAATTGGTAAGAGAAATCAATAAATACAATATAAAGTTTGCGTTTGTAACTATAAGCCAAACCCATCCAAATATGCTGTTTGACGTAAATCAGTCAGGAGTGCAAAACTATGGAAACACTATTGGAGCACTTATACCAAACAGAGGCAGTAATATTTTTCTGGATTCAGAAACCTGCATTGTTCAAATGTTAGGGGCAAATGAGTTAAAAACTTCAAAGCAAGGAATGAGCAAGCCCATTCAAATAAAAATTCGCACTCCTCAGGGGAATTACGACAAAAATGATTTGAATGATTTGATTTTTCACGATTTAAGCTACATTACACAGCAAATATTTTCGTTCACTTATTTGTCATGGCGTAGCTTTTTGCCGGGTGAAGAACCTGCTACAATGAAGTATTCAAACCTTATTTCACATTTGCTCGGAAAAATGAGAAGCGTACCGGGTTGGGATGCCGATAAACTGAATTATGGATTAAAAAGAAAGAAATGGTTTCTATAGAAAACAAACTCTCTTATCTGCATAGTATTGATGAAAATCCAATATTATCTGCGTTCAACCAATTGTTGATTGGCAAAGTCATTTCTCAGCCAATTGATAGTGATCTAAATGAAGCCGATGAAATTTACTTTGGGATCATTTCAGCCATTCAAGCTAATGATAAAATAGCATTTGAAAGGTATTACAACAAAAAGAGCAAAAGCAATCCAAGCAAAGAATCGCCTGCCCCATTTGTCAATAATGACTTTCTGATATTTTCTATCATTCTGGGTGTTTCAAAATTTAAGATTGAAAAAGCTTGGATTATAAACATCGTTTCGATTAGAAGCCAAAATGCCATCACTACTACTTTAAATAATCTTTTAGCAGAGAACTATTATAGCACAAGCAACCTGCCTGAAGTCGTATACATGTTTTTGCTACACATCAATCAGGGCTTAATTACAAATAACTTTCTAAATTCTACTTTTAAAAGGATAAACGAAAACACCGCATTGCTTGATAATAAAAGTGATTTTCAAAAATTGTGCGCAATCCATACTTACAATTCAATTATACAACTTAAAGAAGCACCAGAAGGAAGCGAAATACAATTGTTTAAATCTTTTAATTCAAGATTTGTAAAAAGGATGAAGATTTTATCATGGGTGTTGCTAGCTGTCGTTTTTATCGGTTTGATATATGGGCTTCTAAATCTCCCAATATATTCTCCCAAAGCCATTCAGATAATCGACCAATACGATTACATCTTCACGATTCTGGGAATCTTAGGATTTACATTTTTAGATAATCAAATAGGCTTCAGGAGAAAAATGCATGCATTGACAATGAGATTGTTTGGATATCCTAAAGGGTTAATAAAAAACAATAAAGAGAACAAATGACCATAGCAGAATTAAAACAGCTTAAAGAAAGCGAAGATAAAGTTGAGTTTAAAGAGGCAAAATATCAATATGCTTATAACAGCAGTCGCAAAAGTGTATTGGGTTACACCGTAGCTTTTACCAATGAAAAAGGCGGTTATCTAGTATTTGGTTTAGAAGATGCTCATCCACACAACGTGTGTGGTTCTAAGGCTTTTGAGGACAGAGAAGGTCAGCTTGAACAAGATGTTTATCGCGATACCGGAATAAGAATACAAACAGAAGTTTTGTTTGAGGGAGCAAACCGGGTATTGGTAATAAAAATCCCTTCCCGACCTGTAGGTAAACCACTTTATTTTAATGATGTCCCGTTGATGAGGGTTGGCGATGGACTGGAAAGGATGTCTGATGAAATGTATCTGTCCATCATTCAGGAACAAGAGCCGGATTTTTCAGCTAAGATATGTCAAGGAATCAGTATGGTCGATTTAGATGAAACTGCCATCAAAAAAATGAAAGAAAGCTATTCCCGCAAACAAAAGAATCCCGGCTTTCTCCAACTCAGTACCGAGCAGGTATTAACCGATTTAAAATTGCTTGACAATGGCAAGTTAAATAATGCAGCACTGATTCTACTGGCCAAAAAAGAAGTGATTCATTCCAAGTTGCCACAAAGTAAAACCATTTGGGAGTTTCGCAACAGTGAAGCACAAATACACCACGATAGCCGTGAAGTAATTGATGAACCTTTGTTTATAGCCATTGATAGCATTTGGAAAATGATAAACCAACCCACACTCAACCGAAAATATCCGGTACAATCGGGAGCTTACATTTTCGATTTGTATGATTTTAACGAAGAGGTAATTCGTGAAGCCGTTCTCAATGCAATTGCACATAGGGATTACACCATTACCAGCGAAGTAGCCATAAAGCAGTACCCCAACAAAATCACTATTGCCAATCCAGGTGGTTTCCCTAAAGGTGTAACCATTGAAAATATTCTTACGGTTAGCAGCACACCCAGAAGCCGCTTAATGACTGAAATTTTAGAAAAGACCGGACTAGTGGAACGCAGCGGTCAAGGTGTAGATAAAATATTCTCCATTACCCTATCCGAAGGTAAAGCAGAACCGGACTACACGAATTCGGATATGTTTCAGGTTTCGCTTACCCTAAGGACTGAGATTATTGACAAGGCATTTCACGTATTTTTAAGTCAATACCAAAACAGCGAAAAAGAACCTAAGTTAGGCGTAGAGCAAATTATTACGCTTTCCAAAATACGGAAAAGCATATTCCAAAACCTGAAGGCCGAAATCGCAAGCCAATTAGAAAAATCAGGTTTAATTGAAAAAATTTCAGGACATACCAACCGCTATACTTTGTCACAAGAATACCATGCACTTGTAAATGATGGTTTAAGAATTGGCAAAAGGTATTTGGTAAAAGAGATCGAATTCATTCTTTTGGCATTGCAAGGAAACGCTTTGAAGATTGGCCATTTAGAAGATTTACTTAAAGACTTCCTATCAAGAAATCAAATAAACTATTTGAAGATGAAACTGATGGAAGATGAAGTAGTGAAAGTAGAAGGAAAAATAAAAGGTGCTCGATATTCTATTGCTGATAAATATGCCGATTTAAGAGGTGATGTTTTACTAGGTGCAGTTATATCAGAACTAAGAGGTAAATATGAATAAGCAGCTAATTGTCTATATGCCAGTAATGATTCTCTGTATGCTCGAGATAAAAGAACTAAAGAAGATGCTGAAAGAGATGCTACTATTCTATGTATTGCAGCTACAAATGATGGTGACGTTAATGCACAGTCATCATAAGTGCGTGAAATACAGTATAACAACAAGTTCGCTGACTGAATTTCAATTCTTTGTATCGGGCTCTGGATTCTCTGTATTGGCTCGGGAACCGGAATATTTCAATTCTCTATATTGGGCATCCGGTTCTCTAAAAAGTTAAAAATTATGGACACGCCAAGTTTTAAAGAAGACCATATTAGCCAGATTCCAGCATTGCAGATGCTGGTGAAGCTGGGATATGGTTATTTAAGCCCTGCAGAAGCAGAAAGGCTGAGGGGAGGCAAAACTACTAATGTGTTGCTGGAAGATGTGTTGAGGAAGCAGTTGAAGGAGATCAACTGCATTAGGGCAAGTACAACCAAAACCAGCATATTTACAGACGAAAATATTGAGCGGGGCATTTTAGCTTTAAAGAACCTTCCAATGAACGAGGGCTACATTGCAGCCAGTGAAAGAGCGTACAACCTTCTCACCCTGGGTCAGGCATTAGAGCAAAGTATAGATGGCGACAAGAAGAGTTTTACCCTGCAATATATTGACTGGAAAAATATTGGCAACAACGTTTTTCACGTAACCGAAGAATTCAGCGTAATGCGAAGCACCAGCAAAGAGCATTACCGCCCTGATTTGGTGCTTTTTGTGAATGGTGTTCCGCTTTGCATCATCGAGTGCAAAAGACCTGACATGAAAGAACCTTTGAAACAGGCTATCAGTCAACAAATAAGGAGTCAACAGGAAGATGGAATCAGAAATCTTTATGTATATTCTCAAATACTACTTTCCATAAGCTGCACTCAGGGTTTGTATGCCACTAACTCAACACCTGAGAAGTTTTGGGCAAAATGGCAAGAGAAATTTAACAGCGATGAAGAAGAACAGAATTACTTAACCATATTACCAGAACTCAAAAATCAAAAACTTCCTGCTTTGATAAAGGAACAATTGTTTGCCGACCGGTTCAAATATGTGCGACAATACTTTGATGCCTTAGAACAGGAATACATACTTCCCACTATTCAAGATGAATACTTGTTTGGCTTATGCCGACCTGAACGATTGATGGACATAGTTTTCAATTTCGTTTTGTTTGACAATGGCGAAAAGAAAGTAGCCCGTTACCAGCAGTTTTTCGCTATTAAAAAATCCATGCAGAGGATTAAGAACGTGGAAAATGGTAAACGAAGAGGCGGAGTAATCTGGCACACACAAGGGAGCGGGAAATCATTGACCATGGTAATGCTGGCACAAGCCATTGCAATGGAACCAAATATTCGCAATCCAAAAATTGTATTAGTTACAGACAGAACTGATTTGGAGAACCAGATCACAAATACATTCCGTAAGTGCGGAATGTTTGTTGAGAATGCCACTACAGGTAAACGATTGGTTGAGCTACTTGAAAGCAAAAGTGATGCAGTAGTAACTACCATCATTAACAAGTTTGTAGCAGCAGTAAAGAAAATCAGCAAGCCGTTAGAAAGCCATGATATTTTTGTTTTGGTGGATGAAGGTCACAGAACACAGCACGGTATTTTTAATATCGAAATGCAAAAAACTTTGCCCAATGCCTGTTTTATTGCCATGACAGGAACACCGCTATTCAAAAAAGACAAGAGCACAGCAGTAAAATTTGGTGGCGTCATTGATGCCTATACTGTTGATCAGGCTGTAAGCGATAAAGCAGTTGTTCCATTATTATACGAAGGGCGATTGGCTTTGCAAGATGTAAATGCCAGTCCTATTGATACCTTTTTTGGTATGGTTTCAGAGCCCTTGACCGATTATCAAAAGGCAGACATCAAGAAGAAGTTTACCCGATACGACCATTTGAATGCAGCAGAACAAAAAATGAGAATGATAGCCTGGGACATCAGCTACCATTTTCGTGACAACTGGCAGGGCAGAACTCCTTTTAAGGGGCAATTGGTTTGCGATAAAAAAATAAACGCCATCAGATACAAAGAATATCTGGACGAAATATCTATTGTAAGTTGTGAAGTGTTGATCTCATCTATTGATGAACGTGAAGGCGAAGAAAGTGCTTATGAAAAATCAACCGAAAAGGAAAATAGGTTTTGGAAAAAGATGATGGACGAACATGGCAATTCAAAAAGCTATGAGAAGAACATCATCAGTCGATTTAAAAACCAAAAAGACCCGGAAATCATTATTGTGGTAGATAAACTTCTCACCGGTTTTGATGAACCGAAAAACATGGTTTTGTATATCACACGAAATTTACAAGGACACAAATTATTACAAGCTATTGCAAGAGTCAACCGAATATATCCCGATAAAGAGTTTGGTTACATTATTGATTATTATGGAGTCATCGAAAATCTGGATGATGCCTTATTTTTGTATTCATCGTTTGAAGATTTTGACGATGAAGATCTGGCAGGAACACTTACTAACATTTCAGACGAAATCAAAAAGCTGCCACAAATACATTCTGACCTTTGGGATATTTTTAAAACCATTGCTAATAAGAGGGATGCAGAAGCCTATCAACAATTATTAAAGGATGAAGCTATCAGAGTATTGTTCTATGATAAACTGGCTGCATTTGCTAAGAGAATGAAATTGGCTTTATCTTCCATACAATTTCATAAGGAAGTTGAAGAAAAAGTGATCAATCGTTACAAAGAAGATTTGACGATGTTTTTGAAGTTACGTTTGGCAGTTATTGAAAGATACAGTGATGAGATAGACTATAGACAATACGAAGGTCAAATTCAAAAACTGATTGACACACATATCACCACCGAAAAAATTGAAACTATTACTGAGCTGGTAAACATTTTCGATAAAGATAAATTTCAGCAAGAGGTTGAAAACACTACAGGCAAAGCAGCCAAAGCTGATAAGATTGCCAGTCGAACAGCGAAGCACATTACAGAGAAAATGGATGAAGACCCTGCTTTCTATAAGAAGTTTTCGCAAATGCTGAGAGAAACCATTGCAGAGTACGAGGCCAAGCGAATCAGTGAAGCGCAATATCTGAGCAGAGTTCAGGAAATCATGAATAACGTGTTAGCTCACACTGACAAGGAGATTCCTGATCAGTTAAAAGACAGAGATGTTGCCAAAGCTTTTTACGGGTTGACAGTTGAAGCATTGTTAAACAAAATTCAAGATAGGATTATACGCAAAGAAGTTGCTTTAAAAACAGCACTACAAATTGACGACTCAATAACAGAATCTGTTTTAGACAATGGGAAACCCATAATAGACTGGCAGTTTAAAACGAATATTACAGGAAAATTACACATTGAAATTGGTGACTATTTGATTGATGAGGTAAGGGATAAATATAATGTAGATTTATCGTTTGAAGAAATGGATAAGATTGCAGAGGATTGTTTAGAAGTAGCTAAAATTCGTTACAAGTAATGAAAACTGCAATACAATTTGGCAGCAGGACAATTGATTTTCGTTTGGAGTATTCTGACAGGAGAACTCTTGGCATTACCGTAACCCCAGAAATGGAAGTTTTGGTAAAAGCACCTTTAGATACACCAATGGAAATAGTAAAAGAGAAAATCAGAAAGAAAGCACCCTGGATCTTAAAACAACAAAGCTTCTTTCTTTCCTTTCAGCCAAAGACACCTCAACGAAAATACGTGAGTGGAGAGACTCATTTGTATTTGGGCAGACAATACCGTTTAAAAATTCAAATAGGCATAGTTGAATCTGTGAAGTTAAAAGGCAAATTTATTGAAGTCACAGTAAATGAGAAGTCAAGAGTAAAACGAATATTAAATGACTGGTATTTAGAACTTGCACGGATTAAGTTCCACTTAATTGCAGCGCCTCTTATCAACAAATTCACGAAGTACAAAGTAGAACCTACCTCAATTGTGTTGCGAAACATGCCGACACGTTGGGGAAGTTGCACACCGAAAGGAAAAATCATTTTAAATCCGGAATTGATTAAAGCACCTAAAGGCTGTATTGAGTATGTAATCATCCACGAGCTTTGTCACTTAGTTCATCACAACCATACACAGAGGTTTATTGATTTGCAGACAATGGAGATGAAAGATTGGGAAAAGTGGAAAATGAAACTGGAGACACTATTAGCATGAGTGGCCATCAAACAAAACAATGGTTTTATGCACCAAAAAACAGGTTTCATAGAGGTACGAATTACAGGTTCAAAGGGAAATCTTGACCTGACACCCGACAATTACGACATCCGGGAGATTATTGCTATCCTCGAAAACGCAGAAAATTTACTTTATCCGGGTGATAAAAGAGACAGACCAAATATCAGCTATAGGATTGAAGAAGGTTCAGTTAAGCATATCTTGAAGACTTCCATTCAGTACATTATTGGTTTTAATGCTATTATAGGGCAAGTTAACCAGGTCCAAAATATTGATTTCCTTGATCTTAATACAGCAAGAGCATTTGAGAACATTCAGGACATCGCTGCGGAGCGAGATTACGTTTTCACCATAAGAACTTCTATAGATCAATCAAATGAGGTTAGAATTGACAAGACAACCAGATATTACCGATCGGAAGCAATTTGGGCTGAAGCAGAATATGACGAGACGTATTTAAAGTCACTTCGTGACAAAGCAAAAAAATCCTGGCTTGGCGGTATCAATCCTGATAATTGGTTAAAGGAAATTAGGGGAGGTTATGACGCATAGAGCTGTTTTACTGGATACTAGTTTTTTTCTTCGTTTTCTAAACGACATAGACCCTTTGTTTCATGCAATGAAACATTTGGACTGCTTGACCTTTAGAATATATTCCAGCTACGGCACTATTTTTTATATTGTTTGATTTTAGGATGGTTGCCATTTGGTTTATTCTCGTTACTATTTCTATATTCAAAACGGTTGTTAGTTGTAGTTCTTTTCTTCGTTAGCTCAATAAGTCTTAAAATAAAAGGGAACGTCATGAAAACCAACCAGATCATTGTATATCGAGGTAAAATCTGATATTTATAATTGAGAGAATAAATTGTAACCGCATAGAGAGCACATATAATAGAATGTCCAATAAAAATTTGATTTTCTGAATATCTGGCAAGGTGGTCTTTTATCGTTTCTTTCAGGTCTTTTTTATATTCTCCATTTCTGCTAGGTAAAAAACCCGCTACCAGTATGTAGTTCTGGGTAATATATAGCACAGAAACGCCTAAGAAAAAATATTGTAACCCAATATAAATGCTTTGAGATATGTGCTCGGTTGTTTCAATGTTTTCATTTTGATAAACACTAATGATATTATCAATTGCAAATACTAACACTATAATTGAACTCCAAATGCTTAATGTTAGTCTGACATTCTTCGAAAGTTTAAAATAAGTCAGGGCCTGAATAATAGAAAAGACTGAAAAAATTAGTACAATAGCTAATAGTGATTTTACAAAAAAATGGTCAATATAAATAAAACCGTAGTCAATAGTCCAATAGATCAATGAAATAGATAGAAGTAAGGTAATTCCTTCAGTTACTTTCGATGTTACTTTGTCTTTGAAAGTAACTGCAGTAAATATTGAAAAAAGGAAAATGAAATAATAAGGCCAGGCTTCAATATGATTCTCGAAGTTGTATACATACTCCCTCTTACCGGGTAGGAATGAAAGTAAGCTTACGAAGTATGTTCCAATAAATGTGTAAATTACAATTTTCCAATTATCTGAGATTCTAAAACTTTCAAATAAAAGTCCTGCAAATAATGCAACCAGGCTAACCGAAAATAAGTTCCTTTCACTGGTAGAGGCTCTATAACCAATATAAACCGTCAATATAATTCCGATTACACCTATAATTATTATGGTTGGTTTTATGTTAAAACCTGCTGATCGCCTTTTTTGATTTATTCTTCTGTTTGCAGCCAAGGTATTCGATATTTATAAGTAAAATTATAAATTTCTGCATCACTTCAAAAAAACTTTTGATTCAGAATATTCAGTATTTGGTGGAATGAGATGATTTGGAAGAGAATATTTGCCGTTTTAGAACACCCACCACGAGGCGCCATTCTACAAAAAAACCACCCGGTCATTGGTACGAAGGAGGAACCTAACCAACGCTCTAGGCATATTTCGCCCTGTCAGGGCTTACAAATCGTGCTGTCATTTCATACGATGGGTTACACCCATCGCTGACATATTCCGCCCTTTCAGGGCTATGAAACACATTGAACCATCTTGAACTATTTGAACCCCTTAAACCCCTTGAACCCCTTAAACCATTTGAACTTGAACAACATTGAACCACATTGAACAACATTGAACAACATTGAACAACATTGAACGCTTCATTAACTTTAAACACATCCACTTGTTTATATACGTCTAACCCAAAACCCTCCCTATTATGAAAACACGCTTACTAAGAATATCAATAATGGTCGTTATGACCGGGCTATTCCTTACAGCCGTTGTTGGTTGTAAAAAGGACGACAATAAAGATGACGATCCACCGGTGACAGTTAAGAAATACCGGATCACAAACGTCGTGCAAACACAAGGCAGCGATGCTACAGAAACTAAGCTTGAATACAACAGCGACAATAAGCTTGTAAGTTTTACCGACTATGAAGATGGTGTGGCAGTTTATAGATCAACCTGGACCTATACCGGTAATGAAGCTAAACTATCTGAGTCGTATTTTGAAGGAGGTCAATGGGTTGTGGGGCCGTATTATGAAACCTACACTTATTCGGGCAACCATCTTACTGAAGGCCGCGTTTACGAGAGTGAAGATGAACTTATGTACCTGGTTACCTATATATGGGATGGCGATAGGGTGACGGAAGAGAACAGGGAATATTACTACCAGGACTCGATTATGGGCAATTACTCTATGAAATACACTTATTCAGGAGCGCAGTTGACAATGGTTGAATACACTATGTTTGACCAGTTGGTGCAGAAAAAGATCATTGAATACGCTGATGGCAAACCGGTATCCATAAAATCATATTCCGGTGAAAACATGCTGGAAGAATCAATTGAGATGCTATACGCAGGCAATTTACTGACGAAGATCAACAACTTCAATGTATCGGAGGGTGTTGTTGGCACGATCGCCTGCACCGAGGATCGCACGTACGATGATAACAATAATGCATACGTTATCAATATGCAGTGTACCGATGAAACGCCTTTTAATTCTGCACTTACGTGGGAAGAAGGTGCGGGCAATTTAAACGACGTTATACTGGCAAATATAGGCTGGCTCACCGCGTACTTGTTCCCCGATACATTCCCCAGTGAGTTGTTATTCACGACAAAATCACCGGTTTCACCGGGTAAACACGTAGGGACAGGTCGTGACCTGTCCATTGTGCATTGACGAAAATCATCATGACCTGTCCATTGTGCATTGACGAAAATCATCGTGACCTGTCCATTATGGATTGACGAAATATATAAAAATCATAATGCCATTCATACGATGGGTTTCACCCATCGTATGACATATGTCGCCCTATCAGGGCTTAAAAACCTCGTATGCCGTTCATACGATGGGTTTCACCCATCGCTGACTTATGCCGCCCTTTTAGGGCTATGAACCACCTTGAACCATTTGAACCCTTTGAACTATTTGAACCCTTTGAACTATTTGAACCCTTTGAACTCCTTGAACCCCTTGAACCCTTTGAACACTTTGAACAAAAAGTGAGAATCATGTAACATAATGTGAATATTCTGAAACTTTTTTTTCCTTTTTCTTCCTCTATAAAAATATATTTTTTGAATATGTTTCACGTGCATTCGTCTGTTATTCAGATAGATATGAGAGCGCCTCGATAAGTATCAATAATTATCTTAATTTCTTCAAACATATCTGTACTGATTATGTTGTTTTTACATATTGTAGATATGCAATATTCTACAATTGTTAACGCGAGTATTCAACTAACGGAAAGGCACAACTTTGGGGGCAAAGTTTACGCAGTGCAAGGGTTTCCCGTCTGGGATAAATTACTTTCAGCGCATCGCAGGTGTACTCGCATTTGTTTTGTTATGCACCCCCTTTCTGATTGCCCAAAATAATGTCCAAAATGTTCTTCAAAACAACACACAAAGCGGCAATCAATACAACTCCCAACGCTCAGCACTAAGCTCAGCCCAACAAGCCCAACAATCAACCCAACAAGATATTCAGATCATTTGGCCGCTTACCAATGATGGTGAGGCGGTTTACACATCGGGCATAGCGGAGGCTTCTTTTTCAGCAGGTGCCGGATTGCTTGATTTCAGGTTTGATTCAGTGAATGGTGCCACCGCGGGTGGGTGGAACAGTCGCGATTTAAACACTACTAACTATTACGAGTACAGGATATCGCCCGAAAGGGATGCCTCAATAGTCATCAATGAATTGAATTTTGAAGTGAGCCTGAGCCTGGTGAATATGCGTACTGCGGTGCATTATTCGAAGGATGGCTTTAACATGGAGTCGGTGCCTGTGGCTGCAAGCGTGTTTGTTGGTCGCAATAGTGCCCGGAACCTGCATGTGGAAACAAATATTGTTGTTTCATACCCCGAAACATTGAGCGTGAGAATATACGGCTGGAGCGCCCCCACTCCGGCCGTTACGTTCTTTACCAGAAATGCTGAGTTTAAAGGATCTACACTGGGACCGCTGGAAGTATTGGAGCCCAGAGGAGTAGAAGGAGACACGATGAATGTGGAAGAGGGAATAACCCGCGGACCTTTGGGAATTCCAATAATATTTAATGTAACCGGCGGAGGTTCATATTGCGAGGGTGGTGCAGGAGTTGATAATATAAGCCTTGATGGCTCGGAGACCGACGTTAATTACGTGCTTTACCTGAATGGGAATCCAACGGCAACTGCCCTACCGGGAACCGGTGCGCCGCTGACTTTTCCGCCTGTTACGGCCGCCGGGACTTATACCATTGGAGCCACACATGTTGATTTATCCTTTATCATGATGGACGGCTCAGCGTTAGTAACGATTCTTCCAAATGTAACCCCGGCTGTTTCAATTTCAGCCAATCCGGGTAATAATATCTGTGCAGGCACTTCGGTCACATTCACGGCAACCCCTGTAAACGGTGGAGCAACACCGGGATACCAGTGGTACATTGGGGCAAACCCTGTTGCGGGTGAAACGAATCAAACTTTTACTACTACCACGCTTACCAACGGTAACCAGGTGCGGGTGGTAATGACTTCAAGTGAGCCTTGTGCGGTACCGGCAACGGCGACAAGCAACACCATCACCATGACGGTGAACCCGGTGCTGACGCCATCGGTTGTCATCAATGCATCGGCAACCACCATTTGTGCCGGAACATCGGTAACGTTCACAGCTGCCCCGGTTATTAACGGAGGCACTGCACCTCAATTTCAGTGGAAGGTTAACGGCGTGAATGTTGCCAATCCGCTGGGCAATAATGCTACCTATACTACAAGTTCACTTGCCAACGGCGATGTTGTAACTGTTGAACTTACTTCCAATGCGGTATGCGCAATCCCGGCAACGGTAATCAGCAACCCGATCACGATGACGGTTAACCCAATAGTGGTGCCGGAGGTTTCGATAGTTGCTGATGTGAATGATATTTGTCCGGGTACGTTGGTAACCTTCACCGCCACGCCTGTAAACGGCGGTTCCTCCCCTTCCTACCAGTGGCGACTGAATGGTGTGAATGTGGGAACCAACAATGCCGTTTATTCCTCCACTACGCTTGCAAATGGCGATCAGGTATCGGTGGTGCTTACTTCAAATGCCAATTGTGCGGCACCAACCACAGCAACCGGCAATGTGATAACCATGACCGTGAGAC
>JAGXGB010000069.1 GCA_024636955.1 Bacteroidales bacterium
AAATACTGCGGTGTTACTGCAATGTTGCGTAATTCAGTGAAAATTAGTAACCAAATTATTATTGAGTAACCCATATTGAGTAACCACATTATTCTTGAGTAACCAGAATTATTCTGTTTAAATTAGCCCTCTGCTGCCATTATTTTATTAGTAACATGAATCAATTCACTTAGAATCATTGCGGTAGCACCCCAAATCAGATTCTTATTGATCATATATCCAGGAACATCGAATGACAAGCTATCGCTTGTTGTTACCTGATGTACTCCTATAGCCTCTTTATTGAAAAAGAACTCAAAGGGCACCAGAATAATCTCAGCTACTTCCTTAGGGTCCTTGATGAATACTGGACTCTCATGTGTAGCACCAACAACAGGAAATATGATAAAATTACTTGGGGGAACATATAGTTCAGAAAGCACACCAAGAGTTTGGATATTGCTTCTTTCAACCCCAATTTCTTCCTCCGTTTCACGAAAAGCTGTATCAAAATAATCTTTGTCGTGCTTTTCAGCTTTGCCTCCAGGGAAGGATATTTGACCACTGTGTACACCTTTATATTCTACTCTTTTTGTAAAGACGATAGATATTTTATTCTTCGAATCAGGAAAGAAAAGAACTAATACGCTGCTTAACTGGGCTTTAGTAAGATCATTGTTCTGTAATAACAAAGATTTCCGGTGCTCGGGTGCAAGCATGTCATGAGCTACAGATCCTGGTAGAGGTGGTGTTAGTGCTTGTTTAAGCTTCTTGATAAAGAAATCGAAATCATTGAAAATCATGTTTTTAACTAGTGCGGTGATGAATTTCAAATATAATTTAATTATTCAGTAAGTGTGTGAAAAAATTTATTATTTTTAGCCTTTGAATGTATGAAAGCATATGGTTAAAGAAAACGTAAAACCTGATTCCGATTCAAAACAACTAACCTCAGATAATTACGAACTGATTTTATTCAATGATAACGTTAACGAGTTTAGTTTTGTTATCGAAACTTTAATTGAGGTTTGCAGTATTGAACCCATACAGGCAGAACAAATTACACTTATTGTACATGAGAAGGGGAAATGTGGAGTAATTTCAGGCACCATGTATGAATTGAAGCCTATGTATGAGAAGTTAACCAACAAAGGTTTAACTGTTTCTATCGAATAATACAAGTAACCAATTTATTGCAAATGTCACTAACGCTCATATTTCTGATTATTGCCTTAGGTCTCATCTTGATCCTTATTGAAATATTTGTACTACCCGGAACTACAATTATTGGAATCACAGGCGGCGTACTGATTGCATTTTCAATTTGGCAGGCATATAAAATTTATGGATCAGATAAAGGGCATATTATTGTACTAGCTACACTCGTAGTTATAGGTGCTACACTTGTAATAGCCTTCAAATCAAATACCTGGCGAAGAATGATGTTAACTACAAATGTTGAAGGGCGGGTAAATGAAGTAGAAGTAAATAAATTACATATTGGCGACGAAGGAAAGGCAATTTCAAGAATATCACCTTCTGGAACTGCACTCATTAATAATGAATTGTACGAAGTGCATACTCAAGGAGATTTTATTGATCATGAAACAATGATCTTTATTTCAAAGTTAGAAGACAACAAAATATTTGTTAAACGTAAATAAAAAACAATGGAACCTGGCATCTTATTAGTATTTGCAATTGGAATTGCATCCATAATTGGTTTATGGATTATCTTTTATTTTATACCTGTTGGATTATGGTTCTCAGCTCTTCTATCAGGAGTTAGGGTATCATTGCTTCAATTGGTCTTTATGCGCTGGAGGAAAGTTCCTCCCTCAGTTATAGTAACTGCAATGATTAATGCAACCAAGGCAGGATTAACTATTTCACGCGATGAACTGGAAGCGCATTATCTTGCCGGAGGCCGGGTAAAGCTTGTTATCAATGCACTTATTTCTGCTGATAAAGCTAATATTCCTCTGAACTTCAAGGCTGCTACTGCAATTGACCTGGCTGGTCGTGATGTATTTGAGGCTGTTCAAATGTCAGTAAACCCTAAAGTTATTAATACTCCTCCAATTGCTGCAGTAGCTAAGGATGGAATTCAGCTTATTGCCAAGGCCAGAGTAACTGTAAGGGCAAACATTAAACAACTTGTAGGGGGTGCAGGTGAAGAAACTATTCTCGCCAGGGTTGGTGAAGGAGTTGTTTCTTCTATTGGTTCCTCCGCATCGCATAAAGCAGTTCTTGAAAATCCTGATTCTATTTCCAAAGTTGTTCTTTCGAAAGGGCTTGACTCAGGTACAGCTTTTGAAATACTATCAATAGATATTGCTGACATTGATGTTGGTAAGAATATTGGCGCCCAACTTCAAATGGACCAGGCAAACGCCGATAAGAATATTGCTCAGGCAAAAGCTGAGGAAAGAAGGGCTATGGCTGTTGCTTTAGAGCAGGAAATGAAAGCTAAAGCACAGGAAGCACGCGCAAAAGTTATTGAAGCTGAAGCTGAAATACCTCTCGCTATGGCTGAATCATTCAGATCAGGTAATATGGGGATAATGGACTATTATAAATTTCAGAATATTCAAGCAGATACCAAGATGCGTGAATCTATTTCTGAACCACCAAAACCAAAACAAGGGCCAAAGGGGCCTGAAGCCCCAATAAAATAATAAAATTAACGCCCTGAAAATCAGGGCGTTTTTTTAATCATTAATTTGATTATTTTGTTGATAATACTTAATCAAAAAATTCCTGGGTTTGAATATCAAAACTAATTATCGAAGCCTGTTAGATGCTTGTGCACCTATTGACAATAAAAAGGTACGGCCAGTATTACATCAAGCCTACCGGTTATTATGCCGTGAATATGACAAACAGCTCTCGGTTACAAGTGGCCCTTTATTGGACCATGCAATTAAACTCACAGCAATTGTTGTTAAAGAACTTAATTTAGGATATACTTCAGCAATCAGCGCTCTGTTTGGCTATGCGAATGTAAAAAGTGAAAATGTGGCAAATTTCCTGCTTAAGAATAATTTGTCTGATTCCATACCTATTATAGAAAGCTTCCAGAAAATCTCAGAACTGCCATCTGACAGACTTGTTAAAAATGTAGAGAATTTCACGGGTATTATGCTTGCCATGGCCAGTGATGTTCGCGCAATCCTTTTATCGCTTGCTGAAAATCTATATTTACTTAGGAATGTTCCATTTCTCGATATCTCCAAATCTACTGATACTTTAAATAAATCGGTGAGCATATATATTCCCCTGGCACACAAGCTTGGACTTTATAGGATCAAAGCAGAATCAGAGGAGCTTGCATTTATGATAAGCCAACCTGAAAAATATAACCAGCTTGCCGGGGAAATTGAATCTGAGCTTAACAGAAGTAAAGATTTCATTCAAAAGTTTATTGAACCTATTGATGTTGATTTAAAAAGATTGGGTCTGAACTTTATAATTAAGAGTAGAACTAAGACTGTTTCATCTGTTTGGCAGAAAATGGTAAAACAGAAAGTGCCGTTTAATGAGATTTTTGACCTTTTCGCCATCAGAATAATAACTACCAGCACTCTTGATGAGGAGAAAGCCGATTGCTGGAAGGTGTATTCAGTTGTGACGAATATTTACACACCTGAGACTAGTAGAATGAGAGACTGGATAACCGTTCCAAGAGCTAATGGTTATGAGTCCTTACATATAACTGTAAAAGACGTTACGGGTAGGTGGATAGAAGTTCAGGTTAGATCGCTAAGAATGGATAATGATGCTGAACTTGGTAATGCCGCGCACTGGAGGTATAAAGGACACAAAGGCACTCTTGATACGTCTGACTGGATGAATTCCGTTAGGCAGATACTTGAAAACCCTGATTATACTGAAGAGTTGTTGATCAATAAAGAAATATCATCAAAGATACCTGAAAACATAATTTATGTTTTTACCCCCGTAGGAGACTTAATCAAACTAAAGGAAGGGTCTACAGTGCTTGATTTTGCATTTGAGCTTCACACTGTAATAGGATCGAAATGTACAGGTGGGAGAGTAAACCATAAAATTGTACCTATCAGGCAACGACTAAAAAATGGTGACACAGTAGAAATAATTACATCCAAGAACCAAATCCCTAATAGAGACTGGTTGGGCTGGGTTGTTACCTCGCGTGCTAAAAATAAAATTAAGCGATATTTAAAAGAAGCAGAATTTAAGCAGGCTGAAGTTGGTAAAGATATACTTCGACGTAAGCTCAGTCAAATGAAAATGCCATACAATGATGAGAATGTGAGCAGGTTGATCTCTCATTTTAAAATGGCTTCAGCCCTTGAACTTTATCAGCAACTTGCTGATAATAAGATAGAACCTTCAATGATTAAGGAGGCTTTGATAGGTTCTAAAAAAGAGGTAGTTGAAACACATGTCATTAAAGAAGCACCTAAACAGCAGAATCGAACGGCTGAGAACACTATCATTGTTAATGAAACTGCCGAACTTCAAGGTTATATACTGGCACAATGTTGCAACCCAGTACTTGGAGATGACATTTTTGGCTTTGTGATGACTGGTGTAGGTATTAAAATTCATAGACTAAGCTGCCCAAACGCTCCTCGTTTAAGATCAAGATATCCATATAGAATTATGGAAGCTCAATGGTCAAAGATAGCTGAGGGATCGCATTTCATTTCTACACTTCATGTTAGTGGTGTTGACCAGTTAGGAATTTTGAACTCTATTACTGAATTATTATCAAATGAATTAAAAATTGACGTCAGAAACATAGCGTTTAACAGTAAAGGCGGTAAATTTGAAGGTTATATCAAAGTAAGTGTCAGAGATTCCAGACATATTGATTCATTATTAAAAAAAATAGAAACATTAAAAGGGGTTACCCGTGTCAAGAGGGTCCATTAGTAATCTTTAAAAGAGATTGGTTTCCACCTTTGATTGTTTGTTATATGTTATAGAAGGAGAGTGAAAGAGTGAATACCAGAAGAATGCTTTAATTTTTGATTAGAAGAATGGCGAAAAAGATGGTATCAAAGAAACCTATCCCTATAGATTTAACAGGACCTGAGTCAACAGGTAAATCGTTAATAGTAATAACACTTCTCAAAGAATGATTACAACAGATTATTTAAAACATAAAACACTCATTGAAGGGCACTATTATCCTTTTATTTATGTAAAGTGCGTTTCGCTGGAAGATAATAATCTCTATATGATTCTTGAAGATCAGTATGGCATTCGGCATTTTGTTGAACATGAACATTACAAAAACTTCGGTATAACTTTAAATTCAGAGGTAAATTGCCTGGTTGCTAAAATTAACTGTACAGGTAGAATGTATCTTGAGCCTGAACACCCTGTATACAAAATAGGGGAGGAGTACTTCTTTGATATTGCTTCTTCAATTAAAACTGAAGAAGGAGTCTTTTTTTCGGTGTATGATTGTTTCGGAAATTTAATTAGCATCAGGACCGAAGCTCCTCTTTTAGAGATTTCACAACATCAAATTTTCGCTAGAGTTGATAGTATTAAAAATGGCTTGCCTGAATTATCGATTGAAGTCAAGCCCATAATTTGTTAATTATGACTTATAACCCTGCTGATAACCGCTAATGGCAAGCATTTAAAGTTATTAACAATTGTTAATAACTGCTGTTAGCATTACGTTAGCATTTTTATGCTTAAAACACTTGACAAACCTTCCGTATTGTTGTACTTTTACATCATCAGGCCAACGATACGGTGAGAATCAGGAGATGAGAATTAGTTGGAAAGGCCGAAAGGAAACTTACGCTATTACTCCGCTTTTCGCAGGGTTGATTGAAGTAACTGTAACAAGTTAACATTGATACCCGGAAAACACTTCCTGACTAATGTGAAGAGGAACGAAAGTGAATTTTCAACAAGTAAGTAACTATTACTTTACGAAGTTGATAGATTACGAGGCACCGAAACAATAACCTGACGTTTTATTCCGGTTACGATTGGAGTAAAACAGAAGGGAAATCTCTCCGAACAGGATGGTTTCCCTTCTTGTTTTTTATAGCTTTGCGTATAATTATTCCCGTTATGACACTCGAAGAACTTCTTAAACTCGAACAGTCACGTAGAAATGTGGATCAAGTGATCAGCATTATTCGAAAAAATCCAGAACTATTCAATACCCTGTGGTTAATCTTTATTAGTAATCGTGAACCTGAAAGTAGAAGAGCAGCATGGGCAATTGACATCCTGAATGAAGACCTTTCCTTTATTACCAATACACATCTTGAAACACTAATTGATTTGCTGCCCAAATTCAGGCACAGTGGACTTAAACGTCACGCTTTAAGAATATTAGAACGTAATGAGCTTCCTGAGAAAAATAAAGGACAACTTGTTTCTATCTGTTTCGGATTGCTCGAGTCAAACGAGGCACCTGTTGCAGTAAAGATGTTTAGCGTTAAAATACTTGCCAGCGTGGCCATGCAGGAACCTGATCTTAAAAGAGAACTTATTGAAATAATTGAAATTCAAATGGATGATTCAACTCCTGGATTTAAGAGCATAGGCGGCAAAATTATTAAGCACCTTCAGAATAGAAGGAATTCAATAAAGTCTACATAATTGTAGTGGAAGAATCAGATTAAAGCTGAATTAGTTGATTGAAAGACTGCAAGGAAGGTTGAATTAGTGAACTGTAAGACACCAATGACATGTGAATGTGTGGGCTGTATTACATCACTGAAATCTGAGGTGAACAAACAGAAAGATCCACTAAAAGCTTAACTAGTCGGAGGGAGATCCTTACTTATTCCTCTGACTCTGATGAATCAGCTTCAGCCATATTGTCTTCAGTTTCTTTCTCATCATTCAACTCATCGAGAGCTTCATCTTCATTAAGACCCTTAGTGTCAATCTTTACCGGTACTTTAATAAGATAGCTGGCAGTTTCTGTGTCAACAGTAATCGCATAAAAGAAAGCCTCACCCTGAGTTTTTACTTTAATTACATGATTAGTGTAACCAAGGGGATATTTTTTACGGATTGCCTCCATAACTTCAGAAGTAACATTATTATAATTGACAACCAGTCGTTTACGTTCCATCGGGTTTTTATTTTCTAGTTTGCAATATTATGACAGAAATTTTAAAGTTTTGATACAAATATGTTAAAAAAAACAAAAGACCTTAAACATTTTAACTAACATTTTCTAAGAGTACTGCGGTTCTGTTAGTTAGGTAAATCCGCAATCGGTTTGTTTGACTTTCTTCATCAAATGCGGAGAAATATTCAATTTCTTCATTTAATCTGCTATGTCCACCAAATTTTCCACTATCAGAACAAAGAATTACTTTATAAGTTCCGCCTTCAGGCACAAAAAAGTTATAATCAGGAATACTATTAAAGGGATGAAAGTTGAAAACAAAAATAAGGTTCTTCTTATTGAAAATAATGGTCTGGTTGTCCTCATCCAAATTGAGTAACTGAGCAAATTCATGATCAAATATGCCTTTCACTTTTGCCACATGAATCATTTCACGGTCAAAATCACTGAGATAATGATATTTTAAGTTTTTGTCGTCTTTTAATGACCATTGACGTCGTGCGTACTTATAGCTCCACGCATTTCCCTCTCTAGGAAAATCAATCCATTCAGGGTGACCAAA